>NZ_JBVIGN010000012.1:175868-310802 GCF_055570785.1 Streptomyces sp. NPDC031100
TGCGGGTTATTGCTGTGTGCTGGAGCCAACCCCCCCCCCCACCCCCCGCCCCCCCCCCCCCCCCCCCCCCCCCCCCCCCCCCCCCCCCCCCCCCCCCCGCCCCTGGGCATGCTGCCCCTCAGGGAGCGATCAGCCCAGGTCGATTTCCGGGTAGAGGGGGAACGCCGCCACCAGGTCCGTCGCCTGCTGGGCGATTTCCTGTGCCACCTTCTCCTCCAGGACGTGGGCCGCCTTGGAGGGGGCGCCGGACTTCGTCCTGCCCGGCTGCGTGGTGCCGAGGACGCGGTCGATCAGGCCCGCCACCTCGTCCATCTCCGCGATGCCCAGGCCGCGGGTCGTGAGGGCGGGGGTGCCGATGCGGATGCCGGAGGTGTACCAGGCGCCGTTCGGGTCGGCCGGGATGGCGTTGCGGTTGGTGACGATGCCGGACTCCAGGAGGGCCGCCTCGGCCTGGCGGCCGGTGAGGCCGTAGGAGGTGGCCACGTCGATCAGGTTGAGGTGGTTGTCCGTGCCGCCGGTGACGAGGGTCGCGCCCCGGCGCATCAGGCCCTCCGCCAGCGCGCGCGAGTTGTCCACGATGCGCTGGGCGTAGTCCTGGAAGGCGGGCCGGCGGGCCTCGGCGAGGGCGACGGCCTTCGCGGCCATGACGTGCGGGAGCGGGCCGCCGAGCACCATCGGGCAGCCGCGGTCGACCTGGTCCTTGAGGGAGTCGTCGCACAGGACCATGCCGCCGCGCGGGCCGCGCAGGGACTTGTGGGTCGTGGTGGTGACGATCTGGGCGTGCGGGACCGGGTCGAAGTCGCCGGTCAGGACCTTGCCGGCGACGAGGCCCGCGAAGTGGGCCATGTCGACCATCAGGGTCGCCCCGACCTCGTCGGCGATCTCCCGCATGATCCGGAAGTTCACCAGACGCGGGTAGGCCGAGTAGCCGGCGACGATGATCAGGGGCTTGAAGTCGCGGGCCTGGGCGCGCAGGGCCTCGTAGTCGATCAGGCCGGTGGCCGGGTCGGTGCCGTAGGAGCGCTGGTCGAACATCTTGCCGGAGATGTTCGGGCGGAAACCGTGGGTGAGGTGGCCGCCGGCGTCCAGGGACATGCCGAGCATGCGCTGGTTGCCGAAGGCCTGGCGCAGCTCGGCCCAGTCGGCCTCGGAGAGGTCGTTGACCTGGCGGGCGCCGGTCTTCTCCAGGAAGGGAGCCTCGACGCGGTCGGCGAGTACGGCCCAGAAGGCGACGAGGTTGGCGTCGATGCCGGAGTGCGGCTGGACGTAGGCGTGCCGGGCACCGAAGAGCGCCTTGGCGTGCTCGGCGGCCAGGGACTCCACCGTGTCGACGTTGCGGCAGCCGGCGTAGAAGCGGCGGCCGATGGTGCCCTCGGCGTACTTGTCGCTGAACCAGTTGCCCATCGCCAGCAGGGTGGCCGGGGAAGCGTAGTTCTCGGAGGCGATCAGCTTGAGCATCTCGCGCTGGTCGTGCACCTCCTGGCCGATGGCGTCGGCGACCCGGGGCTCCACGGCGCGGATGACGTCGAGGGCGGCACGGAAGGCGGTGGACTCGGTCGACAGGGGCTGCTCTGGCATGGGGACCTCCGGACGGCGTGCGTACAGCGTTCACGTTCGGCCCAGGCGCACGGCACTGTTTTCCCACTGGGCCGCTCCCCGATGGTCCGTCCCATCCCAGCGCGCCAGTCACGGCCCGTCGATCAGCCTACCGGGCGCGTCGGATCGCGCAGGTCCCGCGTCCACCATGCGAGCGAGGATAAGAAGGGGGGTGCATCCCGACTCTCTGGCCCTCTGGAGTTCCCGTGAACGCTACGGAGACGCTCATCGCCGCCGCCGACGCCCACAGTGCGCACAACTACCACCCGCTGCCGGTGGTCATGGCCACCGCGGACGGAGCCTGGATGACGGATGTCGAGGGGCGGCGCTACCTCGACCTGCTGGCCGGGTACTCGGCGCTGAACTTCGGCCACGGCCACCGGCGGCTGGTGGAGGCGGCCAAGGCGCAGCTGGAGCGGGTGACGCTCACGTCGCGGGCGTTCCACCACGACCGGTTCGCCGCGTTCTGCACCGAGCTGGCCGCGCTGTGCGGCATGCAGATGGTGCTGCCGATGAACACCGGCGTCGAGGCGGTGGAGACCGCGGTGAAGACGGCCCGGAAGTGGGGGTACCGGATCAAGGGGGTACCCGCCGAGATGGCGAAGATCGTGGTCGCGAGCGGCAACTTCCACGGCCGTACGACGACGGTCATCAGCTTCTCCACCGACCCCGAGGCGCGGGCGGATTTCGGGCCGTACACACCGGGCTTCCAGATCGTGCCGTACGGCGACCTGACCGCGATGCGGGAGGCGCTCACCGAGAACACGGTCGCGGTCCTGCTCGAACCGATCCAGGGCGAGTCGGGGGTGATCGTCCCGCCGGCCGGTTATCTGCCGGCGGTGCGGGAGCTGACCCGGGAACGGGACGTGCTGTTCATCGCCGATGAGATCCAGTCGGGGCTGGGCCGGACCGGCCGGACGTTCGCGTGCGAGCACGAGGGGGTCGCACCGGATGTGTATGTGCTGGGGAAGGCGCTGGGCGGCGGGATCCTGCCGGTGTCGGCGGTGGTGTCGAGCACCGAGGTGCTCGGGGTGTTCAGTCCGGGTGAGCACGGGTCGACGTTCGGCGGGAATCCGCTGGCCTGTGCGGTGGCGCTGGAGGTGATCGCGATGCTGCGCACGGGCGAGTACCAGGCGCGGTCCGCAGAGCTAGGCGAGCATCTGCACCGGGAGCTGGGCGCCCTGCTCGGCACCGGCACGGTGACGGCGGTGCGCGGGCGCGGGCTGTGGGCCGGGGTCGACATCGCGCCGAGGGTCGGTACGGGTCGGCAGGTGTCCGAGCGGCTGATGGACCGGGGTGTCCTGGTGAAGGACACCCACGGCGTGACGATCCGGATCGCACCCCCGTTGGTGATCAGCAAGGAGGACCTGGACTGGGGTCTCGCCCAGCTGCGGGCGGTGCTGGAGGTCTAGGAGTGTCCTGGAGGATCACGTGGGGCAGGAAGCGGGCGTACTCGTCGGTGATCAGGCCCGAGGACTCGCGGATGCCGAGGCCGGCCGGCTCGTCCAGGACGACCCAGGCGCCGAGGACGACGTGGTTGCCGTCGAAGGCGGGCAGCGGGGCGAGCGCCTGGTAACAGCAGGGCTCGTCCCGTACGACCGCGGGTGCGCCGGGCTCGTGGACGGTCACGCCCGCGCCCTCGCGGCCCAGCAGGGGCTTGGCGACGTAGCCGGCCGAGCGCGCCAGCTCGCGGGGGCCGTCCAGGTAGGCGGGCAGCAGGTTCGGGTGGCCGGGGTACAGCTCCCAGAGGATGGCGAGGAGGGCCTTGTTGCTCAGGAGCATCTTCCAGGCGGGTTCGATCCACAGGGTGCTGCCGGTGCCACCGCCGTTGTCCAGGGTGTCGAGGACGTGCCCGGCGAAGGCGTCGGTGGTGAGCCACTCCCACGGGTAGAGCTTGAAGATGCTGCGGATGAAGCGGAGCCTGTTGTCCACGAAGCGGCCGGAGAGGGTGTCCCAGCCGATCTCCTCCATGGAGATCCAGTCGGTGGCGAGGCCGGCCTGTTCGGCGGTCTCCTTCAGATAGGCGACCGTCATCAGGTCCTCGCCGAGTTCGTCGGCGGAGGAGTGCGCGAAGTGCAGGGGGCTGCCCGGCGGGAGCAGTCCGGCCTGTTTCCGCCAGGCGTCGACCAGGCGTTCGTGCAGGGAGTTCCACTGGTCGGCGCCGGGGAAGCGCTCCTCCATCCAGAACCACTGGGGTGAGGCGGCCTCGACCAGGGAGGTCGGGGTGTCCGCGTTGTACTCCAGCAGCTTGGCCGGGCCCGTGCCGTCGTACCGCAGATCGAACCGGCCGTAGACGGAGGGGAGTTCGGCGCGCCGCCGCCAGGCCTCGGTGACGGCCTCGGCGATGCGCGGCTCTGTGATACCGAGGTCGGCGAGACGGTCCTTCGCCACGATGTGCTCGGCGGCCGCGAGGCACATGCGGTGCAGTTCCTCGACGGTCTCCTCCAGCGCCTCGACCTCCTCCAGGGTGAAGACGTAGTAGGCGCTCTCGTCCCAGTAGGGGCGCAGTTCGCCGTCGGGGTGGCGGGTGAGGGGATAGACGAGCCCCTGCTCCTCGACGGTCTGCTGCCAGCCGGGGCGGGGGGTGGTCGTACGGCGTTCCATGGGACTGCTGCTTCCGCTCAGCCGCCGGAGCTGCCGTGGCCGCCGCCGAAGCCGCCGCGGTGGACACTGTGGCTGTCGCCCGAGGAACCGTGCGAACCGGAGCCGGAGCCGGAGCCCCTGCTCGGCTTGGTGAAGGAGCCGCCCTTGACCCAGGAGCCCTTCTTCTTGCCGCCGTAGTACCAGGCGCCGTTCACGGAGGCCTTGGTCGTCTTGCAGTTCTTGTCGGAGACGACCTTGTAGCCCTTGGTGAGCTGGTAGCTGTTCCGGTCGACGCAGCGCTTGTCCGGGTCGGACGAGCAGGCGGTCAGGGCGGTGGCCAACAGGCCCATGCCGCCGAGGATGACGGTGCCCGAGCGAAGTCGTCGGCGTGCGGTGGCCATGATGGTGTCTCCCCCGATGGCTGGCTTGCCCGTTGGCTGGCTTGTTTCCGGCGGTCAGCCTAGAGAACGGTGAGAGCGGGGGCCACGGCGGGTTGCGGGTTCGCCCTCCCCCTGAAGTCACTTCGCGCTCTTTGGGATGGTGTGTGCTGCGCTTTGAACATACGGTCAGCACGCTTGCTGCAGCTCACATGGACTGCATGATTCCTTCGCCTCGAGTCATGTCGAGCGCGTCAAGCAGAGCGGCTGAGCGTGTTCAGCAGAGCCGCGCCGCGCTCCGCGTCGTCGATGCTGACCGCGAATTCCGCCCCATTTCTCCGGGTGCGGATGACGAGGCATTCTCCGCTCCGCAGCATGACCGTGGTGCCGAGACCACTGAGCCGGTAACCCCAGCCTCCGACCTGTGCGGGGGTGCGGTTCTCGGCGCGGGCCGACTCGATCTCCTGGGCCGGCCAGCGCCGGGCGGGCCAGCCGAGCGGTCCGAACGCCACTTCCAGGCCGCGCTCCGATGCGCGTGCCTGAACGGTGGCACAGCCGGCCACGGCCAGGGACGTGAGCGCGAACGGGGCGACCAGGGCCCACAGCGGGCCGGCCGCGGCGAGGCCGCTGACCAGAGCGACGAGGGCCGCCACCGCCACCAGGCCCGCCACCGCCGCCACCAGCTGGAGCCAGGGGTTGGTGATGCGGGAGAGCCACACCAGGCGCTGCCCGCGCGGGATCTCCAGAACCGGGCGGGAAGGGTCCTGCGCGTCGGGCGCAGCGGAGGCCGCTACGCGCGAGTTCACCAGCCATCCGACGACTCCGGCGGCGACGGCCGCCGCGGTGAGCGTCACGACGATCCACGCCGTTGGCTGGCGGGCCTGGTGCCAGTCCGTGTGGTCCAGGTTCGCGCGGACGACGGATGCTTGTGCGCCGCCGAGAAGGATGCCCCCCGACAGCACGGCGGCGGCGGTCCACGCCCGCGACGTCCTGCGCGCGGGGTCTCCGGCCCGCCGCTGGGCCACGAACACGATCGCGGTCAGGGCCAGCCAGATCAGGGCGGGAAAGAGGGATGCCACCCAGAGGGGCATGGACCCGTCCGGGGTGTCCTGCCCGGATCCCCAGTGCGTGGCCAAGCGGTCCGGCAGCCGTCCGCGGGCGGCCCAGGGCAGGGCGGCGATCAGCCCGGCCGTACCCACTGTCCACAACCCGGCGCTCCAGCGCGCTCCGCGCCTGGCCCTGGTGCCGTCGTTCACGGTATCCCCCTGATCATCTCGATGAGATCGGTCCTGCTGTAGCCCCGTCGTGCCGCCTCGGTCACCAGCGCGTGCACCTGGTTCAGAAGCCCGGAGCGCTCGTCGGCACCTTCTGCCACGGTCACGCCCCGGCCTCTGCGGAACTCCAGCAGTCCGTCGTCCCGGAGGCTGCGCAGCCCCCGCAGGACGGTGTTGACGTTGACGTCCAGCGCCTGGGACAGGTCGCGTGCCGACGGCAGGCGGTCTCCCGGCCGGCACTCACCCTCGGCGATGGCGCGCCGGATGGCCCCGGCCACCTGTTCGTGCAGGGGGCGGGTGCTTCTCTTGTCCAAACGCAGCAACATGGTGCTACTGAAGATAGCACCATGCGCTTCAGGTGGGGAGGGTGGACCTACGGACGGACTGTGTGAGAGCGGGTGCGGAGGCCGCCACGATTCCCCCTTCGCCTAAAGTCACTCCGTGCTCTTTGGAATGGTGTGTGCCCTGGCCGCGGCGGTCTGCTTCGGTACGGCGACGGTGTTGCAGGCGGTCGCCGCACGGGAGGCCGGTACGGGCGGGGGCGGCGAGGCCGCGTTGCTGCTGCGGGCGCTCAGGCAGTGGCGGTATCTGGCCGGGCTCGCGCTGGACGGACTGGGCTTCCTGTTCCAGATCGCGGCGCTGCGCTCGATTCCGATCTACGCGGTCAGTGCGGCGCTGGCGGCGAGTCTGGCGGTGACGGCGGTGGTCGCGGCGCGGCTGCTGGGGGTGCGACTGACCGGCACGGAGTGGGGCGCGGTGGGCGTGGTGTGCGCCGGGCTCGCGATGCTGGGGCTGGCAGCCGGGCCGGAGGGGGAGCAGGCGGGTTCGGACACCCTGAGGTGGGCGATGCTCGCGACGGCGCTCTGCATGCTGGTGCTCGCCCTGCTGGGCGGGCGGCTGTCCGGGCGCCTGCGGGCGCTGGTGCTGGGCCTTGGGGCGGGTTTCGGGTTCGGAGTGGTGGAGGTGTCGGTCCGCCTGATCGACTCGCTGCACCCGGCCGATCTGCTCACCAACCCGGCGGCCTACGCCCTCCTGCTCGGCGGAGGCGCCGCCTTCATCCTGCTGACCTCCGCCCTGCAGCGCGGCTCGGTGACGACGGCGACGGCCGGCCTGGTGATCGGCGAGACGATCGGCCCGGCGGCGGTCGGCGTGATCTGGCTCGGCGACCGGACCAGGGAGGGGCTGACCTGGCTGGGGGTGCTGGGGTTCGCGGTGGCGGTGGCCGGGGCGCTGGCGCTGGCTCGGTTCGGGGAGGCGCCGGTGGTGGCCGAGGAAGGCTGAGCACCCACGGCACCACTGCATGCCCAACGGCGGGATGCCTCTACTCCATCACTCCCCGTCCGCCGCTCCGGTCCGCCACGTCCACCGCCATCATGCCGACGCATTCGTCGAGGGCCGCGTGCAACGGCACTACAAGAGCGGCGAGTTCGGCGTGCGATGCCTCACCCGCCTCCAGTACGGCGCCGACGACTGCCACCAGGACGGCGGCGGTCTCCAGGGCATGCGCGTCGGCCAGCGTCTGGAGGAGACCGCCGGGGCGCGCAATCACGAACGCCTCCTTGCCGGTGACTGGGTCGACGCCAAGGCTGCGGGGGTGCCATGCGCTCATACGGCGGCCTCCCACGGGACGTAGTAACGCCGCTCTCGTTCGTCACGCTCGCGTTTCTTTCCTAACGGCAGTGGTAGGTAGTGGTTGGTAGTAGTACTAGGTAATGCGCAGTGGAGAGTGGCGCTCTACGGTCAAAACGTGGACAAGATCAGCCCCGACTCGCCGCAGTACGTGTACGAACAGTTGGCCGCGATCATCGAGCGGAAGATCCGTTCCGGCGACTACCCGCCCGGCACCCGACTGCCGGGAGAACTGACGATGACGCACGAGTACAAGGTCGGTCCGGGTACCGTCCGCCGCGCTCTGGACATTCTTCGGGACAGGGGATTGGTGGTGACGGTACGTGCACGTGGGTCGTTCGTGGTCGACCCCCTGCCGCCCTCCCCCGCAAACCCCCAGCCCTCTGCCTAGAGGCCCCACAGGGAGTCGAATACGGCTACCACTGCCGCAGCTGGACCAGCCACTACAAGGTCTACACGGCACAGGGGCACAGCCTTCTCCGCCGTCAACTACGAGGACGGCTGCCGCTGCGACAAGACGCCTCAGGACGGCCTGGCCAAGACGGCCATGAAAAAGGGATGCGGATGAACAAGTCACTTCGCTACGTGATGGTGGCCGCAGCAGTCCTGGCCGCGTCGTCCTGCACCGCCCAAGCGGCACCGCAGGCGGTACCGTCCGCCGGCAAGACATCCACCGGCCGCCCGCTTTCGAAGAACTGGGCCTGCCAGAACGGGAAGTTCCACTGGGGCAAGGTAACCCGGAAGGACACGCTGGTTGCCGTGTCCGACGCCCACCACGAGAGCATCCCAGCGGGGCAGACCGCCAAGACCACGTACACCCTTGTCCCGATCCGCACCCTGAAGTCGGCCGTCACACCGGCCCGGACGAACGATGCCATGGACGCGCAGGCAGCGGTCACCTCTCTGGAGAAGGAGACCGGACTCGACCTTGCGAAAGCCGGCACCACCTTCACCCTGGCCCCCGGGGACAGGACCCTCGAGACGGAGTCCGGAAGGTCGTCGGGCGTGATCGTCGCCATGGTTGCCGTCGACACCGTCGAAGCACCCTTCGTCTACGGATGCGGCAGCGGGAACGAAGGCGTGCGGGGCACGCTGACCACCTGGCAGCCGGCCCCGTACACCTCACTGGTCAAGTGCGGGATCAAGGAAGAGCTGTCCAGGCCTGAGGTCGAGGCCGAAGCCCTCATGTGCGGACAGAAGAAGAGCAACTGAGGCCTGACCTCTTGCCTGTGGACGGCACGCGAGAAGCAAGCTGCCTCTAAGGGCTACCGACGAAACTCGCTGACCTGCGAGACCCCGACGGCCAGTTCCCTCGGGGCCGAGTGGACTTCCCGGAACAGGTGGTGGAGTTCGTCGCCCGGCAGATGCGGGTGCCTGCCGCCGAGTAGCCACCGACCTGCGACGTTTTTGGCATTGCACGGGGCGATGCCCCGGCGGGCGGCCTCGCGGGCCAGTTCCGGGCACGACCAGCGTGAGAGCGGTACTTCACTCTCGGCGGGCAGCCGGCAGGCCGGCGCCTTGACCTCGGCGGCCTGCAGCGGTGTGAACGAGGCGGGGCGGTGGCCGTCGGCCGTCTTCTTCAACCGCACGCGTTCGGCGGCACTCGGGGCTGTCGGACAGGGAGTGCGGACGGGCATGGCGGGCGAACCGACCGGCCGAAGTGGATCACTGGTACCCCGCAGCCCGCCCCGCCCGTCACCGCCCCAACCCCCGCAAGGACCTGTGCAGGAAGCCACTTTGACAGGGAAAACGCAACTTCGACATGGCCCGCAGAGGCAGCTACCTTCACCTGGTCTTCGGCGATCACCCACGGTCGCACAGGAGTTCCTTGAGGCTGAGCCACCCGCGGGTCCACACCAGGCACCCCCAACCAGGGAGAGACGCATGCCCCATCTTGCTCTGTACACATTCGGCGTCCTGAAGTCACCTCTCGCCGATCCCACACCTCTCACGCGCGAACTCCACGACCGCGGCGAGGCCATCTACCGGAAGATCGGCCAGCACCCCGGGTACCTCGCTCGTGCTGAAGCGGCAGACCGCAGCCGGGGCACGCACTTCGACTTGGACTGGGGTGCATGGGGAGAGTTCGCCGTACCGACCTGGTACGGCAAGGGCCGCACTGTGGAAACCGCCGCACTGGACGCGACCCTCTCGCTCTGGACCGACCTGCGCCCCGCCTTCGACGCCATCTACACCGGTCTGCACCGTGAGGCGCTGAACAGGCGTTACGACTGGTTCGAGAGGACAGGACACCCGAGTTACGTGTTGTGGTGGGTCTCCGACGGCGTGATACCCATCTGGCAGGACGGGGTCTCCAGGCTGGAGCACCTCCACGACCACGGCTCCGCGCCGCACGCCTTCACCTTCCACCACTCCTTCGCCCCGGACGGAACTCCGACCAGGATCAAAGGCATCGGGCCGAAGAGCGACCAGGTTCGCTGACAAGGAAACCCCGCACCACACACAGCACACTCTCCACAGTCAACCCCCGAAGGATCTACGGAGCCGACCACCAAGGCAGTGAAGGAGATGCCGGACTCCTCCTACGGCAACACCCTGCACAACGCCTCCAACGCTCCCGCCCACGCGCTGTCCGGCGGCGTCCCGTACCCCACCACCAGTGCGTCCAGGGGCTCGGCGACCGCCTGCTCATGGCGGTGGAAGGCGAGGCCGTGCAGGGCCAGGCCCTGCCAGGTGGCGGCCTGGATCACCGACTGTTCGGTGCCGGGTGGCAGCCGCAGTACCGCGTGCAGGCCGGCCGCGATGCCGGTGACCTGGACGTCGGGTGCGCGGTCGGCGACGGCCGCGGCGAGGGCGTCACGGCGGCGCCGGTAGCGCAGCCGGGACGAGCGGACGTGACGGTCGTACGCGCCGGACACCAGGAACTCGGCCAGCGTCAGCTGGTCCAGCACCCCGCAGGTGTCGATGTGGCCCTTGGCGGCGATCGCCTCCTCCACCAGGGACGGCGGCAGCACCATCCAGCCGAGGCGCAGGCCGGGGGCGAGGGACTTGCTGGCGGTGCCGAGGTAGACGACCCGGTCGGGATCGCGGCCCTGGAGGGCGCCGACGGGCTGACGGTCGTAGCGGAACTCGCCGTCGTAGTCGTCCTCCAGGACCAGCCCGCCGGTGCGCCGCGCCCACTCCACGACGGCGGTGCGCCGGTCGGGGTGCAGGGGCGTGCCCATCGGGAACTGGTGGGCGGGGGTGAGGAGCACCGCGCCCGCGTCGCCCGCCACGCCCGTGTCCGTGCCGAGTGCGTCGTACGGCAGCGCGGGGGTCGCGAGGCCCGCGTTCCGCAGCAGGTCCCAGTGGACGTCGAGTCCGTACGACTCCACCGCGACGGTTCGTACCCCGCGGGTGCGCAGCACGGTCCCGAGGATGCGCAGGGCGTGCGAGAAGCCGGCGGTGATCACGATCGTGTCGGGGTGGGTGCGGACGCCGCGGGCACGGGCGAGATAGCCGGCGAGGGCGGTGCGCAGTTCGGGGCGGCCGCGCGGATCGCCGTAGCCGAGGGCGTCGAAGGGGGCGGTGGCCAGCGCGCGGCGGGCGGCCTTGAGCCACTCGGTGCGTGGGAAGGCGGCGAGGTCGGGGGTGCCGGGGATGAGGCTGTGGGCGGGGCGGTCGGTTTCGCGGCGCCGGGGTGCCGTACCCGGGCCCGCCGACGGGACCACGGCCCGCTCCCCTACCCGCGTCCCGGAGCCCTGGCGGGCGGTGAGCCAGCCTTCGGCGACCAGGTCGGCGTAGGCCTCGGCGACGGTGTTGCGGGCGATGCCGAGGTCGGCGGCGAGGCTGCGGGAGGAGGGGAGGCGGGTGCCGGGGGCGAGGCGGCCGGTGCGGACCGCGTCCCGGAGTGCGTCGGTCAGGCCGCGGCGCAGGCCGCTGGATCCCGCCGGTTCCAGGTGCAGGTCGACGCCGAGAGTGGCCCAAGGATTCGCCATGGAAATGGACCATACTCCTGGGCTTCCTCGCTCCTAGGGTCGAAGCATGAGCACTACACAGGAAACCGTCGAGTACGCCACCGAGCACGCCCCGCGGATGCAGTGGGCCAAGCACGCGCCCGAGGTCTACAAGGCGATGATCCGCCTGGACGCGGCCGCCAAGCAGGGTCTGGACCCCACGCTGTACGAGCTGGTGAAGATCCGCGCCTCGCAGCTCAACCACTGCGCGTTCTGCCTCGACATGCACACCAGGGACGCCCTCGCGGCCGGCGAGAGCGTCGAGCGGATCGTGCAGCTCAGCGCGTGGGAGGAGTCGCGGCACTTCTACACGGAGAAGGAGCTGGCGGCGATCGCGCTGACCGAAGCCGTCACCGTGCTGACCGACGGCTTCGTGCCGGACGAGGTGTACGACCGCGCCGCCCGTCACTTCGAGGAGGCCGAGCTGGCGCAGCTGATCGCCGCGATCACGGTGATCAACGCGTGGAACCGGTTCGGCGTGACCACCCGGATGACCCCGGGCCACTACCAGCCGGGGCAGCACGGGTGAGCAAGGCGGAGGTGTTCCGCGCGCTGCACCTCAAGCGCACCCCGGGCGACCCGCTCGTCCTGCCCGGCCCCTGGGACGCGGCCAGCGCCCGGGTGTGTGCCGAGGCCGGGTTCCCGGCCCTGGCCACGCCGAGTGCGGGCGTCGCCGCCTCGCTCGGGTACGCGGACGGGGCGACCCCGGCCGACGAGATGTTCGCCGCGGTGGCCCGGATCGTGCGGGCGGTGGACGTGCCGGTGTCGGCGGATGTCGAGGGCGGGTACGGGCTCGCGCCGAAGGAGTTGGTGGAGCGGCTGCTGGAGGCCGGTGCCGTGGGGTGCAACCTCGAGGACTCGGAGGGGGGTGTCCTCAAGGACCCGCACGCGCACGCCGAGTTCCTCGCCGAGGTGCGCTCGGCCGCCGCCGACCGGCTGTTCGTCAACGCCCGTGTCGACACCTTCGTCCACGGCGACCGGGATCCCGAACGGGCCATCGAGCGGGCCGCGTTGTACGTGGCCGCGGGCGCGGACTGCGTGTATCCGATCCTCGCACCGGCGGACCTCCTGCCGCTGTTGCGGTCCGGGATCCAGGGGCCGATCAACATGCTGGCCCGGCTGGACGGCGAGGGCCCCTCGCCCGCCGCACTCGGCGAACTCGGGGCCACCCGCATCACGTTCGGGCCGGGACTCCAGCGGCGGGCCGCGGCCGCGCTGCGGGAGATCGCCGACAGCCTTACCCGGTAGGGCCGTTCAGGACAGCCACTGCTTCCACACGGAGGGGTGGCTGTCCACCCACTTCTTCGCCGCCTCCTGCGGTGAGAGCTTCCGGTCGGCGATCATCAGGGAGACCTCGTTCTGGTCCTCGGTCGTCCACTTGAACTTCTTCAGGAAGGCCGCCGCCTTGCCGCCGGACTGCGCGAAGTCGGCGTTGAGGTACTTCTGCAGCGGGGTCTGCGGGTAGGCGCAGGCGACCTTCGCCGCGTCCGCGTCGCAGCCCTCCTTGTACGGCGGCAGCTTCACCTCCGTCATGGGGACCTTCTTGAACAGCCACTGGGGTGAGTACCAGTAGGTCAGGAAGGGCTTCTTCTCCTTGGCGAACTGCTTCATCTGGGTGATCTGGGCCGCCTCGGAACCGGCGAAGACGACCTGGTAGTCCAGCTTCAGGTTCTGCACCAGGGCCTTGTCGTTGGTGACGTAGGACGGAGATCCGTCCATCAGCTGGCCCTTGCCGCCGCTCTCCGCGGTGCGGAAGAGCGGGGCGTACCTGTTCAGGTTCTTCCAGTCGGTGATGTCCGGGTGCTGCTTGGCGAGGTACGTCGGGACGAACCAGCCGATGTGGCCGGTCACGCCGAGGTCGCCGGCGCCGGCGATCGTCTTCTTGTCGGTGACGTACCGCTTCTCCTGGTCGGGGTGGCCCCAGTCCTCCAGGATCGCGTCGACCCGGCCCTGGCTGAGCGCGTCCCAGGCGGGCACCTCGTCCACCTGGACGGTGTCGACGCGGTAGCCGAGCTTGTGCTCCAGCAGGTACTGGGCGACGGACACGTTGGACTGGGCACCCACCCAGGACTGCACGGACAGGGTGACGGTCTTCGAGCCCTGCGCGTTGGCGAACGGCGAGGCCTGCTTGGTCATGTCGGCGGCGCCGCAGCCGGTGAGCAGCACCAGCGAGCCCACCACTGCAATCGTACGAATGCGCATGTCAGACTCCCTTCCTCGCGCGTCGCTCCGTCGGCTGGGTCACCCGGTCGAGCATCAGGCCCAGGCAGACGATGGCCGCACCGCCCACCAGGCCGGTCGCCAGGTCGCCCTGGGCGAGGCCGAAGGCGACGTTGTAGCCGAGGGCACCGCCGCCGACCAGGCCGCCGATGATGACGACGGCGAGGACCAGGACCACGCCCTGGTTGACGGCGAGCAGCAACGACCGCCGGGCGAGCGGGAGCTGGACCTGCCACAGCTGCTGGCGGCCGGTCGCGCCGAGCGAGCGCGCCGACTCCAGCGCGGCCGGGTCCACCTGGCGCAGGCCCTGCGCGGTGATCCGCACGACGGCCGGGAGGGCGTAGACGACCGCGGCCGCGACGGCGGGCGCGCGGCCGACGCCGAACAGGGCGACGACCGGGATCAGGTACACGAACTGCGGCATGGTCTGGAAGACGTCCAGGACCGGGCGCAGGGCCCGTTCGACACGGTCGCTGCGGGCGGCGGCGATACCGGTCGCGACGCCGAGGACGAGGGTGACGGCGACGGCCGCGAGCACCTGCGAGAGGGTGTCGAGGGACGGCTCCCACACCCCGAGCACGCCGATCGCGGCCATGGCGAGGACGGCGGTCAGGGCGGTGCGCCAGGTGCCGATCAGCCAGGCCGACGCGGCGACGAGGAGCAGCACCGACCACCAGGGCAGCCCCTGGAGGCCGCTGCGGACGGGGTCCAGGATCCAGGTCGTGAAGTGGCCGGCCCAGTCGGCGGTGCCGCCGACGACCGGGACGCCGGAGTAGAGGTGGTTCGTCATCCACTCGACGGCGCGGTTGACCGGGTCGGCGATCTGCAGGGTCCAGCCGGAGGGCCAGTCGAGACCGCCGAGGAGGCGGGCGGTCAGGGCGACGGCCACGGTGACCGCGAGGGCGTAGGGCCGGCCGATGGTGCGCGGCCGGGGCCCGCCTTCTCCCGCGGCTGCGGTGACGCGGTCCAGGACGACGGCCAGCAGCACGATCGGGATACCCGCCGCGAGGGCCGCGCCCACGTCGACGGAGGCGAGCGCCTGGTAGACGCGGTCGCCGAGACCGCCGGCGCCGATGACGGAGGCGATGACGGCCATGGACAGCGCCATCATGATCGTCTGGTTGAGGCCGAGCAGGAGTTCCTTGCGGGCCAGCGGGATGCGGGCGGTCAGCAGCCGCTGGCGGGCGGTGGCGCCGAGCGACTCCACGGCCTCCAGGACCTCGGGGTCGGCTCCGCGCAGGCCGAGCGCGGTGAGGCGGGCCATCGGCGGGGCGGCGTAGACGACGGTGGCGAGGACGGCCGCGGGTACGCCGATGCCGAAGACCAGGACGACGGGGAGGAGGTACGCGAACGCCGGGAGCACCTGCATGGTGTCCAGGACCGGGCGCAGGGCGCGGTCCAGGCGGTCGGAGAGGCCGGCGGCGAGGCCGAGCACGACGCCTACGGCCACGGAGGCGAGGACGGCGACCACCATCAGCGCGAGGGTCTGCATGGTGGGCACCCACATGCCGAGTGCACCGCAGGCCAGGAAGGCGACGGCCGTGCCGGCGGCCAGGCGGACGCCGGCGACGCGCCAGGCGATCAGGGCGCCGCATGCCGTGACGCCTGCCCAGCCTGCGGCGAGCAGGGTGAGGTAGACGGCGCGTACGGAGAGGACGACGGCGTTGCTGATGTGGCCGAAGAAGTAGAGGAACAGGGGGTGGCTGTCCCGGTTGTCGATCACCCAGTCGCTGGCGGTGGCCAGGGGCTTGGAGAGGTCGACGGTCAGTGCGTGCGGCCAGGCGTTGCTTCCCCAGCGGCTGTCGACGAGGGGTACGACGATCGCGGCCAGGGCTGCCAGGGTGAGGAGCTTGGCTGCGGCGCGGGTTCTCAGGATGCCGGGGAGTGCTGTGCGGGGGGCCGTTGCTGTGATCGTTGCCATCAGACGCCCTCCGGACTGGTGCGGGGCGGGGGTGGGGTCGCTTGCCGGCGCTTGGCGGGTACGGCGGTGGCGTCGCCCGCGGCCGCGACGCCCGCCACCACGCCCAGCAGCTGTGCGTGGTCGACCACGCCCACGCACTTGCCCTCGTCCATCACCCGCGCCGGAGTTCCCGCGTGGGCGACTGCCTCGATGGCCTCCGCCACCGGGGCGTCCGGGCGGACCGCCGGGCCGCCCGCCGCCTCCTGCGCGAACGCGGGGCGCATGGCCGTGCGGCAGGTGACGACCTGTTCGCGCGGGACGTCGCGGACGAACTCGCGGACGTAGTCGTCGGCCGGGGAGGAGACGATCTCCTCGGGGGTGCCGAGCTGGACCACCCGGCCGTCGCGCATCAGGGCGATGCGGTCGCCGAGTTTGAGGGCCTCGCTGAGGTCGTGGGTGATGAAGACCATCGTGCGGCCCTCCTCGCGGTGCAGGCGGGCCACCTCGTCCTGCATGTCGCGGCGGATGAGCGGGTCGAGGGCGCTGAAGGGCTCGTCGAACAGCAGCACCTCGGGGTCGACGGCGAGCGCGCGGGCCAGCCCGACGCGCTGGCGCTGGCCACCGGAGAGCTGGGCCGGCCGGCGCTTCTCCATGCCCTCCAGGCCCACCTTGGCGACGAACTCGGCGGCGCGCTCGCGCCGTTCGGCCTTGCCGACGCCCTGGATCTCCAGGCCGTAGGCCACGTTGTCGAGGACCGTGCGGTGCGGGAGCAAGCCGAAGTGCTGGAAGACCATGGCGGCGCGGTGCCGGCGCAGTTCGCGCAGGCGGGCCTTGTCCATGGCGCGGACGTCCTCGCCGTCGATGGCGATCGTGCCGGCGGTCGGCTCGATCAGCCGGGTCAGACAGCGGACGAGGGTGGACTTGCCGGAGCCGGACAGGCCCATGACGACGAAGACCTCGCCCTTGCGCACGTCGAAGGAGACGTCCCGGACGGCGGCGGTGCAGCCGGTGCGGGAGCGCAGGTCGGCGGGTGTGAGGCCGGACAGCTCGGGGTCCGCGGGGATGCGGTCGGCCTTCGGGCCGAAGACCTTCCACAGGCCGTCGACGGAGAACACGGGTGTGTCGGTCGCCGTACTCATCACGCACCACCTCCCATCAGGTCCACGGCCTTCTCGCCGACCATCAGCACCCCGATCATCGGGTTGACGGCGGGCATGGTCGGGAAGACGGAGGCGTCGGCGATGCGGATGCCGTCGAGGCCCCGGATCTTCAGCTCGGGGTCCACCACGGCGAGTTCGTCGTCGGGGGCACCCATCTTGCAGGTGCCGGCCGGGTGGTACACGGTGTGGGCGACCTTGCGGGCGTACTCGCTCAGTTCGGCGTCACCGAGGATCTCCGGGCCCGGGCAGACCTCGCGCTTGAGCCAGCCCGCGAGCGGTTCGGCCTTGGCGATCTCGCGGGCGATGCGGATGCCGTCGACCAGGGTCCGGGCGTCGTAGTCGTCCTCGTCGGTGAAGTACCGGAAGTCGAGGGCGGGCTTCACGGAGGGGTCCGCGCTGGTCAGGTAGAGGCGGCCGCGGCTCTTCGGCTTGGGGATGTTGGGGGTCATCGAGACGCCGAACTCCGGCCGCTCATAGCCCAGTCGCTCCGGGTTGTCCGTGAACGGGATCTGGTAGAAGTGGAACATCAGGTCCGGGCCCGCGTGGTCGGGGTCGCGGCGCACGAACAGGCCCGCGTCGGAGTCCATCGCGGAGTTCTCGGGAATCGGGCCGTGGGTCTCCCAGACGATGACCGACTCGGGGTGGTCGAGCAGGTTCTCGCCGACGCCCGGCAGGTCGTGCGCGACCGGTATGCCGAGCGCTTCCAGGTCCTCGCGGGGGCCGATGCCCGAGTGCATCAGCAGGCGGGGCGAGTCGACGGCGCCCGCGCACAGGACGACCTCGCTCCGAGCCCGTATCAGCAGCTCCTCGCCGTCCTTGGTGCGTACGTGCACGCCCTCGGCGCGGGTGCCGTTCAGCTCCAGCTTGTACGCCCAGGTCTCCAGCAGGATCGTCAGATTGGGCCGCTCGTCCATCACGGGGTGCAGGTACGCCACCGACGCCGAGGAGCGCTTGTTGTTCTCGGGGTGGTAGGCGAGGTCGAAGAAGCCGACGCCCTCGGTGAACGGCTTCTTGTTGAAGCCCTCGACGCGGGGGACCCCGAGCGCCGACCGGGCGGCGTCCACGAAGTCGCGGGCGATGGCGTTGCGGTCCTTCTCGTCCACGGAGACGATGTTGTTGAGGAGGCGGGCGAAGTAGGCCTCCATGGGGACGGCACCCCAGCCCTTGGCGCCGGCCGCCTCCCACTCGTCCCAGTCGGACGGGAGCGGCTTGAAGGAGATGAGGGTGTTGTGGGAGGAGCAGCCGCCGAGGACGCGGGCGCGGCTGTGCCGGATGTGGGAGTTGCCGCGGGGCTGTTCGGTGGTCGGGTAGTCGTAGTCGAGGTCGCCGCCGAGCAGGCCCATCCAGCGGCGCAGGGTCAGCACGTCGTCGCGGCCGACGTCGCTGGGGCCGCCCTCGATGACGGCGACGGTGACGTCCGGGTTCTCGGTGAGGCGGGAGGCGATGACGGAACCGGCGGTTCCGCCACCGATGACGACATAGTCGTAGAGGTGGGGAGTGTGGGACATGGTGGTGCTTGCTCCGGAAGCTCGAAGGGGACGGCTCGAGGGGGAGGTCTCGGGGGAGGTCTCGAAGGGGACGGGGGTCAGCCGGCGAACCAGCGCACCGGCTTGGGCGCGAGGTTCTGGTACACGTGCTTGGTCTCGCGGTATTCGGCGAGCCCTGCCGGGCCCAGCTCGCGGCCCGTGCCGCTCTTGCCGAAGCCGCCCCACTCCGCCTGCGGCAGATAGGGGTGGAAGTCGTTGATCCAGACCGTGCCGTGGCGCAGCCGGCCGGCGACCCTCCGGGCCCGGCCCGCGTCGGCGGTCCAGACCGCGCCGGCGAGGCCGTACTCGGTGTCGTTGGCGAGGAGCACCGCCTCGTCCTCGTTGCAGAAGGTCTCGACGGTGAGGACCGGGCCGAAGACCTCCTCGCGGACGACCTTCATCTCGCGGTGGCACTGGTCGAGGACGGTCGGCTCGTAGAAGTAGCCGGACTCGGGCCGTTCCGGAGCGGGCGACGGCCGCTTGCCGCCGCAGCGCAGCACCGCGCCCTCGGCCAGCGCGGAGGAGACGTACGCCTCGACCTTGGCGCGCTGCTGCGCGGAGACGAGCGGGCCGCACTCGACGCCGTCCTCGGTGCCGCGGCCGAGCCTGATCTTCTCGGCGCGGCGGGCGAGTTCGGTGACGAAGCGGTCCCGGACGGACTCCTCGACGATGAGGCGGGCGCCGGCCGAGCAGACCTGGCCGCTGTGGATGAAGGCCGCGTTGAGGGCCTGGTCGACGGCGGTGTCGAAGCCCTCGTCGGTCGCGCAGGCGTCGGCGAAGACCACGTTGGGGTTCTTGCCGCCGAGTTCGAGGGCGACCTTCTTGACGGTCGGGGCGGCCGCCTGGGCGACCTTGGTGCCGCTGATCAGGCCGCCGGTGAAGGAGACCAGATCGACGCCGGGGTGCTCGGCGAGGCAGGCGCCGACGGTGTGGCCGGGGCCGGTGACCAGGTTGGCGACGCCCGCGGGCAGGCCGGCCTCGGCCAGCAGGTCGATCAGCGCGATGGTTGTCATCGGGGTGATCTCGCTGGGCTTGATCACGAAGGTGTTGCCGGCGGCGAGAGCCGGGGCGATCTTCCAGCTGGCCTGGAGCAGCGGGTAGTTCCAGGGCGTGATCAGCGCGCAGACGCCGACCGGCTCGTGGACGACGACGCTGTGGATGTCGGGGGAGCCCGCGTCTACCACCCGGCCGGGCGCCTCGGCGGCGACCAGGTCGGCGAAGTAGCGGAAGGCGTCGGCGACACAGTCGATGTCGATGCGGCCCTCCTCGGCGGTCTTGCCCGCGTCCTGGCTCTCCAGCAGGCCGAGTTCCTCGCGGTCGCGCCGGAGGAGGTCGGCGACGCGGCGCAGCAGGGCGGCGCGCTCGGCGACGGGGGTGCCGGGCCAGGGGCCCTGGTCGAAGGCCTGCCGTGCGGCGGCCACCGCGCGCTCGGTGTCCTTCTCGTCGCCCTCCGCGACCACGGCGAACGGCCGGGCGTCCGCGGGGTCGAGGATCTCGCGCGTCCGGCCGGAGATGGCTTCCAGCCACTCGCCCCCTGCGTGGATGGTCGCCTGGGCCTGTCGTCCCGTTCTGTCCGCCATGATCGGTATCGCCTTCCGTTCCTGTTCAGTGCCCCTATGTCACAGACGTGTCACAGTCGGGGACCGTGACCGCCTGCCCCACCCCTTCGATCGCATGCGCAATCGGTGGCCGAAAGTGTGCCGCGTCACTGAAAATGCGGTCGAAAAGGGACAAAAGTAGGCTGAACAAGGGAGCTTGGGGTGATCACGGAGGTACCGCGATGGCCGGACGACCGCTGATCTGTGCGGCGGCAAGCGCGGCCCTGTTCCTCTGCCCCGCCCTGGCGGCGTCCGCCGCGGCGGACGGCACCGGTGATCCGAGCGCCCGCGAACTCGCCCGGGAGGCGGAGGGTCACCTGCGCGACACCGCGTCGATCCACCTGACGTACATGGAGCGCGACCCGGACGCGGACCGCACGGACCTGGAGGCCATGGACCTGTCCCTGGACCGGGACGGCGACTGCGTCGGCATGCTGCGGATGGCCTCGAAGGGCGGCGGTCTGGAGATCGTCAAGCAGGGCGACGAGGTGTGGGTGAAGGCCGACAGCATGTACTGGAAGGCCCAGCTGCCGGGCCGCCGGGGCGAGGCGGCGGCCCACCTCTTCAAGGACCGGTACATCCACGGCACCACGCACGACGGCATGCTCATGGGCTGGGCCGACGTCTGCGATCTGCGCGAGTTCCAGAAGGACCTGACCCTGGACTCGTCCTCAGGGAAACAGCTGACCCGGGGCGCAAGGACCACGGTCGACGGCATCCCGGTGATTCCGCTGCGGGGCGAGACGGACGGCAAGCCGTCCACCCTGTACGTCACCTCGGACGCCCCGCATCTGCTGGTCGAGGGCACCCAGAAGGACGACGGCGCCGACCGCACGGTGAGGCTCTCGGACTACGGCGAACCGGTGCCGTCCGCCACCCCCTCCGCGCAGGAGTCGGTGGACGTGTCCCGGGTGCTCCAGGAGCTGCGGCAGACCAGAGCACCATGGACGACGCCCGCCGATTCCTTTGACTGAAGTCAAAGAATGACCGAGCCAGTGTCGGCGGAGCAGGTCGCGGCCTTCCGCCGTTTCAACCGCTACTTCACGCGCCGCATCGGCGCCCTGGACGATCACTACCTGGGGCAGAACCGGCCCTTCGGCGAGGCCCGGCTGCTCTTCGAGATCGGGGACGGCGTCTCCCTGCGCGAGCTCAGGAACCGCCTGGGACTCGACGCCGGCTACCTCAGCCGCATGGCGAAGGCGCTGGAGGCCCAGGGCGTGGTCCGGGTCTCGGTGCCGCCGCACGACAACCGGCTCCGGATGATCGAGCCGACTCCGGCCGGCCGCGCCGAGGTCGGCGAGCAGAACCGGAGGGCCGACGCCCTGGTCGCCGGGCTCCTCGACGGCCTCACCCCCGGCCAGCGGGCCGAGCTGACCGACGCGATGGCGACCACGCGGCGCCTGCTGCGGCTGGCGGGGATCACCATGGCGGTCGTGGACGGGGGATCGGCGGACGCCCTGGCCTGCCTGGACGCGTACGCGGCCGACATCGACGCCCGCTTCCCGGAGGGCTTCGACCGGGCCGCCCTGGTCCGCCCCGAGGAGGTGACCGGGGACGCCGGCGCCTTCCTGGTCGCGTACGAGGAGGGGTGGCCGGTGGGCTGCGGGGCCCTCAGGCGCCTTGCGCCGGGAGCCGGCGAGATCCGGCACGTGTGGGTGCATCCCGAGGCCCGGCGGCTGGGTCTGGCGCGGCGGCTGCTCGACGGGCTGGAGCGGGAGGCGAGGGCGCGCGGCCTGGACGTCGTACGCCTGGACACGCACGCCGTGCTCACCGAGGCGCAGGAGATGTACCGCGCGTGCGGGTACACCGAGATCCCGCGCTACGACGACAACGTCTACGCCGGCCACTGGTTCGAGAAGCGACTGTCACCGCCGGCCGGCTGACCACTCCTCCACCAGGTCCCGAACGCACCTGCGGAGCCACGCGTGTGCCGGGTCGGCCTCGTGGCGCGGATGCCAGGCCAGCCCCAGCCGCAGCGGCGGGAGGGGCACCGGCACCGGGAACGTGGCAAGACCGAGTGCCGAGACCAGCGGCTCGGCCATGCTGCCGATCATCCCCACCAGATCGGTGTCGCGCAGGACGAAGAGGGAGGCGGGAAAGGTTCCCACGCTGCCCACCACCCGTCGCTTCAGGCCGAGTTCGGCGAGCGCGCCGTCAACGGGGCCGTACAGCCTCCCCCGTCGCGAGACGGTGATGTGAGCGGCCGCCGTGGCGAAACGCTCGGGTGTCACCTCCCGCTCCAGCAGGGGGTGTCCGGCGCGGACGACCCCGACCATCCGGTCCTCGGCGAGCGGCTCCACATGCACCTCGGGCGCCACCGTGTCGATCACCCCCACTTCCAGATCGGCGGTTCCCTCCCGCAGGAACGGCGCGTCCACATGGCTCTCGGCCAGGAAGCGGATACGGATGCCGGGCGCTTCCCGGGCGGCGCGTGCGAAGAGGGCCGGGCCGTAGGAAGCGGCGACCGTGTCGTGACCGAGGATCGTGAAGGTACGTTCCACCGTCCCGAGGTCGGCGTCCCGGCCGGGCCGGAACAGCGCTCGGGCCCGCTCCACCACCGCGCCGACCTCGGCCCGCACGGCCAGCGCGTGCGGGGTCGGCACCATCCGGCGTCCGGCTCGCACCAGCACCGGGTCGCCGAGCGCCTTGCGGATGCGGCCGAGCGTGCGGCTCATCGCGGGCTCGGACAGATGCAGCCGGCGGGCGGCGCCCTGGACGCTCTGCTCCTCCAGCAGAACGTCCAGCGCGACGAGCAGATTCAGGTCCAGGCCCGTGGATTGCGTCATGTGCATCTGTCCCTTGCGAAGATTGCACTGGAGTGCAGGTCACTGCGGAGCCTACGGTGACGGGGAACCCCACACCACTCCGCCCAGCCCGGGAGAAGCCGTGCCCTCGCATGCCCTGAAACGTTCGACACTCCTCGCCCTGTGCGCCTGCGTCCTGGTCGCCCAGAGCATGGTCGCCGCCATCAACCTCCTGATCCCCGAGCTGACTTCGTCGTCCCTGCACCCCTCGCACACCGAGATCCTGTGGACGGTCGACGCCTACGTCATCGCCTTCGCCGGGCTCCTCATACCGTCCGGTGCGCTCGGCGACCGGTATGGCCGCAAGGGCGCCCTGCTCGCCGGGCTGGCCCTGTTCGCGGCGGGCGCCGCCACCAGCGCGCTCGCCCCGGACCCGGCCGTGCTGATCGCGGGCCGGGGCCTGTCCGGCGCCGGGGCCGCGCTGATCACACCCGCCACCCTGTCGATCCTGGTCCACCTGTCCGCCCCGGAGCACCGCGCCCGCGCCATGGCCTCCTGGACCCTGGCGATCGGCATCGGCGGCGCGCTGGGCAACCTGGGCGGCGGCCTGGTCGGCCAATACCTGTCCTGGCGGGTGCTGTTCGCGGCGATGGTGCCCCTGGCCGCGCTCCTCGCCGTGGCGGTGACGCTCACCACCCCGCGCACGGAACGCTCCGCGCACAGCACCCTCGACCCCCTCGGCACGCTCCTGCTGACGACAGGCCTTCTCGCCGTCCTCTTCGGCATCATCGAGGGTCCGACGTACGGCTGGAGCTCCCCGCGCATCCTGGGCGCGTTCGCGGCCGGCGCCCTCCTGGTCACGCTCTTCACCGCGCACGCCCTGCGCTCGCCCAGGCCGCTGTTCGACCCGCGCGTCTTCGCCTCCGCCCGGCTGCGCGCCGCCACCCTCGGCACGGCCACCGGCTTCTTCGGCCTGTTCTCGCTCTTCTTCGTCAACTCCCAGTACCTGCAGGGCGTCAAGGGCTTCGGCGCCGCCCTCACCGGCGTCGCGATCATGCCGGTCACGGCCGGTATGGCGCTCGTGCCGAAGTTCGCCGCGCGATGGGCGAACCGCCCGCGTCCGGTGGTCGGTGCCGGGCTCGCGCTGATCGGCCTCGGCCTGCTCGGCGCGTCGACCGCCGACGCGGGCACGCCGTACGGGACGTACGGCATCTGGCTGCTGGTCATCTCGGTCGGCACCGGTCTGTCCATGCCCGCCCTGACCCTCGGCGTGGTCAGCTCGCTCCCGCCGCACCAGGCGGGCCTCGGCTCGGGCCTCGGCACCACGGCCCGCGAGACCGGCGCGGCCCTGGGCGTCGCGGTCACCGGAACCGTCCTGTCCTCCCACGCCGACCTCGCCGACGGCATGGGCCCGGCCCTGCGCACGACCGCCCTGGTGGTGCTGGCGGCGACGGCGTTGGTGGTCGTCGGATACGGCGGCCGGACCGGCTCACGCACCATCGCGTCCGGCCCGGAACGCGTGCTGTCGCGATCGGCGCGCTCCTGACTCCCCGCACCCGCCGCCTCGTTCACCACTCGGTGTGGCGCTACGAGCCCGCCGGGCCGTCGAGTTGTGTGTCCTGGACCATCCGGAGGACGGGCCCGGCGCGCGGCGCGGGCGGGGTGCCGGGCAAGCGCGGAATGGAGTGCCAGCGGTGGAACGGGCGCGGGCCCTGCTCCGGTCGAAACCGGAGCAGGGCCCGTGCGGGTGGTAGCGAGGCTCAGATGAGGCCGAGGCCGCGGACCGCCTCGCGCTCCTCCTCGAGCTCCTTGACGGAGACGTCGATGCGGGCGCGGGAGAACTCGTTGATGTCCAGGCCCTGGACGATCTCGTACTTGCCGTCCTTGCAGGTGACGGGGAAGGAGGAGATCAGGCCCTCCGGGACGCCGTAGGAGCCGTCCGACGGGATGCCCATGGAGGCCCAGTCACCGTCGGCGGTGCCGTTGACCCACGTGTACACGTGGTCGATGGCGGCGTTGGCGGCGGAGGCGGCGGAGGACGCGCCACGGGCCTCGATGATCGCGGCGCCGCGCTTGGCGACCGTCGGGATGAAGTCGTCGGCCAGCCACTTCTCGTCGTTCACGACCTCGGCGGCGTTCTTGCCGGCGACCGTGGCGTGGAAGATGTCCGGGTACTGGGTGGCGGAGTGGTTGCCCCAGATGGTCAGGCGCTTGATGTCGGCGACCGTGACGCCCGTCTTCTTCGCGAGCTGGGTCAGCGCGCGGTTGTGGTCGAGGCGGGTCATCGCGGTGAAGCGCTCGGCCGGGACGTCCGGCGCGGCGGCCTGCGCGATGAGCGCGTTGGTGTTGGCCGGGTTGCCGACGACGAGGACCTTGATGTCGTCCGCGGCGTGGTCGTTGATGGCCTTGCCCTGCGGCTTGAAGATGCCGCCGTTGGCCTCGAGGAGGTCGCCGCGCTCCATGCCCTTGGTGCGCGGGCGGGCGCCTACGAGGAGGGCAACGTTGGTGCCGTCGAAGGCGACGTTCGGGTCGTCGCTGATGTCGATGCCCTGGAGCAGCGGGAACGCGCAGTCGTCCAGCTCCATGGCCGTGCCCTCGGCGGCCTTGAGCGCCGGGGTGATCTCCAGCAGGCGCAGCTTGACCGGCACGTCCGCGCCGAGCAGCTGGCCGGAGGCGATGCGGAAGAGCAGGGCGTAACCGATCTGGCCGGCCGCGCCGGTGACGGTGACGTTCACGGGAGTGCGGGTCATGGCGTTCTCCGTATGACAGCTGGCGGTGGGGCGTCACTGCCCCGGCGGATGATCGATCTCTTGGCGTCAAGAGAATCCAGCGGTCAGGCTATCGCGCATCCGGCATGCGAGATGTCCGGGGCCCTGTGGCTCACCCCACAAGTCTCAACTCGTGGTCTCTTCGGACTCGTGGTTCATGAGGGGATTCATGAAGGGGCGGCCGCCCGTCCGGGAGAGGGGGACGAAGACGGCCGCCTATGGGGGGTACCGGCTGACCGGACTCCCGTGGGGGTACCAGTCGCGTGCCCAGGATCCGGCGGCTCATGCGTCCCTCCCCCGGAATTCCACCCGATCGGGTTCGGCCGCCCTCCCCGGCGCCCCTTCCGACCCCCTACTTCGTGCAGCCCGTCCGCCCGGCGGCGAGGGTCGCGCAGGCCTTGGCCTCGGCCGCGTCCTGCACGGCGATCATCGGCGTGTAGGCGATGGCGTCCCCGACGGCGGTGATGTCCCCCGTCTGGCGGACCTTGCCGACGGAGACCTGGACCCGGTCGCCCCGGGCGGCGCCGGTGATCCGTCCCCAGGCCGCGCCGCAGGCCTTGCTGTAGCGGACCTCCAGGGTGGCGGTGCCGACGGTGGCGGTCTTGGCGGTGGTGACCAGATCGCCGCTGCAGCCCATGGCCTCCGCGTCCTTGCCGGTGCAGGCGGAGCCGCTGCACTTGACCCCGGCGGGCAGGCCGGTGTGGGTGCTGCGGGTCGGGGAGGGCGCCTTGGCGGCGCCCTCGTTCTTGCCGCCACCGCCGGGGTGGGTGAAGAAGAAGACGGCTGCGGCGGCGACGAGGACACCGACGAGGCCCGCGAGGAACATCGTCGCCCGCCGTTTGCCCCCCGGCCTCTTCCCGGAGGTGCCGCCGGCGGGCCGCGGGTGCCCGTCCTGCGGGTTCGGGGTGCCCGGTGCCCGGCCCGGACCGTCCGGGGCAGACGACGGCCGCGCACCCGCACCGGGCCGGGCGCTCGCCTGCGACGGGCCCTGATAGCCCGCCAGCCCCCAGGAGTTGACCCCGGAGGCCGGACCGCGGTCCGTGCCGTCGCGCCCGTCGGCGTCGGCCGCCGTCGGCTGCGGCGGGATCGTCGGGGCGACGCCCGCCGGACCGGCGACGCCCGGGGTCGCGGTGGTGCCGGCGCCCCTGCGGGCGGTCCTGGTGCCGCTCGCCCCCTCGGCCTCGGCCGGCCCGGACTCCCCGAGCGCGGCCCGCGCCTGGGAGATACGGATCGCCTCCATCGTCCGGTCGTGCCGCAACTCGGCCCGGCTCCAGGCGCGTTCGGCCAGCTCCCACATGGTGGTCAGATGGACCGGATTGGTGCCGGTGACCTCGGCGAGCGCGACGATCGCACCCTTGGGTGCGAGGAGCCGGCCGCCCAGGTAACGCTCCCAGGACGACTTGCTGTAGCCGGTCCGGTCGGCCAGCGCCGCGATGCTCAGGCCGCTGCGGTCCACGAGCCGCCGCAACTGGCTCGTGAACTCCTTGATCTGCGGATCCAGTTCATCCGGCAAGGCTTTCCAACGAGGCATTGCTTCCCCCCTACTTTCCCCCCGGTGGTGCTGTCGGTTCCCCGCGCCGTTCCTCCGCACGTGACCTCGCGCCGGTCCGGTCCCCTCGCGCCGCCCCCTCTGGCTACCCACAGAGATGCGCTGATCGAGGATCCCAGTTCCCGGAGTGGGGGCGTACGGGAGCATCGCCGCCCGCCGGTTGTGCACCGTCGCACACCGAGCGCCCCACAGTCCACCGGACCGTCCCGATTGGACACCTTGGACACGTTAGCCCGGTTCTACGGGACCTTCGTGACGTATCCCCGAACTGTCAACACATCGACACGGCGGGCACACATGTGGCAGGGCGCGGACACCGTAGCGGAACGGTCACTTCCGTGCCACAGCGCACGGACAGCCGTTGAACAGGCAGTTCTCGGGGGGAAGGCTGGATCCCGACGGCGGCTCGTCCTTGCTCGGGGGAGGGGACGGGCCGCCGTTCTCGGGCGATGCGCCGTGCGTGCGGCGCTACTTGGTGACCGTGAAGTGCAGGGTGTCCTTCAGGAACGGGATCACCAGCCACGGCTTGGGCTGGGCCATCATCGCCAGCAGGACGATCACGAGGCCGAGGATGCCGTAGGTGGCGATGTCCGTGAAGCGCGAGCGGACGGCGAGCATGCCGACCCGGGGCAGGGTCCAGCGCAGCACCGCACCGGCCAGCAGGCCGGCGCCGATCAGCAGGGTGCCGTAGCGGAACACGTCGAGCGCGGTCAGCAGCAGGCCGAGGGCGACCGTGGTCAGCACGACGAGCATCGGCCACTGCCGGGCGGGCGCCGGGGCGTCACCCGGGGCGGCCCGGCCGCCGCCCTCGGGGCGTGCGGTGTCCCTGGTGAACCGGGGGAAGCGGCGGGTGACACGCCGGGGGCGCCCCTCGGCGTGGGGGGCGCCGATCGGGTCGTGCGCGGGCGGCTGCGTGCCGTGGGCGTTCTCAGCCGGCACTGCGCTCCGCCGCCTCGACCACGTTGACCAGCAGCTGCGCCCGGGTCATCGGGCCCACACCGCCCGGGTTCGGGGAGATCCAGCCGGCCACCTCGGCCACGGCCGGGTCGACGTCACCGACGATCTTGCCCTCGGCACTGCGGGAGACGCCGACGTCCAGGACGGCCGCGCCCGGCTTGACGTCCTCGGGGCGGATCAGGTGGGCGGACCCGGCGGCCGCGACGATGATGTCGGCCCGCCTGAGGTGGGCGGACAGGTCCCGGGTGCCGGTGTGGCACTGGGTCACGGTGGCGTTCTCGCTGCGCCGGGTGAGCAGCAGCGGCATCGGGCGGCCGATGGTCACGCCCCGGCCGACGACGACGACCTCGGCACCCTTGATCTCCACGCCGTAGCGGCGCAGCAGGGTGAGCACGCCGTTGGGGGTGCAGGGCAGCGGCGCCGGCTCGTTCAGGACGAGGCGGCCGAGGTTCATCGGGTGCAGGCCGTCGGCGTCCTTGTCCGGGTCCATCAGCTCCAGGATGCGGTTCTCGTCGATGCCCTTGGGCAGCGGGAGCTGGACGATGTAGCCGGTGCAGGACGGGTCCTCGTTCAGCTCGCGGACGACCGCCTCGATCTCCTCCTGGGTGGCCGTGGCGGGCAGCTCGCGCTGGATGGAGGCGATGCCGACCTCGGCGCAGTCGCGGTGCTTGCCGGCGACGTACTTGCGGCTGCCGGGGTCGTCCCCGACCAGGATCGTGCCGAGGCCGGGCGTGATGCCCTTCTCCTTCAGCGCCGCCACGCGGGCGGTCAGATCGGACTTGATCGCGGCTGCGGTGGCCTTGCCATCGAGAATCTGGGCGGTCATGACACCATCCTCGCGGATGACCGGCTCTCGGTTCCAATCCGGGCCCCTGCCGCGCGGCACCTGGGACCGGCCGCGGGCACCGCCCCGGATGTCCCCGGATGGTCGGTGATGTTGCACTTGCACAACGCCTTGCGAATCCGGCTGGACAAGAACTCGCCTCTCCTACGACGATGAACGGCGCAGTATCGCGGTCCGGTTGGGGGGCAAACCGCTCAGATCCTGACGTTCCTCCGTTCCTTCCGCGTCAGTCCCCGCAGTGTCAACGGAGGAAATCCGCCATGAGTTTCGGCTCGCCCAACAACCCGTACGGTCAGCCGCAGGATCCGCAGCAGGGCTACGGCTACCCGCAGCAGCCCGGCTACCCCCAGGCACCGCAGGGCGTCCCGCCGCAGCAGGGCTACGGCTACCCGCAGCAGCCGGGCTACCCGGGTTACCCGCAGCAGGGCGGATACGGCTACGGCGCCCAGCCGCCGTACGCGAACTGGGGACAGCGGTTCCTCGGCACCCTGGTGGACGGCCTGGTCTTCCTGGTGCCGTACGTCCTGATCATCGTCGGCCGGAACAACGCCGCGCTGTCGGCGATCGGCGCGCTCGCCTTCATCAGTATCGCGATCTGGCAGCTGATCCAGGAGGGCCGCACGGGCCAGACGGTCGGCAAGAAGGCGCTGGGCATCCGCCTGGTGAAGGAGGAGACCGGCCAGCCCCTCGGCGTCGGCATGGCGTTCGTCCGCCGTCTCGCCCACTTCCTGGACAGCCTCGCCTGCTACCTCGGCTGGCTGTGGCCGGCCTGGGACTCCAAGCGCCAGACGTTCGCCGACAAGGTGTGCGGCTCGATCGTGATCCGCTCGAACTGAGCCCACGCGCAGCCGCGTGACCGGCTGACCGCCACACCGAGGGCCGTGCCCACCCGCGCAGGGGGGCACGGCCCTTGCTGTTCCGGCCGCCCCGATGCTCCACGAGTGCTCCACGAGGCTCAGCGAGAGCTCCACGGATGTTCTGCGCCCTCAGTCCCCGCCGGATTCCCAGCGAAAGGACGCGAGGCCACCCGGGTGGGTGCCGGGGCCGGTCCCCTCGGGCCCGGGGCCGGTCCCCTCGGGCGCGGTGTCGTCACCTGTACGGCGGCGGGCGAGGTGGCCGAGGGCGGCGATGACGCCGAGCAGGACGGCGACCAGGCAGACGAACCCGAGCAGGAGCCCGGCGGCGCCCAGGAAGCCGTACTCGGCCAGTCTGGCCATGATGTCGATCGGGTCCATGCATCCGCACGCCAGCATGCGGTGATGGTCCCCGCTGCCAGTGCGGTGGTCACGGAGTGTTTCCGAACGGTGCCCTGGTATTGCCCGTTCCGGGACCGTCCTCGGGGCACAGTTCGCGCCATTCACTCGCAAGGGCCGTGTTCACCCGTGCAGGGGGGACACGGTCCCGGTGTGTCCCCCTAGGCTGGCCGGGGTAGCCGTCAGGCACGGGGAGACGCACCTTGTTCAGCATCATCGTGGTACCTCCGCCGACCCCGGAGGACGAACACCTGCCCACCCAGATCCGGCTCGCCCCCGGCGAGCGCCTCACCTTCGGGCGGGCGCCCGGCAACGACCTGCCGATCCCGCACGACGGGGTCTCGCGCCGGGCCGGCGAGCTCACCGCGCAGGGCGCCTTCTGGATACTGAGCAACCTGTCCGCGCAAGCGACGTACGTCGTGGAGAACCCGGAGGGCGCCGGCGAGCACATCAAGGTCGGCCCCGGCAGACTCGGCGCGCCCGTCCCCTTCGAGTTCTCGCGGATCGTGCTGCCCGCCGCCGGGGACCTGCTGGCGATCGAGGTGTGGGCGCCGCGCCACGACTATCTGCGCGAGGGGGCCGGGCCGGACGGCGACACCACCGCGCCCGCCTTCTCCGTCGACCGCACCAAGCGCTACTTCGCCGTCCTGGCCGCCCTGTGCGAACCGCGGCTGCGCGGCGCCCCGCACGCCCCGCTGCCCACCGTCGACCAGGTCGTCGACCGGCTGCGCCCCGTCTGGCCGGCCGCCTCCCGCACCTCGGTGCAGTGGAACATCGACTACCTGGCCGTGAAACTGCGCCTCAAGCCCGGCCCGGACAAGGCGGACCCGGGCCCCCGCCTCAACGGCAAGAAGGAGTCCCTGGTCTCCCTGGCGCTCCGCTTCGACCTCGTGCGCGAGGACGACCTGGTCGTACTGGCCGGGCCGTCCGCGCGGGCAGCCCGGTGACCGAGCCGTACGCCGTACTCGTGCCGAAGGGCTACCGGGTCGGCGTCTGGGAGGTGCGCGAGCCGATCGCGACCGGCGCCTTCGGCAGCGTCTACGCGGGCCGGCGCACCGGTGACGGTGACCGTGGCCTTCACCGCGAGCGGGACCCTGAACTGCCGCGCACCGCCGCTCTGAAGTTCCTGCCCACCGGCACCGGAACCCCGCGCCAGCTGGCCCACCTACGCGAACTGGTCGAGCGCGAGGTCGAGTTGCACCGCCGGCTCGTCCGGCCACGCCTGGTGCGGATGTACGAGACCCTCGTCGTCGACGACCCGCAGCGCCCCGAACTCGACGGTGCCACCGTCCTCGTGCTCGAGAAGGCGGACGGCTCGCTCTCCGCCCGCCTGGCCGCCTCGCCCCGCCCCGCCGACGGCCCCGCGCTGCTCGCGCAGATCTGCGAGGGGCTGGCGCAGCTGCACCGGGCGGGCTGGGTGCACGGGGATCTGAAACCGGCCAACGTGCTGCTGATGCCGGACGGTTCGGCCCGGCTCGCCGACTTCAACATGGCCGCCGAGCTGGAGGGCACCCACGCCTACACCCCGGCCTTCTCCACCCCCGACTACACACCGCCCGAGCTGCTGTGGTCGGAGATCGGCGAACGCGGCCGCCGTATCCGCCCGTCGGCCGACGTGTGGGCCTTCGGTGTCCTCGCGCACCTCGTCCTCACCGACTCCTTCCCGCTGCCCGGCGGCACCCCGAGCGCCCGCCGCGACGCGGCCGTCGCGTATGCGCGCGGCACCGACGAGCTGCGCCTGTCACCCGGACTCCCGGACGCCTGGCGGGAGATCGTGCGTGACTGTCTGGCCCGTACGCACGCCGACCGCATCGGCACCGAGGCGTTGCTGCGCCGCGTCGAGGCGGCCGCCGGCACGGGCCGCTCGCCGCGCCTGCCCCGGCTGTTCCCGCGGCGCAGGCGCCGACAGGCACTGATCGCCGGATCCGCGGCCGCCACCGCCGCCGTGGCGGCCCTCGGCTACGGCGTCAGCACCTGGGCCACGGACCGGCACGACGACGCCCCGGGCGCCTCCTCGGCCGGTTACGGCGCCTCGGAACTGCGGACCGACAAGGGCGTTCCGGTCTCCTACCGCCGGCTCGTCGTGGACTCCGCCCACGCCTGCTCCGAACCCGACGTCACCCCCGCGCTCATCGCGGCGATGCTGAAGGCCGAGAGCAACTTCGACCCGAACCTCTCCGACCCCGGCAAGCAGGAGTTCGGCATCGCCCGCTGGACCCCCGCCGTACTGCGCTGGTGGATGCGCGACGACGGCGTCCCCGCCTCCGCGACGCCCACACCCCCGCTCACCCCCTCCGTCTCCATCCCGGCCATGGGCCGCTACCTGTGCTTCATCGACTCCCATCTGAAGGACGGCCTGCGCGGCGACAAGCGGGTGCTGACCGCGGCCGGCTACCGGACGTCGTACAAGAAAGTGAACGACGCGGGCGGAGTCCCCCCGAAGTACCGCGACTACTGCGCCCGCGTCGCCCACTACCTCAAGGAGTACACGCCCCCGGAAAAGAAGTGACCCTGAGACTTCCGAGGTACCGCCGGACGGGTCACGGCGGCACGGTGGACCCACTCCGCCACGGCGGAGCGACCGACACCGTTCGTTCACATGGGGGAAATCGTGAACATCGCCAAGCCCGCCGCACTGCTCGTCGCGGCCACCGCCCTGCTCGCCGGCTCCACGGTGGCGGCCACCGCCGCCGCACCGGACGGCACCCGCGTCACCGGCGTCCAGCAGGTGGCCGACCAGGTGCTCGCGGGGCACCCGAAGCCCCTTTCGGCTTCCGCCGACACGGTCTGGTACGACGGCCTGACCCTCACCAAGGCCCCGAGGGGCAAGGTCGCCGCCAAGGACCTGGACTGCGCCTACGGTCACCTGTGCATGGTCGTCAAGGGCACCAAGTTCGACTTCTACAAGTGCCAGACCTGGGACGTGAACAACTGGACCGGGGACGGCCCGTACACCAACAACCAGACGCCGGGCACGGTCGCCAGGTTCTTCAACCAGGACGGCAGCGTCCGCTGGACCTCGACCGCCTACGACGCCGGCACCGCAACCTGGGACCCGATCTGGTCCCTGCGCCCCTGCTGACGCCGTAACAGGACCGACGGCCTCCGGCTCCCTCGGGGGAGGGCCGGAGGCCGTCGGTCGCTCCTGCGGAGCCGTGTGTCAGTGGAAGAAGTGGCGCGTGCCCGTGAAGTACATCGTCACGCCCGCCTTCTTCGCGGCCTCCACGACCTGCTCGTCACGGATCGAGCCGCCCGGCTGGACGATCGCGCGGACGCCGGCGTTGATGAGGATCTCGGGGCCGTCCGGGAAGGGGAAGAAGGCGTCGGAGGCCGCGTAGGAGCCGCGGGCGCGCTCCTCGCCGGCCCGCTCGACCGCGAGCTTGCAGGAGTCGACGCGGTTGACCTGGCCCATGCCGACGCCGACCGAGGCGCTGTCCTTGGCGAGCAGGATCGCGTTGGACTTCACGGCGCGGCAGGCCTTCCAGGCGAAGGACAGCTCGGCCAGCTCGGCCTCGCTCAGCGCCTCGCCGCTGGCCAGCGTCCAGTTGGCCGGGTCGTCGCCGTCGGCCTGGAGCCGGTCGGTCTCCTGCAGCAGCACGCCGCCGTCGATCGCCTTGACCTCGACGGGGTTGGCCGGACCGTTCGGGGCCTTCAGCACCCGGATGTTCTTCTTCTTGGTGAGGGCCTCCAGGGCCCCCTCCTCGTAGTCCGGCGCGACGATGACCTCGGTGAAGATCTCCGCGACCTGCTCGGCCATCTCCCTGCTGACCGGCCGGTTCACGGCGATGACACCGCCGTACGCGGAGACCGGGTCGCAGGCGTGCGCCTTGCGGTGCGCCTCGGCGACGTCCGCGCCGACCGCGATGCCGCACGGGTTGGCGTGCTTGATGATCGCGACACAGGGCTCGTCGTGATCGTACGCGGCACGGCGGGCGGCGTCCGTGTCCGTGTAGTTGTTGTACGACATCTCCTTGCCGTGCAGCTGCTCGGCCTGGGCGAGACCGGACCCGCCGGCGTCGACGTAGAGGGCAGCCGGCTGGTGCGGGTTCTCGCCGTAGCGCAGGGTGTGCGCGCGCTCCCAGGTGGCGCCCAGGAAGTCGGGGAACTGCGACTCGTCGGCGGGGGCGTACCCGGAGGCGAACCAGGAGGCCACGGCCACGTCGTAGGCGGCCGTGTGCTGGAAGGCCTCGGCGGCCAAGCGCTTGCGGGTGACGAGGTCGAAGCCGCCCGCCTCGACGGCGGCGAGGACGTCGGTGTAGCGCTCGGGGCTGGTCACCACGGCCACGGACGGGTGGTTCTTGGCGGCGGCGCGGACCATCGAGGGGCCGCCGATGTCGATCTGCTCCACGCACTCGTCGTCCGAGGCGCCGGAGGCGACCGTCTCCCGGAACGGGTAGAGGTTGACGACGACCAGGTCGAACGGCTCCACACCCAGCTCGGCGAGCTGCTCGCGGTGGCTGTCGAGGCGCAGGTCGGCGAGGATGCCCGCGTGCACCTTCGGGTGCAGGGTCTTGACCCGGCCGTCCAGGCACTCGGGGAAGCCGGTCAGCTCCTCGACCTTGGTGACGGGGACACCGGCGGCGGCGATACGGCCGGCCGTCGACCCGGTCGAGACCAGCTCGACACCGGCCTCGTGCAGCCCGCGCGCGAGGTCTTCGAGGCCGGTCTTGTCGTAGACGCTGACGAGCGCCCGGCGAATGGGCCGCTTGGTGCTCTCGGCGGTGGCGGTCACTGGATAACTACCTTTCGTCCCTCAATGCGATGGCCGTGCCGGGCGAGCCGCCCCACGACCTCGACGAGCAGCCTTCGCTCGACTTCCTTGATGCGCTCGTGCAGCGCGCTCTCGTCGTCCTCGTCCCGGACCTCCACCACGCCCTGAGCGATGATCGGCCCGGTGTCGACGCCGTCGTCGACGAAGTGGACGGTGCAGCCGGTGACCCTGACGCCGTACGCGAGCGCGTCGCGCACGCCGTGGGCCCCAGGAAAACTGGGCAGCAGCGCGGGGTGGGTGTTGACGAACCGCCCGCCGAACCGCGCAAGGAATTCCTTCCCGACGATCTTCATGAACCCGGCGGAGATCACGAGGTCGGGCTCGTACCGGGCCACCGCCTCGGTGAGGGCCGCGTCCCACTCCTCGCGGGTGGCGAAGTCCTTCACCCGGCACACGAAGGTCGGCAGCCCGGCCTGCTCGGCGCGGGCGAGCCCCTCGATGCCGTCGCGGTCGGCCCCGACGGCGACGATCGCGGCGCCGTACGTCTCGGCTCCGGTGCGCTCGATCTCGTCCAGGAGCGCCTGCAGGTTGGTGCCGGATCCGGAGACCAGCACGACGAGGCGCTTGACCGCTGGGCCAGCGGGGGTGGCGGCCACGGTGGGGCCCTTTCTCGGGGGAGCGATGTGTCCGGCCGGCTTTTTGTACAGTCGTACGAATGCTTCGCGCCCCGATATACGGGGAAGTCTACGAAGCGGCCGACCGTCAGCAACGATACCGGCACTCCGGAAGGCCCCCACGGGACGGGGGCGTGGCCGGAAGGTAGCGTTCGGGACGAATCACGAAGGAGCAGCCTCGGGAACGCGGTCGCCGTGCGGTGCGTTCACGGGGTGGAAGCTCATGTCGGACTGCCGTAGTCACCTAGGGGAAGACGCTCTTTTGATGCCCGATCGCAGCCTGCGACTCCTCACGTTCCCCCCGCGCCCGGCCCAGGGGGGCGAGCGTGGCGTCGTGCTGCTGCGGGAGCGCCCGGCCTCGCCGCCCGAGGCACCCCAGGGAGGACGCGACGGCGACGGACGCGGCAGCGAGCAGCAGGACGACAACCCCTTCGCGCCACCGCCGGAGGGCACCCCCGACCGGCCGTGGCGGCCCCGTCACCCCGAGGGCTCGGCGCACTCCGGGGGCGGCTCCCCGTGGGGCACCCAGTGGAGCGACCGCCAGCCCGGCCGCTCGCCCGGCGGCTTCGGCGAGCGGCCCGGCGGCGGCCCCCAGGGCCCGGGCGGCCCGACCGGCCCCGGCATGCGCTGGGACCCGACGGACCCGGCCCAGCGCCGCGCGCGCTACGCCCTGCTGTCCGGGATGTGGGCCGTCTTCTTCGTCCTGTTCGGCTGGCCGTACGTGTCCCTGCTGCTGGGTGCGCTGGCCCTGTACTGGGGCATCAGCGCCCTGCGCGCCAAGCCCCGCACCCCCGACCCGGACACCCCCGCGCCGGTCCAGGGCCCCCGTCCGCAGACCACGGCCGCGATCGGCGGCCTGGTCACGGCCACCCTGGCGCTGGCCATGGTGGGCACGGTGTTCGTGGCACAGCTGGTCTACCGGGACTACTACACCTGCGTCAGCGACGCCCTCACCCACGAGGCCAAGCAGTCCTGCGACCAGCTCCTGCCGAAGGAGCTGCGCGGGGTGCTCGGAGTGGGCAACAGCTGAGAGCGGGCAACACTGAGAGCGGGCAACATCTGAGGGACCGCCTCACCGGGGGCACTGTCTACGGGGTGCCCTCCGCTTCGGGTTCTTCGGCACCGGGTTCTTTGGCATCGGCTTCTTCGGCGTTCGGGCGGTGCGCGTCCGCGGGGGCCGAGGGCTCCGCGAGAGGCGGTCGGTCGGCTGCGTCGGGCGCGTCGGCCGCGTCGGGCGGGTCCGCGGGCGCGGAGGCCTCGCGCGGGGCAGCCCGGCGGGTGGCTCGGGAGTGGTCGTCGTGCCAGGCGGGGGCGAACGGGTCGGGCGCGGGCAGGACGTCGTACTGGTCACCGTCGTCGGGCTCGGCACCGGCGAGGGTGTGGTCCCGGCGGCGGCCGGGGCCCTTGGTGGCCTTGGCTGCCTTGACCGCTTTTTCTGCTTTAGCCGCTTTGGCCGACGTCTCCTTCGACTCCTTCGATTTCGCCTTCTGCCTGGCCTCCTTCGTCTCCTTCTTCGACTCCTTCGCAGTGGGCTTCCGTGAACCCGTCGAGGCCTCCTTCTTGCCCGTCTCCCCCGTCTCCCCTGTCTCCCCCGTCTCCCCCGTCGTCCCGCTCTCCGTTCGCTGCGTGCTCCCCGGATCCGTGCCCTGCGCCGGGACCGTGCAGTGCGCTTTCTGTCCCCGCAGCCGCCATGCCCGTACCGTCAGCGCCACGGGCATTCCGACCACCGCGATCCACAGCCAGGCCGCTCCCCCGCTCTGCCACCACACCGGGCCGAAGCGGGCCAGCGCGGCCACGCCCAGCGGGCCGCCGGCCAGCGCGCTCAGGAGGGCGAAGACCGCCGCGCACACCAGCGCCGCCAGCATGAGCACCCCGGTGGTCCGCGCGGCCGACCAGGGTGCCGGCGCCTGAGCGGCGCCCTCCGCCTCCCCCTGCTCACCACCGCGCACGGCCGCCCGTGCCACGAACCAGGCCACCGCCACCCCGGCGGCCATCGGCACCAGCCCCGTCGCCCGGTTCAGCTCCGTTCCGGCGCCCGCGTCCGGTACCGCGGCGAGCAGCGGGAACGGGGGCAGCAGCGGGGCGGGGTCGGAGGCCAGGGGCTGCACCAGGTGCCCGGTGCCGAGGACGAAGCCGGGGCCGAGGCCGTAGGACGCCGACCACACCGCCGCGTTGGGGATCAGCGCGATCCCGAGGAGCAGGACCGCGAACCGGCCCGTCCAGCCCTCCGTCAGCTGCAGGAAGGAGTCCCGCGCCGCATCGCCGTGCAGGACCAGCGACACGGCGAGCAGCAGTGCCCCGCCGCCGAAGAGCACCGCCGTTCCGGCGCCTCCGGCCCGTACGGCCGCACCCAGTCGCTCTTGTGCCTCCATGCCGAACACCAGCCGCCGCATCGGTCCCGGCAGCACCCGCAGCAGGCTCAGCACGGGCTCGAGCGGGCGGCCGTGCGCCGACCAGACCCCGGCCGCCGCCGCGGCCGCCGCGACCAGCGGCAGACAGGCCGTCACCCAGCCCCACACGGGCCGCAGTTCGCCGCCGGAGCAGTACAGCGCGGCGGCGCCGCCGACGCCGAGGTAGCCGAGGACCACCCCGGTCCAGGCCGTGTGCGCCGGGACCGGTGGCGGGCCGTCGGGTCCGGGGTGCGCGTCCGTCGCGTCCCGCGCCGCCCGGTACAGCAGCCACACCGGCAGCGCGAGGAGCAGCAGCGGGGTCACGCCCACCGGCATGGGCGCGCCGGAGAGGGTGTCGGTGCGGACCAGTTCGGCCCCGTGCGCCAGCAGCCACAGCGCGGCGGCGGCGTGCAGCGCCCCGCCCGGCCCGCTGTCGGGGTACGGCGAGCTGACCCACAGCGCCAGGACGAGCACGGCGAGCGAGGCGAGCCCGAGCCCGGCGGCGACGGCACCGCCCAGGAGGCTCTCGCCCAGGCCGGGCGATCGGTCGCGCATCCGGTGCACCAGGAGCGACAACGACGGGCGGCGAGCGGTCATCAGGGTCACGCCGCCATGGTCCCAACGACACGCGCTTTCCGGTCGTAACAGGCCAACTCCCGATGTGTCGCTCAATATATGTTTATGTACTTGTCGTACGAATTTGGGGAGCACTGTGACGCAGACTCAGGCCGACCTCACCCAGCCGCCGCCCGCCCTGACGCCCGATCAGACCTTCGATGCGCTCTACGCGTTCTGTGCTCCCGCACTCGTACGGCAGACGTACCTGCTCACCGGGCGCCGGGAGCTGGCCCGGGAGGCCGTGGAGCGGGCCTTCCAGGTCGCCTGGCAGCGCTGGCCCGAGGTGGCCCAGGACCGGGACCCGGGCGGATGGGTGCGCGCGACGGCGTACGAGTACGCCCTCTCCCCCTGGCACCGCTTCCGCCCGCGCTACCGCGAGCCCGAACCCCCGCCCGCCGACCCTGCCGACCGCGCGCTGCTGCAGGCCCTGCTGCAGCTCCCGCCGTCGTACCGGCGCACGCTCGTCCTGTACGACGGCGTCGGCCTCGACCTGCCCGAGACGGCGGCCGAGACGGAGGCGAGCACCCCGGCCGCGGCCGGCCGGCTGACCCGGGCCCGGGAGGCCGTGGCCGCCCACGCACCGGAACTGGCCGACCCCGCCGCACTGCACCGGCGGCTGCTCGAACTGGCCGCCGCGGAGCACCTGCACGCCGCCAAGCCCCGCGCGGTACGGACGGTCGGCGAACGCCGGAACGTGTTCTGGACCCGGGCGGCCATCGCCTTCACGGTCACGATCATCGGCGCGACGACGCTCACGCTGCGCACGGCTCCGACGCATTACGAGCCACCGATCGCCCCGGCCCAGGCGGTACAGGGGGTTCCCCCGCCACCGGCCATGGGTCCGCTGTCACAGGAGGAACAGGCTCTGCGAGCGAAGCTGCACGGGGCGGCTGCCAAGGGGCCCGAGCGACTGCTGCCGGCGGCGAGGTGAACGGGGCGGCCTCGCCCGGCTGTGGGCAGTCGTGCCCACGTGGCTGCGCCCACCCGGCGTGGCGAGCGTAAACGCCGGTAGGCCCGCCCCAGCCAAGGGGACGGGCCTACCGACAGCGAGCCAGGAAGCTCAGGCGCTGAGGATCTCGCGCGCCAGCTTCGCCGTCTCGGTCGGGGTCTTGCCGACCTTCACGCCCGCGGCCTCGAGGGCCTCCTGCTTCGCCTGGGCGGTGCCGGACGAACCGGAGACGATGGCACCGGCGTGGCCCATCGTCTTGCCCTCGGGCGCGGTGAAGCCCGCGACGTAGCCGACGACCGGCTTGGTCACGTTCTCCTTGATGAACGCCGCGGCACGCTCCTCCGCGTCGCCACCGATCTCACCGATCATCACGATGAGCTCGGTCTCCGGGTCGTCCTGGAACGCGGCCAGGGCGTCGATGTGCGTGGAGCCGATGATCGGGTCACCGCCGATACCGACAGCGGTGGAGAAGCCGATGTCCCGCAGCTCGTACATCATCTGGTACGTCAGCGTGCCGGACTTCGAGACCAGGCCGATGCGGCCCGGCTTGGTGATGTCGCCCGGGATGATGCCGACGTTCGACTGGCCCGGGGTGATGATGCCGGGGCAGTTCGGGCCGATGATGCGGGTCTTGTTGCCCTTCTTGCCGGCGTACGCCCAGAAGGACGCCGTGTCGTGCACGGCGATGCCCTCGGTGATCACGACGGCCAGCGGGATCTCGGCGTCGATGGCCTCGACGACCGCGTCCTTGGTGAACTTCTCCGGCACGAAGATGACGGAGACGTTGGCCCCGGTCTTCTCGATGGCCTCGGCGACCGTACCGAACACCGGTACCTCGGTGCCGTCGAAGTCCACGGTCTGACCCGCCTTGCGCGGGTTCACGCCGCCCACGACGTTGGTGCCGTCGCCGAGCATGAGCTTGGTGTGCTTCATGCCCGTGGCGCCGGTCATGCCCTGGACGATGACCTTGCTGTCCTTGTTGAGCCAGATAGCCATGGTGTGTTGTGTCCTCGTCCTGAGTGCTTACTTGGCGGCGTGGGCCAGCTCGGCGGCCTTGTCGGCCGCGCCGTCCATGGTGTCGACGCGCTGCACCAGCGGGTGGTTCGCGTCGGTGAGGATCTGTCGGCCCAGCTCGGCGTTGTTGCCGTCGAGGCGGACGACCAGCGGCTTGGTGACGTTCTCGCCGCGGTCCTCGAGGAGCTTCAGGGCCTGCACGATGCCGTTGGCGACCTCGTCGCAGGCCGTGATGCCACCGAAGACGTTGACGAAGACGGACTTGACGTCCGGGTCGCCCAGGATGATCTCCAGGCCGTTCGCCATGACCTGGGCGGAGGCGCCACCGCCGATGTCCAGGAAGTTGGCGGGCTTGACGCCACCGTGGTTCTCACCGGCGTACGCGACGACGTCCAGGGTGCTCATGACGAGACCGGCGCCGTTGCCGATGATGCCGACCTCACCGTCGAGCTTGACGTAGTTGAGGTTCTTCTCCTTGGCGGCGGCCTCGAGCGGGTTGGCCGCGGCCTTGTCGTGGAGCTCGTCCCAGTCGTGGCGGAACTCGGCGTTCTCGTCCAGCGATACCTTGCCGTCGAGGGCGAGGACGTCACCGGAGGCGACCTTCGCGAGCGGGTTGACCTCGACGAGGAGGGCGTCCGACTTGATGAAGGTGTCCCACAGCTTGACGAGGACGTTCACGACCTTGTCGGCGACGTCGGCCGGGAACTTGGCGGCCTCGACGATCTCGCGGGCCTTGGCCTCGTCCACACCGTCGATCGGGTCGATCGCGGTCTTGGCGACGGCCTCCGGACGGGTGGCCGCCACCTCCTCGATCTCCATGCCGCCCTCGACGGAGGCGATGGAGAGGAAGGTGCGGTTGGCACGGTCGAGGAGGAAGGAGACGTAGTACTCCTCGAGGATCTCCGGAGCGGTCTCGGCGATCATGACCTTGTGGACCGTGTGGCCCTTGATGTCCATGCCGAGGATGTCCGTCGCACGGGCGACGGCCTCGTCCGCGGAGGCAGCCAGCTTCACACCACCGGCCTTGCCGCGACCACCGACCTTCACCTGCGCCTTGACGACGGACTTGCCGCCCAGACGCTCGGTGATCTCGCGCGCCGCCTCAGGCGTGTCGATGACTTCACCGGCCAGCACCGGTACATCGTGCTTGGCGAAGAGGTCCCTCGCCTGGTACTCGAACAGGTCCACGCGCTTCCGTCCCTATCAGTGATCTCGCGGTTCGTTGGATGCGTGGGCGTGCCGCGAAGGGCAACGTGACGTCCGCTGTCACTAGGGAGGCGCACACGGTGTCCGAGCGCGCGGCATGTCCGTCTCGCAGGTTATCGCCGCTCACGGAAGCTCTCTAAATCAGGGGTCACACCTGAGCGGTGATACCTGTCACATGATGCCGGGATTCCTGGCACGGCGTGCCGCGATCGCGGGTATGTGCGAGGCCTCACCGGGCTGGGGTTGACCCGGTGAGGCCTCTGATCGGGCCCGAGGGGGCCCGGGGCGGTTGATCCCCACCCCAATGGGGACCACCCGCCCCGTCCCGCGGGGGACCCGGCCGGACCGACCGACGGTGTTCGGCCGTCCGGGTCCGTTCGCCCCCGCGGAGCTTGCGCGGCGCTCAGCCCTACTGCACTCCGTGGGTGTGCGCCAGACCCTGGACGTAACCCGGGGTGGCGGACTGGGCGACGCCCTCGGCTCCGGCAACGGCATGGCCGGCCAGCGGACCGCCGGTGGCCTGCGCGGTTGCGCCGAGGTCCTGCACGAACGGCCCGACCGGCTGTGTGAGGGGCACGGTCCCGCCGACGACACCGCCCACGTAAGGACCAGCCTCACCCGCCACTCCGTACGCCAGCCTGCTCACGCTGCCCTCGGCACCGCCCACGACCGGCGACACGGTCCCGGTGACCGTGTTCACGACCGGCTGCACGGCAGCGGTGACTCCGGCCGCGAACGGCGGCACCTGCCCGGTCACGCCCTCCGCGAAGGCACCGGTCTGTCCGGTCACGCCGTGGGCGAGCGGCGGGACGGCGCCCACGACACCGCCGGCGAAGGGCTGCACGTCGCCCACCACGCCGTACGCGAGCGTCCCCGCGTCCGCCACGGCCTGCCCGGCGACCGGCACGACCCCGTGCACGGCCGTCCCGGCGACGGGCGGCAGCACGGCGTCCACGGCGTTCTGGGCAACCTGCCCGACCAGCCCGGTGGCGTACGGCGGCACGTCCGCGAGAAGCCCGTCGGCGAGGGGCAGCGCGTCGGCGAGGGCACCGGTGGCGACGCCGTGCACGTCGGTGACCGCGCCGGTAGCGATCCCGTGCGCATCGCCCACGGCGCCCGTGGCGACGCCGTGCACGCCCCCCGCAGCGCCTGTGGCAGTGCCGTGCACATCGCCCACAGCACCCCAGGCAACGCCGTCCACGCCGACCGCGGCACCCGTGGTGACCCCGTGCACGCCGGCCACGGCGTCCGTGGCGAGTCCGTGCACCTGGGTCACGGCGTCCGTGGCCGTGCGCTGCACGCCCGCGACGGCGCTCGTGGCGGTCCCCCGCGCGCTCGCCACGGCGCCCGAGGCGGTGCCCTGGACACCCGCGACGGCGTACCCGGCGGTGGGCAGCACGCCCGTCACCGCGCCGGTGGCGGTCCCCTGGACGCCCGTCACCGCGCCCGAAGCGGTGCCCTGGACACCCGCGACCGCGTACCCGGCGGTGGGCAGCACGCCCGCCACCGCGCCCGAAGCGGTGCCGTGCACGCCCGCGACCGCGTGTCCTGCGGTCGGCGCCACCCCCGCGACCGTCTCGTCGGCGACCGGCACCACCCCGGCCACGGCGGCGGAGGCCACCGGCGGGACGGCGGCGGCGGTCGTCTCGTCCACGACGGGTGCGACGGTGCCCGGCACGGCCCGAACCGTGCCGACGGCCCGCTGCTCGACTCCGGCGACCGTGCCGGTGACGTGCGCGGGCACGGCTGCGACGGAGGCCTCGGCGGCACCGGTCGCCCGTGCCGCCTCGCCGCCGGCGAGGACGGCCGCACCGGCGGTACGGCCCTGCGCCCCGGCCACGGTCTGCTGTGCCGTCGTCCGTACGGCGCCCTCGACACCCGCGGCCCGCTGGCGTGCGGCCGCCTGGGTGGCCTGGAGCTTGGTCTGGGCGGCCGCCAGGGCCTCCTCCACCTCGGGGGCGAAGGAGGAGAGGGGGCCGAAGAGGTAGTCGATCGCGTCCTGCGGGGAGGGAACGGAAGGAGCGGACAGGTGATTGGCCGTGTGCGCGGCCGTGTGGGTCGCCGCGGTGGCCTCGGCGGTGGCCCGGCCGGTGACCTGGGCGCCCGCAGTCTGCGCGTGCTGCGCGTGCGCCGTGGTCTGTGTCTGGGCGGCGCGGGCGGCACGGGCACCGTTGATGGCCTGGCCGCCCCGGATCTTCGCGGCGGCCGGGACCTCCGCCTCGGCCTGGCGGCGGGCCTGGTCGGCCGTGCCGGTGGCGGTCCGGGTCTGCTGCTGCGCCTTGGCCGCCGTGCCGGAGACGGTCGAGGTGGCCGTGCCGGTCACGTCGGAGACGGTGTCGTGTACGTCGGTGAGGACGCCGTCGAGGGTGTCGGTGAGGGTCCCGGTGGTGCTGCCGGTGAGGGTGCTGTCGGTGTCCGGTGCGGAGACCGCCGGGGTGGACAGCTCGTCGGCGCTGGCCGCGGCCGAGCCGAGGGCCCAGGCGCCGGTGACACCGGCTGCTATCACGATCGAGCGGCGGAGATTCTTGTTCATGCGTGCGTCAAGTCCTTCGGAAACGGCTTCGGAAACGGCTAGGGGATTTCCGTCCGGAGCGCACCGGGGAGGCCGGTGGATCCGGCGGAGCGGGCAGACCTGTTCCGCCCCCGCGCGACAGGTCCGTGGCGGGGAGGTCGGCCCTGTGGCCTAGCCGGGGAAGACCGGGATGTCCCGGTGCCGTTCCCGGGTCCGGGGCGCGTCGACGCGCGCGGCGGCGCCGGGCAGGAGCCGCAGGGGCGCCCGGCCGTCGAGAGTGACGGCATGGGCGTCACCGTGGCGGGATGCGGAACCGTCGGCCGCCTGCTTGCCGAGCACACCGTCCGGGTCTCCGGCGGGCGCGGGCTGGGCGGGGGCGTCGACGGGCGCGGTGGCGCGGTGGGCGGGCGGGTGCGCCGCTGCCCGAGGGGTGTCGGCGGTGCGTACGAAGTCCGGTCCGTACGCGGTGGCCGAGGGCCGCGCTGGTACGGCGGTACGGGCGTGCGTACGCGCCTCGGCGCGGGCCCGGTCGCCCTGGCCCTCCGCCGGTGCCGGTGCCGCGCCGTCGTGCGGGTCCTGTCCGGGCGCCGGGGCGACCGGCGCGGGCAGCGGATGCACGGGCAGTTCGGAGGCCCCGGGGAGTTCCGGCAGAGGCGAGGAAGGTGCGGCGGGCGCGGCGGGCAGCGTGGGGAGCTGCGGCGCCTTGGTCCGCGTCTCCTCAAGGGCGTCGGAGGCCGTCTGCACGACGTCCCGCACGGGGGTGACGACCCGTTCGGTGACGGTTCGTACCGCGTTCTCCCGCCCGGCCACCGGCCCCGACGAGGTCACCGGCGCCACCGGCATCCCCTCGGCCGCATGGGCCTGCTCCCCGCAGACGAACCCGAGCAGGAACAACCCGCCGACCAGCAGTGCCAGTTGCAGCGCACGCCGCCCAGCCGCCGTACGCAGCATGCGCACAGCGGTACCGAACAGAGCGGCTGTCAGGGTCAAGAGGGAAAGCTTCCTCAGGTCGGCACGGCGGGCGGCGTCGATCCTCGCACGGTCGGCCCGAGGTAGCGCAACCCCCCTATTACCGATGGGTAGCCATGTCCCTTTTCCGGCCCCGCGTCACACGGTGTCCGGTATCGGCAGCGGCCGCTTCTCGATCGCCGCCGCCATCACCTCCGGGAACAGGTCGGGCGTGCAGGCGAAGGCCGGTGCGCCGAGCGCCGCGAGCGCCGCCGCGTGCTCACGGTCGTATGCGGGCGCCCCCTCGTCCGACAGCGCGAGCAGCGTGACGAACTGCACCCCGGACGCCTTCATCGCCGCGACCCGCTTGAGCATCTCGTTGCGTATCCCGCCCTCGTACAGGTCGCTGATCAGCACGACCACCGTCTCGGCGGGCCGGGTGATCTGCGACTGGCAGTACGCGAGGGCCCGGTTGATGTCCGTGCCGCCGCCGAGCTGGGTGCCGAAGAGGACGTCGACCGGGTCGTCCAGCTGGTCGGTGAGGTCCACGACCGCGGTGTCGAAGACGACCAGCCGGGTGCTGATGGACCGCATGGAGGCGAGCACCGCCCCGAACACCGACGCGTAGACCACGGACGCCGCCATCGACCCGGACTGGTCGATGCAGAGGATGACCTCCTTCTTCGCAGACTGCGCCGCCCGCCCGTACCCGATGAGCCGCTCCGGCACGATCGTGCGGTACTCGGGCAGGTAGTGCTTGAGGTTGGCCGCGATGGTGCGGTTCCAGTCGATGTCGTGGTGGCGCGGCCGGTTGACGCGCGCGCTGCGGTCCAGGGCGCCGGTGAGGGTGGCCCGGGTGCGGGTGGCGAGCCGCTTCTCCAGGTCCTCGACCACCTTGCGCACGACCGCCCGTGCCGTCTCCTTCGTCGTCTCCGGCATCGCCTTGTTGAGCGAGAGCAGCGTGCCGACCAGGTGGACGTCGGCCTCCACCGCCTCCAGCATCTCCGGCTCGAGCAGCAGCGAGGCCAGCCCGAGCCGGTCGATGGCATCGCGCTGCATGACCTGGACGACGGAGGAGGGGAAGTAGGTGCGGATGTCCCCGAGCCAGCGCGCCACCGACGGCGCCGACGCCCCGAGCCCCGCCGAACGGTCCCGCCCCGTCTGCGGTCTGTCCCCCTTGCCGTACAGCGCGGTGAGCGTTCCGTCCATCGCCGCGTCCCGGCCGGACAGGGCGCATCCGGTGCCGTCGGCCTGGTCGCCGCCGAGCACCAGCCGCCAGCGCCGCAGCCGTTCGCGCGCGGGGTCGGCGGCCTCGATCGGAGTCTCGGCCGGTGTCGATTCAGTTGTCGCGGCCGGTATCGGTTCCGTCGTCGCGGCTGGTGCCGGTTCGGTTGTCATGTGCCCACCCCCGCAAGGCTGTTGTCGTGCGTTGTCTCGTGCTCCTGGTCCTCGCCCAGGCCGAGCAGCAGCCGCAGCACCGGCAGCACGGCGTCCGCGCGCTCGGTGTCCGGTTCCGCGGCGAAGCCGGGCAGTCCGGCCGCCGGGCCTGCCGGGCCGCCGCTCCCTCCGGGCCCGCGCCGCACGAGTTCGCCGAGGGTTCTGCGCACTCCGGGCTCGTACGCCGAGAACGTGCGCCGCAGCAGCGGCAGTACATCCGTGAACGCCTCCGCGGGCACCCCGGTCAGCCAGGCGTCGACCAGGCCGAGCAGCCGCCCGTCGTGCACCAGCAGCATGCCGCCCCCGCCGCCGACGAACCCCTCGATCCAGGCGGCCGCATCGGCGGGCGGTGTCCCCGGCGAGAGCACCAGACCCATCAGCCGGGCCGCCTCCTCGGGGTCCAGCTCTCCGTCGTCCAGCAGCAGCCGCACGGCCCGCCCCCGCACGACACCGGGCACCGTGTCCCGCAGGGCCAGGGCCCGCAGCACGGAGCGCCAGCGGCCGCGCAGGTCTCCGTGGCCGGCGCCCGAGGTGCCGGCCAGGGTCTCCGCGAGGAGTCCCACGGCGCCGTGCACGGCGTCGACATGCCCGCGCATTTCCTCCGCCGCGTCCGCGTCCAGCGCTGCGCAGGCCGGTGGGAGTCCGACGAAGACCCGCTCGGCAAGGCCCGCCGCGACACCGGCCAGGGCGCCGGTGTCGGTGCCGCGCACATCGCCGTAGCGCAGCGAGCGGACCAGCGCGGGCAGTGCCTGGGCGAGGTGACCGACGTCCGAGTCGAGGGCCGCCCGGTCGGCGAGCACCCGCATCACCACGGGCAGCGCGTCCGGCAGCCCGGCCAGCAGGCAGTGCTCGGCGAGCGCGGTCACGTCGGCGAGGGCGCCCGCGGTGGTCGCTTCCGCCTCCGCCTTGGCCGTGGCCGCGGCCAGCACGGTCGTCCCCCACACCCCCGCCTCGGCGACCCGCACCGACAGCTCCGGCTCCCAGCGCAGCCGCCAGGTCTCCCGGAACGTGCCCGTGCTCCCCCGCGACTCGGTCGGCTCGCCCCAGCCGACGCCGAGCAGCCGCAACCGGTGCAGCAGTCTGCTGCGGCCGGCGTCGGTCTCCTTGCGAAGGTCCAGCTCCAGCTCGCGCTCCAGCGCCTCCGGCTTGAGCCGCAGCCGGCGCTGCTCCCGGGCCAGGTCCCGCTGCAACGGCACCGCCGGAGCCGACTCCGGGACCTCCCCCAGCACATCCCCGACCACCAGCCGGTCGTGCACCAGCGCCAGCGGCACGTCCGAGCCGTCACACATCACCGCCCGCACGGCGTCGGTGGTCTCGCTCAGGCCCGGCAGCGGACGGCCGCGCATGGCCGCGAGGGTCTCGGCGAGCCGCACCGCCTCGATGACATGCGCGGAGGAGACGATCCGGTCCTCCTCGCGCAGCAGCCCCGCCACCGTGGTCAGCCACCGCTCGACCGGGCGGTCCGGCGCCCGGAACAGATGGCCGTACCAGCCCGGCGAGTCGATCCCCGCGCCGTACCCGCTCGACCGGGCCAGTCTGCGGTGCGTCCATGGCACCCAGGTCAGATCCGCCTTGACCTTGGGCAGACCCTTCAGCTGTGCCCGGTCGACGGTGACGGCGGTCCTCTCCCGCAGCGCGGGCACGTGCCACGCCCCGCACACCACGGCCACCGCATCCCCGAACTCCTTGCGCGCGGCGCGCACCTGGAGCCGCATGTGGGCCTCCCGCACCAGGTCGCGGGGCCGCCCGCCGACGCCGTACCGCTCCCGCAGCGCCGTCATGGCCTCCTCCAGCGCGGCGAACGGCGCGAAGGGGTCCCGCTTGCCCGTCCCCCGGTGCTCGACGACGTCCTCCCACCAGCGCTCGGGATCGTCGTACCCGGCGGTCTCGGCGAGCACGGCGAGGGGGTCGACGCGCAGGCCCCGCACAGCACCCGGCTCGCCCTCGGTGTCCGCGTCGGACGGCGGCTCCGCCTCGGTGTCCCACGCCAGCGTGTGCGTGGCGGGCAGGTCGATGAAGCGGGCCGGGACGCCCTGTTCGAGGGCCCAGCGGATGGCCACCCACTCGGGGCTGAACTCGGCCATCGGCCAGAACGCCGAGCGGCCGGGCTCGTCCACGGCATGGGCGAGCAGGGCGACCGGGGGCCGCATGTCCGGGTCGGCGGCCAACGGGACCAGCGGGTCGGCCTCGGGCGGTCCCTCGATCAGGACGACGCCGGGCCGGGCGGCGTCCAGGGCGGCCCGCACCGCGCGCGCGGAGCCGGGCCCGTGGTGGCGCACTCCGAGCAGCAGCGGCCCGGAGGCGTACGCCCTGCCCCACGTGGAGTCGTCGCTCACACGCTCACCTCCCGGCAGGCCCGGTAGAAGTCCTTCCAGCCGTCGCGCTCACGGACGACCGCCTCCAGGTACTCCTGCCAGATCACCCGGTCGGCCGCCGGGTCGCGGACGACGGCGCCGAGGATGCCGGCGGCGACGTCGCCCGGGCGCAGCACGCCGTCACCGAAGTGCGCCGCGAGAGCCAGGCCGCCCGTGACGACGGAGATCGCCTCGGCGGTGGAGAGCGTGCCGCTCGGCGACTTCAGCTTCGTACGGCCGTCGGCGGTCATGCCGTCGCGCAGCTCGCGGAAGACCGTCACGACCCGGCGGATCTCGTCGATGCCGTCGGGCACGGCCGGCAGGTCGAGGGAGCGGCCGATCTGCTCGACGCGGCGCGTGACGATGTCGACCTCGGCGTCGGCGCTCTCCGGCAGCGGCAGCACCACGGTGTTGAAGCGGCGGCGCAGCGCGCTGGAGAGGTCGTTGACCCCGCGGTCGCGGTCGTTGGCGGTGGCGATGAGGTTGAAACCGCGGACCGCCTGCACCTCCTGGCCCAGCTCCGGTATCGGCAGGGTCTTCTCGGACAGGATCGTGATCAGCGTGTCCTGCACGTCGGCCGGGATGCGGGTCAGCTCCTCCACGCGGGCCGTCATGCCCTCGGCCATGGCCCGCATGACGGGGCTGGGCACGAGGGCGTCGCGGCTGGGGCCGTGCGCGAGCAGCTGTGCGTAGTTCCAGCCGTACCGGATCGCCTCCTCCGGCGTGCCCGCCGTGCCCTGCACCAGCAGGGTCGAGTCGCCGCTGACGGCGGCCGCCAGGTGCTCCGACACCCAGGTCTTGGCCGTGCCGGGCACGCCGAGCAGAAGCAGGGCGCGGTCGGTCGCGAGCGTGGTGACGGCGACCTCGACGATGCGGCGCGGTCCCACGTACTTCGGCGAGATCACCGTGCCGTCCGGCAGGATGCCGCCGAGCAGATAGGTCGCCACCGCCCACGGCGAGAGTTTCCAGCGCTCCGGGCGCGGGCGGTCGTCCTGAGCGGCCAGCGCGGCGAGTTCGTCCGCGAAGGCGTGCTCGGCGTGCGGTCGCAACGCCTGCGGACCCTTGCTCCCGCTCGCTTCGACGGACGTCGGTTCCACGGACTCCATGGACACAGTCATGGCTGAGGCCCCCTCCAGCTCGGCCGGTTCGGATCTGGCATCCACCGTGCACCACGCCACTGACAATCGCTCTGACCTGCGCAAATGTGCTCGCAGGGCCGATTGTCAGTGCCGGGATCTACCGTCGTTGGCATGACTGAGCAGGGGGTGCGCTGGACCGCGGAGCAGGTGCTGGCACTGGCGCCTGACGCCGCGTCACGCAAGGCGGGAAGCAGGCTGGGCGCAGCCGGGCCGTGGTCCGAGGCAGGCAGCAAAGAGGGGACGGTGTGGGGGCTGTGCAAGGGCAGTGGCAGCAGGCCGTACCAGACGGTGGTGGACCTCGCGGACATGGCAGGGCCCGCGTACAAGTGCAGTTGTCCGAGCCGGAAGTTCCCGTGCAAGCACGCGCTCGGACTGCTGCTGCTGTGGGCGGACAGCGAGGGCACGGCCGACGCGGTGCCGGCGGTGGCCGAGCCGCCGGACTGGGCCGAGCAGTGGCTCGCGGGCAGGCGCAGGCGCGCGGAGAGCAAACGGACGGAGGGCGGCGGGAGTTCCGCGACCGGGTCCGCTGATCCGGAGGCGGCGCGGCGCCGGGCGGAGCGCCGGGCCGAGCGGGTCACGGCGGGAGCGACGGAGCTGGAGCAGCGCTTGGCGGACCTGCTGCGCGACGGCCTGGCCTCGGCCGAACAGGCGGGATACGGGATGTGGGACGAGACGGCGGCCCGCATGGTCGACGCCCAGGCCCCCGGACTGGCCTCCCGAGTAAGAGAGTTGGGGGCGATACCGGCCTCCGGGCCCGGCTGGCCGGCACGGCTGCTGGAGGAGTGCGCCCTCCTCCACCTTCTGGACCAGGGCTGGCTGCGCCGCGAGCGGCTGCCGGACGCGCTCGCGGCCACGGTCCGCTCCCGGCTCGGCCTGCCGGCCTCTGCGGACGGCCCGCCGGTGCGCGACCGCTGGCTGGTCCTCGCCCAGTACGACACGGTCGACCCGAAACTGACGACGCGCCGGATCTGGCTCCACGGTGCCGAGTCGGGCCACACCCGGCTGCTCCTCTCCTACGGAGCGGCGGGCAGGGCGCCGGAGGTGTCCCTGCCGGTGGGCCTGGCGCTGGAGGCCGACCTGTCCCTGTTCCCCGGCGCCGGACAGGTGCGGGCGGCCCTCGGCGAGCGGTACGCCCCGCCCGCGCCCGCCGCACTCCGCCCGCCGGGCGTGACCACGGCCCAGGCGGCGGCCCGCTACGGCGAGGCTCTGCGCCAGGACCCCTGGCTGGACTCGGTCCCGGTCACGCTGGACCGCGTCATACCAACACCGGAAGCCGAACCGGGTGCCTGGCAACTGGCCGACGCCGACGCGGACTCGGCGCTCCCGCTCACTCCGGCCGCCCGTTCCCGCCCGGGCCTGTGGAGCCTGATCGCCCTGTCCGGCGGCGCCCCCGTCACGGTCTTCGGCGAGTGCGGCCACCGCGGCTTCACCCCGCTGACGGCGTGGCCGCAGGGCTCGGGCGACCCGGTGACGCTGTGCTGACGGAGGAGGACCTCTCAAGGACAGGAGCAGACCTCTACGAGCCAGGAGCAGACCTCTCAGGACGCGAGCACATCTCTCAGGGACACGAGCAGACCGCTGAGCCACGCGAGCAGATCTCTCAGGGACACGAAGGAAAAGGGAAGGGATCGTGTTGAACGGAACCTCGACGGCGACGGACGGCCAGGCCCTGAGCCCGCCCTCCTCCTGGGAAGACCTCGTCACTACCGCCCTCCTGGGCACCGAGCGTCGCCCGCCGGCGGGGGCCGTGCCCGGCCGGGAAGCCCCCGTCGCGCTACTGGACGCTGCCGCGCTGTCCACCGTGCAGCGGCGAGCGGGGCTGCGGGCCGGGCCGGCCGCGCGACGGCCGGAGCCCGCGCCCGAGGATCCGCGTCCGGCGTTGCCCGCCGCCGCGGCGCGCAGGCTCGCGATGCTGCTGGCCGACCGCGGCAGCGGCGCAGGCGGTGGCAGGCGGGGCAACGCTCCGGACCTCATGGAACTGCTCCCGCAGTGGCTCGCGGCGGCCAACGCCCACGGGTACGCGGCACCCCCGCAGGCGCTGCCCGCACTGCTGGACGCCGCCCGGGGCCGTACCGACCTGCGGCCGGCGGCGCTGGCGTTCGCCGGGTCCCGCGCGCTGTGGCTGGCCCGGCTGAACCAGGACTGGCGGTTCGCCCTGCGCTCGGCGCCGGGCGGCGGAGCGGTGCTGCCCGACCCCGAGGACGGCGAGGCGGTGCAACGGCTGTGGCAGGAGGGCCTGTTCGCCGAGCGGGTCGCCCTGCTGGCGGCGCTGCGCGAGCGTACGCCCGCGTTCGCCCGGGAGCTGCTGACGGCGACCTGGGCGACGGAGCGGGCCGAGGACCGGCTGATGTTCCTCGACTCGCTGCGCACAGGGCTGAACCCCGGGGACGAGCCGTTCCTGGAGCAGGCTCTGGGAGATCGCAGCCGCAACGTCCGGGCGACGGCGGCGGAGCTGCTGTCCGGGCTGCCGGGCTCGGCGCTCGCCGCGCGGATGGCGGTGCGGGCCTCGGCCTGTGTGGCCGTCGACCGCACGGGGGACGCGCCCGCGATCGTCGTGGAGGCCCCGCCTGAGTGCGACGCGGGCATGGAGCGGGACGGCGTGGTGGCCAAGCCTCCTGCGGGCAGGGGGGAACGGTCCTGGTGGCTGGGTCAGTTGGTGGAGGCGGCACCGCTCGGCACCTGGCCCGACCGGCTCGGGGGGCGCACACCGGAACAGATCGTGGCGCTGGCGGTGGCCGACGGCTGGCAGGGGGAGCTGCACGCGGCCTGGTGCCGGGCGGCGGTGCGGCAGCGGGACGCCGCCTGGTCGAGAGCGCTGCTCGGGGCGCCCTCGGCACCGGAGGCCGGCGGCCCCGGGGCGGTGTCCCTGGCGGAGCGGGCGAAGCTGCTGGCCACGCTGGAGGCAGGGGAACGGGCGGAGTGGGTGGCCGGATTCATCGCGACACACGGCCTGTCGGAGGCGTTCCAGCTGCTCGGGGTGTGCGCGGTCCCCTGGTCCGCCCCGCTCGGCCGGGCCGTGGTGGACGCCCTCAACATCGCCCGGGACGCGGGCAGTTACCCCTGGAGCTTCAGCGGCGTGATGGGGCTGGCCGAGCGCTGCCTGGATCCGGCGGAGGCCGCACGCCTGGACGGCCTGCTGGCGATACCCGACGAGCGGGAGGACGCGTCGCCGGGGGCCGGGGGGTACTGGGCGGAGGCGTTCCAGCGCCTGGTGAGCACGTTGCGGCTGCGGGCGGCGATGGCTGCGGAGCTGAGCGAAACCAGCCCGTCGTGGGGGTCCCCCCGCTCGAGCGAAGCCGAGAGCGGGGGAGATTGAGGACGAGGCCGTTCAGGCAGAAACAGGGGACTTGGGGCGGCAGCCCCCAGTGGCCGCCCACTACAGCTCAGCGCACCCTCGGCTCAGCCGCCGGAGGCAGTCGCTCAACCCCCGGAGGCAGCCGGCTGACGCACGTTCTCCCGCACCCACTCCACGATCTCCGTGGTGGTCGCGCCCGGCGTGAAGATCGCCGCGACGCCCTTCTCCTTCAGCGGGGCGATGTCCTCCTCGGGGATGATGCCACCGCCGAAGACGAGGATGTCCGCGGCGTCGCGCTCCTTCAGGAGGTCGATGACCGCGGCGAAGAGGGTGTTGTGGGCGCCCGAGAGGATGGACAGGCCGATCGCGTCGGCGTCCTCCTGGATGGCGGTGTCGACGACCTGTTCCGGCGTCTGGTGAAGCCCGGTGTAGATGACCTCCATGCCGGCGTCGCGCAGCGCCCGCGCGATGACCTTGGCCCCGCGATCGTGGCCGTCGAGCCCCGGCTTGGCCACCACCACGCGGATCGGACCGGCTGCCACACCCATCACTGCCTCCATCAAGCGACCACGGAAGCGACCGCTTCCGCCCGTACCGACAAGTACCGCACATCCGGCGCGTTCCGCCACCCGTCGGCAAGTGAACGAACGTTATCTCCAGCATCCCGCAACCGGCGGTTTTACGGTGCGGAGCGAGGGGGAAATCACACGGTGGGACATGAGGGCACACGGGGGATGAGCCGTCCGCCTGCGTGCCGACAGGAGGTCGGCCCATGAAGGTCACCGGGGTACTGCCGCTCTTCCTCCCGCTCTGTCGGCGCCTGTGGCCCGGCAGACTGGCAGATCTGTCCCTGACGTTCCTCAAGGCGACCGCGCTGGAGGCCGTGATCCTGGCCGGTCACCTGCTGCTGTATCCGACCGGCCTCACCCAGGAGCGCCGCTCCCCCGCGCTCCCCGCCCCGGACGGCACCACACGACTGCCCGACAGGCCCGCCGCGCCGGTCGTCCTGCTGCACGGCTTCATCGACAACCGCTCGGTCTTCGTCCTGCTGCGCCGCAACCTCGCCCGCAGCGGCAGGCAGCGCATCACATCGCTCAACTACTCTCCGCTGACCTGTGACATACGCATCGCAGCCGAGCTGCTGGGCCGCCACATCGAGGAGATCTGCGAGCGCACCGGAAGCGACCGGGTCGACATCGTGGGGCACAGCCTCGGCGGGCTGATCGCCCGTTACTACATCCAGCGCCTGGGCGGGGACCTGCGGGTGGGCACGCTCGTCACGCTGGGCACCCCGCACTCCGGCACCCGGTTCGTCCCGCTGGCCAGCGCCCATCCGATCGTGCGGCAGATGCGGCCCGGCTCCGAGGTGATCGAGGAGCTGACCCGGCCCGCGCCCGGCTGCCGCACCCGCTTCGTCAGCTTCTGGAGCGACCTCGACTCCGTGATGGATCCACTGGAGACGGCCTGCATCGACCATCCCGACCTGGACGCGCAGAACGTCCGGGTGACCGGGATCGGGCATCTCGCGCTGCCGGTGCATCCCGCCGTGGCCGCCGGGATACGCGAGGCCCTCGACACCGCACACTCCGAGGGCCGGCTCAGCGACGGCCTGACGGTGGCCTAGGCCGGCAGCCGAGCACGCGCCCCAGGGCGTCCGCACGGGCGCGGCACAGCGGGTCCACGGGTAACTCACCGCCACCGGAAATCGAACGCCTTTCAAACACAAGGCCAAACTCGCGCCCGTCGTCCGCCAAAACACGGCCGAATGCCCGTTTCCGACCAACGCGAAACCAGCCGAAGATTGTCGCGCCCGCGTACCGCCGGGTACAGTCGCCGCACTGCTCTGGCAGCCCCTGTTGTCGAGGCGAAAGAGAAGTTGGTGAACGACCGTCACCCGTCGGGGATCATGACCACCCCGGCTCCGGCTTCCGACGCCTCCGCCGCGCACTACGCGCCGTACGGGGCACCGGAAGCCCACTACGACGACCTCACCACCTACGGCGGCTACGACGCCAGCGGTTTTGCGAGCGGCTCCACCGGCACCGGAGCCTTCGCCACCGACCCGCTCTTCGGCACCCTCCCCGGCAACGAGCAGCACACCGGCGCGTACGACAGCACGCAGTGGCAGACCGGCACCGGGCAGTCCCTGAACTACGACCCGTACGCGGCCCAGCACCACGCGGCCTACGACTCCGGCGTGTACGACGCCACCGCCTGGACCGTCCCCGCGCAGCCCACGGGCAACGACATCAGCGGCCAGTGGGACGCGAGCGCCTGGCTGCAGCCCGACCAGTCCACCGGCGCCGACCCCACCCAGCAGTGGGAGTGGGGCACCCAGGCCTTCGACACGGGCGCGTACGACGCCACGCAGTGGAACTCCGATGGCACGGCCGTACCGCACGAGCCGCTTGCCGAACCGTTCGACCACCAGGCCACGGCCACGTTCGAGCAGGTCAGCGACCCGCAGGCGACCGCCGCCTTCGACCAGGTGTCGTACGAGGACGCCTGCTACGACGAACCCGGTGAGCTTGGCGAACACGGCGAACCGGGCGCATTCACCGACCTCGGCGACTTCTCCGAAGCCCGCGCCGAGGACGGCGAGTTGGGTGACACGGGCGAGATGCCCGCCGTACCGTCCCTGCTCGACGACCAGGAAGAGGCCACACCGGCCCCGGTGACCCGCGCGGGCTCGCGCAGCGCGGGGCGTTCCCGGCGCCGTACGCCCCCCAAGCGGTCCGCGCTGCTGACCGTCGCCGTGCCCTCGGCCTGTGTGATGGGGGTCGCGGGGATCGCCGCCGCCTCCGTCGGCAGCCTGACCGGCGACGGCGGCAAGGACACCACTGCCTCGGCCTCGGATGCGCACGCGGTGCAGCCGTCCGTCGCCAACGGCAAGCTGGACGCCCAGCTCCGGACCCTCGCCGCCGGCGCCGACGATTTCGCCGACCGGGCGAGCCGTACGCAGGAGCGCATCGATCTGAAGGCGCAGCAGGAGCTGCAGCAGAAGAAAGCGGCCGCGGAGGCTGCGCTCAAGGAGCGACTGCGTCCCAAGTTCGTGCTGCCGGTCCTGCAGAGGGGCCTCAGCGCGTACTTCGGTCAGGCCGGTGTGAACTGGATGTCCGTGCACACGGGCATCGACTTCCCCGTCTCCTACGGCACCACGGTGATGTCCGCCACCGACGGCACCGTCACCACGAAGTGGAACAGCGCCTACGGCAACATGCTGATCGTGACGGCGAAGGACGGCACGGAGACCTGGTACTGCCACCTCTCCAGCTACCGTGTCGCCTCCGGTACGACCGTCAAGGCCGGCGACCCGATCGCCTACTCGGGCAACTCGGGCAACTCCACCGGCCCGCACCTGCACTTCGAGGTACGGCCGGCCGGCGGGGCGGCCATAGACCCGCTGCCGTGGCTGCGCAGCCACGGCCTGGACCCGACCTGAGCCCTGCGTGAAGCGAGCCCCGCCGATCGATCCGGCGGGGCTCAGCTCGTCTACAGCTTCTCGACCGGTGCGTACCGCAGCAGGAGCCGCTTCGGCTTGGCGTCCCCGAAGTCGATCGTCGCCTCCGCGTTCGCACCCGTGCCCTTGATCGCGACGACCGTGCCGAGGCCGAACTGGTCGTGGGTCACGCGGTCCCCGACGGCCAGGGCGACCACCGGCTTCTCCGTGGTCCGCCGCGTGGCGAACCCGGACGCGCCCGCCGCCGACGAGCGGGAGCGGGACGAGGAGAGGGAGGCCGCGATCCCGGAGGCCGGCCCGGAGGACACCGGCGCGGACGCTCCCGTCCGCTTCCACTCCACATGGGCGGCCGGGATCTCCTCCAGGAAGCGGGAGGGCGGGTTGTACGACGGCTGTCCCCAGGCGCTGCGCATCGCCGACCGTGTGAGGTAGAGCCGCTCCCGCGCGCGCGTGATGCCGACGTACGCCAGGCGCCGCTCCTCCTCCAGCTCCTTGGTCTGGCCGAGGGCGCGCATGTGCGGGAAGACGCCGTCCTCCATGCCGGTCAGGAAGACGACCGGGAACTCCAGGCCCTTGGCGGTGTGCAGGGTCATCAGGGTGATGACGCCGGAGCCTTCCTCGTCCTCGTCGGGGATCTGGTCGGAGTCGGCGACCAGCGCGACCTGCTCCAGGAAGTCGGACAGCGCCACCGACTCGCCTTCCCCGCGGTCCTGCTCGAACTCCAGGGCCACGGCCGCGAGTTCCTGGAGGTTCTCGATGCGGGTCTCGTCCTGCGGGTCGGTCGAGGCCTGCAACTCGGCCAGGTAGCCGGTGCGTTCGAGCACGGCCTCCAGAACGGTCGCCGGTCCGGCGCCGGACTCCACGATCGTGCGCAGGTCCTCCATCAGCGTGTTGAACCGCTTGACGGCGTTGGTGGAGCGCGCGGCCATGCCGTAGGCCTCGTCCACGCGCTTCAGGGCCTGCGGGAAGCTGATCTTCTCGCGCTGGGAGAGGGCGTCGATCATCGCCTCGGCGCGCTCGCCGATGCCCCGCTTGGGCACGTTGAGGATGCGGCGCAGCGGCACCGAGTCCTCGGGGTTGGCGAGGACACGCAGGTAGGCCAGGACGTCCCGGACCTCCTTGCGCTCGTAGAAGCGGACGCCGCCGACGACCTTGTAGGGCAGGCCGACGCGGATGAAGACTTCTTCGAAGACACGGGACTGGGCGTTGGTGCGGTAGAAGACGGCGACGTCTCCGGCCTTCGCCTCGCCCGCGTCCGTGAGGCGGTCTATCTCGTCGGCGACGAACTGGGCCTCGTCGTGCTCGGTGTCGGCGACGTAGCCGGTGATCCGGGCGCCCTGGCCGGCGTTGGTCCACAGGTTCTTCGGGCGGCGGGACTCGTTGCGCTCGATGACCGCGTTGGCGGCGGACAGGATGGTCTGCGTGGAGCGGTAGTTCTGCTCCAGCAGGATCGTCGTCGCGTTCGGGTAGTCCTCCTCGAACTGGAGGATGTTGCGGATGGTCGCGCCCCGGAAGGCGTAGATCGACTGGTCCGCGTCACCCACCACGCACAGTTCGGCGGGCGGGAGGTCGGCCTCGGTGGGCGGTACGTCCTCATCGTGTTCGCCGGTGCCGACCAGCTCGCGCACCAGCGCGTACTGGGCGTGGTTGGTGTCCTGGTACTCGTCCACCAGGACGTGCCGGAAGCGGCGGCGGTAGTGCTCGGCGACGTCCGGGAAGGCGCGCAGCAGGTTGACCGTCGTCATGATCAGGTCGTCGAAGTCGAGCGCGTTGGCCTCGCGCAGCCGCGACTGGTAGAGCGCGTAGGCCTGGGCGAGGGTCTTCTCGAAGCCGTCGGCGGCCTGGGCGGCGAAGTCCTCCTCGTCGATCAGCTCGTTCTTGAGGTTGCTGATCTTGGCGCTGAAGGACTTGGGCGGGAAGCGCTTGGGGTCGAGGTCCAGGTCGCGGCAGACCAGGGCCATCAGGCGCTTGCTGTCGGCGGCGTCGTAGATGGAGAACGAGGAGGTGAAGCCGAGCTTCTTCGACTCGCGCCGCAGGATCCGTACGCACGCGCTGTGGAAGGTCATCACCCACATCGCGTTCGCGCGCGGGCCGACGAGCTGCTCGACGCGCTCCTTCATCTCGCCCGCGGCCTTGTTGGTGAAGGTGATCGCGAGGATCTGGCCCGGGTGCGCGTTCCGCTCGGCCAGGAGGTGGGCGATGCGGTGGGTGAGCACGCGGGTCTTGCCGGAGCCGGCGCCGGCCACGATGAGCAGCGGTGAGCCGGCGTGGACGACCGCCGCGCGCTGGTTCTCGTTCAGCCCCTCCAGGAGCGCTGCCGCGTCGATCGCGGGGCGGGGGGCGCCGTCGCGGTAGTACGCGTCCCGGTCCGGCGGCGCGTCGAACTTCCCGCCGAACAGATCGTCCGGAAGCGGCTCCGGAGCGTGATCGTCCTCGGGCGGCGGCGGGGGTTCCTCCTCGTGCCCGCGAGGGGCCTGGAGGTCCGCCAGGAAGCTGTCGTCAAAGAGGCTGCTCATCGCTCTCCGAGTCTAGGGCGCCGCACCGACAACCGGTCGCCGTCCCGGGAACACGGCCCCGCGGGCGCCCGCAATCGGACACAGCACGGGGAGTCGATCAGCGCGCCGCTCCAGGTCGATCGGGCCCTCACGCTGCGGAAGCGCCTTGTCACGCCCGTATGAAAACGGCCTCAGGTCACGGAAATGTATCGGACATATGGCACACCAACCTTCACAGGAGTCACACGAGTTGGCTAGGTTGCCGTCAGGCCGCACGACCCCCTTCCGGCGAACGTCGCCGAGCGCCGCGGCCTCCGCCGAGTCCGGTGCGCCCTTATCTGGCAGCCGGAGCCGGGGACCCACCGATCCTGGGGTGAATCGGCCGACTCCCGCCCGGGACGACGCCGTAGGGCAACCCTTCCGAACCACCCGCCCGAACCCGACAGCTAACCCGGTAGGCGGCACATTGGAAGGAGTCGCCTCCTTTGGCGTCGCACCGCAAGCCGCGCCCCGGCACCACCCTCGGACCGGGCCTGCGCACGCCCGCCCTCGCCACCGCCGCCTTCACCTCCGTGGCCGTGCTGTCCCAGACGGCCGAGGCCGCCCCCGTCCACGACGGCAGGCCGAGCGTGGAGGAGATCGAGAAGAAGATCGACGAGCTGTACCGCCGGGCGGACTCGGCGACCGAGCGGTCCGAGGAGGCCACGGAGCGGGCCGGGCGGCAGCAGGGGCGGCTGGAAGCCCTGCGCGCGAAGACCCTGCTGGCGGACGCACAGCGGGAGGAGACGGAGCGTGCGCCGGGCTACTTCGACCAGAACCGGCTGATGGACCGGCTGGCCTCGACCGTGAAGAAGCGGCAGCAGACCGCCAGGGGCGTGGAGGCGCCGGCCGACAGGACCATGGATGCGGCGGCCGCCACGGGCGTGGAGGCTCCGGCTCTCTGGAGCCCGCAAGCGCCGGCCGAGACCCCGGCCCCGTCGCCGCGTGACCCGAAGAGCGCCAAGGCCGTCGTCCAGAAGAAGCTCGCCTCCGCCCGCGAGCTGCTGTCCCGGCTGACGGCCGGGGAGCAGGCACGGCCGACCGCGCCGAAGCACCGGAAGCCTGCGGAGGCCGACCCGCGGTCGTACGGGTCCTCCGGCGCGCAGGCCACCAAGGCCGAGAAGGCGATCTCCTTCGCCCGCGCCCAGATCGGCAAGCCGTACGTGAACGGGGCCAGCGGCCCCGGCTCCTACGACTGCTCCGGCCTCACCCAGGCCGCCTGGAAGGCCGCCGGTGTCACCCTCCCGCGCGCCGCGCGCGACCAGGCCGACGCGGGCACCCCGGTCGCCCTCGCCGACGCACACCCTGGTGACCTGGTCTTCTTCCACGAGGACCGCAGCCATGTCGGCCTCTGCACGGGCAACGGGATGATGATCCACGCCCCGCAGCCCGGTGCGTACATCCGCGAGGAGTCCGTCTTCCACGGGGGCGAATCGATCATTCACAGCGTGGTGCGCCCGGCCTGACCGTCGTCTTTTCGAGCCCCACGCGCGCGTGCCCTCCTCGCCGGGCCCGCGAGGCTCCTTAGCATCGGGCGCATGCCCGGCATCTCAGGTCTGCGTGCGTGGTGGGCGGAGCGTCCGCCGGCGGCGGGGGCCGCCGTCATGGCGACCGGCATCGTCTCGGTGGGCCTGCATCTGACGGGCGCCGAGACGCTGTCCCGGGTCTTCCTGTGGCTGGCCTGCGTGGCCTGGGTGGCGCTGGCCGTCGACTTCCTCGTACGGCTGCTGGTGCGGCGGCAGCGGTGGGTGGCCGAGGCGGAGAGTCCGGGCGCGCTCACCGCCGTCGCCGCCACGGCGGTGCTCGGCACCCGGTTCTCGGCGCTCGGCCGGCAGACGCCGGCCGAGGGTTGCTGGCGGTGGCGGTGGTGCTGTGGCCGGTGCTGCTGGTCCTCGTCGTACGGCACTGGACGCGGCGCATGCCAGGAGCGGTGTTCCTGTGTTGTGTGGCCACACAGGGGCCGGCGGTGCTGGCGGCCACGCTGGCCGCGGCCGAGACGACGGCATGGCTCGCGCGTGCCGCGCTGGTGCTGTTCTGGCTGGGCCTGGTGCTCTACGTCCTCGCCCTGCAGCACTTCGATCGGCGGCAGGTGTTCGAGGGGGCCGGGGACCAGTGGATCGCGGGCGGGGCGCTCGCCATCTCGGCGCTGGCCGGGGCGAAGCTGCTCGCCGCGGACAGTGCGCGGCTGTACCTGTGGAACGACGACGACCGGGGTGTGCTGCGCAACGTGACGGTCGCACTGCTCATCCTGGATCTGGCCGTGTACGTGGTCCTGCTGGCCGCCGAGGCGGCCCGGCCGCGGCTGCGTTACGACACGCGGCGGTGGGCGACGGTGTTCCCGATGGGGATGACCGGGGCGGCCACGCTGTCGGTCGCGGCCGCGGTGGGCATCGGGTGGTTGAACGGGCCGGGGCGGGTGCTGGTGTGGATGGCGCTGGCGGTGTGGCTGGCGGTCGCGGCCGGCGCGGCCCTCGCAGCCCGTGCCGAGATCGGCGGGGGGCGCTGAGGCTCAGGTCCACAGCACGGCGATGAAGATGTTCGCCGTGGTCAGCAGGCCGACCAGTCCGAAGACGCCCTTGTCCACCTTCTCCTCGTCGCGCTTGACGTAGACCAGCCCGAGGATCACGATCAGCAGGGCCAGCTTCAGACCGATCTTGATGGTGTTGACGTGGTGGTCGTCGGCCTGGTTGAGGCCCACCAGGACCACGCCGGTGACCAGCATGGTCAGCGCTCCGTGCAGCATCCCGGGGACGAAACGGGCCGTGCCCTGGCCCATCGCCTTCATCTGGGTGAGGAAACCACCGAGCAGCGCGGCGATGCCGACGATGTGCAGGCCGACGAAAAGGTGGATGAGTACGTCCATGGGTCCGGAGCCTAATGAAGGGCGCTCGAGGCTCCTTCCACCGGGCCCGCCCCCGGATCCGTGGACCTTGCATATATGCGCCCCATAGCACCACTCGACTCGTGCGAGTCCCGGATTGCGCGCATCGGTCACCACGCTGTGCGAAGGCGACGCCTCCGGCCCGGAAACCCGGTCACATACGGTCGCGTCCCGATCTGTCGAAACCAGTTCCGCACTCCGTGTTACCTCCCTGTCACGGACGGGCATAGCGTCCTCCCCCAGGTGACCGGCACCCCACCGCCGCCCGGGCCAGGGGCGGCCGCCGGCCACCACCGCCGAGAAAGGTCCGGCGGCGGCCCGTTCCCCCTGTGTGGACCGCCGCCGGACGCATCGACCGCTCGCTCGGTCGGCACGAGTCCCACGGAAGGACGTGACGGTCCAGGTGGCAGCGCACCGCAAGCCCCGACAGCGCTCGCTCGGGGGCAGCACGGCCCGCACGGTCTTCACCCTCGCCGTGGCGGGCGCGGCCACCGGGGCGGCCTTCGAGGGAACGGGCAACGCCGAGCCGCAGCTGACCCCGGCACAGGTGAAGGCCAAGGTGGACAAGCTCTACCAGGAGGCGGAGGCCGCCACCGAGACGTACAACGGGGCGAAGGAGAAGGCGGACACCGCCCAGCGGCGGCTGAACTCGCTGCGCGACGAGACCGCCCGCAAGCAGCAGAAGCTCAACGCTGCGCGGGAAGCGCTGGGTTCGCTGGCCGCGGCACAGTACCGGGAGGGCGAGATCGACCCCGCCTGGCAGCTGGCGCTGTCCAAGGACCCCGACCGGTACCTGGACGGGGCCGCGTTCGCGGAGCGGGCCGGCGAGCGGCAGGCCGAGGCTGTGGGGCGGGTACGCGAACAGCTGCGGGAGATCGAGCAGTTGCGCGGCGCCGCCCGCATCGAGGTGACGTCGCTGCGCTCGCGGCAAGCGGTGCTGAGGCAGCAGAAGAAGACCATCACCGGCAAACTGGCCGAGGCGCGCGCGCTGCTGGCGCGGCTCACTCCGCCGCAGCGGGCCGAGGTCACCGGCGACGGCACGGCTGCGGGCCGCGCCTCGCGGTCGGCCTCGGACGCCAGGGCGGCACTGGAGCAGGCCGGGACCGTCGCCGCCCCCGACTCCCGTACGGCGGCGGCCATCGCCTACGCCTACGAGAAGCTCGGCAGCCCCTATGTGTGGGGCGCGACCGGCCCGGACGCGTTCGACTGCTCGGGCCTGGTGCAGGCCGCCTACCGCTCCGCCGGCATCTCCCTGCCGCGCACCACCTATGCCCAGATCAACGCGGGCCGGCGGGTCTCGCGCTCCGAACTCCAGCCCGGTGACCTGGTGTTCTTCTACGCCGGCATCAGCCATGTCGGCATCTACGTCGGCAACGGCCAGATGATCCACGCCCCGAACCCGTCGGCACCGGTCCGGCTGGCGCCCCTCGACCAGATGCCGTTCGCGGGGGCCACCCGGGTGGTCTGAGGGGCGCCGCCGGGCAGGGGGTCAGACCAGGCGGCGGGCGGTCGCCCAGCGGGTCAGCTCATGGCGGTTGGACAGCTGGAGCTTGCGCAGGACCGCCGAGACATGGGACTCGACCGTCTTCACCGAGATGAACAGCTGCTTGGCGATCTCCTTGTAGGCGTAGCCGCGGGCGATCAGGCGCAGCACCTCCCGCTCGCGCTGGGTGAGGCGGTCCAGGTCCTCGTCGACCGGCGGGGCGTCGGTGGAGGCGAAGGCGTCCAGGACGAACCCGGCCAGGCGCGGGGAGAAGACGGCGTCGCCCTCCTGGACCCGGAAGATCGAGTCGACCAGGTCGGTGCCGGTGATGGTCTTGGTGACATAGCCGCGGGCGCCGCCGCGGATCACCCCGATCACGTCCTCCGCCGCATCCGACACGGACAGCGCGAGGAAGCGCACGGGCTGCTCGGCGTCCGCCATCAACGGGGCGCACCGGCGCAGCACTTCGACCCCGCCGCCGCCCGGCAGGTGCACGTCGAGGAGCACCACCTCGGGCCGGGTCGCGGTGATGACCGCGACCGCCTGGTCGACGTCGGCGGCCTCGCCGACCACCTCCACACCGGTTTCGGCGGTCTGCCCGATCTCGGCCTGCACGCCCGTGCGGAACATGCGGTGGTCGTCGACGAGCACCACGCGCACGTGCCGCTTCCCGGCGGGGCCGGGCCCGGCCTGCTCCGCCGCTCCCGCCGTACCGTTCGCCTCGGTCGCGTCGCTCATGACGTCTTCTCCGCCCTCTCCATCTCCAGCTCGACTTCGGTACCGCCGCCCGGCACCGACCGCAGCCGGGCCGTGCCGCCGTTGCGCTCCATGCGGCCGATGATCGATTCTCTGACGCCCATGCGGTCGGCGGGTATCGAGTCGAGGTCGAAGCCGGGGCCGCGGTCGCGGACGGACACGAAGACCGTCTTCCCCTCGACTTCGGCATAGACCTGTACGGCACCGCCCTCGCCACCGTACTTGGCGGCGTTCACCATCGCCTCACGCGCGGCCTGCATCTGCGCACCGGTCCGCTCGTCGAGCGGGCAGTCGCCGACCACGACCACCTCGATGGGGACGCCGTGCTTGTCCTCGACCTCGGCCGCGTTGCGCCGCACCGCCTCGGCGACCGTGTCCGGCTCGTCGGCCTCGTCCTTGCCGGTGCCCTCCGGCTTGTACAGCCAGGTGCGCAGGTCCCGCTCCTGGGCGCGGGCCAGGCGGCGCACCTCGCTCGCGTTGTCGGCGTTGCGCTGGATCAGGGTGAGGGTGTGCAGCACGGAGTCGTGGACGTGGGCGGCGACCTCGGCGCGCTCCTGGGCGCGGATGCGCATCAGACGTTCCTCGGACAGGTCCTGGGTCATGCGGACCAGATAGGGGCCGGCGAGGAGCGTGATGCCGACGAGGACGGCGAGCGCGGCCTGGAGGACCGCGCCGAGGTGGGCGGCCGAGCCCTGCGTGACGAAGATGGCCGAGACACCGGCGGTGACCAGCAGGACGCCGACGCCCGCCCGCAGCAGGGTGAGCGTGCGCCGGCGGCTGCCGACCTCGACCCAGCGGGCCCGGCGGGCGTTGTCCGCCTGGCGCCAGACGAGGGCGACACCGGCCGCGACCAGGACAGCGGGGAGCAGATACGCCTTGGCCGCGCTGCTCAGGTTGACGCTGCCCACGAACACCATGGACACGATGACCATGAGCAGCAGGGCGGCGATCTGCCCCTTGTCCGGCTTGCGGGTCATGATCCGACGGCGGCCGCCCGGCGCGGCCTCGGTGGCGACCAGCGGCGGCTTCTGACCGCCGACGCCACCGACGCCGAGCGGGACGAAGAACCAGAACGCGGCGTACAGCAGCGCGCCGAGGCCGTTGGCCATGAACAGACCGACGAAGGCGAGCCGGACCCAGATCACGGGCAGCCCGAGGTGCCCGGCGAGGCCCCGCGCCACTCCGCCGAGCCAGCGACCGTCGCTGCTGCGGTAGAGCTTGCGCGGTGGCCGCGGGTCTTCGAGTGGCAGTGCTGCGGCTTCCGGCATGCCATCGATGGTCACATGGCCGTGGGTCCGGGGCATCAGGGTCGGCCCCCTAGACTCCCCTGATCTTCGCGCCGCGGGTGCGGAACGGCCGTCGACCGAGCGCCGGCCCGGTGCCGACCGGGTGTCGAACGCCTCCCCGTCCGGCCTCAGGGCAGATCTCAGGGTTCGCCCAGGGTCATCCCGACTGCCGTCGCGACGGGCGGGCCGTCACCATGGACGCATGACGGATCACGAGCACGCCGCGACGGGTCCGGGACCCGGCTCCGGCCCGCGCCCGGCCCCGGGCACCGGACCGACGGATGCCGCGCCCGCCGCGACGGGAGCGGCAAGAGAGACAAGGGAGACAGGAGAGACAGGAGCGCCGGGAGAGACGGGAGCCGCACAGGAGCAGGGCGGGGCCGGGGCCCCCGGCCGGTTCCGGCGCGACCGCCGGCACAAGATGATCGCGGGCGTGTGTGCCGGGCTCGGCCGGCAGACCGACATGGACCCGGTGATCTTCCGGATCACCCTGGCCGTGCTGGCCGCGACCGGCGGCATCGGCCTCATCTTCTACGGCTTCGCCTGGCTCCTCGTGCCGTACGAGGACGAAGAGGAGAACGAGGTCCGCAAGCTGCTGACGGGGCGGGTCGACGGCCAGGCGCTGGCCGCCGTGCTGTTCGCCCTGGTCGGCTGCGGCACGTTCCTGACCATGCTGCGCAACGGCGGGGTGCTGGCCTTCGCCGTGGTGCTCTCCCTGCTGCTGGCCGGTGCCGGGTACTGGTCGCGGCGCCGCGGCGCCCCCGATCCCGACCCGCTCGCCGCGCAGGCGGCCGCCGACGCCCCGCCGGAGGCCCAGGCGCCGCCGGTCGTCACCACCTACCCCTCCTGGTGGCGGGACCCGATCGTGAAGGACGGCACCCATGTCGGTGGCACCGGTTATCTGTGGGGGCCCGGCGACACCCGCGACCAGGATCTCCTCTCGGCCGTCGACGTCGGGATGGCCACCCCCTGGACCCACCCCGGTTCCCCCCACCCGCCGCGCACCGCGCCCCCGAGACCGCGCGGCCCGCGCTGGATCGGCGGCTGGGTGTTCCTGCTCGCCCTCGTGGCAGGCGGCCTGGGCACCGGGCTGACCTGGGACACGCATCCGCTGGGCACCAGCCTGCAGGCCGGCCTGGCCTGTGCGCTCGTGGTGTTCGGCCTGGGCATCACGCTCAGCGCGTTCCTGGGGCGGACGGGGGCCGGGTCGGTGTTCCTGGCGCTCGTCACGGCGGCGCTGCTCGCGGGGACCACGGCCCTGCCCAAGGACATCTCGACCCACTGGAGAGAGACGGCCTGGAGGCCGGCCGCGACGGCTCAGGTGCGGTCCGGCTACGACCTCGGGACCGGCGTCGGCACCCTGGACCTGACCGGCGTGCACCCTGCCCGCGGGCAGACGGTGGCCACGCATGCCGAGGTGGGGGCGGGTCAGCTGAAGGTGATCGTGCCGGCGGACGCGACCGTGCGGATGAGCATCGACGTGGGGGTGGGCGACGTCCGGTTGCCCGGTGACGACAGAAAGGACGTGGACGTGCAGCCGGGCAGGCACAAGGAGGTCACGCTGTCGCCGGTGAAGGGCGGCAAGGACGCCGGCACGCTGAAGCTCGATCTGCGGGTGGGCGTCGGACAGGTGGAGGTCAGCCGTGCTGCGTCATGAGTTCCAGCCCGGGAAGCTGGTCGCCGGTCTCTTCCTCACCGCCACAGGCGCCGTCTACGCGGGTGACGCGGCCGGGCTGTGGGACACCCCCTGGTTCGCGATCGTCCCGCTGGTGGTGGGCGGTCTGTTCCTGGCCGGTGTCACGGCCGCCGTGGCCCGGGGCATACGCAGACGGCGCGGCGCCGAGGGCGGCTAGCCGTACCCCAACCGCCGGCGGGGACCGGGCGGGCCGCCGGTGTCGGCGCCCGGTCCTCGCCGGCGGTGGCTCACACGGTGTGGACGGTTCCGGCGTACCGCTGGGCGAACCGGGTGCCGGTGCCCGCGGTGACCGTGATGTCGTACCGCCCCTCGTCGGTGCGCCACGTCAGGCGGGTGCGGTCGCCCGTCCCGACCCACACGGTCCGCTCCTCGCCGGTGAAGTCGTTCGGCGTGATGGTGAACGCCACGTCGGTGCCGCCGGTGTTGCGCAGTTCCAGCTCCACCGTGGCGTGCTCCGGCCGCCCGGAGTGGCGCAGGGCCGCCGTCACCGAGGGCACCGCCACATCGTCCTGGCCGGCGCGGACGACGGTGCCGGAGAAGCGGCGGACGAAACCGTCGGCGCCGTACACGGAGAAGTCGTAGCGGCCGTCGGTGTCGGCGGCGTCCCACACATAGGTGCGGGACGAGCGCGGCGGGACCGTGAAGGGCGTGCCGTCGAAGGGCAGGGCGACGTTCGGCAGGACGGTGAAGTGGTAGCCGACGCTGCCGTCGTTGGTGAGGGTGCAGGTGACCTTGCCGGTGGTCCGATCGACCTGCACATCGGCCCACGGACGGTAGGGCAGGGCGCGGCGCGGCCGGTGGCCCTTCTCCTGGGCGGGCATGGACTGCTGGTCGGGGATCTTGACCGGCGGCAGGGAGTTGCCGGCGTCCGCCTTGGCCATCAGGGCGACCGTGTCGGGGAGTTCGGGGATGCTGTAGTCGGGCTTGGCGAAGTCGAAGCAGCTGGTGAGGTCGCCGCAGACGGTGCGCCGCCAGTCGGAGATGTTGGGCTCGTGCACACCGGTGACGCGCTCCAGGAAGCGCAGCACCGAGGTGTGGTCGAACACCTGGGAGTTGACCCAGCCGCCGCGCGACCACGGCGAGACGACCCACAGCGGCACCCGGCTGCCCAGACCGATGGGCTTGCCGTTCGCGAACTCGTCCTTGGTGCCCGGCTCGGGGGACGGGGGGATGACGTGGTCGAAGTACCCGTCGTTCTCGTCGTACATGAGGAGGAAGACGGTGTGCTGCCACACCTCGGGGTTGGAGAACAGCGACTGCAGCGCGGTGTTGACCCAGTGGGCGCCGTAGTCGGGGCTGGCGTTCGGGTGCTCGCAGAACAGGTAGGGCGCCACCAGCCAGGAGACGGTGGGCAGGGTGCCGTCCTTGCAGTGCTGGTCGAACGCCGTGAGGTCCCACTTCGTCATGGCGTTGACGTAGCGCGGGTCATCCTTGGGGAACGCGTGGAACTGCTTGAAGTACGACAGCGCGTTGTCGTCGTAGTCGCCGTAACGATCGTCGGAGCCATCCGGGTTGTGGTAGACGCGCCAGGTGACACCGGCCTGCTCCAGGCGTTCGGCGTAGGTCGTCCAGTCGGCCACCGGGTTGTTGGTGACCGGCGTGTTGTCCGTCCACGGGCCGGTGGTGCCGTCGACGCCGGGGCCTGCGGTGCCGGTCCACAGGTAGAGGCGGTTGGGGTCGGTGGGGCCGTTCAGCGAGCAGAAGTAGCCGTCGCAGAGGGTGAAGGCGTCGGCCAGCGCGTACTGGTAGGGGATGTCCTCGCGCGTGAAGTAGCCCATGGTCCGCTCGCCCTTGGCGGAGACCCACTTGTTCATGGCGCCGCCGTTGACGGCGGTGTGGCCGGTGTCCCAGTCGTGCGGGAGGCCGCCCGCGTTCTGCGCGTTGTACTTCGTGGTGTCCATGCGGAACGGCAGGAGGTAGCCCTCCTTGCGGCCTCTGGCGGGCTGGCGGAACACCGATTCGCCGCCCGGGAGGACGGTGGCCTGGCGGTCACCGAAGCCCCGCACCCCGCTCAGGGTGCCGAAGTAGTGGTCGAAGCTGCGGTTCTCCTGCATCAGGATGACGACGTGCCTGACGTCGGCGAGACTGCCGTGGCGGGCGCCGGCGGCCTCCGCAGTGCCGGGTATTCCGGCCGCGAGGGCGGCTCCGGCCGCGGCGGTGCCGATGAAGGAGCGGCGGCTGATCTCGGCCTTGGGAGTCATGGGAGGAAAGGTCCTTCGGGTCGTTCGCGGTCAGCCGCGGGCGGACAGGGAGAAGGTGACGACGGCGGCGGCGTGGTCGGAGGGCCAGCCGTTGGCGGCGGTGTCCGGGACCGGTCGGGGCCAGCCCGTGAACAGGTTGTGCGCCTCAAGGACCTTGAGCCGCCCGGCGAACTGGATCTGGTCGATCCGGTCCTGGGGTTCCGAGCCGCCGCCCTCGTGCTGCGGCCTGACGGGGGACCAGGTGATGCCGGGTGCCTTCACCGGGCTGGGGTGGGCGTCGCGGAAGGCGTCGACGAGGCCGGCCTGCTCCAGCGCCTCGGTGACGGGCCAGCGGACCCGGCCCACTCCGCCGTGCGCGGACGCGGTCCGGCTCGTCCAGTCGTGGTGGGACGGCGAGGCGAGTCCGGCCGCCAGCACGATCGGTGTGCGGGAGGCGAGTTCCGGCCGCAGCGCGGCCACCAGCGCCTGCGCCTGCCGGTAGCGGGCCGTCTCCTTCTCCGCCGCCTCGACCTGCGCGGGGGTGCGACCGGCCGGCAGCGCGTACGGCCCGTAGTCGGCTTCGTCCAACTGGGCCGTCCACAGGCGTACCGTGCGGTCGCCGGGCAGGTGCAGCGTCGCCGCTGCGGCCGGGAGCGCCGCGGTGGGGGCGACGACGTCGGTGAGGGGGTAACGGCTCACGATGCCGAGGCCGCCGGCCCGGTGCGCATGCCAGCCGAGCGCTCCGGCGAGGTTCTCGGCCGCCTTGTCACCGCATTCCTGGAGCGCTACGACGTCCAGGCCCTGGGTGAGCACCAGCCGCAGCCACTTCTCCAGGAACCCGTCGACGTGGGTGCCGGCGTCCCAGAGGTTCAGCGTGGCCACCTTCAGCCGCAGCCGCTCCCGCGAGGTGCGCACCGGCACCTGGACGGTGATGGTGTCGCTGCCGACGGCGCTGTCGGTGACGGCGGCCACCAGCCGGCCGGGCTTCCGGGGCGCGAGGAGCGGGGCCGTACCGCTGACCGTGCCGTCCGCGGCCACCGACAGCCAGGGGTCGCCCCCGACCCGCTTGAAGGTCGCGCTGCCCGGGGCGTTTCCTTCGGGCCTGATCCACAGACCGCCCAGCTTCACCGAGAAGTCCTGGCCCGCGGTCTGCGGCTCGGTGGTGACGGCGTCCACGACCGCGTGCGGGCGCGGGATCTCGGGGCGCACCGCGAAGCTGAACGGGGCCGTCCTGGCGAGGATGCCGTAGCCGTCCTTGGCCAACAGGTAGGCGGTGTACGGCCCGCCGCTGAGGCCCGAGGTGTCGAGGGTGATGTCGCCGGAGGCACCAGGGGTGTACTCCCAGGCGAGGGAGGAGCCGTGCCCCGGCTGCCGGTCGCCGTCGTACACGCCGATCCAGTTCTTCGCGTCGGGTGCGTCGGTCGTCCAGTGGAAGGAGGCCTTGTCGCCCTCGTGCGGGGCGGGTGTCGTCAGCTCGACCGAGTCACCGGCGGGCGCGCCGGCGAAGCTGAACGGCTCCGTCTTGGCGAGGACGCCGTAGCCGTCCTTGGCCAGCAGATACGCGATGTAGGGCCCGCCACTGAGGCCGGAGGTGTCGAGGGTGGTCTGCCCGGACGCGCCGGGCACGTACGCCCACACCAGGGAGTTGCTGCCGCTGCCGGGCAGCCGGTCGGCGGGGTGGACGCCGATCCAGTTCTTGGGGTCGGGCGCGTCCGTCGCCCAGGTGAAGGCCAGTTTGTCGCCGCGCTGCGGGGGCGTCGGGGAGCCGATCGCGATGCTGCTCCCGGACGCGGCGGCCTGTGAGAGGGATGACACGGTGTTGGGTCCTCTCCGCCCCGGGTGCCGCCGCGGCGGCACCCGGGTGAGCAAAGTTGTCTAGATAACTTCGCCCCATAGCAAGCCGTCCCCCGGCGACGGCCCCGTGAACGAGAGGTTGCCGACGCCCGGGAAGAAGACGGAAATCTGAGGACTCCCTGTGCGCGCCAAAAGGCTGGAACCTCACCGGAATTGGGCATCTGACCTGCGCATTTCCCAGGCCATCTGCCTCCGGTGCTACTCACAGAGGCTGCCAGGGCCGCATGCCGACGCGTGGCCGCCCGGACGGATACGACACCTCGCGCCGTTCAATGGTTCGGCCCTCCGCTGTGCACAGCGGAGGGCCGAACGAGTACAGGTGGAAGAGCTAGCGGTAGCCGCCCGTCCGCTGTCGGCGCCGGGTGCGCCAGGCCGCGTCCAGGGAGAGGTAGGGGGCGCCGGCGAGGACGAGGGGCAGCCAGGCCATCAGGTAGGCGAGGTCGTTGCCGAAGTAGTACGGCGTCGTGGCCCAGCTGACGGTCAGCCACAGGCTCAGCGAGATCAGGGCGCCGCCGAGGGCGGCCAGTCGGCCGAACAGGCCCAGCAGGGTGCCGATACCGACGGCCAGTTCGCCGAGGGCGATGGCGTAGCCGAAGCCGACCGGGTTCTTCAGGGCCATGTCGATCAGGGCCGGGATGGCGGCGGAGTCGCGGGCCGCGCGCATCGTCTCACCGATCGAGCCCGCGCCGCCGGACTTCAGGAAGGCGCTGTCGGTGAGTTTGTCGAGACCGGCGTAGACGAAGGTGACGCCGAGGAAGACGCGCAGCGGAAGGAGGGCGTAGCGGGCGACGGTGTCCCGCCAGCCGCCGTCGCGGTTGAGGTAGGAGGTGTGTGTGTCCGTTCGGATGCCGTGAGTCATCGCTGTAAGCCGCCTCTCGCCCGCTGTGCAGACTCCTCACCCGACGATACGTATGACCGACGTCGCCGGTTCAATCCTCTCCCGGACGTTTTTGCGGATTTCGGGTCCCCGTCACGGGCGAAGGGCGGCCTCCGGCTCTCACTCGGTCACCTGGACTATGCACCGATTGGTCGCCACCCCGGAGGCAGTGACCACCTGTACCTCCACCGATCCGGGCTCCACCTCGGCCGGTACGGGCACGGTCAGGACGGTGTCCGTGGGGTTGCGGAAGCCTCCGGCGACGGGGACGAGCGGGACGTGGACGTCGACGGAGCCGATGCGGACGACCATGCGGGAGAGGCGGTCGGCGGTCTGGGCGCCGGGCGGGACGAAGCCGGTGCCGCGGATCTCGATGTCGTCGCCGGTGCGGATCGGTCCGTCCAGGTCTCCGGGCTCGCGGGCGCGGACCACGGAGAGGATCACCGGCCGGCCGCCCTCGGCGTACTTGCCGGCCAGGTAGGTCGCGGCGGAGATCAGGACCACGACCGCGAGCCCCCAGGGCAGGTCGGGCAGTTGGTCGGGGCGGCGGGCCAGTCGTACGGCGGCGAAGAGCACGGCGACGGAGCTGACGACGACGTACTGGAGGTCGGCGAAGGCGCCCCGGCCGGAGTCGTCGGTCAGCAGGTCGGCGGCGCGCGGCCGGTGGGCCGGCACCTTCTGCAGCCGCAGGGCGAGGATGCGCAGGCCGACCACCCGGCGGACCAGCACGGCGATGCCGCAGACCACGGCGAGGACGGTCACCGTGCCCGCCCCGCGCGCGAGGTCGAGGCCGGCCAGGAGCGCGTCGCGTTCGGCGTGGTCGGAGGCGGCGGCCAGGCGGCCCGCCAGCAGCAGGATCGCGTAGGCGACGAGCAGCACCCAACCGGCCGCCACCGTACGGGAGGTGGACATCCGGTTGTCCTCGCCGATCACGGGGGCCAGTACGCCGCCGCGCGCACGATGGAACCAGGAGGCGGCGGTCAGGGCCACCGCGACGACGAGCGCGGCGAGCAGCGCGGCCGTACGGGCGCTGGTCCAGCCCGCACCGACCGCGGTGAGCGACTCGCCGAGCAGCAGGGCGACGACCGCGCCCCACACCGCGCACACCGTGCGCAGCCACAGCCGGGCCAGCCACGCCTCGCCCTCCGCCCGGCCCCGTTCGGCGACGGCCTCCGCCTGCTGGGTCAGCTCCTCGGACACCCACTGGCGGGACGCGGAGGCCGAGTGCGCCACGGCCGTCGGCAGGCCCTGCCCGGCCGCGAACGCGTCGCGGGCGCGCAGGAACGCGGCGACGGCCCGTCGATGCCCCTCGCGGGCCCCGTGCGGACAGTCCCCGCAGGTGCAGCCGCCCCCGTGCGCCCCGACGGCACCCGTTGCCGCGCCCTGACTCGCCTCCTGCACCGCCACGCCCGACGCCCGCCTTCCCCTCGGCCCGAGACACGGCCGGCGGCCCCCTTTGCGAGCCGGTCCGCCGCCGTGCAACTCCCGTCTGTCGAGAGCGAATTGTGCCCTACGCGGGGCCGTCGGGGCCCGCCGGGACGGGTCAGTGCGGGTGAAGTTCGGGCCGCTGTGTTGACCCGGCTGCGAGAATCTCCGTATGGCCGAGATCATCCAGCGGGACGGCACCTGGGCGTTCGACGGCAGCACGATCCGGATCACCCCCGGACTCCACCGTTCCGTACCGCTGTTCCGGCAGACGTACGGGGAGATCGCCGTACCGCTGGCAGCGGTGTCGGGTGTCGGCTACGAACCCCGGCGCAAGCGGGGCCTGCTGCGGCTGCGACTGCGCGAGGGCGCCGACCCCCTGCTCCAGGCCACGGGCGGGCGGCTGCCGGACGCGGCCGACCCCTACCGGCTGGCCGTGCACGCGGACCGCGGTGGGGTCGCCGAGTTCGTCGCCGAGGAGATCCGGCACGCGCTGCTGCTCGACCAGGTCCCCAAGGAGCCCACGGCGGCCTATCTGCTGACGGGGCCGCCCGTGCCGGTCTCGGTGCGGTCCTCCGACGGCACGGTCTCCTTCGACGGCGCCCAGGTGCGCATCGACTGGGCCGACACCTCGGACCGGGTCAAGCGCGCGACCGGACCGCGCATCATCGGCCTCGGCGACCTGGTCCAGGTCGAGTGGCTGCCCAACTCCGGCTATGAGGACGGCTTCCTGCGGTTCGTGACCCGGGAGACGGTGTTCTCCAAGCTGCCGCCCGAGCGGGACCCCTACACGCTCGACCTGTGGGGCAGCGTCCGCCGCGACCTGCTGACCGCGCTGGTCGCGGCGGCCGTGACCGCCCGGCTGCCGCATCCCTCCGCCCGCGCTGTCACGGACCGGGAACGGTCGCCGGCCACCGTGCCCGCGCAGGCCGCCCACCACGACGTACTGCTGCGCCGCCTCCGGGAGCTCGGCGAGCTGCACCGCGACGGGGTGCTCACGGACGAGGAGTTCGCGACGACGAAGACCACCATCCTGCGAGGTTTCCAGGACAGGCCCTAGCTGAGCAGGTCCGGCTCGCTGCGGCTGATGTCCTGCCACAGCGGCTGGTAGTTGATCCAGGCCACGAGGTCGCCGCCGAGCTGTTCGCGGGTGGCCACGGCCTGCTTGTGGTCGATGAGGACGGGCCGGCCGGCCGCCTTCGCCATCAGCTGCACCTGGCAGGACCGTTCCAGCGACAGGAACCACCAGGCCGCCGCGTCCACCGAGTCCCCGACGGTGAGCATCCCGTGGTTGCGCAGCACGAGCGCCTTGCGGGAGCCGAGGGCCCCTGCGATCCGGCGGCCCTCCTCGGCGTCGACGGTGACGCCGGTGTAGGCGTCGTAGAGCGCCAGGTCCTCGTAGAAGGCGCAGCTCTCCTGGGTGAGGGGGTCGATGAGGTCGCCGAGCGCGGCGACGGCCCGGCCGTGCACGGAGTGGCAGTGGGCGACGGCGACGACGTCGGGGCGGGCGGCGTGGACCTGGGCGTGCACGGTGAACGCGGCCTGGTTGACGTGGTAACGGCCCTCGACCACCTGCCCGTCCTGGTTGGCGAGGACGAGGTCGCTGACGGTGACGTGCTTGAACGGCATCCCGAACGGGTTGACCCAGAAGCAGTCGGTGAACTCCGGGTCGCGCGCGGTGATGTGACCCGATACCCCGTCCTCGAGTCCGGCGCGCCCGAAGACCCGCAGGGCGCCCGCGAGCCGCTCCTTGCGGTGCCGGCGTTCGTCCTCGACCGAGTCGTGCATCGGCGGCATGGCGAACCGCAGCTGGTCGGTGGGCAGCGGGAGGGGTGGGGTGGGCCCGTGCATAGGTCCTCCAGCGGGGGGATTGCTGTACGGGCCGGAAGTTACCGCCGGTCAGCGCAAAAGGGCAGAGCTGTTTTGTAAAGATGACGTAGGCGGCGAATACCCGACAGAGGATGTCCGGTTTGCCGGTGAGACTGGCGCGTATGACCAACTGGACAGCCTTCACGACCTCCGCACCCGACCTGGCAGAGATCGCCGAGAAGCGTTTCGGCGCCTACCGGCACCACGTCCTCGCGACCCTGCGCAGGGACGGCTCCCCGCGCACCTGTGAGCGACGCCGACATGGGCAGCGGGGATGTCCGGGTCGCCGGGCGGGCCTTCGAGGTCGTCGATACGGCGATGAAGGGGGCGTACCTGAAAGAGGTGGAACCGCCGCAGCCGTTCCACCTCTTCCGCACCGAGCTGACGGAGGTCGTACGGACCTACGTCGAGGACGAGAAGTACCTGGTCACCCAGGTCTGGAAGCCCGGAGCGCCGGTGCGCACGCTCAAGCGGGCCTAGGGAGGACTACTCCCACTCGATGGTGCCCGGCGGCTTCGACGTCACGTCGAGGACGACCCGGTTGACGTCCCGGACCTCGTTGGTGATCCGCGTCGAGATGCGGGCGAGGACGTCGTACGGCAGCCGCGACCAGTCGGCGGTCATGGCGTCCTCGGAGGAGACCGGGCGCAGGACGATCGGGTGGCCGTAGGTGCGGCCGTCGCCCTGGACGCCGACCGAGCGGACGTCCGCGAGCAGGACCACCGGGCACTGCCAGATCTCCCGGTCCAGGCCGGCCGCGGTCAGCTCCTCGCGGGCGATGGCGTCGGCGTCCCGGAGCAGGTCCAGGCGCTCCTTGGTGACCTCCCCGACGATCCGGATGCCGAGGCCGGGGCCCGGGAAGGGCTGGCGCTGGACGATCTCCTCCGGCAGGCCCAGCTCCTGGCCGACCATCCGGACCTCGTCCTTGAACAGCTTGCGCAGCGGCTCGACCAGCTGGAACTCGAGGTCCTCGGGCAGGCCGCCGACGTTGTGGTGCGACTTGATGTTGGCGGTGCCGGTGCCGCCGCCGGACTCGACCACGTCGGGGTAGAGGGTCCCCTGGACGAGGAACTCCACCGCCGGACCCTCGTCCGCGATGATGTCCGCCTGCGCCTGCTCGAAGACGCGGATGAACTCGCGGCCGATGATCTTCCGCTTCTCCTCGGGCTCCGAGACGCCCTTCAGCGCGGTGAGGAAGCGTTCCTCGGCGTCGACGACGACCAGCTTGACGCCGGTCGCGGCCACGAAGTCCTTCTCGACCTGCTCGGTCTCGCCCTTGCGCATCAGACCGTGGTCGACGTACACGCAGGTCAGCTGGTCACCGATGGCGCGGGCGACGAGGGCGGCGGCGACGGCGGAGTCCACACCGCCGGACAGACCGCAGATCGCGCGCTTGTCGCCGACCTGCTCGCGGATCGCGGCGACCTGCTCCTCGATCACGTTGCCCGTGGTCCAGGACGGGGTCAGGCCCGCGCCGCGGTACAGGAAGTGCTCCAGCACCAGCTGGCCGTGCGTGGAGTGCATGACCTCGGGGTGGTACTGGACGCCGTAGAGCTTCTTCTCGTCGTTCTCGAACGCGGCGACCGGGACCACGTCCGTGGACGCGGTGACCGTGAAGCCCTCGGGGGCGGCGGAGCACGCGTCGCCGTGCGACATCCACACGTGCTGCTCGGCCGGGGTGCCCTCGAAGAGCGTGGAGGACGTGCGGGAGACGTGCAGGTCGGTACGGCCGTACTCGCGGGCGCCGGTGTTGTCCACCGTGCCGCCGAGGACCTCCGCCATCAGCTGGAAGCCGTAGCACATGCCGAAGACGGGGACGCCGGCCTCGAAGAGCTCGCGGCCGAGGCGGGGGGCGCCCTCCTCGTACACGGACGAGGGGCCGCCGGACAGGATGATCGCCGCGGGGTTCTTGGCGAGCATCTCGGCGACCGGCATGGTGCTGGGCACGATCTCGCTGTAGACCCGCGCCTCGCGGACGCGACGGGCGATGAGCTGGGCGTACTGCGCGCCGAAGTCGACGACCAGGACGGTGTCGGGGGTGGCGGCAGTGGAAGTCGCTGATGACACGGGGTGCCTTCTGGTGGTCGGGCGGGGGTCTGTGCTAACGAGTCTAACGGTGTGGGTGGGCACGCTTCCTCTGGACCGGGACGTGGCATACTGACCCCCATGCGCAAGCTCTCGACCTTCGTCTTTACCTATGGCACCCGGCCCGCCGGCTGCCATGGTCGTGCTGCTTGAGCCAACGCCAAGCGACTTCCCAGGCGCCCCGGGCCGACAAGGCCCGGGGCGCCTGTCGTTTTCCGGGTTCTGTCGTTCCAGGGCATCCACCCTCCCGATCAAGGAGCCCGACGTGACCACCACCCCGGAAGCGACCATCGCCGACGCCCGCGAACGCATCGACGCGCTCGACGACCGGATCATCGGCCTGATCCAGGAGCGGATGGCCGTGTCCGCCGTCGTCCAGGAGGCCCGTATCGCCTCCGGCGGGCGGCGGGTGCACCTCTCCCGCGAGATGGAGATCCTCGGTCGCTACCGCGAGGCCCTCGGCAAGCCGGGCACCGCCCTCGCCATGACCCTGCTGGAGCTGTGCCGGGGTCGCATCTGAGTTCGATCCCGCTCTCACCCGCTCGGCGCGTGACCGGCCCGCCGACCCCTTCGTTGTGTCCGGTGTCCGTGCCAGCCAGGGGCGGGCCCGACAGAACCACGCGTGGCTCGCTGGGGCGATGAGGCGTACGGGTCGTGCCGTACGCCGTGGGACCTCGCTCCAGGGAAGTGACCGGACGGCAGGGGACAGCAGCCCGGTCACCCAAGAGAACGGTCGGCTCCGGGGACGCCCGGGGCCGACCGGCGGAAAACTGCAAATATGCACCAGTGCCGGGTCAAACGGTTGCGGATGCCTTGTTCATCCAGCACGATGCGTAGACAGCCCCAAGTCCCCTCGCAGACAACGGCATTGGGCCGGCCCCACCACGCCCGCCCGAGACGGAGACCACAGTGCGAGCGGCGCAACCCCCCGGCGCCGCTTCCAGGCACCGACGCAGCCCTGACGTCGGTGCTGACGAAAGAAGGGCCCCGCGGCCTCAGGTCCCGCGGGGCCCTTCGCCGTGCGCATCACGCGTGACACACGTCACATGAATATCTCGTGAAGGCGGCGCAACCGTTCCGGCCCCTCGCCGATCAAACCTGCTGCCGGATCAAGAAGACGGTAAGAAGCGAGGGACCTGCGTTCGGAGGGGGATGCAGGTCCCTCGGTGCTTCGCGGCACCTCTTCGGTCCGGTCCGGCTACTTCTTCGGCGGTACCGCCGGGATCCCCAGGAACGGCAGCTTCAGCGCGGCGAACGCGTCCGCGGGGACCGCGGGAGTGCGCGGCTCCACCGGCTTCAGCCGCTCGTACGCCGCCCCCTGCGCCGGACGCGGATCCTCCTCGCCCTTGTTCGGCCAGTACGACATGGCCCGCTCGGCCTGCGCGGTGATCGTCAGCGACGGGTTCACGCCCAGGTTCGCCGAGACCGCGGCGCCGTCCACCACCGAGATGCCGGGGTGGCCGTAGAGCCGGTGGTACGGGTCGATCACGCCCGTCTCCCGGGAGTCGCCGATGGGGCAGCCGCCGAGGAAGTGCGCGGTCAGCGGGGTGCCCATCAGCTCGCCGACGTTGCTGCCGGCGAAGCCGTTGATCTCGGCGGCGAGCGCGGACGCGGCCTCGGAGGCGGCCTTGATCTGCTTGGGGTTCGGGGCGCCGTGGCCCTGGCGGGCGGTGAGCAGGCCCTTGCCGACGCCGCCGGGCTTCAGGTACGTCGTCAGCGAGTTGTCCAGCGACTGCATCACCAGGCCGATGATGGTCCGCTCCGACCAGCGCCGGTTGGACAGCGAGCGGGCGACCAGCAGCGGGTGGCGGGCCGCGTTCGCCAGCCAGGCCAGCACGCGCGAGGAGCCCTCGGCGTAGGGGACCTGGAGGATCGACAGGCCGCCCATCGAGTTGGAGCCCTTGCCGTAGCGGACGGGCTCGATGTGGGTGTTCTCGTCGGGATGGACCGAGGACGTGATGGCGACCCCGCGCGTGAAGTCGGCCTGCGGCTCCCCGGTCGCCTTGCGGTAGCGCCGGTTGTCGGTCTGCGCGCCGACCAGCGCCTCGGAGTTGGTGCGGGTCAGGTCGCCGAGGCGGGCGGAGAGGTACGGCAGCCGGCCGTCGGCCTTCATGCGGTGCAGCAGGGTCTGGGTGCCGTACGTACCGGCCGCGATCACGACCCGCCGCGCGGTGAAGAGCCGTCCCCTGCCCTTCTTCTTCTGGTCGGTCGGCAGGGTCGCCACCGCGTAGCCGCCCCGCGAGTCGTCGGTGACGGACACGACCGTCGTCATGGGGTGGACCACCGCGCCCGCCTTCTCGGCGAGGTACAGGTAGTTCTCGTTGAGGGTGTTCTTCGCGCCGTGCCGGCAGCCGGTCATGCACTCGCCGCACTCGGTGCAGGCGTTGCGGGCGGGGCCCGCGCCGCCGAAGTAGGGGTCGGCCACCTGCCCGCCGGGGGTCGCCTTCGCCTTTCCCTCCGCGTCCTTGCCGTCGCCGAAGAACACGCCCACCGGCGCCATATGGAAGGTGTCCCCCACGCCCATTCGCTCGGCCGCCGCCTTCAGGTGCACGTCGGACGGGGTCATGGTGGGGTTGAGCCGTACGCCGAGCATGCGCTGGGCCTGGTCGTAGTACGGCTTCAGCTCCTCCTGCCAGTCGGTGATGTCACGCCACTGGGGGTCGTCGAAGAACTGCTTCGGCGGTACGTAGAGGGTGTTGGCGTAGTTGAGGGAGCCGCCGCCCACGCCCGCGCCGGCCAGGACCATGACGTTGCCCAGCAGGTGGATGCGCTGGATGCCGTACATGCCGAGTTTCGGCGCCCAGAGGTAGTTCTTGAGGTCCCAGGAGTTCTTGGGGAGGGTTTCGCGGGTGAAGCGGCGGCCGGCCTCCAGGACACCTACGCGGTAGCCCTTCTCGGTGAGGCGAAGGGCGGTGACGGAGCCGCCGAAGCCCGATCCGACGACGATGACGTCGTAGTCGTAGGTGTCCTGTGACACATGCTCTCCTCGTTGAGAACGGCTGTTACTACTTGAAGCGCAAGGCCTTCATCAGCTTCAGACTGCGGCTCATGAACGCCGCGTACTTCTCGTCGTCCATCCCCAGCGACGGCGCCATCGGCAGCAGCCGCTGCTCGGCCACCGTCTGGGCCTCGGTGTACTTGAGGATGCCCTCGGAGCCGTGGCGGCGGCCGAGGCCGGAGTCCTTCATGCCGCCCATCGGGGACTGGACGCTGCCGTAGGCGGGGGCGTAGCCCTCGTTGACGTTGACCGTGCCGGTGCGCAGCCGGGAGGAGATGTCCTGGCCGCGGCGGGCGCTCCTGGTCCACACGGACGCGTTCAGGCCGTACGGCGTGGAGTTGGCGCGCTCGACCGCCTCGTCGTCGGTCTTGAACCGGTAGATGGACACGACCGGCCCGAAGGTCTCCTCCTCGCACACGGCCATGGAGTCCTCGACGCCGTCGAGGACGGTCGGCTCGAAGAAGTACGGGCCGATGTCCGGGCGGGCCACACCGCCCGCGACCACCTTGGCGCCCTTGGCGACGGCCTCCTCCACGTGCCGTTCGACGGTCTTCAGCTGCCGCTCGCCGACCAGCGAGCCCATGTCGGCCCCGTAGGCGAGGGAGTTGCCGAGCCGCATGGCCCTGGTGCGGGCGGCGAAGCGCTCCAGGAAGGCGTCTGCGATGGACTCGTGGACGTACAACCGCTCGATGGAGATGCAGAGTTGGCCGGCCGAGGAGAAGCAGGCGCGTACGGCGCCGGCGGCGGCCTTCTCGATGTCGGCGTCGTCCAGCACCAGCATGGCGTTCTTGCCGCCGAGTTCGAGGGAGACACCGACCAGGCGGGCGGCGGCACCCTGGGCGACCTCGCGCCCTGTGCGGGTGGAGCCGGTGAAGGAGACGTAGTCGGCGTGCCTGACGACCTCCGGGCCGACGACCGGGCCCTCGCCGAGCACGACCTGGAAGACGTCGGCGGGCAGTCCGGCCTCGATGAGCAGGTCACGGGCCCACAGGGCGGTCAGGCAGGTCTCGGTGTCCGGCTTCATCACGACCGCGTTGCCCGCGGCGAAGGCGGGCAGCGCGTCGCCGACGGACAGCTCCAGAGGGTAGTTCCAGGGGGCGATCTGGCCGACCACCCCGCGCGGGTGGCGGAGTTCGGTGACCTTCGTCAGGGTCGGCATGGCGCCGGCGTGCCGCTTGGGCCGCAGGTAGGCGGGGGCCTTGCGGCCGTAGTGGCGGGCCGCGACGGCGACGGCCTGGACCTCCTCGTGCGCGTGCAGGCGGGCCTTGCCGGTCTCCAGCTGGATGAGGTCGAGGACCTCGGCCTGGCGCTCCAGCACCAGGTCGTGGAAGCGGAGCAGCACGGCGGCCCGCTGCCGTACCGGCGTCCTCTCCCACACCGCCTGTGCGGCGCGGGCGGCCTGGAAGGCCTCCCTCACGTCCTCGGGGGTGGACTCGGGCAGGTCGGCCAGCTTCTCGCCGGTGAACGGGGTGTGGTTGGCGGTACGTCCTGAGCCGGCGACGCCCTTGGTCAGCTGGGCCACCAGCTCGGGGGTGACCACGTCGGCAGCGGTGCGGGCGCCCTCGGGGGCGGGCGCGAGGGGGTTGGTGCCGGTGATGTCCGGGGCCTGCGAGTCCGTCATGACGCGCAGGGTATGCCGCAGCGGAGGCTTTGGGTACCCGTCGGTAACGGGGATTCACGGAGTGCTCACACGGCGCCAGTGATCACTGGCAGCGAATGAGCTGATCAGCGGGTTGTCGGGGTGACGATCACTCGGCTCCGGGTTTTTTCGCGAGGAGGAGACCGAGCGCGGCGAGGGGGGTGCGCGGTCGGGCGGAGGGGGTCGGGGCGGGGACGGAGGCGGGCGGCACGGGCTGGGGTTCCGGCTCGGGCTCGGGTGGTGCCTCCTCCACGGGCGTCACCCCCGCGCAGACCTGCAGTGCCGCCGCGACCTCCGCCGCGCCCGGCCGCGCCTCCGGCTCCGGCGCGTGCAGCCGGGTCAGCAGCGGGCCGAGCGGGCCGGCGTCCCCGCCCTCGACGGCGGCGGCGAGGAGCGCGCCCAGCGACCACAGGTCGGAGGCCGGCCCCGCGCCGGGGCCCGAGGCCCGCTCGGGGGCGACGAACGCGGCGGGAGCCTCCTCGGCGTTCCCGTCACCCGTCCCGACGTCGTGCCCGTCCCCGGTCCCGAAGTCGGTGAGGACGACCCTGCCGGTGCCGGACTCGATCAGCACGTTGGCGGGTTTGACGTCCCGGTGCACGATCCCGACGGCGTGCGCGGCCCGCAGCGCACCGAGGACCGCGAGCCCGACCCGGGCGGCCTCGGCGGGCGGGAGGGGGCCGCGCCGGACCAGCTCCCGCAGCGACTCGCCCTCGACCAACTCCATGACGATCCAGGGGACTCCGTCCTCGCTGACGACGTCGTGGATCGTGACGGCGGAGGGGTGCCGCACCCGCGCGGCGGCCCGGGCCTCGTGGTGGAGCCGTTGCGCGACACTCCCCCACTGCCTGAAGGGCGTGGAAGGTACCCCCGGGCTCTCCTCGTCGTCGGCCGGATCGGCGGGCAGCGCGAGCTCCTTGACGGCGACCTGCCCCGGCCCCCGCTCGTCCCGGGCGCGCCAGACGGTTCCGGTCGGGCCGGACCCGATCCGCTCGACCAGCCGGTAGCGCCCACCGATCAGACGTCCGTCGGGCGGGAGTTCGCCGTCTCCACTCATGGCACATGAGTACCGTGCGCACCATGCCCTTGTCGAAGCGGGCGGTCAGACGGGGGAACGGTCAGACGGGCGAACGGTCAGGCTGCCCATCGGTGCAGGGTGAACTCCCCGCCCTCCTTGCGCACTTCCACCGCGCCCGCGTCGGCGAAGTGGGCGGGGACCACCAGGGCCCGCTCGTCGGCGGCGCGTTCGAGCACCCGGAGCCGGGTCTCGGCCGCCTGCCGCGGGTCGAGGCAGAAGCAGCTGCTGCACTCGGGGCGCAGGATCTGCACCGGGCTGTGCAGCATGTCCCCGACGAACACGGCCCGTTCTCCGCGCGATTCCAGGCGCAGGACGGAGGAGCCCGGGGTGTGGCCGGGGGCGGACTCCAGGACGAGATGCTCGTCGATGCGGTACGCGCCGTCCCACACCACGGCCTGCCCGGACCGGTGCACGGGCGCGATGCTGTCCTCGTAGAGGAGCCGGTCGTCCACGCGCACACCGCCGCCGTAGCCGCCCTCGGGCCCGAAGTGGTGGTCGTCGGCGGCCGGCAGGAGGTACCGGGCACCCGGGAACGTGGGCGCCCACACGCCGTCGGCGTCGTGGGTGTTCCAGCCGACGTGGTCGGCGTGGATGTGGGTGTTCACCACGAAGTCGACGTCTCCCGGGTCCACGCCGGCCTGCCGCAGCCGCCCCGGCAGGTCGCCCTGGCGCCGGTGGAACAGCGGGTTCCCGGGGCGTTCCCGGTCCCTGCCCACGCCGGTGTCGACCAGCACCGTCCGTCCGGCGCTGCGCACCACCCAGGTCTGCAGGGCGGACACGGCGAGGTCGGCGCCGGGCTCCCAGTGGCCGGGCACGAGCTGCTCCTCGTGCTCCTTCCACACCTCCGCGCCGCAGTCCGGGACGAGCTGCCGGGCCGCCGCGAACGGCCCCTGCCACTCGACGACGCGTCGGACCTCGACGTCCCCGACCATGAACCTCTGCACGTTGTCGTCAGTCATGCCTACGACCCTAGGAACCATAGGTGAGCATCCCAATGCTCATCCGGCTCGATCGAATACGCTGACGTCTCATGGACGTGGTGAGCGATGCGATCTCCGCGGTCCGGGTGGGCCGGCCGTCCTCGAACCGGCTCCGGGTGAGCGGCCGCTGGTGCGTGCGGTTGGCGCCGTACGAGGGCGCCGGCTTCCATGTGGTCCTCGGCGGCGCCTGCCGGCTGCTGCCGGAGGGGGGCGGTGATCCCGTGGACCTGGGCACGGGCGATGTCGTGCTGCTGCCGCACGGAGCCGGGCACGTGCTGGCGCACGCGGCGGCGGGGCCGGCCGAGGTGCGGCGGGCGGTGCCGTTCGAGGAGGTGCGGGACGCGGACGTACGGCTCCCCGGGGACGGGCCCGAAGTGGAGCTGCTGTGCGGCAAGTACCGGCTGGACCGCAGCCGGGCGCATCCCTTGATGGCGGAGCTGCCGGAGACGGTGCACCTGCGCAACCGGATGGACGCACATCCCGAGCTGCGTGCAGCGGTGGATCTCCTGGCCAGGGAGCTGACCGGCACCCGGCCGGGATCGGCCCTCGCCCTCCCCGGTCTGCTGGACCTGCTGCTGATCTACCTGATCCGGGCGTGGATGACGGAGGCGTCGACCGGCGTGTGGCCGACGGCCCTGACCGACCCGGCTACGGCGGCCGCGCTGCGCGCCCTGCACACCGACCCCGCGGCCCCCTGGACGAACGACCTGCTGGCCGCGCAAGCGGGCGTCTCCCGTGCCACCCTGTCCCGCCGCTTCACCTCACTCGTCGGCCGCCCCCCGATGGCGTACCTCACCTGGTGGCGCCTGACCCGGGCGGCGACCCTCCTGCGCGACTCGGACGTGCCCCTGGCCACGGTGGCCCGGGAGTCCGGCTACGGCAGCCCGTACGCCCTCTCGCATGCGTTCAGCCGGGAGTTCGGGACGACGCCGGGGAGGTACCGGGAGAAGGTCCGGGCCGACCGGCCGGACCTCAGGGCTTCCTGAGGTCCAGGTTCGCGATCGCCGCCTTCGCCACCTCCCGGCCCCGGGCCGTGAAGTCGCCCTTGCCCGGGTGGGCGACGGTGTTCGTGGCGGCCTCTCTGCCGCGGTACGTGGCGTCGTCGTCCGGGTGCGTCTTCGCGCCCTTGGGCATGTCGAGGTCGTACTCGCCCTCGTTCTTGAACTTCTCGTCGTCGGCCCGCATCTGGGCCACCGCATTGCTCTTGATCGCGTTCAGGGAGTCGTCCGACTTCCGCGAAGGGGTCGGCGAGGAGCAGGTAACCGGCCGCCACGGCCGCGACCACGGCGGCGCCCGCCCCCAGCCAGACCTTCCGTCCCCTGCGCGGGGCACGGGTGACCTGCACGCGCTGGGTGGGCTCCGGCGCCGGCGGGTTCGCGGCCCCTTCCAGCAGGGCACGGACCTGCGCCGCCGTCGGACGGCGGGCGGGGTCCTTCCGGAGCAGGCTGTTGACGGCCTCGGCCAGCGGGCCCTGCGCGGCGGCGGGCGCGGCCGGGGTGGCGTTGAGGACGGACTGGAGGGTGTCCGGGAGTTCGTCTCGCCCTCGATCTGCGCGATGCCGAAGTCCGTGAGCACGACCCGGTCGTACCGGCCCAGCAGCACGCTGTCCGGTTTCACGTCCCGGTGCAGGACGCCCGCCGCATGTGCCGCCTCAAGCGCGCCGAGCACCTGGAGACCGATCCGGGCCGCCGCGCGCGCCTCGCGGCGCATCCGCTCGAAGGCGTTGGCGCGTTCCCACTAGGGAAGATGGTCGGGTACCCGGGGTTCCTTGACGGCGACCTCGCGGTCCACCATCTCGTCCTCGGCCCGCCACACCGTGCCCATCCCGCCGTGGCCCAGCTTGGCGAGCAGCCGGTACCGCCCGGCGGAGACGAACCGGTCACAGAGCCGTGACCGAGAAGGTGTCCACGGCCACGTCGAAGTGCTCCCGTGCCTCACGGACCTTGCCGACCGGCGCCGACACCCACACGTCGTACATCCGCCCGCCCTCCTCCCAGCACAGGTCGTAGGTGTGGCGCGGGCCCTCCGCGGCGCTGAAGCCGTCCCAGGTGAACTCCCAGAGCGCGGCGGGGTGTCCGGCGTGCGTGGTCCTGGTGACCCGGCCGTCGTGGTAACCGGGGTTGTGGCTGGCCCGTCGGCCGCGGAACGGTTCAGCACCGCGACGGGGCCGCCCGGTTCGGGCTCGGCGACCTTGATGCCGAGGCGGAAGGTCTGCCCCGGGGAGAGGTAGAAGACCCGCTCGCCCTGCCGTTCGCGGGTGAAGTCCTGCGGTACGGCCAGGGAGAAGCCGGCCGGGTCGCGGGCGGTGCGGTAGCCGGAGGGTGCGGTGTGGGTGGCGGAGGCCGACGAGGAGGGTGTCGTGGCAGTGGAGGACGGTGTGGGTGAAGGGGAAGGTGATGAGGAACTGCTCGTCCGCGTCGGCGGGCTGGTCGTCGTACGGCTCGGTGTGCCGCCTCCCCCGTGCCCGCCCTGGTTCAGCAGCAGGGCCGCCGCCGACACGCCCGCCCCGGCCACCGCGGCCACGAGCAGCGCCGCGACCAGCACGCCGCGCGCGGACTGGCGTGCGGCCGGGGCCTGTTCGGCGGTGGGCGCCGACGGCGCGAGCGAGCCGCGCGGCACGTCGTGCTGGGTCGGCGTGTAGGGGATCACGGGCGTACGGCCTCGGGAGTCACCGGTCCGGGGCGTGCGGCCCGGCCCCGGGGTGCCCGGGGTGGCCGGGGTGCGGCCGGTCTCCAGGAACGTCCGCAGCATCAGCTCGGCGTCCGCCGCGCCCAGCCGCCGCTCGGGGTCGCGCTCCAGCAGCCCCCGTACGACGGGCAGCAGCGGCTCCGCCTGCGCGGGTGGCCGGATCTCGGCGGCGACGACGGCGTGCAGGATGCCGCCGATCGAGTCGCGCCGGAACGGGGACTCGCCGCTGAGCACCGCGCACAGCAGCGCGCCGACCGACCACAGGTCGGACTCCGGCCCGGTCCGGACGCCGGACATCCGCTCGGGAGCGGTGTACTCGGGCGAGCCGACGAAGGAGCCGGTCTCGGTGAGCGTGGTGGCGCCCGCGACCTGCGCGATACCGAAGTCGGTGAGCACGACCCGGTCGGTGCCGGACTCGATCAGCACGTTCGCGGGTTTGATGTCCCGGTGCAGCACCCCGGCCGCGTGCGCGGTGTGCAGCGCGCTCAGCAGGTCGATGCCGATCCGGGCCGCCTCCGCCGCGTCGACCGGGCCACCTGCGGCGATACGGTCGGCGAGGGAAACACCGTCGATCAATTCCATGACGATGTACGGCCGTTCGTCCTGCTCGATCACGTCGTGCACGACGATGATGTGCGGGTGGTGCAGCTGCGCGACCGCCCGTGCCTCGCGGAAGGTGCGCTCACGGCGACGACGGGCGTCGTCCTCGGTGAGGGAGTCGTCCGGGGCCAGCTCCTTGACCGCCACGAGGCGTCCCAGCACCTGGTCGCTCGCCCGCCAGACGACGCCCATCCCGCCGCGGCCGATCCGCGCCTGAAGGCGGTAACGGCCCGCGATCACACGGAAGTCGTCCCCCTCGGATCCCATGAGCCCCATCATGCCGCACCGGCCGCACACCTCCGGGACGGTCATCGGCCAAGCATCACCCGGTCAGCCGGAGTTCGGCTGCCAGCCCTTGAGGACCCACTTGAACTGTCTGCTCGTCTTCTCCCAGTCCTCTTCGGGCGTCGACATGTAGATCGCGTACTCCGTGCCCTCCCGCGAGTAGTACGTCTCCTCGACGGCGTGCCGCGGCCCGGGCACGTGGGGCGGGTCCTTCTTCAGCGCGGTCCAGGTGTACTCCCACAGCGAGCCCTTGCGGTCGCGGTAGGTGTTCGCCTTCATGGTCACGGTCTTGAAGCCGACCAGCCGCTGGAGCTGCTGCTCCAGGTCCTTCTGGTGCTGGTAGGCGTCGGCGAAGTCCGGGTCGGTGTCGATGGCGATGCGGACGAAGTGCTTGCCGCCGTCGGGGGTGTAGTCGATCTGCTTGAGGTTGCCCTTGATTTCGTACACCTTGCGCTTCCAGCCCTTGGGCAGGTAGAGGCTGAAGCCCTCCGGGTCGTCGTTGCGCACCCAGCTGTCGGGGACCGCGCCCTCCGGGCCCGGGCTGCTCGTGGCCGAGGTGGCCGGCGCCGGGGTCGCCCCGCCCGTCTCGGTGTCCTGCTGGAAGGCGCCCCACTGCTGGACGAGCACCGCGGCGCCGCCGCCGAGCACGGCCGCGACGGCGACGACCAGCGCGAGCGTGCGCAGCCGGCGCCGGGGGCGGGGGCGGACCGGTGCGCTGGGCGCGGGCCCCACCGCGGTCGGTCCCATGCCGGCCGGGCCGACCGCCGTCGGACCGGTGACGGAACGCCCTGCCGGGCCCGAGCGGTGTCCGGCCGCCGTCGTCCCGGAGCCGTAGCCCGAGGTGCCCGCTGCCGAGGTGTACGAACCGGAAGCGTAGGAACCGGAAGCGTGCGCACCGGAGACGTACGACCCGCTGGTGTCCACGCCCGCGCCCTGGGTCGGGACGAAGGCCTGCGCGGCGCTCGGCCGGCGGCCCTCCGCCGCCTCGGCGAGCATCTGCTCCGCCTCCTCCGCGCCCGGCCGCTGGGCCGGCTCCTTGCGCAGCAGGGCGGCGATCACGGGTCCGAGCGCGTCGGCGTGGCGGGGCTGCTCGACCTCCTCCTCGACGACCGCCTGCATGGTGCTCAGCGGCGAGGTGCGGCGGAACGGCGAGCGGCCCTCGACCGCCGTGTACAGCGTGGCGCCCAGCGCCCACAGGTCCGAGGACGGGCCGGGGTCGTGGCCGCGCACCCGCTCGGGAGCGAGGTAGTCGACCGAGCCGACGACCTCTCCGGTGCGGGTGATGGTGGTGTCGCCCTCGATCTGCGCGATGCCGAAGTCCGTGAGCAGCACCCGGCCGTCGCGGCCCAGCAGCACATTGCCGGGCTTGACGTCCCGGTGCAGCACACCGGCGGAGTGTGCGGCGCGCAGCGCCCGCAGCACCCACAGGCCGATCCGGGCGGCCTCGCGCGGTTCTATCCGGCCCCGCTCCTTGACCGCGTCGGCCAGCGAGTTGCCCTCGACCAGCTCCATCACGATCCACGGACGGCCGTCGTGTTCGAGCACGTCGTGGACGGTGACGACGGCGGAGTGGTTGATGCGCGCTGCGGCCCGGGCCTCGGCCCGGGTGCGGGCGAGCAGCACGGCCCGGTCGCTGTCGGAGACGTAGAGCGCGGCGGTCAACTCCTTGACGGCGACCGTCCGGTGCAGCACCTCGTCGCGGGCGCGCCACACCCGGCCCATGCCGCCGCTGCCGATGGAATCGGCAAGCCGGTAGCGGCCCGCTATCAGCAGGCCCTGCATCTGATTCACGTTGCCCCGCAATGCTCTTGACAGGGTCAGACTAAGGACCGGTCTGCCCTCTGGGAACAAGGGGGGTGCCAAGGTGACAGTCCTGTGACGCTTGTCCCTGCCCCCGTGTACAGGCCGCTCAACGCGTGTAGCGGTACGTCGCCGTGGCCTGCTCGTACAGCCGCGTCACCTCGTCCCGCTCGGCCTCCGGGCCCCGCACCTGGACGATGTGGTAGCGGCCGTTCAGCAGGATCGCCATGTTGCGCACGTACAGGTCGCGGCCCTGCGCGTCGGTCCAGGTGAACTGGCCCTCGGCCATGGTCCGTCCGCCGACCTCGATGGTTCTCAGACCGGTGGCGGTGGCCCAGCTGGAGTCCCGGTACGGCTGCAGTTCGCGCTCCTTGTCCCGCTGGTAGGCCATCGGGTCGCTGCCGTAGCTCGCGGCGCCGTCCCGGCCCGGCACGAGGAGCAGCTCGAAGTTCCCGTGCGCGTACACCACCTGGCCACTGCCGTTCTTGCCGGTGCGGTCCCAGCCCTTGGCGACGGCGACCTGGAAGCCGTCCGGGTCCGTGCGCAGGGTGAACCCGTCGGCGACCGCGCTGCCGCCGTCGGTCTGGGTCTCGGTGGCGGGTGCGGACGCCGAGGGGCCGCCGTCCGCGGACTGCCCGGACGACGGTGACGAGGTGCGGGAGGGCGCGGGGCTCGCCTGGCCCGCGCTGCCGGTGCGCTCGCTGCCGGCCGCGCCGCTCTCCCCCTGCTTCGGCATGAACAGCATCGCGTACGCCACCGCGCCCGCCAGCAGGAGCAGGATCAGCAGGAGCAGCGTCCGGCCGAGGCTGCGCGGGGAACGGGTCGCCTCCTCCCGGGCCCGCTTGTGCCGGCCGTGCGGATGGGTCGCGGGCAGCCCGGCGCGCCGCCGCCGCACCAGCTCGCCGCGGCGCCGGACGATCGGCAGCCGGCGCGGGTCGGCGGGCGGGACGGGCACGACATGGGTGCCGGCGTCCGGCTCGGGCGCGGAGCGCACCAGCGAGCGCAGCCAGCCGCTCAGCTCCTCGAAGTCCAGCCGGTCGGTGGGGTCCTGGCGCAGCAGCGACTCCACGACCGGGCGCAGCGGCCCGCACTCCTCGGCGAAGGCGGGCGGCTCCGCGCACACCAGCTGCACCAGCTCGGCCGTGGACTCCTCGGGGTAGGGCGCATGCCCCTGCACGGCCCGGAACAGCAACGCCCCGAGGGCCCACAGGTCGGTGGCAGGCCCGATCGGCGGCGCCAGCTGCCAGTTCTCGTGCACGGGCCCGGCCTGCTCCGGCGCCCATCGCTCGGTCACCGGCCCCACCACGGTCATCCGCACCTGCCGCGCCCGCTCAGCGGCCAGCGCGGTACCCGGGCCACGGCGTACGACACCGGGGGCGTCCCACTGGGGAGCCGGGGAGCCCTGCGCGGGGAGGGCGACGGGAGCCGCGCCCGCGGAGGGAGCGGGGGCCTGGCCCGGAAGGGCGGCGTGGCGGTCGGGGCCGAGGGTGCCCTGACCGGAGCCGCGCGCCGGACCGCCGGGCGCCTGGCCCGGTACGGGAAGCCGGCCGGAGCCGGGTGTCGTGCCGGGGCTTGGGGCTCCGGACGGCAGTCCGGGTCGCTGTCCGTCACCGCTCGGCGCGGTGGGCGTGCCGCTCGGGCCCGGGCGCGGTGAGGCACCGTGCCAGGGGGCACCGTGCACCCCGTAGGGGTCGGCGATCCTGCCGGGTGGCTGGGTGGCCTGGCCGGAGGAGTACGGCGGCCGGCCCGTGCCGTTGGTCCCGGCGTCGCCCTCGGCGGGCGGGCGGGCTCCGGGCAGGGCGGCGCGGCCGTTCTGCTGGGCTTCCTGCACCCGGGCCGCGGCCCGGGCTCCCGCGCGGTAGGCGGCGATGGCTCCGGCACGGGCGGCACGGATGTCGTCACCGCTCTCCAGGGCCCGTCGCCCCGGCGGTCCGGGGACCGTGGCCCCGCCCGGCCCCCCGTTCGCGCCCGGCCCCGCCAGCCCGCCGACCGCCCGCGCCTGGATCGCGGCCCGCCGCGCGGCCTCGGGATCCACCTCGGGCGACGGAACGGATCCCGTGGAGCCGACCGGACCGCTCACAGCCGCGACCGCACCACCGGCGCCATCGGCACCACCGGCACCTGCGGTACCCCGACCGCCCGTGCTGCCGATGGCGTCACCGGCCCCGCCGACCGCCGGCCCAGGCGCCCCCGCCGGCGCCTCCTGTCCGTCCTGCCCCGGCACCGGGTCGTACCCGCACAGGGCCTCCTCCGCCGCGCCGACCGCGAGGCCGGTCAGCATCACCCGGCCGTCGTCGCAGACGAGGACCGTGCGGGCGGTGAGATTGCGGTGCACCCAGCCGTGGGCGTGCAGCACCCGCAGCGCCATGAGGACGTCGGAGGCGACCTCGGCCGCCCGGTACGGCGTCAGCGGCTGCTCGGCCAGCAGCGCGGACAGCGGGCGGGCGGCCACCCACTCGCTGACGATCCACAGCGAGCCGCCCTCGGCGAACACGTCGAAGACCTGGTCCAGGCGCGGATGGTCGGGGATGCGGGCCGCCGCCTGCGCGGCCTCGACGGCACGCCGCACCGCCGGATCCGAGGGACGGCGGGTGGCGGTCCGCCCCGCCGGGGTGCGGCGCGCCCCGCGCTCTCGGGCGGTGAACCCCTCGGGCAGCCCCTCCGCGTCGAGCACCTCGGCCTCGACGACCTCCGGCAACGGCACCTGACGGACCAGCACTTCCTGGCCGCTGTAGGTGTCGAAGGCACGGGTCTCGGTCAGCTCGTACTCGTCGGAGGGCGGAAGCGGCAGGCGGTAGCGGTCGGCGAGCACCCGGCCCGCATAGTCGTCCACGTTGCCTCCCCCGGCCGCCTGGTCGTTCACATCCGTTCCCCATCGGCCCGTTCGGCATCCACATTCCGCTCCGTACGGTCCGCAACCATTCACGATACGTGCCGGAGGCAACCCGCATTGAGGGGATGACGGATTCTCACGGCCCCAAACAGGGCTCGTTCACATCACGACTTGGGCTCGAAGGACGTCGTCAGCGTCCTCCAGGTGTCCTTGCGCAGGTCGCTGTGCCAGGCCGCGTCCTTCGCGGTGTACATCAGTCCGTAACCGAGATGGTCGTTCACCACGAACCCCCGGTCGATCGAGCGGTACTTGGTGCCGCCCTCCGCGTAGGTGAACTCCCAGTCGGCCGTGTTCCAGCTGCGGTAGTCCACCTGCTCTATGCGGATCTTCTGGTACTGGGAGCGCACCATGTAGCGCTCCTGGTTCTTCCAGTCCGCCACCGGGTCGTCCTTGGGCGAGCTGGTCCAGCCGACGAGCAGCTTCTGACCGTCCGGCCCGGTGTAGCGGTCACCGGCCTGCCCGGTGGACTGGTACTTCCAGCCCTTGGGCAGCCCGATCGAGTACCCCTGGCCGCTCTTGCGGGTCCACTCCACCGGCGCGCTGCCGCCGCTCTTCGAGCCGGACGCGCCGTCGTCGTCGCTGCCGGACGGACTGGTGCTCGCCGCGTTCTCCGCGTCCGCGGCGTCGTCCGACCCGGAGCCGGCCGTGGCGGACGCCGAGGTGTCCCCGTCCGTCCGCGCACTGCTGTCGCTTCCCTTGCCGCCCGTGCCCTTGTCCTGCTTGGTGGCGGCACCGGCGCTCGCCGCGGCCTTGCCGCCGCTCTTGTTCCCCTTGTCGCCGTCCCCGCCGAGCGTGATGGCCAGCACGACGCCGATCACCGCGAGGACGACCACCACCGCGATGATCACCAGCGTCCGCTTGGGCACCACGTCGGTGAGCGGCGCCCTGGGCACCGGCCGCGGCGGCAGGTCCAGGTCCGGCGGCGGCACGACCGGCCACCCCGAACTCGACTTGTTCGCGCTGGAGTTCGGTACGGCCGCGGAACCCTTGGCCGGACCGGCCGGCCGGGTGGGTACTGCGCCGCCCGCCGCCCCGGAGGAGGCCGCACCGCTCTCCGCGGCCGGCCCACCGCCGTTGCCCGGCGCCGTAGCACCACCGTCGCTCTTCGGGCGCGCGGCGGCCGCCGCGGTGGCCGCCCCGGCCGCCTTGCGGACCGAACGCAGCGCCCCGCGCAGCTTCTCCCCGGCCTCCTCGCCCCGCTTGCCCTCGGGCGAGCCGGGCTGCGCCGGCAGCGGAACCACCCGAGTGGCGTCCATCGGCTCCGGCTCGGGCGCGTGGATCACCGCGTTGAGCATGGTCCGGGCGCCGGCGTCGTCGAGCCGCTTGGCCGGGTCCTTGCTGAGCAGGCCGTAGATGACGTCCTTGAGCGGGCCCGCGTTCTTGGGCTCCTCCAGGGGCTCGGTCATCACCGCGGTGAGCGTGGCGATCGCCGAGCCCTTGTCGTACGGCGGCACACCCTCGACCGACGCGTACAGCAGACCGCCCAGCGACCACAGGTCCGCCGCGGGGCCCGGCTTGTGCCCACGGGCACGCTCCGGGGAGATGTAGGAGGGGGCGCCGACGAGCATGCCGGTGGAGGTGATGGACGGGTCGCCCTCGACCTGCGCGATGCCGAAGTCGGTGAGCACGACCCGGCCGTCCTCGGCGATGAGCACGTTGGACGGCTTCACGTCACGGTGCAGGATGCCCTCGCGGTGCGCGGAGCGCAGCACGTCGAGGACGGCGAGACCGACCTCGGCCGCACGCCTGGGCTCCAGCACGCCGTCCTCGCGGATGACCTCGGCGAGGGACTTGCCCTCGACCAACTCCATGACGATCCAGGGCCGGTCGTCCTCGTCGACCACGTCGAAGACCGTCACCGCGCTGTTGTTGCGGATCCGGGCGATCGCCTTGGCCTCGCGCAGGGTGCGCGTGATCAGGCGCCGCTTCTCCTCCTCGTCGATGTTCGACGGGAACCGCAGCTCCTTGACGGCGACCGTCCGGCCCAGGGTCTCGTCCTCGGCACGCCACACCGTGCCCATTCCGCCCCGGCCCAGAACGTCTCCCAGCCGGTACCGCCCGGCGAGGAGACGACGCTCGCTCTTGTCCTGACGAGTCTCCTGACGGGATGTGCCCGCCCGCTCCGCCTCCGACATGCGTCCCCTCATGCAACCCGCCCTGACAGAGCCTCCATTGTCTCTCACCCGACAAGTGCCCAACGCCCAGGGTGCCCCTGACCCCGGCCCGGGCTCCGCACACCGGGAGACCCGCTGAGGCAGAAGTTCCGCTTACCGGGATGATGGGCCCGGGAAGAAGGGAGCCGGGATGCCGATGCTTCGGACAGTCCTGTCCATACCGGTCCTCCTGGCCCTGCTGCTCCCTCCCATCGCCTCCGATACCGACTCCGCGGACGGCGCCCCGGACGGCCACCCGGACGCAGTCCTCCCGCTGCTCGTCACCGAGGGCCGGGCGCCCGCCGCCGCCCTGCTCGCCCAGGACGGGGACCGCTCCCGCTACACGGCCGCCGGCCAGGGCATCGCGCGCGCCGACCACTTCCGCGCCGGCAGCATCACCAAGACCTTCGTCGCGACGGTCGTGCTGCAACTGGCCTCGGAACACCGGCTGTCCCTGTCCGACACGGTGGAGCGGCACCTGCCGGGACTGCTCCGCGGGCGCGGCACCGACGGACGGCACATCACCCTGCGCGCCCTGCTCACCCACACCAGCGGACTCGCCGACTTCACCCGGGCCACCGACGGGGTCGTCCCCCTGACTCCGCTTCAGGCCGTACGCATCGCTCTCGCCCTCCCTCCGGCCCGCCCGGGCCGCTACTCCTACTCCAACACCGACTACGTCCTGCTCGGCATGGTCGTCCGGCAGGTCACCGGCCACTCGTACGCCACCGAGATCCGGCGCCGGATCGTCGCTCCGCTCGGTCTTGCGGGCACCTCCCTTCCCGGATCCCGCACCTCGCTGCCCCTGCCGCACGGCCGTGCCTACGCCGCCGACGGCTCCGACGTCACCGAGCTCGACCCGCGCGTGGCCGGCGCGGCGGGTGAGCTGGTGACCACACTGGCCGGCCTCGACCGCTTCTATGCGGCGGTGCTCGGCGGTCGGCTGCTGCCCTCGCACTGGCTGCGCGAGATGCTCAACACCCGTGCCGCGCATGGCTCGTACGGCATGGGGATCTTTCCGGCAAAGCTCCCGTGCGGCATCACGGTGTGGGGACACAACGGCCGGATATCCGGCAGCTACGTGCGCACCGCAGCCACCGCCGACGGCCGGCATGTCCTTACGTTCCGCGTGAACACGACGGCGATTGCAGACACCGGCCTCGAAACCCGCCTGCTCGCCGCCGAGTTCTGCCCTCGCACCCGGTAGAACGGCCGGGGTTCGAGCAAAGATCCCAGTCGGGGCCACTCGTTCGGGTGATGATTGCCCTACAGCGGCACGATGTCCGGCGCCCCCAGCCGCGCCGCGTCCGCCGTGAGGTCGTCCGGCTGGAGCTGCGACTCCCGCTCGGCCTCGACCCGCTTCTCGTAGTGCTCCACCTCGCGCTCGATCTGGTCCTTGTCCCAGCCGAGCACGGGCGCCATCAGTTCGGCGGCCTCGCGGGCGCTGCGGGTGCCCCGGTCGAAGGTCTCGATGGAGATACGGGTGCGCCGGGTGAGCACGTCGTCCAGGTGCCGGGCACCCTCGTGCGAGGCGGCGTACACGACCTCGGCGCGCAGATAGTCGTCGGCGGCCTGGAGCGGCTCCCCGAGGGCGGGGTCGGCGGCGATGAGGTCCAGGATCTCCTCGGCCATCGAGCCGTAGCGATTGAGCAGGTGCTCCACGCGGACCACGTGCAGTCCGGTGCGGGCGGCGATCCGCGCCCGCGCGTTCCACATCGCCCGGTAGCCCTCCGCGCCGAGCAGCGGGATCTCCTCGGTGACACAGTCGGCGACCCGCATGTCCAGGCCGTGCACCGCCTCGTCGACGGCGTCCTTCGCCATCACCCGGTACGTCGTGTACTTGCCGCCCGCCACGACCACGAGCCCCGGCGCCGGATGCGCCACGGTGTGCTCGCGGGACAGCTTGCTGGTGGCGTCGGACTCGCCGGCCAGCAGCGGGCGCAGGCCCGCGTACACGCCCTGCACGTCGTCGCGGCTGAGCGGGACGGCGAGCACCGAGTTGACGTGCTCCAGCAGGTAGTCGATGTCTGCGCTGGAGGCGGCCGGGTGGGCCTTGTCCAGGTTCCAGTCGGTGTCGGTGGTGCCGACGATCCAGTGCCGGCCCCAGGGGATGACGAAGAGGACCGACTTCTCGGTGCGCAGGATCAGACCGGTGGTGGAGTGGATGCGGTCCTTGGGCACGACCAGGTGGATGCCTTTGGAGGCGCGGACGTGGAACTGGCCGCGCTCCCCCACCATGGCCTGCGTGTCGTCGGTCCACACGCCGGTGGCGTTGACGATCTGCTGGGCGCGGATCTCGTATTCCCCGCCGCCCTCCACGTCCTGCACCCGGGCGCCGACGACCCGCTCGCCCTCGCGCAGGAAGCCGGTCACGCGCGCGCGGTTGGCCGCCCTGGCGCCGTACGACACCGCCGTGCGCACCAGGGTCGCCACGAACCGGGCGTCGTCCATCTGGGCGTCGTAGTACTGCAGGGCGCCCACGAGGGCGTCCTTCTTCAGGCAGGGGGCCACGCGCAGGGCGTGACCGCGGGTCAGGTGCCGGTGCAGGGGCAGGCCCCGGCCGTGTCCGCGGGCCATGGACATCGCGTCGTACAGGGCCACGCCCGAGCCCGCGTACAGGCGCTCCCAGCCCTTGTGCTGGAGCGGGTAGAGGAACGGCACCGGCTTGACCAGGTGCGGGGCGAGCCGCTCCAGGAGCAGACCGCGCTCCTTCAGGGCCTCGCGGACCAGGGCGAAGTCGAGCATCTCCAGATAGCGCAGGCCGCCGTGGATGAGCTTGCTGGATCTGCTGGAGGTGCCGGACGCCCAGTCGCGGGCCTCGACCAGGCCGGTGGACAGACCGCGGGTGACGGCGTCCAGTGCGGTGCCGGCGCCGACCACTCCGCCGCCGACCACCAGCACGTCCAGCTCGCGCTCCGCCATCGCCGCCAGTGCCTCGGCGCGCTGCGCCGGACCCAGAGTCGCTGTCCTCACCGCTGCCTCCCGCTGTCGAACAACTCGCTCGCGTCGGCTGCACCCGGAGGGCGAAGCCCCGTCCGGCCGCACCCGGTGGGCGAAGCCCGGTTCACCCCCTCCTCATGCCCAAATTCTGACCGGCTTGCCCGACTTCAGCCACCACGGGCTTCCAACCTGTGGACAACAAGCGCACAACCCCGGGAAGACACACGAACACAATCCCACATAACGGTCATATTTACTCCTAGTGTGACAGTGCGCACGCTCCTGCAGTCCACAGCGGTTGCGCTTCTGCCCCACCTCGGTTACTGGGAAGGACGGCCCACCCATGCCCGCAGACCTCGCCGTCATCGGAATCGGTCCCTTCGGCCTGCCGCTCGCCCAGGCCGCGGTCGCCGCAGGGATTCCGACGATCGGGTACGCCACCGGCCACGAGGCGGGTTCGCTCAGCCCCGCCGAGCTGCGTCGGATGCATGCCGCGGGCTTTCGGCCCGGCACCGACGCGGCCCAGCTCGGCCGCGTGCGCACCGCTGTGATCTGCGCGCCCACCCCGCGCGGCGCCGACGGCGCGCTCGACCTCGGTCAGCTCGAGGCGGCCGCCCGCACCCTGGCCGAGCGGCTGCGCCCGCACACCACGGTCATCCTGGAGTCGCCGGTACTCCCCGGGACCACCGGGGAGTTCCTGCGCCCCCTGCTGGAGGAGGGCTCGAGGCTGCGCGCCGGCCGCGACTTCCACCTCGCCTACTCGCCCAGCCGGATCGACCCCGGCAACCGCGACCGCACCCCCGCCGGCACACCCAAGGTCATCGGCGGCCTCACCCCGGCCTGCACCGAGTCGGCCGCCGCCTTCTACGGGCGGATCACCGACAAGGTGGTCCGCGCGCGCGGGCTGCGCGAGGCGGAGACCGTGCAGCTGCTGGAGACCAACTACCGGCACGTGAACACCGCGCTCGTCAACGAGATGGCCGTCCTCTGCCACGAGCTGGGCGTCGACCTGTGGGACGTCATCCGCTGCGCCGAGACCAAGCCGTTCGGCTTCCAGGCGTTCCGGCCGGGCCCGGGCGTCGGCGGGCACGGCGTCCCGCAGGACCTCACCGGCCAGACGAGCCGCACGCTGCGCATGGTGGAGCTGGCCCAGCAGGTCAACCACCGCATGCCCCGCTACGTCGTCCAGCGTGCCGCCACGCTCCTGAACGAGCACGGCAAGTCCGCCCGCGGCGCCCGCGTCCTGCTCCTCGGCGTCACCTACAAGCCCGACGTCGCCGACCTGCAGGCCACACCCGCTCAGGAGATCGCCGTCCGGCTGATGGAGCTGGGTGCCTCGGTCAGCTACCACGACCCTTACGTGCCGTCTTGGAGCGTCCTGGACCGGCCTGTGCCGCGCGCGGACTCCTTGTACGAGGCGGCAGCCGACGCGGACCTGACGATCCTGCTCCAGCAGCATCGGACGTACGACCTGCAGGGCCTGTCGGTGAAGGCGCAACTACTGCTGGACACACGGGGGGCCACGCCCACGGGGGCGGCGCACCGGTTGTGAAAGGGGGCGCGTGGGGGTGCGGGGCCTGCGGGTCGGTGGCACAGGGGACTCGGCGCCGCTAGCGTACAGAGCACGAAAATCCGCAAGATCCACCCTCTTCGGTACCTCACCCGCTCGACGGCGGATCCGGTACCGTACGAATAGGTGGAGCCCACCGCAGAGGGCACTGCGGCAGGCTCCTGGAAGGAGATCGGAGTGTCCACCCCTACGCTTCTTGGGGGTGGCCGCTCACCTTCCGTAAATGCGCAAGATCCACCTCCTCCGGAACTTCACCAGCCGAAGCCGAATGCGGTCCCAGCGGGTGGGCTTGCGGTGACGGCCCATGGGCGCGCCCCCTTCCACGATGCCGACCAGAGACCCGGTAGGCGGTCCGTTTGGAATTCGGGCCGGGCCCCGAGGGCGGGGTCCGGACCATGTCCTTGGAAGGGGGCGCCCCAGAGAGCTTGGGTCGCCGATCACGGACACTATCGCCCCGCTACGCCCGTTCGGCCCACATTCGCCCCGAACGCAACCATGCGCCCCCTCCCCCACAACGCGCCCCCGTTCAGGCGCACTTGGGCATGCGAAAGGGCCGGTCACCCACGCAGGTGACCGGCCCTTCAGGCGTCGTGGCGACTACCGGCGGTGCTGCGAGTCCGCCACCGTAACCTCAACGCGCTGGAACTCCTTCAGCTCGCTGTACCCGGTCGTGGCCATGGCCCGACGCAGCGCACCGAAGAAGTTCATGGAACCGTCGGGGGTGTGCGACGGACCCGTCAGCACCTCCTCGATCGTGCCGACCGTGCCCAGGTCGACCTTCTTGCCGCGGGGCAGCTCCTCGTTGACGGCCTCCATGCCCCAGTGGTGGCCCTTGCCGGGCGCGTCCGTGGCACGGGCGAGCGGGGAGCCCATCATCACCGCGTCGGCGCCGCAGGCAATCGCCTTCGGGAGGTCGCCGGACCAGCCGACACCGCCGTCCGCGATCACGTGCACGTACCGGCCGCCGGACTCGTCCATGTAGTCGCGCCGGGCCGCGGCCACGTCGGCGACCGCGGTGGCCATCGGGACCTGGATGCCGAGCACGTTGCGCGTGGTGTGCGCGGCGCCGCCGCCGAAGCCGACCAGGACACCGGCCGCGCCGGTGCGCATCAGGTGCAGGGCGGCGGTGTAGGTGGCGCAGCCGCCGACGATCACCGGGACGTCCAGCTCGTAGATGAACTGCTTCAGGTTCAGCGGCTCGCTCGAGTGGGAGACGTGCTCCGCCGAGACCGTCGTACCGCGGATGACGAAGATGTCCACGCCCGCGTCCACGACCGCCTTGGAGAACTGGGCGGTGCGCTGCGGGGAGAGCGCGGCCGCCGTGACCACGCCGGAGTCGCGCACCTCCTTGATGCGGGCGCCGATCAGCTCCTCCTTGATGGGAGCCGCGTAGATCTCCTGGAGGCGGCGGGTCGCCTGCTCGGCGGGCAGCTCGGCGATCTCGTCGAGCAGCGGCTGCGGGTCCTCGTACCGCGTCCACAGGCCCTCGAGGTTGAGGACGCCCAGGCCGCCGAGCTCGCCGATGCGGATCGCGGTGGCCGGGGAGACGACGGAGTCCATGGGGGCGGCCAGGAAGGGCAGCTCGAAGCGGTAGGCGTCGATCTGCCAGGCGATCGAGACCTCCTTCGGGTCCCGCGTACGGCGGCTGGGGACGACGGCGATGTCGTCGAAGGCGTACGCCCGGCGGCCGCGCTTGCCGCGCCCGATCTCGATCTCAGTCACGTCTTGGCCTTTCCCTGATGCATTGCAGCGTCTTCCAGTATCGCCGACGGGTACGACAACGGCGGCCCCGGATGCTCCGGGACCGCCGTCGACGAGCCTTCACGCGTGCGCGTGCGTCACTTCCTGCTGTAGTTCGGCGCCTCGACCGTCATCTGGATGTCGTGCGGGTGGCTCTCCTTCAGGCCCGCGGAGGTGATCCGCACGAAGCGGCCCTTGGACTCCATCTCCTCGATGGTGGCGGCGCCCACGTAACCCATGGTCTGGCGCAGACCGCCGACGAGCTGGTGCAGCACGTTGGCCAGCGGGCCGCGGTAGGGCACCTGGCCCTCGACGCCCTCGGGCACGAGCTTGTCGTCGGACGCCACCTCGGCCTGGAAGTAGCGGTCCTTCGAGTACGACCTGCCCTGGCCGCGGGACTGCATGGCACCCAGCGAGCCCATGCCGCGGTACGACTTGAACTGCTTGCCGTTGATGAACAGCAGCTCGCCCGGCGACTCCTCGCAACCGGCGAGGAGACTGCCCAGCATGACCGTGTCCGCACCGGCGGCCAGCGCCTTGCCGATGTCGCCGGAGTACTGCAGACCACCGTCGCCGATCAGCGGGATGCCCGCCGGACGGGCGGCGAGGGAGGCCTCGTAGATGGCGGTGACCTGCGGGACGCCGATGCCGGCGACGACACGGGTGGTACAGATCGAGCCCGGCCCGACGCCCACCTTGATGCCGTCGACACCGGCGTCGATGAGCGCCTGGGCGCCGTCGCGGGTGGCGACGTTGCCGCCGATCACGTCCACGTTCACGCTGGACTTGATCTTCGACATCCAGCTGAGGGCGTTGCTGTTGTGGCCGTGCGAGGTGTCGACGACGAGGAAGTCCACACCGGCCTCGGCGAGCGCCTGGGCGCGCTCCAGCGCCTCGGGGCTGGCGCCGACGGCGGCACCGACGAGCAGGCGGCCCTCGGCGTCCTTGGCGGCGTTGGGGTACTTCTCGGCCTTGACGAAGTCCTTGACCGTGATCAGGCCCTTGAGGACACCCTCGTCGTCGACCAGCGGCAGCTTCTCGATCTTGTGCTTGCGCAGCAGCTCCATGGCCTCGGCCCCGGAGATGCCGACCTTGCCGGTGACCAGCGGCATCGGGGTCATGACCTCGCGCACCTGGCGCGTACGGTCGCTCTCGAAGGCCATGTCACGGTTGGTGACGATGCCCAGCAGCTTGCCGGCCGGGTCGGTGACCGGGACACCGCTGATGCGGAACTTGGCGCACAGCGCGTCCGCCTCGGCGAGCGTGGCCTCCGGGTGCACCGTGATCGGGTCGGTGACCATGCCGGACTCGGACCGCTTCACCAGGTCGACCTGGTTGACCTGGTCCTCGACGGAGAGGTTGCGGTGCAGCACGCCGACGCCGCCCAGCCGGGCCATCGCGATGGCCATGCGGGACTCGGTCACCTTGTCCATCGCCGCCGACAGCAGCGGGATGTTGACACGGACATTGCGGGAGATGCGGGACGAGGTGTCGACCGCGTTGGGGAGCACCTCGGATGCACCCGGCAGCAGCAGCACGTCGTCGTAGGTCAGCCCGAGTGTCGCGAATTTACCGGGCACTCCGTCGACGTTGGCAGTCATGACACCTTCCCCAAATGGCCTTGATCGGTGCGGATGTCCATGCTAACGGGAAGCACGGCTAGCAAATTCCACGGTGTGAGGTGACTTCAGGCTTCGTATGTTCGTACGGAAACGAATGCGTGCCTGTTCAACCAAGGAGCTACGAAGGCTCCGCCCAAGGCGGTTACTGCTCGGCGAGCGCGCGCAGCCGGCTCAGCGCCCGATGCTGGGCCACCCGCACGGCGCCGGGTGACATTCCCAACATCTGCCCCGTCTCCTCCGCGGTCAAGCCCACGGCGATGCGCAGCAGGAGCAGCTCCCGCTGGTTCTCGGGGAGGTTGGCCAGCAGTTTCTTGGCCCATTCGGCGTCGCTGCTGAGCAGGGCGCGCTCCTCGGGGCCGAGGGAGTCGTCGGGGCGTTCCGGCATCTCGTCCGAGGGGACGGCCGTGGAGCCCGGGTGGCGCATCGCGGCGCGCTGGAGGTCGGCGACCTTGTGCGAGGCGATGCCGAAGACGAAGGCCTCGAAGGGGCGGCCGGTGTCGCGGTAGCGCGGCAGGGCGAGGAGGACCGCCACGCAGACCTCCTGGGCGAGGTCCTCCACGAAGTGGCGCGCGTCGCCGGGCAGCCGGGACAGCCGGGTGCGGCAGTAGCGCAGCGCCAGGGGGTGGACATGGGCGAGCAGATCGTGCGTGGCCTGCTCGTCGCCGTCGACGGCACGATGGACGAGCGCACCGATCACCCCATGGGCCGTGCCCGCCTCGTCGTCGCGCATCGGTCCATGGTGCCTTGCGGCATTCCGGTCCGTCGCATCGTGTTCGTGGTTGTGCACCGAAGCGTTATGAGCAGGTGCGCCGGCACTCATCCCCTGCGCCCTCCCCTTCCGCTCGACCGACTCGTCCCCGAGAGACTCCACACCTCAAGGATGCGGCATCCGCGGCGAAACGAGCAGCGGGCATCCGCCCGGCCGCCTTGCACAGGGCGGGCCATCACCCGCCCCCACCCGGGCACGCCGCGCCCCAGGAGAGGGTCCGCAGGGCGCCGAGTGGTGCGTTCGTCCCCCGCGGGTGGCGGCAAGGCAGCAGGTCAGACGGGTGACCGAGGACTCCGGGTGGGACGGATGCACCACTCACTGCCGCCACCCCCGGTCCCGGCCGCACCCGCACCGCCGCTGGGCCCCGCCCGCGCGTCGGCAGGCGGGGATCCCGGGTGGCGGTCCGCAGCCTCGCCGCGGTGCGCTTCCTACCGGACCAGTCCCCAGCGGAAGCCGAGTGCCACCGCGTGGGCCCGGTCCGAGGCGCCGAGCTTCTTGAACAGGCGACGGGCGTGCGTCTTGACGGTGTCCTCGGAGAGAAACAGCTCGCGGCCGATCTCCGCATTCGAGCGGCCGTGGCTCATGCCCTCCAGCACCTGGATCTCGCGCGCGGTGAGGGTGGGCGCGGCGCCCATCTCGGCCGAGCGCAGCCGGCGCGGGGCCAGCCGCCAGGTCGGGTCGGCGAGGGCCTGGGTCACCGTGGCGCGCAACTCCGCGCGCGAGGCGTCCTTGTGCAGATAGCCCCGGGCTCCGGCGGCGACCGCGAGGGCCACTCCGTCGAGGTCCTCGGCGACGGTGAGCATGATGATGCGCGCGCCCGGGTCGGCGGAGAGCAGCCGGCGCACGGTCTCGACGCCGCCCAGGCCGGGCATGCGTACGTCCATCAGGATGAGATCGGAGCGGTCGGCGCCCCAGCGGCGGAGGACTTCCTCGCCGTTGGCCGCCGTCGTCACGCGCTCGACGCCGGGCACGGTCGCGACCGCGCGGCGGAGCGCCTCTCGGGCAAGCGGGGAGTCGTCGCAGACGAGGACGGATGTCATGACCGCCCTCCGCAGCTGATGCGCGTCACCTTGAGCCTCCAGGCTGGTACGGAATCGTCACCTGTGCGGTCGACCGTCTCGGACGCCTGCCCGAGCGCTTGTGGTTTCAACCGCCTCCGCACTCTCAACGACGGTCACTCGAAAGAGTTACGGGGCCGCGTGCCGTCTTCGGCACTCTACGTGAGGGTGCCGACACGGTGCAGACATGCCCGACGGACCCTCAACTTTTCATCACAACCTATGCCCCATTTAGCCGTTTTTGGTCCCGTTTCTTGGTGTCTGGAGCTAGATTCGCAATGAGTCATATTTTCATCTCCTTAGACCGGAGATGTACGGTCGATGGCACCGTATCCGCCCAGAACGGCTACAAGGGGTCACGTAATGGCAGATTTCTCCCGCCTTCCCGGACCGAACGCGGACCTGTGGGACTGGCAGCTGCTGGCTGCCTGCCGCGGGGTGGACAGCTCGCTCTTCTTCCACCCGGAGGGCGAGCGCGGGGCGGCTCGGAGCGCTCGCGAGAACTCGGCCAAGGAGGTCTGCATGAGGTGCCCGGTCCGTGCGGAGTGCGCGGCGCACGCGCTGGCCGTGCGCGAGCCGTACGGAGTCTGGGGCGGCCTGACCGAGGACGAGCGCGAAGAGCTGATGGGGCGGGCGCGCAACCGCCTGGTGTCGGCATCGACCACCAGCGGGAGCACCGCCTCGAACGCCTGAAGGAACGTTTTTGCGACTACTCCGCACCCGGGCACGCGCACGCGTGCCCCTGATGCGTCACCCCTGGCTCGGCGTCACTGGCGCCCGGCCGCCCGGGCCAGCTGTTCCAACGTCGCCGCCACGGCCGGCACCTGGGCCAGGTCGGGCAGCGTGAGGGCGACGATCTGCCGTCGTACCACCGGCTCGAGCGCCACCGTGCGCACCCCCCGCGGCCGTACGGACTCCACCGCGAGCTGCGGCAGTACGGCCACCCCGAGACCCGCGCCCACCAGGCCGACCACCGCCGGATAGTCGTCGGTCGCGAAGTCGATGCGGGGCGTGAAGCCCGCACTCTCGCACACCTCCACCAGCTGGCCGCGGCAGCGCGGGCAGCCCGCGATCCAGGGTTCCCGGGCCAGCTCCCCGATCGCGACGGACTCCGCGCGCGCGAGCCGGTGCCGCTCCGGCACCAGGGCCACCAGACGGTCGGTCAGCAGGGGCCGTACGACGAGGTCGTCCCACTCCTCTGCGACCGCCGCACCCTCGTAGCGGAACGCGAGCGCCAGGTCGCAGTCGCCCTCGCGCAGCAGCGCGACGGACTTCGGGGGCTCGGCCTCCTCCAGGGAGACCCGGGTGCCGGGGTGGGCGGCGCGCAGGGCGGCCAGGGCGGTGGGGACCAGGGTGGAGCTGCCGCTGGGGAAGGAGACCAGCCGGACCCGGCCGGCCCTGAGGCCCGCGATGGCGGCGACCTCCTCCTCGGCGGCGGTGAGCCCGGCGAGGATGCCGGAGGCGTGCCGGACCAGGGCCTCGCCGGCCTGGGTCAGGCGCATCTCGCGGCCGCTGCGGACCAGCAGCGGGGTGCCGACCGAGGCCTCCAGGGCCTTCATCTGCTGGCTGACGGCGGGCTGGGTGCAGCCCAGTTCGCGCCCCGCCGCCGAGAAGGAGCCGGTGGTGGCGACGGCGCGCAGGACGCGGAGATGACGGGCCTCGATCACCCTCCGAGCATAAGCCGAACTTGGACAGGACGCCCAATAGTGCGTCGACACTTTGAGGTGCGCTCCCGTACCGTGCGTATATGAAACTTCTTTCGGTCAACCTCGGCCGCCCGCAGCCGGTGCCGTACACGGACCAGGCGCAGGGCGTGACGGCCATCGACAAGCGGCCTGCGGACGGGCCCGTGCGGGTGGCGGCCCCGGGGCCCAAGGGGGTCGGCGCGAGCGGTGTCGCCGGGGACACGGTGTGCGACCTGCGCCACCACGGCGGTGACGACCAGGCGGTGTACGCCTACGCGCGCGAGGACCTCGACGACTGGGAGCCGGAGCTGGGCCGTTCGTTGGCCAATGGTTGCTTCGGCGAGAACCTCACGACGGAGGGTCTGGACGTGTCCGGGGCGCTGATCGGCGAGCGCTGGCGGATCGGCTCCGAAGTGGTTCTGGAGGTGACCTCGGGGCGGATTCCGTGCCGTACGTTCCAGGGCCATTTGGGCGAGCAGGGATGGGTGAAGAGGTTCACCCGGAAGGGCGCGACGGGTGCCTACCTGCGGGTGATCGAACCGGGTGAGATCCGGGCGGGCGATCCGATCGAGATCGTGCACCGGCCGGACCACGAGGTGACGGTGGCGATGCAGTTCCGCGCGGTGACCACGGAGCGGGAACTGCTGCCGCAGGTGCTCGCGGCGGGCGAGGCGCTGTGCGCCGAGACGCTGGCCGCGGCCCGCAAGTACGTCGCCGGGCAGGCCCGCTGAGGGGACGTCACCGGCAGCGGACGCTGTCGGTCCGGGTCACTACCCTTGGGCCATGACAACGGCTCTTATTACGGGATCGACCGCGGGCATCGGTGCCGCGTTCGCGCGGCGCCTCGCCGCCGACGGGCATGACCTCGTCCTGGTGGCGAGGGACGCCAAACGGCTGCGCGAGCAGGCGACCGAGTTGCACGACCGGCACGGCATCGAGGCGGAGGTGCTCGCCGCCGACCTCGCCGAGGACAAGGGCATCGAGACGGTGGCCGACCGGCTCGGCGACCGGAAGAACCCGGTCGACCTGCTGATCAACAACGCCGGCTTCGGCAACAAGGGCCGCTATCTCGAGGTGCCCATGGCCGACGAGCTGAGGATGCTCAAGGTGCACTGCGAGGCGGTGCTCAGGCTGACGTCGGCGGCGTCCGAGGCGATGCGCGAGCGCGGGCGCGGCGGGGTGGTGAACGTCGCCTCGGTGGCCGCCTTCGTGCCCCGGGGCACCTACGGCGCCTCGAAGGCCTGGGTCGTGCAGTTCACCCAGGGCGCGGCGAGGGACCTGGCCGGTACGGGCGTTCGCCTGATGGCGCTGTGCCCGGGCTTCGTGCGCACCGAGTTCCACGAGCGGGCCGGGATGGGCACGGACAACATCCCGGGCTGGATGTGGCTGGACGCGGACAAGCTGGTCGCGGCGGCTCTGGCCGACCTCGCGCGCGGCAAGACGCTCTCCATCCCGGATCCCCGGTACAAGGCGCTGATGGGACTGGTGAAGGTCACCCCGCGCGGGCTGCTCGGCGGAATCAGCTCGAAGACGGGGCGCAAGTACGGGCCCCAGTAGGACGGGTGGCGGCCGCATTCCGGTGGGAAAATGGGCCTGACAGATCCGGACCCAGGGGGCCGGGAGGCGGCGCCATGACGTTCGTACAGCTCATCGACTGCAAGACCAGCCGGCTCGACGAGATGAACCGGCTGATGGACCAGTGGGTCGAACAGACCAAGGGGAAGCGGACCGCGACGCACGCGGTGGTCGGCAGGGACCGCTCGGACGCGACCCACGTCGTCGAGATCGTGGAGTTCCCGTCGTACGAGGAGGCGATGCGGAACTCGAACCTGCCGGAGACCGACCGGATCTTCCGGGATCTGGTCGCCCTGTGCGACGAGATGCCCACCTTCACGGACCTGGACGTCGTACGCGACGAGCAGCTGTACGCGGCCCAGGCGCGGCGGTTCTTCGACACGGTCGCGGTCCAGGGGCCGTTGCCACCGCTGAACGACCTGCTCGCGGAGAACTACCACGACCACGATCCGGCCAATGAGCAGGACAATCTCGGGCTGGAGAACATGCGCCGTGAGATCGAGATGTGGCGGGAGGCCTTCAGCTTCACGTTCACCGTCGAGGACCAGATCACCCAGGCGGACCGGGTCTGCACCCGGTGGACGTGGAACGGCATCCAGCAGGGCGAGTTCCTGGGCCTGCCCAACACCGGTCGGCAGGTGTCGATGACCGGTACGACGGTCTTCCGGTTCGACAGCGACGGCAAGATCCGCGAGGGCTGGTGGCAGTACGACCGGCTCGGGCTGATGGGGCAGTTGGGGGCGCTGGACGAGTTGGAGAAGTAGGGGGCGACGCGAAGGCCCGGCACCCCCAGGGGGTGCCGGGCCTCAGTGCTGAGGTGCGTCAGTGGGCGTGGCCGTGACCGTGGCCGTGGCCCGCCTCGGCCGGCTCCTCTTCCTTCTTCTCGACGACCAGGGTCTCGGTCGTGAGCAGCAGGGAGGCGATGGAGGCGGCGTTCTCCAGGGCGGAGCGGGTGACCTTGACCGGGTCGATGACGCCCTGCTTGACCAGGTCGCCGTACTCGCCGGAGGCGGCGTTGTAGCCGTTGCCCTTCTCCAGCTCCGCCACCTTGGAGACGATGACGTAGCCCTCGAGGCCGGCGTTCTCGGCGATCCAGCGCAGCGGCTCGACGGCGGCGCGGCGGACGACCGCGACACCCGTGGCCTCGTCGCCGGTCTTGCCGAGGTTGCCGTCCAGGACCTTGACGGCGTGGACCAGCGCGGAGCCACCACCGGAGACGATGCCCTCCTCGACCGCGGCGCGGGTCGCGGAGATGGCGTCCTCCAGACGGTGCTTCTTCTCCTTCAGCTCCACCTCGGTGGCGGCGCCGACCTTGATCACGCACACGCCGCCGGCCAGCTTCGCGAGGCGCTCCTGGAGCTTCTCGCGGTCCCAGTCGGAGTCGGTGTTCTCGATCTCGGCCTTGATCTGGTTGACGCGGCCGTGGACGTCCTCGGACTTGCCGGCGCCGTCGACGATGGTCGTGTCGTCCTTGGTGACCGTCACGCGGCGGGCGGAGCCCAGCACGTCCAGGCCGGCCTGGTCGAGCTTGAGGCCGACCTCCTCGGAGATGACCGTGGCGCCGGTGAGGACCGCCATGTCCTGCAGCATCGCCTTGCGGCGGTCGCCGAAGCCGGGGGCCTTCACCGCGACCGCGTTGAAGGTGCCGCGGATCTTGTTCACGACGAGGGTGGAGAGGGCCTCGCCCTCGACGTCCTCGGCGATGATCAGCAGCGGCTTGGAGGCACCCGCCTGGATGACCTTCTCCAGCAGCGGCAGCAGGTCCTGGATGGAGGAGATCTTGCCCTGGTTGATGAGGATGTACGGGTCCTCCAGGACGGCCTCCATGCGCTCCTGGTCCGTCACGAAGTACGGCGACAGGTAGCCCTTGTCGAAGGCCATGCCCTCGGTGAAGTCCAGCTCCAGACCGAAGGTGTTGGACTCCTCGACGGTGATGACACCGTCCTTGCCGACCTTGTCCATCGCCTCGGCGATGAGCTCGCCGACCTGCTGGTCCTGGGCGGACAGCGCGGCGACGGCGGCGATGTCGGACTTCTCGTCGATCGGGCGGGCCGTGGCGAGCAGGTCGTCGGAGACGGCCTTGACCGCGGCGTCGATGCCCTTCTTCAGGGCGGCCGGGGAGGCACCCGCGGCGACGTTCTTCAGGCCCTCGCGCACCAGCGCCTGGGCGAGCACGGTGGCGGTGGTGGTGCCGTCACCAGCGATGTCGTTGGTCTTGGTCGCCACCTCCTTCACCAGCTGCGCGCCGAGGTTCTCGTACGGGTCCTCGACCTCGATCTCGCGGGCGATGGTGACACCGTCGTTGGTGATGGTGGGGGCGCCGAACTTCTTGTCGATGACGACGTTGCGGCCCTTGGGGCCGATCGTCACCTTCACCGTGTCGGCCAGCTTGTTGACGCCGCGCTCGAGGGCGCGACGGGCGTCCTCGTCGAACTTCAGGATCTTCGCCATGACAGCGGGAGCCCTCTCGAAATCTGTGGGTGAAAAAAGAACTGCGCCCCGGGCGCCCGGCTTCTTGGGTGGTCGCGGGGGCCAGGGGCGCAGCTGGAAGCAACTGGGTTGCTTGAGGTGACTACTTCTCGATGATCGCGAGGACGTCGCGAGCCGAGAGGACGAGGAACTCCTCGCCGTTGTACTTCACCTCGGTGCCGCCGTACTTGCTGTACAGGACGACGTCGCCGACCTTGACGTCGAGCGGCAGACGCTCGCCGTTCTCGAAGCGGCCCGGGCCCACGGCGAGGACGGCGCCCTCCTGGGGCTTCTCCTTCGCGGTGTCCGGGATGACCAGGCCAGAAGCGGTGGTCTGCTCGGCGTCGAGCGGCTGGACCACGATGCGGTCCTCGAGCGGCTTGATGGCAACCTTGGAGCTGGTGGTCGTCACGATCCGACCTCCCCCTTCGGAGATCTCACGGGGTTAACTGTCTGAGGTGGCGACCAGGTCGATCCGTCGTCGCGGGTGCCGGACCTGCCCGTCGCGTTTGTTGGCACTCTCCATGGGGGAGTGCCAGAGCCGAGACTATGACCGCGATTAGCACTCGGTCAAGCGGAGTGCCAATGCCTGCGGCGCGTCGCGGGGTTATCGGCCTGAACGGCCTCGTCCTCGAACTCCCCCGCTCTCGGCTTCGCTCGAGCGGGGGGACCCCCACGACGGGCCGGCGGTTGCCGGTCGGCGCCGAAAAGCACAGCTACAGGTAGTCCTCCAGTCGGCCCACCGTCAGCCCGCTCGCCTGCACCCGGCGCAGCAGGCGCTTCGTGCGTTCCTTGAGGGGCAGGCCCGTGGCCTCGTCGGGGCCGACGAGGACGATGTCGCCCGGGCGCAGCCGGCGTTCGCCGCGGCTGTAGAAGATGCCGTCGGAGGTCATGGCGGCGCGCCACAGGACGAGCGCGGAGATGCCGCAGTCGGCGGCGGCGCGCAGGGTCGTGGTGTCGTACGTGCCGTAGGGCGGGCGGAAGAGGCGGGGGAGCAGGCCGAAGCGGGACCTGAGTTTGTCCTGCTGGCCGCAGATCTCGGCGCGCTGGCCGGCGTACGGCAGTCCGGGCATCGCCGGGTGGTCGAGGGTGTGGTTCTCGATGTCGGCGCCGACCGCGCGCAGGCGGGCGAAGTGGCCGTAGCCGGGTCCCACGACGCTGTCGGTGAGGAAGAAGCTGACCGGAAGTCTCAGGTCGCGGACCATGTCGACGAAGCGCGGGTCCCGTTCGGCGCCGTCGTCGTAGGTGAGGAAGACGACCCGGTCGGCGGTGGCGACGTGGTCCACGACCCGGGGCGGGGCGACACCCGTGCGGTGGGCCGTCGGGGGGCGGGGCGGCGCGGCGAGCGGGGCGGCCAGGCCCCAGCGGCGGTACGGCTCGTCCGCGGCCGGGCTCGACGGCCGTACTCCCTGGGCCGCCCGCTTGCCCAGGCGTTCGATGGGGTCGACGGACTGGGCGCAGCCCGCGAGGAGCAGGGTGGAGGCGAGTACGGCGGCCAGCGGGGCCCGCACGCTTCCCGGTCGCCCCCGGCGGCTCACAGGTAGTCCTCCAGGCGTGCCACGGCGTATCCCTCGCGCGTGACCTTGTTCAGGAACCGGCGCATGTCGTCGACCATCGTGCCGTCCCAGTCGTCGAGGCCGCGGAAGTGGGTGAGGACGATGTCGCCGGGGTGCAGGCTGCGGTCCCAGTCGCGGTACTCCCAGTGGTCGACGAAGACCTCCTCGTCCCAGATCGGCGCGTACTTGATCCCGCAGGCCTTGGCGGCGCGCAGGGTGTCGCCGTTGTAGTTGCCGTAGGGCGGGCGGAAGACGGTGGGTGCCCTGCCGAACTGCTTCTTCATGACGGCCTGCATGCCGCAGATCTCGTCCCTCTGCTCCTCGTAGGACAGGCCGGGCAGATAGGGGTGGGTGAGGGTGTGGTTGTTGAGGGTGTGACCCTCGGACTGCATCCGGCGGAAGTAGCCGTAGTCGTCCTCGACCAGGTAGTTGCTGAGGAAGGCCGTGTAGGGGATCTTCAGGTCGCTCATCATGCGCAGGAAGGCGGGGTCCTTCTCGGCGCCGTCGTCGATGGTGAGGAACACGACCTTCTGCCTGGTGGGGATCCTGGTGAAGACCGGGGGCAGGTTCTCCTGCTCCTGGCCGTCCACCTCGAAGCCGTCGCGCGGGGTGATCGTCGGCTTCCGGGCCGGCGGAGCCGGGGGCCTGAGAGGAACCTCGTCCAGTCCCCAGTGCCGGGCCGCGGCGACCAGTCGGGCGTGTTCGGCGGCGGCGCGGGCCCGGGGGTCCGGGGCCCGGGCGGGGCCGCCCTGGCCCGGGCCGGAGCCGGAGTCCGCATCCGGGGCGGAGCAGCCGGAGGCCAGGGCGGCGCAGGCCAGGGCGGCCGCCCCGCAGCGGAGGGCGACCCTCCGAAACCGTGTCCGGCTTTTGTCATTTTGTAGTACTAGTTCCATGGCGTCGGATCTTCCCAGGGACCGGCCCCGAACCCGGCCCGACACCGCCACCGGAGGCGCACCATCCACCGACTGGCCCACAATGACCCGGTGAACGACCTCGCTCCACTCCTCACCCCCGAAGGCCGCGCCCTCCTCGACGAGGTGCGCGACACCGATCCCGCGCAGGAGCTGGCCGTCGCCACCCGGCTGCGCCGCGAGCACCCCGCCGAGCTGGTGTCGGCGGCGCTGGGGCAGGCCCGGCTGCGGCAGCGGGCGGCAGCCAAGTTCGGGGCCGAGGACGCGGGGCGGATGTTCTTCACGCCCCACGGGGTCGAGCAGTCGACCCGCGCGAGCGTGGCGGCGTACCGGGCGGGCCGGATGAAGGAGCTGGGCGTGACCTCGGTCGCCGACCTGTGCTGCGGGATCGGCGGCGACGCGATCGCGCTGGCCCGGGCCGGGATCCGGGTGCTCGCCGTGGACCGGGACCCGCTGACGGCGGCCGCGGCACGGGCCAACGCCGAGGCGCTGGGGCTCGCCGGGCTGATCGAGGTGCGCGAGGCGGACGTCACGGGGGTGGACACGGCGGGCTACGACGCGTTGTTCGTAGACCCGGCCCGCAGGGGCGGGCGGGGCAGGATCTTCGACCCGGAGGCTTACTCACCGCCCTTGTCCTGGGCGGTCGCCACGGCCCTCGGGGCTCCCCGCGCGGCTCTGAAGATCGCCCCCGGCATCCCGCACGAGGCGATCCCGGCCGAGGCCGAGGCCGAGTGGATCTCGGACGGCGGGGACGTGAAGGAGGCGGTGCTGTGGTTCGGCACCGGGGCGCCGGGAGCGGTACGCGCCACGCTGCTGCCGGGCCCGCGCACACTCCTCGGCCGGGGGCTGCCCGACCCCCGAGTGCGCCCGGTCGGGCGGTACTTGTACGAGCCCGACGGCGCCGTCATCCGCGCCCACCTGGTCGCGGAGGTGGCCGAGGAGGTCGGCGGCGGACTCCTCGACGAGACCATCGCGTACGTCACGGCCGACGAGCTGCGCCCCACCCCGTACGCCTCGGCCTACGAGATCACCGATCAACTCCCCTTCAACGTCAAGAAGTTGAAGGCCCTGCTGCGGGAACGGGAGGTCGGCACGCTCACCGTGAAGAAGCGGGGCTCGGCGGTGGAGCCGGAGGAACTGCGCAGGAAGGTCAAGCCGCACGGGCCGGGCGCGGCCACGGTGTTCCTCACCCGGGTCGCGGGGGCACCGACCATGCTGATCGGGGGCCCCGTGCACCCGACGGCAGGCTGACCGTCAGGACGCGCACTCCTCCGCCCTGCCGAGCAGCAGGTCGCGCTCGCGCTGGTTGCCGGCCAGCGCGGCGGCCCGTACGAACTCCTCGCGGGCCTCGGCGGTGCGGCCCAGCCGCGCCAGCAGGTCGCCGCGCACGCTGGGCAGCAGGTGGTACTCCCGCAGGGCGGGTTCGGCGGCCAGGGCGTCCACCAGCTTCAGACCCTCGGCCGGGCCCTCGGCCATCGACACGGCGACGGCACGGTTCAGCTCCACGACCGGGGACGGGGAGCGGGCCGCGAGCAGGCCGTACAGGGTGGCGATGGTCCGCCAGTCGGTCTCCTCGTAGGTGTACGCGTGCGCGTGGCAGGCGGCGATGGCCGCCTGGAGGGCGTAGGGGCCGGGGGCGCCGGTGGCGGTTGCGTCGGCGCGGCCGAGGGCCCGGATGCCGCGGGCGATGAGCATGCGGTTCCAGCGGCGGCGGTTCTGGTCCTTCAGGAGCACCGGTGTGCCGTCGGGGCCGGTGCGGGCGGCGGTGCGGGAGGCCTGGAACTCCAGGAGCGAGGCCAGGGCGTGCACCTCGGGTTCCTTGGGCATCAGGGAGGAGAGCACGCGGGCCAGCCGGAGGGCGTCCTCGCACAGCCCGGGACGCAGCAGGTCGTCCCCGGCCGTGGCCGCGTACCCCTCGTTGAAGATCAGGTAGATGACGTCCAGGACGGAACCGAGGCGGGCCTCACGGTCGGGGCCGTACGGCACCTCGAAGGCGACGTTCTTCGTGGCCAGGGTCCGCTTGGCGCGGACGATGCGCTGGGCGATCGTCGGCTCCGGGACGAGACAGGCGCGGGCGATCTCGGCCGTGGTGAGGCCGCCGAGCAGCCGCAGGGTGAGCGCGGTGCGGGCGTCCGGGGACAGCACCGGGTGGCAGGTGGTGAAGACCAGCCGCAGCAGGTCGTCGTCGATGTCGTCCGGGTCGGCGGGCTCGTCGTACGAGGGCGGGGCCGCGGTCGTCAGGTCCCGGCCGATCTCGGCGAGCTTGCGGGCATAGGTCTCGCGGCGCCGGACCAGGTCGACGGCGCGGTGCCGGGCGGTGGCCATGAGCCAGGCGCCGGGGTTGTCGGGCACGCCGTCCCTGGGCCACGTCTCCAGCGCCGCGACCAGCGCGTCCTGCGCCAGCTCCTCGGCAATGCCGACGTCGCGCACGATCCGGGCGACGCCGGCGACGACCCGCGGGGACTCCAGCCGGAAGACGGTCTCGATCGCGTGCGCCGCGGTGGGCTGTGCTGTCACAGCCCACCATGCAACACCCCCGGGCGGCCCGGGGCCAAGCGCGCTCAGCCCTCGGCGATCTCCCGGACCTCGCAGGTGACGGTCCAGAACTCCTCGTGGACCTGCAGGAACCGCTTGGTCCACTCCAGGGCCTCGGCCCTGTCCTTGCACTGCATGATCGCGTAGCCGCCGATGACCTCCTTGGACTCGGTGAAGGGCCCGTCGGTGACGGAGATCTTGCCGCCCTCCCAGCGCATCCGGGTGCCCTGGGCGGAGGGGGTCAGCCCGGCGGTGTCGAGCATGACGCCGGCCTTGGTGACCTCCTCGATCAGCTCGCCCATCCGCTGCATCAGTTCCTCGCTGGGGCCCTCGGCGGGGGCGGAGGCCTCGTCGATGCGCACGAGCGACAGGTAGCGGGGCATGGTGACTCCTTCGGTCTGCGGCGGGGCCTTTCCCCGCCGCTCACCCATGCGTCGAACGGGAGACGGCAGGATCGACACGCGCCCGGAAATCTCCTCAAGATTTTTTTCTCAGCGCAGCGAAGCCCACAGTTCGCTCGCCGCCGGTTCCTTCGCCACCACGCGGTTGGGGTCGGAGGGTGCCGTGACGACCGGCATCGTCACCGTCGTCACCCGGTCGGCCGTGAGGCCCTTCAGGCTCTGGCCGAGTCTCGTCAGCTCGCCCAGGGAGTCCAGGCCGGTGTCCGTGGTGAGGCTGGCGGTGACCGCGTCGGCGGCCTGGTAGAGCCTGGCGGGGTCGGTGAGCAGGTCGGTGGCGGCGAGTTGCTCCAGCAGGGCCTTCACCAGCTTCTGCTGGAGGCCTATGCGGCCGAGGTCGCTGCCGTCGCCTATGCCGTGCCGGGTGCGGGCGAGGGCCAGGGCCCGGGTGCCGTCCAGGTGGTGGGTGCCCGCCGTGAGGTGCAGATGGCTCTTGTCGTCGTCGATGTCCTGGTCGGTGGTGACCGTGACCCCGCCGAGCGCGTCCACCAGCTTGGCGAAGCCGGAGAAGTCGATCTCGAGGTAGTGGTCCATGCGGACGCCGGTGATCGACTCGACGGTCTTCACCGCGCACACCGGTCCACCCACCGAGTAGGCGCTGTTGAACATCGCGTGGTACGCCACCGCCGTCGAGCCCCCGGAGGACAGCGGGCAGGACGGACGGGTGACGAGGGTGTCGCGCGGGATGCTGACGACGGTCGCCTTCGTCCGGCCGGCGTCGAGGTGCACCACCATCGCGGTGTCGGAGCGGGCGCCGGAGCTGTCGCCGCCGCCCAGCTCCTGGTTGGCCTTGCCGCTGCGTGAGTCGGAGCCGAGAACGAGGATGTTCAGGGCACCGGTGGGCAGCGGGGAGGCGTCGGCCGACGCGGACGCGGCCGGGGCGATCGCCGCCTCCGCCGGGCGGTTGTCGCCGAGCGCGCTGTCGATGTCCACGCTCGTGATGTTGTTGTTGAGGTGCCAGTACGCACAGCCGGCTGCGGCCGTGCCCAGCACCAGCAGTCCCGCCAGGGTGAGGCCGACGGCCTTCAGCGCCCTCGACCGCCGGCCCACCCGTCTGCCCGCGTCGCCTTGCTCCTCGTGTCGCGTCACGGGCAGGAACGTAAGTCCGAATTATTAGGGGACTGTTAGCGGAAGCCCCGAGAACCCGTTTTCTCGGGAAATTCTCATCCCAACGTCACGGCGGGCACCGGATTGCTCCCGCTCCACGACGCGTTGAACCGTTCGCGCAGGACACCGTCGCGCCCGACTGGGTGCAGCCGGCGTTCCTCACGTCGCCGCGCACCCCTGGGTGGACCCGGTACCGCCCAGCGCCTCGGCGATGCCGTGGTACGCCGGTTTCGGCCTGCCGGGCGAGTTTCGTACGGTCGGCGGGCAGCGGCATCCGTACGTCCAGCTCGGTGATCGCCACGTCCACGCCGAGGTCGGCGAAGCGCCGGATGTTCTGCTGGAGCGTGGCCGGCACCTGGCCGAGGACCAGGTGGGCCTGGAGGCCGACGCCGTCGACCGCAACGCCCTGCTGCCTGAGGGACTTGACCAGGTTGTACAGGGCGGTGGACTTCGCGTTCACACCCTCGACGTTGTAGTCGTTGATGTACAGCCTGGCGTCCGGGCCGCAGGCGCCTCCGAAAGTTTCGGTTGGATGACCGACTGGCTTCGGAGCAGTGTGGGGTGGGGTGGCCCTCGATACCCGTCAATACGAACCACTAAGCCGCCGGAGGCACACCCGTGCTGGACCGCACCACCAGGCTCGTCGCCAGCTCCATCCGGGTCGCCGCCCGCTCGTCCTCCCCGCGGGCCGGCTCCAGCACCAGCCGGGCCGCGGCCTCGGCCATCTCCGTCAGCGGCTGCCGTACGGTCGTCAGCGGCGGGCCCACCCAGCGGGCCACCGGCAGATCGTCGAAGCCGACCACGCTCAGGTCCTCCGGGATGCGCAGGCCCAGCTCGCGCGCGGCCTCGTACAGACCCAGCGCCTGCAGGTCGTTGCCCGCGAAGACGGCGGTGGGCCGGTCGGGACCGCGCAGCAGTTCCAGGCCCAGGCGGTAGCCGGAGTCGTGGTGGAAGTCGCCGGTCCTGATCAGACCCGGGTCGACGGGGAGCCCGGCGGTTTCCAGGGCGGCCCGGTAGCCGTCGACGCGGGCGCGGCTGCACATCATCCGGGAGGGGCCGCTGATCGCGCCGATCCGGGTGTGGCCGAGGTCCACCAGATGGCGGGCGGCGGCGAGGCCGCCCTGCCAGTTGGTGGCGCCGATCGAGGGGACGTCCGGGCCGGGGTCGCCGGCCGGGTCCATCACCACGAACGGGATGGACCGACTGGTCAGCAGCGCCCGCTGGGACTCGTCCAGGCCGGACAGTACGAGGACCACGCCGTGCGGGCGGCGGGCGGCGACCTGGTCGGTCCAGGTCCGCCCCGGGGTGAGCCGCCCGGCCGACTCGGACAGCACCACGCTCAGGCCCGCGTCCCGGGCCACGTTCTCCACGCCCCGGATGACCTCCAGCGCCCAGGCGCTGTCCAGCTCGTGGAAGACGAGGTCGATCAGCGGCGAGCGGGAGGCCTCGGCTCGTCGGCGCCGGTAGCCGTGGGCGCGCAGCAGCTCCTCGACACGGTTACGGGTCGCCGGGGCGACGTCGGCGCGGCCGTTGAGGACCTTCGAAACAGTCGGAGCGGACACCCCGGCCTCCCGGGCGATTTCGGCGAGGGTAGCCGTCCGTGTGTCTGCGGGCTTCGAAGGCTTCATGCCCGGGATCGTATCCCTGCGGCCCCTCTTGACGAAGGTCTTCACGCGCCATAGGTTCCCGGAACATTCGATACTCGATCGAAACATTCGCGAGCGTGTGGGCGACCCCGTCGCCGCCACGGACGGCGACGGGGTCGCCCCGCTGCAGCGGGAGATGACCGCCCGCCCCTCCGCCGGTGAATGGGACGAGCTGATCACCCACGGCCTCGGCCAGCTGACCCGCTCCTTCGGCACCGCTCCCGTGGAAGCGGCCGTGGGCGCGCAGGCCCTGGCCCGTGCCCAGCGGCGGATCGCAGCGGCGGGCCGCTTCGGCATCCCGGCCATCGCCCATGAGGAGTGCCTGGCGGGGTTCACGGCCTGGGGCGCGACGGCGTACCCCGTGCCGCTGGCCTGGGGCGCTGCCTTCGACCCGGCGCTGGTCGAGGAGCTGGGCCGGCACATCGGCCGCGATCTGCGCGCGGTCGGCGTGCACCAGGGCCTCGCGCCCGTCCTGGACGTGGTCCGCGACCCGCGCTGGGGCCGGGTGGAGGAGACGATCGGCGAGGACCCGTACCTGGTCGGCACGGTCGGGGCGGCCTATGTGCGCGGTCTGGAGTCGGCCGGGATCGTCGCCACCCTCAAACACTTCGCCGGGTACGCCTCCTCGGCGGGCGCCCGCAACCTCGCCCCCGTCCGCGCGGGCGTACGCGAGCTCGCGGACGTGACCCTGCCGCCGTTCGAGATGGCGCTGCGCGAGGGCGGGGCGCGCTCGGTGATGGCCGCGTACACCGAGACCGACGGCGTGCCGGTCTCCGCCGACCCGGCCCTGCTGAGCCACCTGTTGCGCGACGAGTGGGGCTTCACCGGCACGGTGGTCGCCGACTACTTCGGCATCGGCTTCCTGCAGAGCCGGCACCGGGTCGCCGGGGACGAGGCGGGCGCGGCACACCTGGCCCTCGCGGCGGGCATCGACGTCGAGCTGCCGACCCGGCACTGCTACGGCCCCCCGCTCGTGACCGCCGTACGCGAGGGCCGCGTCCCGGAGTCCCTGGTGGACCGGGCGGCCCGCCGCGTCCTGCTCCAGAAGTGCGACCCGGGCCTGCTGGACGCGGACTGGCAGCAGCCGGAGCCGCCCGGCCCCGTCGACCTCGACCCGCCGGACAACCGGGCGCTCGCCCGCCGGCTGGCCGAGGAGTCGGTGGTCCTGCTGGACAACCCCGACGGCCTGCTCCCGCCGGCCCCCGACACCCGTGTCGCGGTGGTCGGCCCCCGCGCGGCGGACCCGCTGGCGATGCTCGGCTGCTACTCCTTCCCGTCCCACGTCCTCCCCCACCACCCCGAGGTCCCGCTGGGCCTGACGATCCCGACTCTCCTGGACTCCCTAGGCGCCGAACTCCCGGACGCCGAGGTCACGTTCGCCGAGGGCTGCGGGGTCGAGCACCCGGACACCACCGGCTTCACGGAGGCGGTCGCCCGGGCGGCCGAGGCGGACGTGTGCGTGGCGGCCCTCGGCGACCGCGCGGGCCTGTTCGGCCGGGGCACGTCCGGCGAGGGCTGCGATGCCGCGGACCTGGAACTGCCCGGCGTGCAGGGCGGGTTGCTGGACGCACTGGTCGCCACGGGCGTCCCGGTGGTCCTGGTCCTGCTGACCGGGCGGCCGTACGCGCTGGGCCGCCGGCAGGGCCGGGTCTACGCGGTCGTGCAGGCCTTCTTCCCCGGCGAGGAGGGCGGCCCGGCACTCGCCGGAGTCCTGTCCGGCCGGGTGAACCCCTCGGGCCGCCTCCAGGTGAGCGTCCCGCGCCTGCCGTGCGGCCAGCCCTGGACCTGCCTCCAGCCCCCGCTGGGCCGCGCGAGCGAGGTCAGCAGTCTGGACCCGACCCCGCTGTACCCCTTCGGGCACGGCCGCTCGTACACGACCTTCGCCTGGGAGGCGTGCGTGGGACGACGTCACGGAGATCGGCACGGACGGCTCGTACGACCTCTCGCTGACGGTCCGCAACACGGGCGAGCGCGCGGGCGCGGAGGTCGTCCAGCTGTACCTGCACGATCCGGTGGCGTCGGTTGGAACTGCGCCTCGGCCCGTCGAGCGCCGAGGTACGGCACACGGCGCGGCTGCGGCTGACGGGGCCGGTACGGGTGGTCGGGGCGGATCGGCGGCTGCGCTGCGAGGTGGCGGTGTCCGAGGGAACTGATTGAGCAGAAGGGGTCGAGGGGACGTATTGAGCCACAGCGGAAGCACAAGGAACCCCTTTCCGCAAGACCTCTGACACGGCGTTCAGGATGGGTTCAGGTTGCGCCTGGCAGGGTCGGGCCGAAGTTGATCACCCCCCACCCCCACAGGAGCACCTTTGACGACGACGAAGTCCGTGATGAAGAAGCTGCCCGAGGTCACGCTGGCGTTCTGGATCATGAAGATCGCCGCGACGACCCTGGGTGAGACGGCGGGCGATCTGTTCGCGCAGACGCTGAAGCTCGGCTACTTCCTCACCACCATCACCCTGTTCCTGGTCTTCGTGGTGACGCTGGTGATCCAGCTGCGCTCGTCCCGCTACAACCCGTTCTTCTACTGGACCGTGATCCTGTCGACCTCCATGGCCGGCACCACGATGTCCGACTTCATGAACCGGGACGCCAGCGCCAAGTACCTCTCGGGCGGCGCCACGAAGCTGGGCTGGGGACCGCAGGGCCTCGGCCTCGGCTACCCGGAGGGCGCGGCGATCCTGGTCTCGATCCTGCTGCTGATCTTCCTCGGCTGGAAGCTGAGCGGGATGACCTTCCAGATCACCGAGATCGTCACCTTCGGGGGCGAGGCCTTGTTCTGGTCGGCGATCCTGGTCTCCAACACGCTCGGCACCTCGATGGGCGACTTCCTCTCCGACAGCTCGGGCCTCGGCTACCTGGGCGGCGCGGCCCTGGTGACCGGCCTGCTGCTCGTGCTGCTCGCGCTGATGAAGGTGCCGGCCGTCCCGAACGTCCTGCTCTTCTGGATCGCCTTCGTCCTGACCCGCCCGCTGGGCGCCACGGCGGGCGACTTCCTCACCAAGCCGGTCGCCAAGGGCGGCTTGGACCTGGGTACGGCCGGTTCGTCGGCGGTGCTGCTCGCGATCCTGTTCGGCCTCATGGCGTACGCGCACCTGCAGGAGCGGAAGACCGGGACGGCCGCGCTCGAAGCCCCGGAGGCGAAGACGGCCGGCCCCCAGAAGGCCGGCCGCCGGTAACGAGAACACCCCGCCCCCGGAGACCCGGGGGCGGGGTGTCTATGGAGCGCCGGGCAGGCCTTGCACCTGCATTTCCCCGCAGGAAGCGGGGCGTCTTTCCTTGGACCACCAACGCACTGCGTCCCAACCGGAGTTCCGGCCGTTCGCTGTGTGATGATCATAGCGAACTACGGCCGGGTCCCGCAAACCTCAGCCCTCCGCCACCGTCTCGAACCGCCACCGGTGCACCGCCCGGGTCACCAACTCCGCGTCCGGCTCGGGAAGTTCGGGCAGCGAGGCGTCGTACGGCGCGTCCCACCAGGTGATGACCAGCACCCGGTCCTGCGGGGCACGGAAGGTCTCGCGGCGCACGGGCTCCCGGGCGAGCCGTTGCGCCCGCGCCCAGGCGAGCAGTTCCGCGCCCCGCCCCTCGACGGCCCGGGCCTCCCACATCAGGGCGACGGTCACGAGTAGAGGTTCTCCTTGCTGACCTCGTGCACATGGTCGTGGCCCGGGACGTGCGGGTCCGTCACCGGCAGGGAGGAGTCGGCGGACAGGTCCCAGCTGGAGGCGGCCCGGCCCCGGGCGACCATCTCGGCGCCGAGGGCCGCGACCATCGCGCCGTTGTCCGTGCACAGCTTGGGGCGCGGCACGCGCAGTTCGATGCCGGCGGCCTCGCAGCGGTGCCGGGCCAGCTCCCGCAGGCGCGAGTTCGCGGCGACACCGCCGCCGATCATCAGGTGACCGACGCCCTCGTCCTTGCAGGCGCGGACCGCCTTGCGGGTCAGGACGTCCACCACGGCCTCCTGGAAGGAGGCGGCCACGTCACGGACCGGGACCTCCTCGCCCGCCGCGCGCTTGGCCTCGATCCAGCGGGCCACGGCGGTCTTCAGGCCGGAGAAGGAGAAGTCGTACGCCGGGTCGCGCGGGCCGGTCAGGCCGCGCGGGAAGGGGATCGCCTCGGGATCGCCCTCGCGGGCGTAGCGGTCGATGACCGGGCCGCCGGGGAAGCCCAGGTTCAGCACGCGGGCGATCTTGTCGAAGGCCTCGCCGGCCGCGTCGTCGATGGTCGAGCCCATCGGGCGGACGTCGGAGGTGATGTCCTCGGACAGCAGCAGGGAGGAGTGGCCGCCGGACACCAGCAGGGCCATGGTCGGCTCGGGCAGCGGGCCGTGCTCCAGCTGGTCCACGCAGATGTGGGAGGCGAGGTGGTTGACGCCGTAGAGGGGCTTGCCGAGCGCGTAGGCGTACGCCTTGGCCGCCGAGACGCCGACCAGCAGGGCACCGGCGAGGCCGGGGCCCGCGGTGACCGAGATGCCGTCGAGGTCCTTCGCGCAGACGCCCGCCTCCTTCAGAGCGCGGTCGATGGTCGGGACCATCGCCTCCAGGTGCGCCCGGGACGCCACCTCGGGTACGACTCCGCCGAAGCGGGCGTGCTCGTCGACGCTGGAGGCGACGGCGTCCGCCAGCAGGGTGGTGCCGCGGACGATGCCGACGCCGGTCTCGTCGCAGGAGGTCTCGATGCCCAGGACGAGGGGTTCGTCAGTCATTGGTCTCGGTTTCTCGTACGGAGGAAGAACCCGCGGCAGAGCCGCCCTCGGGTTCCGTGGTCAGGCGCATCACCAGGGCGTCCACGTTGCCCGGCTGGTAGTAGCCGCGTCTGAAGCCGATGGGCTCGAAGCCGAAGCGCTCGTAGAGCTTCTGGGCGCGGATGTTGTCGACCCGGCACTCGAGCATGACCTCGTGGCACTCGAAGGCGGTGGCGGCCTTCAGCAGCTCGGTCAGCAGGACGGCGCCCAGGCCGGTGCCCTGGAGGTCGCGGGCCACGGCGATGGTCTGGACGTCGGCCAGCTCGCCGGAGGCGGCCAGGCCCGCGTAGCCGACGACGCGGCCGGTGTCCTCGGCCACCAGGTAGCGCCGGGTCGCCCCGGGGCCCCGGGAGTGGGCCAGCTCGGACCAGAACATGCCCCGGGACCAGGCGTCCTCGGGGAACAGGTCCTTCTCCAGCTCCAGGACCGGGTCGATGTCCCACCAGCGCATCTCGCGCAGCTGTGCGGTCACTTGGGCGTGACCACCTTGTAGTTCTTGGGCACCTGGGCGTCGGGACGGCGCAGGTACAGCGGACGCGGTTCCTCCAGCTCCTCGCCCGCGGCCAGCTTCTCGGCGGCCAGCGAGGCGAGGGCGGCGGCGGACACGTGCTCGGGCTCGTGGGCGCTCGGGAACGTGTCCGGGTAGAGCAGCGCGCCGGCGCCGACCGCGGGCATCCCGGCGACCCGTTCGGCGATGTCGGCGGGGCGGTCGACGGACGGGGCGGTCAGGCGGGTGCGGGAGTCGGCGTACGTCGCCCAGTAGACCTCCTTGCGCCGGGCGTCGGTCGCCACGACGAAGGGGCCCTTCTCGATGTCGGCGGCGTAGGCGAGGCCGTCCAGCGTGCACAGGCCGTACACGGGGACGCCGAGCGCGAGGCCGAAGGTGTCGGCCGTCATCAGGCCGACGCGCAGGCCGGTGTAGGGGCCGGGGCCGATGCCGACCACGATCCCGGTGACGGCCTCCAGCTTGAGCCCCGCCTCGACGAGCACACGGTCGACGGCCGGCAGCAACAGCTCTCCGTGCCGACGCGCGTCCACCTGACTCGACGAGGCGATGACGTCCGTGCCGTCGTGCAGCGCGACGGTGACGGCGGGGGTGGCGGTATCCAGAGCGAGCAAGAGCACGCAAACAGCCTACGGCGCCCGCGCCTCCTGCATGGCCGTCAGGGGCGGACCGTGACCGACTGCTACGGTCTGTACGAAGTACGACATATGACACGAGACAGGACGCGAGGGAGAGGTGAGCGGACGTGGCAGGGACCAGCTCGGGTTTCGTGGCCGGCCTGACCGCGGCCGCGTTGGGCGCCGTCGGCTTCCTCGCCTACCAGGCGTTCGCGACCGTCCCGCCGGGCCTCGGCAGCCGGCCCGGCGCGGGCGCGTCGCCCTCGGCGAGCGTCAGCAAGGCCCCGCGCGACCGGCACAACCCGGGCGCCCTGCCGAGCGGCTCGGGCAAGGGCGAGCGGGTCGTGTACTCCGTGGACGACGACCGGATCTGGCTGGTCGACGAGCTGGGCCGGGTGCAGCGCAGCTTCGGGGTGCACCCCGGCACGGTCGACCCGCCCACGGGCACCTACTGGGTCACGTCCCGGTCGAACGCGGTCACCGGGACGGACGGCGTCCCCATCGAGCACGTGGTGCGCTTCACCAGCGTGGACGGGGTGGTGATCGGCTTCAGCGCGGCGGTGGGCGACAGCACGGGCACGACCACCGAGGGCGTGCGGACGGGCGGCATCCGGGAGCGGCGCGAGGACGGCGACGCGATGTGGAGGTTCGCGACGATCGGCGTGCCGGTCGTGGTGATCCGTTAGCGACCCGTGCCGCCGCTACGCGGCCTCGCGGTGCCCCCGATCCCGCTCGGGCTTCTCGGGCTCCGGCGCCCGCGGCGGCCTGGAGACCGCGTCCGCGGCCGCGCACGACGCCAGCAGATCGCGCATGGACACTCCGCCGGGCACGGGGCGCTCGGCCGGCTGTGCCGTGGGGCGGGAAGCGGGCATGGACGCCTCCTGTGGTGCGGGGGCGGAGCGTAGTTAGGCACACCTAACTACGGGCTGGATACCATGTGACCACGCCCGGGATGCCCTGCGCAATATGTTGCCGACGGCATGTCGGAAAGTACGAGGATTCGGAAGGTACGGCCGCTCAGGCCGCGAGCGTCTCCAGACCGGCCTGGTCCCACCGCGCCCCGAGCCCGGTCACGGTCACGTGCCGTACCTCGTCGGTGGTGTCTCCGACGGCCCGGTGGATGACGACCTGGAGCCGGTCCTCGGTCAGCTCCTCGACCTTGCCCTCGCCCCACTCCACGATGATCACCGACTCGGGCAGGGACACGTCGAGGTCCAGGTCCTCCATCTCGTCGAGGCCGCCGGAGAGCCGGTAGGCGTCGACGTGGACGAGCGGCGGGCCGTCACCGAGCGAGGGATGCACCCGGGCGATCACGAAGGTCGGCGAGGTGACCGCACCCCGCACCCCGAGCCCCTCGCCGAGCCCGCGGGTCAGCGTCGTCTTGCCCGCGCCCAGCTCCCCGGTGAGCATCACCAGGTCGCCCGCGCGCAGCAGCTTGGCCAGCCGCCGGCCGAGCTCTCGCATCTGCTCGGGAGAGGTGACGGTCAGCCGGGTCTCAGCGGGGTTGTGCGGTGCTGCTGGTGCTTCCATAGCCACTTACCGTAGCTCCTGCGGGCACGGCACCCGCGCGGGTGAGCAGGTCGGCCAGGCGGTCCGTGACCACTTCCGGGTGTTCCAGCATGACCAGGTGCCCGGCGTCCGGCACCAGCACCAGCTCGGCGTCCGGCAGCAGGTCGCCGATGACCTCGCTGTGCTCGCTGGGCGTGACCAGGTCTTGCACCCCGGCCAGCACGAGCACCGGGAAGTCCCGGAAGCAGGCGAGCGCCTCGGTCTTGTCGTGGTCGGTGAAGGCCGGGTAGAACTCGGCGACCACGTCGATCGGCGTGGACTCGATCATCCGCTCGGCGAACCGCTCGACCGCCGGGTCGACGTCCCGGGTCGCGAACGAGTACCGCTTGATGATCCCGGCGAACAGATCGGCGGTGGCCCTGCGGCCCTTCTCCACCAACTCCGCCTGCTGCCCGAGGGCCTTCAGCACCCCGGGGAGGATCCGGCGCACCGCGTTGACGCCGGCGAGGGGCAGCCCGAAGTTGACCTCGCCGAGCCGCCCCGAGGACGTGCCGACGAAGGCGGTGGCGACCACCCGGTCCCGGATCAGCTCCGGGTACTGGGCGGCCAGCGCCATCATCGTCATGCCGCCCATGGAGTGGCCGACCAGCACGATCGGCCCGTTCGGTACGGCCGCGTCGAGGACCGCCTTCAGGTCGGCACCCAGCTGCTCGATGGTGACGGGCACGCCGTCCTGGCTCTGGGCCACGCCCCGCCCGGAGCGCCCGTGGCTGCGCTGGTCCCAGTGCACGGTCCGCACGACCCCGCGCAGGGCCGCGCGCTGGAAGTGCCAGGAGTCCTGGTTGAGGCAGTAGCCGTGGCTGAAGACGACGGTGACCGGGGCGGGCGCCTTGCGGCCGAAGAGCCGGCGGCGGCGCGGGGAGACGTTCGGGCCGGGGTCGGGTTCGACGTCGTCGACCTCGTAGTACAGCTCGGTGCCGTCGTCGGCGTACGCCTTGCCGGGGGTGCCGCGCAGGGTGCCGTAGGGGCCCGCCGAGTCCAGCGCGAGCCGGGCCTTGCGGCGCATCCCGCGGCCTACCGTCATCCGCTCGATGGCGACACCGGCCGCCGCACCCGCGGCGAGGACGCCTATCGCGGCACCGGCGATGCCGGTCGCCCTGCGCCAGCTCCCGGCCGCCTCCGCGGCGGAGGCGGCGGCAGCCGCCGAGGCGAGGGCGTCCGCCACGGCCTCCGCACTGCTCTCGCTCACGTACCGCTCCTCTTCGCCGTACTGCAGTTCGCTGGGTGAATGAAACAGGTGATGCCAGTGTGGTGCGTGTGGTGCGCATCTGGTGCGTGTTGCCGGGCGTGACAGAGGTCACCGAGCGGGGGGCGCCCGGCTTTGAAGGGGTTACCCCTCTTCTTCCTCGTTCACATAGACGCGAGGAACACGCGTTCCGATCCGTGTGACGATTTCGTACGCGATCGTGCCGCAGGCCTGCGCCCAGTCCTCGGCGGTCGGCTCGCCCCGGTCGCCGGGCCCGAACAGCACCGCCTCGGCGCCCACCGGGGGCTCGTCCCCGCCGAGGTCGACCACGAACTGGTCCATCGCGACCCGCCCGGCGACGGTCCGCCACTTGCCGTCGACCAGCACGGGACCGGTGCCGGAAGCGTGCCGCGGGATGCCGTCCGCGTAGCCGACGGGCACCAGGCCGAGGGTGGTCTCCCCCGGGGTGACGTAGTGGTGGCCGTAACTGACCCCATGCCCGCCCGACACGTGCTTGACCAGCGCGAGCGAAGCGCGGAGCGTCATCACCGGCCGCAGGCCGAAGTCGGCCGGGGTGCCGATCTCCGGGCTGGGCGAGACGCCGTACAGGGCGATACCGGTACGGACCAGGTCGAAGTGGGACTCCGGAAGGGTGAGCGTGGCCGGGGAGTTGGCGAGGTGCCGCACCTCGGGGCGCACGCCCTGCTCCTCGGCGTACGCCACCATCTCGCGGAACCGGGTGAGCTGGGCGTCGATGGACGGATGCCCCGGTTCGTCGGCACACGCGAAGTGGGACCACAGACCGGTGACCCGGACCAGTCCCTCGCGCTCGGCGCGCAGCGCCTCGCCGACCAGCTCGGGCCAGTCGGCGGGCTGGCAGCCGTTGCGCCCGAGCCCGGTGTCGGCCTTCAGCTGCACCCGCGCGGTTCGGCCCGCCTGCCGGGCGGCCTCCGTCACCTCGCGCAGCGCCCACATCCCGCTGAGCGAGACGTCGATGTCGGCCTCGATGGCCTGCCGCCAGGGCCCGCCCGGCACCCACAGCCAGCACAGCACGCGCGTGTCCAGACCGGCGGCGCGCAGCGCGAGCGCCTCCTCCGCGGTGGCCGTGCCGAGCCAGGTGGCCCCCGCCGCCACGGCCGCGCGGGCACACGGCACCGCCCCGTGGCCGTACGCGTCGGACTTGACGACGGCCATCAGGGCAGCGCCCTTCGCCCGGGCACGCAGGGCCCGCACATTGGCGCGCAGGGCGGCCAGATCGATCTCGGCCCGGGCGCGCAGGGGCGCGGTCGGCACAGCTGCAGTCTCACTCATGGCGCCCCCAGTCTCTCAGAGGGCCGCACGAGCCCCGGCCGCAGTCTCAGGTACCGGCCCGCCGCCCCCACACGTAGACGTGGTCGCCCTTCTTCAGCACGTCCCACAGCTTGCGTGCGTCGCCGAGCTTCATGTTGACGCAGCCCCAGGAGCCGACGGTGGTGTAGATGCTGCCGTAGACGGCGTGGAAGGCCTCGCCGCCGTCGAAGAACTGGGCATACGGCATGGGCTGGTTGTACAGGGTCGACACGTGGTTCTTGTGCCGCCAGTAGACGGTGTGCCAGCCCTTACGGGTGACGTACCCCTTGCGCCCGCTGCGCATCGGCACCGGCCCGAACACCACCTTGCTGCCCTTCTGCACCCAGGTCAGCTGCCGGTCCAGATCGACGCAGGCGACCCGGTACGACTTCACCGGGCACTTCTTGGCCGCGTTCGGGTTCTTCTTCGCCGAGATCAGCATCATCGTCGACCAGGTGACGGGACCGGCGAAGCCGATGGCGGGCTTGATCTTGTTCTTGACCTGGAAGGCGCGGACCGCCTTGCAGTCCGAGACGGACTGCTTCCCGTCCACCTTCAGCTTCAGCCAGCGCTCCACCTGCCGCTGGTAGGGCCCGGCCTGCTTGCTGCACGTCTCCTTGGAGATGGCATCGGCGAGGGGCACGTACTCGATGAGGTCGTACGTCCCCGGAGCCGCCTCCCTGGGTTCCCGGGCCTCCTCCTCCTTGGAGGGCGTGAAGACCTTCGGAGGCAGCATCTGGTCGGGCGTGTCGATCTGCCAGGGCTGGGCCGGGCCCGGGGGTACGCCGGGGACCAGTTCGGAGGCGGGGGCAGGGGCGGGTGCGGGTGCGGGGGGAGCCGGCTTGGCGGCCCGGCTCGTTGCGGGCAAGGGGGCGGCTACGGCGGTACCAGCGATTCCGGCAATTCCGGTGATTCCGGCCGCCGGGAGGGCGGTCGCGGTGGCGAGCACCACCACGGCGCCTTGGTGCGCGATTCGTCTGCTGATCATGCAATCAGCCAAACGCGCACCCCTGCCGGATCCCGGCTGCCGCGCGGAGGGGTCACCCGGGGGGTGGAGCCGGCTACAGCCTTATTCGGCAATCAGGTGCAGTTCGCACGCGTATCCCCCCTCGACCTACCGGTAGACATCCCGCCAGGCCGACGGCAACTCCTCGGCGACGTCATGCGCCCCCACCGGCGCCCCCTGCGCCGCCAACCGACCGGCCAGCCCGTGCAGATACGCCCCCACACTCCCCGCGTCCCGCGCGGACAACCCCGCCGCCAACAGCGACCCGGCCAGCCCCGACAGCACGTCCCCGCTCCCGGCCGTGGCCAGCCACCCCGTCCCCGTGGCGTTCACTCGTACGGCCCCTCCCGCGGGGTCCGCGACCAACGTGGTGGAGCCCTTCAGCAGGACGGTCGCCCGGTACACCGCCGCCAACTCCCGCACCGCCGCCAGCCGAGCCCCCTCGACCTCCTCCCGAGGCACCCCGAGCAACGCTGCCGCCTCGCCGGCATGCGGCGTCATCAGCGTCGGCGCCGTACGCCCCCGCACGGCGTTCCGCTCGGCCAGCCGCAACCCGTCGGCGTCGAGCAGCACCGGCACGTCCAGGTCGAGCACCTCCCCCACGGTCGCCGCATCGTCCCCGGCACCCGGCCCGACCACCCACGCCTGCACCCGCCCGGCCTTGGCGGGCCCCCGGTCGGACACGAGTGCCTCCGGGAACCGGGCGATGACCGCCGCCCCGGCGGGCCCGACGTACCGTACGGCGCCGGCCCCGCCCCGCAGCGCCCCGGAGACGGCGAGCACGGCGGCGCCCGGATACCGCGCTGACCCGGCGGCGATCCCGACCACGCCCCGCCGGTACTTGTCGCTCTCCGCCGCAGGCACCGGCAACAGCCGCGCCACATCGGCATGCTGCAACGCCTCCAGCTCGGGCTCCGGCGGCAGTTCGAGCCCGATGTCGATCAGCCGCACGGACCCGGCGTACTCCCGCGCGGGGTCGATCAGCAGCCCCGGCTTGTGCGTGCCGAAGGTCACGGTGAGGTCGGCCGTCATCGCCGTACCCCGCACCTCCCCGGTGTCCGCCTCGACCCCGCTCGGCAGATCCACCGCGACGACAGCGGCCCGCGACCGCTCGACGACACCGGCCAGCGCCGCGGCGTCCGGCCGCAGCCCGCCCTTGCCGCCGATCCCGACGATGCCGTCCACGACGAGGTCGGCCCGCGCGATCACCTCCTCGGCGGAGCCGGGCGCCGCAGCGGAACCCCCCGCCCGCAGCAGCGCGGAGAGCCCCCCGGAGTGGGTGCGTTCGGGCTGCGCCAGCAGTACGGCCGTGACCCCGGCCCCTCTCCTCGCCAGCCGTGCCCCCGCATACAGCGCGTCGCCGCCGTTGTCCCCGCTCCCGACGAGCAGCACCACCCGACTGCCGTACACGCGCCCGAGCAGCCCCGCGCAGGCGGCGGCCAGCCCGGCGGCGGCCCGCTGCATCAGCGCACCCTCCGGAAGCCGCGCCATCAACTCCCGCTCGGCCGCCCTCACCGTCTCCACGCTGTACGCAGTACGCATGGCATCGAGTCTCCCCCGGAAACACCGGCTGCCACACCCGGGGGACGTCACCCCTCGGCGACCACCACGGCCGACGCGACCCCCGCGTCATGGCTGAGCGACACGTGCCACGACCGCACGCCCAACTCCGCCGCCCGCGCGGCCACGGTCCCCTTCACCCGCAGCCGGGGCTGCCCGCTGTCCTCGACATACACCTCGGCATCGGTCCAGTGCAGCCCCGGCGGAGCCCCCAGCGCCTTCGCGAGCGCCTCCTTGGCGGCGAACCGCACCGCCAGCGAGGCGATGCCCCGCCGCTCCCCGTTGGGCAGCAGCAACTCGCTCTCCACGAACAGCCGATCGGCCAGCCCAGGCGTCCGATCCAGCGACGCCCGGAACCGATCGATCTCGGCGACGTCGATTCCGACCCCGATGATGCTCATGGGCAGCACCCTATGGTGAGGATCTGCAGACCTGCTCAACCGTCACCGACGCAGTGCAAGGCAGCTGGTGGTGCATCTGTCTCACCCCGGAGGCCCCCACACACTGTTGGCCCACGAAAAGACCCCGCCACTCACCCACCTGCTGGGACAGATGCACCACTAATGCTCGTCACCACCCGCACCCGCGTCATCGTCCTCGCCGCATCGGAGACAGACTGAGGGCCATGAAGTACATCCTGTTCGACGTCGACGGCACGCTGATCGACGCGGTGAGCAACCAGCGCCGGGTATGGGCAACCTGGGCGGAGCGGTACGGCCTGGACGGGGACGAGGTCCACCGGGTGGCACTGCGGACACGGCCCATGGAGACGTTCGCGCAGGTCGCCCCGGACCGCGATCCGCAGGCCTGCCTGGCGCTGCTGCACGAACTGGAGGACGAGGACGTACGGTCCGGCGTCTACACGGCGTTCGACGGTGCGTCGGAGCTGCTGCACGGCCTGCCACCGGAGTCCTGGGCCTTGGTGACCTCGAACTACGAGCACCGGGTACGCGGCCGTTTCCAGCGGACCGGCCTGCCGCTGCCGGGCGTGATCGTGGACGCGGCCGCCGTCGAGGAGGGCAAGCCCTCCCCTGTGCCCTATCTGCAGGCCGCCGCACAGTTGGGTGCCGAGCCGGAGGACTGCCTGGTCATCGAGGACGCCCCGTCAGGAGTGCAGGCGGGCCTGCGCGCCGGGATGACGGTATGGGGCGTGAACGCCACGGAGGCGGTGGACGGCGTGCACCGCCACTTCGGAACCCTGCGCGAGGCGGTCCCGCACATCCTGACCTTCGCGTCCATCACGCCGACTGCAGTTCACACGCCCTGACCAACCCCAGCCCCCGCCCCTCCTCCATGTCCCCGACCTGCCCCAACGGCTTTGTCTACTCCACCGTCACCGACTTCGCCAGGTTCCGCGGCTGATCCACCTCGTTGCCCCGGGTGGCGGCCAGCTCGCAGGCGAAGACCTGGAGCGGCACCGTGGCCACCAGGGGCTGGAGCAGGGTCGGGGTCGCCGGGATGCGGATCAGGTGGTCGGCGTACGGGACCACCGCCTCGTCCCCCTCCTCCGCGATCACGATCGTCCGCGCTCCGCGTGCTCGGATCTCCTGGATGTTGGACACGATCTTGTCGTGGAGGACGGACCGGCCCCGGGGCGAGGGCACGACCACGACGACCGGCAGGTCCTCCTCGATCAGTGCGATCGGGCCGTGCTTCAACTCGCCCGCCGCGAAGCCCTCGGCGTGCATGTAGGCGAGTTCCTTGAGCTTGAGGGCGCCCTCCAGGGCGACCGGGTACCCCACGTGCCGGCCCAGGAACAGCACCGTGTTCTTCTCGGCCAGGGAGCGTGCGAGCGCCCGTACCGGCTCCATCGTCTCCAGGACCCGCTCGACCTCGACGGAGATCCGCGACAGATCCTTGATCACCGCCTGGATCTCGTCGCCCCACTTGGTGCCGCGCACCTGGCCCAGGTACAGAGCCACCAGGTAACACGCGACCAGCTGCGTCAGGAACGCCTTGGTGGAGGCGACGGCCACCTCCGGACCGGCGTGCGTGTACAGCACCGCGTCCGACTCGCGAGGGATCGTCGAGCCGTTGGTGTTGCAGATGGCCAGGACCTTCGAGCCCTGTTCCCGCGCATGCCGTAGCGCCATCAACGTGTCCATGGTCTCGCCGGACTGGGAGATGGCGATCACCAGCGAGCGGGAGCCGAGGATCGGGTCGCGGTAGCGGAACTCGCTCGCCAGCTCCACCTCGCACGGGATCCGCGTCCAGTGCTCGATGGCGTACTTGGCGATCAGGCCGGCGTGGAAGGCCGTACCGCAGGCGACGATGACGACCTTGTCCACCTCGCGCAGCTCCGAGGCGCTGATCCGCACCTCGTCCAGAGTGAGCGAGCCGGACGGGTCGATGCGACCGAGCAGCGTGTCGGCGACGGCCTTCGGCTGCTCGGCGATCTCCTTGAGCATGAAGTAGTCGTAGCCGTCCTTCTCGGCGGCCGAGGCGTCCCAGTCCACGTGGTACGACCGTACGTTCGCCTCGCGGCCGTCGAAGCCCGTCACCCGCACGCCGTCCCGGCGCAGCTCCACCACCTGGTCCTGGCCCAGCTCGATCGCCGAGCGGGTGTGGGCGATGAACGCGGCGACGTCGGAGGCCAGGAACGCCTCGCCCTCGCCCACGCCCACCACGAGCGGGGAGTTCCGGCGCGCGCCCACGACCACGTCCGGCTCGTCCGCGTGCACCGCGACCAGCGTGAACGCGCCCTCCAGCCGCCGGCACACCAGCCGCATGGACTCGGCGAGATCGGCGCACGACGAGAACTCCTCGGCGAGGAGATGGGCGACGACCTCGGTGTCCGTCTCGGACGACAGCTCGTGTCCCCGCTCGGCCAACTCGGCACGCAGCACGGCGAAGTTCTCGATGATGCCGTTGTGGACGACGGCCACCCGGCCGGCGTTGTCGAGATGCGGGTGCGCGTTCGCGTCCGTCGGGCCGCCGTGGGTGGCCCAGCGGGTGTGGCCGATACCCGTCGAGCCCGCCGGCAGCGGCCGGTCGACCAGTTCCTTCTCCAGGTTGACCAGCTTCCCGGCCTTCTTCGCGGCGGCCATCCCGCCGTCCGCCAGCACGGCGACGCCCGCCGAGTCGTAGCCCCGGTACTCCAGCCGCTTCAGCCCGGCCATCACGACATCGAGCGCCGACTGCGATCCCACGTATCCCACGATTCCGCACATGAGCGGCAGCCTACGGTCCGCAAGGGCCCGGAAAGAGCCGCCGCGTGCCCGAAATCGGAAATTCTCGGCGGGGTTCGGCCACGGATTCCCGATCGCGCTGACAGATCACGCTGACAGGTCGCGCGTACAGCCGTGCGAGCCTTGCGGCCGCCGCCGCGACCGCAGTAGCGTCCGCCGCGAAGCAGGCCGAGGCCGACTTCAACGGAGACGGATTCGGCGACTTCGCGGTCACCGAGCCGGCCGTCTGGGTGCACGGGAAGTGGCGCGCCGGTTCCGTCACCGCGTTCTACGGCTCTGCCCAGGGCGTCGCGGCCGCCCGGCACACCACCGTCGACCAGGACTCGACCGGGGTGCCGGGCACGGCCGAGAACGGGGACCTCTTCGGTGCGGCGAGCGCGCCCGGGGACTTCAACGGCGACGGCTACCCCGACCTCGCGGTCGGCAGCCCGCTGGAGGACGTGGGCAGGGACACCAACGCGGGTCTGCTGCAGATCCTTTGGGGTTCGCCGAGGGGCCTGACCACCGGCTCCACGGTCCCCGACCCTGCTCCGACCGAGCACGACCGGTTCGGCGCGTCGCCGGCGGCGGGCGACTTCGACGGAGACGGCAGGACCGATCTGGCAGTAGGCACCAGTTCCTCCACCCTCTACACCTTCCGCAAGGGCATCGCGAGGACCGGGAAGGCCGGTGCCCTGTCGACACGCTCGCTGCCGCTGCGCGGCGCGCCGGACGCGGGGATCACCAACCTCACGGCCGGGGACGGCCGGGCCGACCTCATGGTCAACGGGCTGAGCCGCACCACCTGGACCGACGGCAAGTACCACAACGTCAACTACTACGTGCCGGGCACCGGGGGGGGGGGGGGGGGGGGGACCCCCCCCCCAAGGCGCGGAGGGGGAAAAGAGGAAGGCGAGAAGGAAAACAAC
>NZ_JBVIGN010000012.1:310812-350951 GCF_055570785.1 Streptomyces sp. NPDC031100
GACCTACGGAAGGTCCCAAACTGTCGACCCTTATTTTCCGGCCACCCCGGCGGCCCCTTCCCGCACCACCGCCCAGCGGATGCCCGGCGGCGCAAGCGGCGCCATCGACAGGGACGGCCACGGCGACATCGTCACCGGCGTCTTCTGGGGCCGGACTACCGCCGACGGTCCCATCGGCGGAAGGTCCTGGTCACCTACGGCTCGGCCGCGGGCCCCTCGTCCCGCACCCAGACGATCAACCAGGAGTCGGGCACCGTCCCCGGCGACTCGGAGAACTGGGACAAGTTCGGGGGCTCGGTCGCCCTCGGGGACGTCAACGGCGACGGCAAGCAGGACCTCGCCATCGGCGCCCCGGACGAGAACATGCGGTTCTGGGGAACCATGCACTACCACATGGGTACGGTCACCGTCCTGTACGGATCATCGGCCGGCGTCGACACCGCCACGGCACCGCAGTACTTCTACCCGGGCAACAACGGGGTCCCCGGTGAGCCGCTCTTCGCACCGCAGTTCGGCACTGCAGTACTGCTGGCCGACCTCGACCGTGACGGCGGAGCCGATCTGGTCGTCGGCAGCCCGTGGCAGATCAACGGCGACGGAGCGGTCAGCGTGCTGCCCTCCGCGGTGACATCCGACGGGAGCAAGTGGCTCGGCACCGCCGGGGCCATCATGCTCGCGCCCCGTCAGGTCGGAATGGACACGACCGGTCTCCCCCAGTTCGGCAGCGTCCTTCAGAACTCGCGTCAGGTGTCTCTCATCAACACCTGAGGCGCGATCCGCGCGGGCGGTGAGGAGCGGCGAAAATCAGCCAACTCCGTTCGACCGGCTCACGCCACGACGCCGCCCGCACACACAGAAAGCACACAGAACGTCCATGAATGGGCGGGGCTGGTGAGGCATCCAGCAGCTACCGAGCAACTGGAGATTTCCGGCCATACCCCTTGCCCGCCAAGGAATCCTCTGTACGGCAGCGAGCGCTCCTGCATATCGTGGCGACGCGCATGACGGGTCCCTGACCAGCCCGTATCTCGCGCACATCACTCAGCGACCGGGGGAACGCCGTCGCTCACGGGGAGGGGTTGCATCGCCATGCCGTCGTACCGGCTGGCTGTGTCAGCAACCCATCAGAGCTTCTGAGCGCCTGAGCCCCTCTCAGGTCGGCGGCACTTCCCTACTCCCTGCTGTTCGACCGTCCGATCGGCCCATGTGTCCTCTGATGAAGAATGGGATCCTTCGTTGCGTTCCAGACCTTGGTTCGGCCTGCCCGGATCGCGAAGACCAGGCAAGCTGACCACTGCCGTCACCTCTGTTGCTGCGCTGGCTGTTCTGGCCGGGTTCGCGGTTCAACCGGGTTCCGTTCGGCTGCGTGCTGATTCGGTGTCCGATCCCTGGTACGACGACTCGCCGAGCGAACAACTGCGCCAGGACCAGTGCCTGATGGCCGACGTGCTGCGGCTGGGCGGCCCGTCGATGGCCGCGACCGCGCAGGACGGGCTCAACCAGCCCGCGGACAAGCTTCACGTTCTGGCGAACCGCGCCTACTGGGACAGCACACCCCTCACCGTCGCGTTCAACAAGGACCACGACGAGGCCCGCAAGGAACTCGATGCACTGGACGCTCTGCGGGAGGGGTGGAAGAAACCTCTAGATGGCTTGGAGACGCCCGGTGGGTTCGGCGAAACCAATTTCCACTGGCCGCCGGGAGGGCCCGGTGACAGCCAGCAGAGCTTCTACAAGCAGGCCGGACTGACTTCCTGGGTAGCGGACCAGTTCTGGAAGAGCGACAGCGACTTCTACAACGACTCCACCCCCAAAGCCGACGAGAAGACCCTCAAGGCCGTCGATGACCTGGGTACCTCCCGCTACGCAGTACCCGACACGAATCTGCATGGAGACGCGTGGAACCGGGCCGTACTCGAGAGCCACGCCTTCGAGTGGATGCACGGCGGTCCCAGCACGAACGCGGGGGCCGACGACGCCCGTATCTTCCTCACCTCCGGTGGATTTCCGAGTACCGCTCCGCAGCCGGGGACACCGGAGTTCCGGATCGCGGTCGAGGACGTGAAGACGCGCTTCGCGACGTGCGCATGGCGTGACCCGCTCGACCCGGACAGCGTGCTGGGCGACATCACCGCCACCGCGGCCGACGAGTGGCAGCAGGAGATCGCCTCCCAGGCCGTCCAGCGCAACCAGGTCCTCGAAGCGAACAAGAGCGCGGTCGACGCTCTTTCCAAGGGCGCGAAGGCCCTCAGCGACATGCTGGGACAGTCCTGGGTCGCCGACCACCTCGTTCGCTGGCAGGACTACTGGAGCGCCGGCGGCTTCGGCTGGATCGGTGACGGTCAGTTGGAGATCCAGGTGCCGGGGGCTGCCGGCAAGTGCCTCGACGTGGCAGGGGGTGGCAAGACCAACGGCACGCCCGTGCAGATCTACACCTGCAACGGCGGCGCCGCCCAGGAGTGGCACTTGATGGGCTCCTACGACGGCGGCTACACGCTGGTCAACCCGAACTCCTTCAAGTGCCTTGAGGTACTGAACGGCGCCAGCGCCGACGGTACGAAGATCCAGATCCGGGACTGCGGCAGCAGCAAGGCCCAGCAGTGGGCGTTCGACATCCGCAGTACCGGCCCGCTGCGAAACGCGGCGACCGGCAAGTGTCTGCACCTGCCGGGGTTTGACAACAGCAAGGACGCGGTGCTGTCGACGTGCAACGGCTCCAGCGCGCAGAAGTTCAAGGTCGTCCCCAAGACCCACACCGGCGAAGCCAAGCTGAACTACCCGGACAAGGCCCAGTTCGACAAGGCGAAGGCCGGTGTCACCGCCGCCCAGGCCGGCGCGAAGAAGCAACTCACCGTCCTGAAGGCGCAGCTCGCCGCGGCGCAGAAGGCCGCCACCGACTCGGACACGGCCATCCAGGCCGCCTACGGCATCGCGGACACTAACGGCGCACCGCGCGGACGTGGCCTGCTGGTCGGTCAGCAGAAGGACCAGGTGACCAAGGGCGCGGTGGCCGCGCTCCAGGCGCTGGTGAAGGCTGGTGAGACAGCTGAGGCCGCCACCCGTGCCTCCGCCGGTGACGGCGCGACGATCGCCCAGCGCGCGCTGGCACAGGCGGCTCAGTCGAAGGCCGAGTTCCGCAAGAAGGCCGCCGAGGCAGCCGAGTGGCAGGCCAAGGCCGCAGCCGACGCGGCGAAGATCCACCGGGACAACGCCAAGAAGGACAAGGAGACCGCGGAGGCGAAGCTCGCCGACGCGCTGAAGGCCGAGAGCGACGCCAAGGCGGCCGCCGCCGACGCACACGCCAAGCGGCTCGCCGCCGAGGCCGAGGAGAAGACGGCCAAGGCCGAGAAGGAGAACGCCGCCGCCAAGCGGGCCGAGGCCGCCGAACACAAGAAGAACGCCGAGTCCCAGGCGTCCAAGGCGAAGGACGCCAAGGACAAGGCGGAGGCCGCGGAGAAGACCGCAAAGGACAAGCGGGACGACGCGGTCAAGGCACGCGACCACGCCGCGGCGATGCGGGACGACGCCTGGGACGCCGAGCAGAAGGCAGACGCAGCCCGCGCGAAGGCCGACGCCAAGGACGCCTACGCCGACTCCCTCGATTCCGGAGACGCGGCAGACGCGGCCCGTGCTGCCGCGAACGACGCCGACAAGTCGGCTGGCGACGCCGAGGCCGCCGCCAAGAAGGCACGCTCCGAGGCCGACGCGGCGACCCAGGCGGCGGCCGATGCCGACGCCGCGGCCACCCGTGCCGAGGCGGCGGCCAAGCGGGCCCGCTCCGACGCGGACGCCGCGCAGGCGGACAAGCTGAAGGCCGACGCGGCCGTCAAGACCGCGACCAGCGCGGTGGCCGACGCCATCAAGGCCTCCCAGGACGCATCAGCCGAGGCCAAGACCGCCGTCAAGCTGGCCGACGAGGCTCAGCAACACGCCAAGGACGCCAAGACCCAGGCCAACGCCGCCAACGCGGAGGCCGCCAAGGCACTGGCCGCCTCGGCGAAGGCCGCGGGCTACGCCCATGTCACCGCGCAGGCGGCCGTGGACGCTGGCAAGGCGGCGGAGCAGGTGGCCAACCCGGCCAACGACGCGATCCAGCTCGGCTCGCCCTACGTCGACACCGACTCGGCCGCCGGCCTGGTCGTGCTGACCGGACAGGCGTCGAAGACGATCGCCGAGCAGCAGCAGGCGGTCGCCGACGCGCACGCCAAGAACGCCGCCGCCGAGGCCCAGGCGGCCAAGAACATCGCCGACCAGGCCAAGGGCGACGCCAAGGAGGCCTACCAGCACGCGGCCAACGCCGCCCAGTACGCGGCTGACGCCCGCACCTACTCCAAGGAGGCCCTCGGCTACGCGGCCGACGCCGCCAAGGCCGCCGCAGCGGCCTCCGCGTCCCTGGCCCGCACCATCGACTACGACAAACAGGCCGCCGACGACGCCGCAGCCGCCGGCAAGGCAGCCGGCAACGCCGAGGGCTACGCCAAGGACGCCCGCGACTCCGCCGACGCCGCCGAACTCGACGCCGAAGCGGCCCGCTCCGCCGCCGCCCAGGCCGAACAGGACGCCAAGGACGCCCGCGCGGCAGCCGACCGCGCGGACGCGGCGGCAACGGAAGCGGAACAGGCGGCAAAGGAAGCCGCCGCGTACGCCAAGGAAGCCCAGGAGGCGGCCCGGCGAACAGAGACCAAGAACCGCAACGACCAGATCGAGAACGGCGCTGCCGGCGTCGGTGGCGTCTTCTACAGGACGCGGGTCGAACCCGTCGGTGACCCGGAAATCCTGCACAAGGACAACTGCAACGTCATCGTGCACACCGGTGACTGCATCATCACCGCAAACGTAACCGCCAAGATCTTCGTCGACCTCTACCTGTGTACGGCTACGGACATCCCGGATGTGCAGTCCGGATGCCCCTCTTCCGACACCCAGTTCCTCGACAGCATGGAGCTGAAGCCGCAGACCAAGGAGGTCACCTACACGATCACTCCCCAGGAGTTCAACGACGCCGTCGCCAAGGGATTCGTCAAGGCCCTCACCGAGGACTTCACCGGCTGCTGGGACAGGATCACCACAGGTGGCGGCGGAACCCTGGGCAACTGCGGATGGGCAGTCTTCGACATCGCCACCCTCGTCTTCGGCAACGTCGCCGTCAAAGCCATCAAGAGCGCCGTGACGGCCCTCGATGCCGCCCTGAGAACCGGCATCGCCATCGACGAGGCATGGAAGGCCCTGCGTGCCGCCGGCGTCACCGATGCCGCGATCGAGGGAATCACCACAAAGCTCGCGCTGACCAAGTGCTTCCCCGCCGGCACCAAGGTCGCAACGGCGGACGGCCCCAAATCCATCGAGGACATCAGGGTCGGCGACCTGGTCTGGTCACAGGACCAGGTCACCGGCAAGAAGACCCTGCAGCCGGTGCTGCGCCTGTTCCACCGGACCGTCGACTCCCTGGTCCGGATCAGAACCACCGACGGCCAGGTCGAAGCGACCGGCTCGCACCGCTTCTGGGTACGTGAACGGGGCTGGGTCGAGGCCGGCGAACTGCGCGCCGGAGACACCCTCGAGGCGCGGGACGGCGGCTCCACAAAGGTCCTTGGCACCGCGGCCGTCAAGGGGTCCGTCGAGGTCTTCAACTTCGAGGTCGCGCGCAACCACACGTACTACGTGTACGCGGGAACGACGCCGGTTCTGGTACACAACGAGTGCCTCGAAGGGATCGTCAACGAGCTCGTCAAGGACGGCGACCACATCGTCCTGGGGATCAACCCGTACTCCGACAGGCTGGCGAAGGAGACCCTGGGCGGTACCGGCGGTCTGAGCGGCGCCGGAGCACGGACGTTCAACAACAAGCTTCTCGGCAAGCCGGCCCCCCACGGTGACGGGCGTCCGATCTGGATGGTCGGCGTCGAGAAGGCGCTGGACAATGAGTCGGTGAAGTTGAGCATTTCACTGGACGGTGTTCCGGACGCGAAAACTGCGGCCGAAGCCCTGGACAAGCTCGTCGAGCGCGGGAGGCCGTTGGTGGGCGGCGATTGGGAGACGGTCGCGACCCCGGGAAGCAACAACGGCACCGCATGGGAAGTGGCGACATTGCGTCTTAAGGTGATCCTTGGACGCCGGAAATTCGAGGCCGTCGACTGGTACTTCACCAAGCCGGGTGAGAAGGCGCCGAGCCTTGTCAAAGACATGCCGAAGCCGGAATGGGCACAGTGACGCGAAGGCCCCGAGGACAGGAAGAACACAGAGAATGCCGGATTTCGTACGAGAGGGACGGCTGTTCCGGGTGGTCAGCTTCGCGGCGTCGCACCGGCAGCTGCTGCTACGCAGCGACGCCACCGCCGTCGACGCAACGAACACCCGCGTCGAGGTGTATTTCGGCCATGTGGAGCTGATGCTGCTCAAGCCCATCTACGAGAAGGGCATCCACGTCCGCCGGGCGTCGGAGGCGGAGTTCGCGGTGCTGAAGGAGCGCCATGACCTCCCCTCCGACGATGCGGCCTTCACCTGGATGATCGAACCGGACGGGGACAGCTTCGTCGTCTCCGGCGATCCCTCGTGGCGCGAGGCGGACCGTAAGTTCGAGGACCCGTCCCTGTTCGACTTCAACCAGCCCTGGCCCCCGGACTTCCCCGTGGAGTCCGGCAGCGTCGGCTGACGCGGATGACACGCTGAGGGCGCCCCCTGCCGCAGGGGGCGCCCTCAGCGCCGTGCACGCCCATCAGTGCCGGACCCACCACACCAGCGGCTGGGAAGCGCGGCCCAGCCCACGTGACGCACCCCACCCCACCACCCCGTTCAAACTCCGTTAACAATGGACTGTGATCTCACCGGTCTCCTCGATGCCCCGGAGCGCCCACCGGCCCAAGCCGGAGGCGACTCCCTACGTCGATCTCACCCGTGCCGAATGGAGCGCGCTGCGCGACAAGACGCCGCTGCCGCTCACCGCTGAAGAGGTCGAGAAGGTGCGCGGCCTCGGCGATGTCATCGACCTCGACGAGGTGCGGGACGTCTATCTGCCGCTGTCCCGGCTCCTCAACCTCTACGTCGGCGCCACGGACGGCCTCAGAGGCGCTCTGAACACCTTTCTCGGCGAGCAGGGCTCCCAGTCCGGCACCCCGTTCGTCATAGGAGTCGCCGGCTCGGTGGCGGTCGGGAAGTCCACCGTCGCCCGGCTGCTCCAGGCCCTGCTCTCCCGCTGGCCCGAGCACCCGCGCGTCGAGCGGGTGACGACCGACGGCTTCCTGTTGCCCACCAGGGAGTTGCAGGCCCGCGGCCTGATGTCGCGCAAGGGCTTCCCGGAGTCGTACGACCGCCGCGCGCTCACCCGCTTCGTCGCCGACATCAAGGCCGGCAAGGACGAGGTGACGGCCCCCGTCTACTCCCACCTCAGGTACGACATCGACCCGGAGCGGAAGCTCTCCGTCCGCCGCCCGGACATCCTGATCGTCGAGGGCCTGAACGTCCTGCAGCCCGCCCTGCCCGGCAAGGACGGCCGCACCCGGGTCGGTCTCGCCGACTACTTCGACTTCAGCGTGTACGTCGACGCGAGCGACGACGACATCGAGCGCTGGTACCTCAACCGCTTCAAGAAGCTGCGCCAGACGGCCTTCCAGGACCCGTCCTCGTACTTCCGCAAGTACACCCAGGTCTCCGAGGAGGAGGCCCTCGACTACGCACGCGGCCAGTGGCGGACGATCAACAAGCCCAACCTGGTGGAGAACATCGCCCCCACCCGCGGCCGCGCCACCCTCGTCGTCCGCAAGGGCCCGGACCACAAGGTGCAACGGCTGCGGCTGCGCAAGCTGTAGGGCGCCCACGTGCCGCTGCCCGGACCAGAAGTGGCTCTGGGCCGGGCAGCGTGCGCGTACGGCGAAGGCCGGCGGCTTCTAGAACCGCCTCTCGCAGTTCGAGATGTTGTCGCCGGGGTCGGCGAACACCGTGTCGAAGCCGAGGCCGCAGTTCACCGTGTCACCGCCGGCGTTGTCCTGCACGCCGATCGTGTCGTTGCGGCCGTTGGTGGTCACGCTGTCGAGGCCCGAACCGGCGTCGACGGTGGTGGCGACGGGAGCGGCGGAGCCATCGAAGGTGTCATCCCCGTCGCCCAGCTGTATCGCGAGCCGGCTGGCCGTGAGGACGCTGCCGCAGTCGGCGCTGGTGGGAGTCAGCCGGGTGCAGCCCGGGCCGATCGCGATGCCCGTGGCGTCCGTGAGGATCAGACGGCCGCTGGAGCCGTCGGCCGTGACCTGGTTGTTCACACCGGCGCGCGCCTGGAGCCCGACCAAGCCGCCGAAGATGCGGAACGCCGTGGAGCCCGGTGTCTGGGCGGCGGCCGGGGTGGCCGACGAGGTGACGACGAGGCCCGCCACCAGAGCCGGACCGGCCGCTCGCTTCAGGATTCTGCTCACGATCTTCATGCTGTGTTTCTCTTCCGTCGAGGGGCGCCGCGCAGAGCGGCCTCGATGCAAGAGAAACAGTCAGTGATCAGTCGTGCACTTTTTGCTACGCCTTGAGGCTCAACCCAGCGCCGACTTCACCGCATCGGCCAGTCGCCCGGCCACCGACCGAGCCTGATCGATGTCAGCGGCCTCGACCATCACCCGGACCAACGGCTCGGTCCCCGAGGGACGAAGCAGCACCCGCCCGGTGGACCCCAGCTCCCGCTCCGCCTCGGCCACAGCGGCAGCCAGATCGGCAGAGGTCTTCACCCGGGACTTGTCCACGTCCGGCACGTTGATCAGGACCTGCGGCAGCCGCTCCATGACAGAGGCGAGGTCCCGCAGCGTACGACCGGTCTCCGCCACCCGCGCCGCCAGCAGCAGCCCGGTCAGCGTGCCGTCACCGGTGGTCGCATGGTCGAGGATGATCACGTGCCCGGACTGCTCACCGCCCAGGGCGAACCCGTGCTGCTTCATCTCCTCCAGCACGTACCGGTCGCCCACGGCGGTCTGCACGAGCCGGATCCCGGCCTGCTCCATCGCCAGCTTGAAGCCCAGGTTGGACATGACCGTGGCGACGACGGTGTCGGAGCGCAGCTCGGACCGCTCCCGCAGCGCCAGCGCGAGCACGGACAGGATCTGGTCGCCGTCCACCTCCTCGCCGGTGTGGTCCACGGCCAGGCAGCGGTCGGCGTCGCCGTCGTGCGCGATGCCGAAGTCCGCGCCGTGCTCCAGCACCGCGGCCTTCAGCCGGCCCAGGTGAGTGGAGCCGCAGCCGTCGTTGATGTTGAGCCCGTCCGGCTCGGCACCGATCGTGACGATCTCGGCGCCGGCCCGCGAGAACGCCTCCGGCGAGACCCCCGCGGCCGCGCCGTGCGCCTCGTCCAGGACGATCTTCAGGCCGTCCAGCCGGTTCGGGAGCACCGACAGCAGGTGGGCCACATACTGCTCGAAGCCTTCGTCGTACGAGCGGACGCGGCCCACCCCGGCGCCCGTGGGCCGCTCCCAGGGCTCGCCGTGGCGGTGGGACTCGTACACGGCCTCGATCTTGTCCTCGAGCTCGTCGGCGAGTTTGTGGCCACCGCGGGCGAAGAACTTGATGCCGTTGTCCGGCATGGCGTTGTGGCTGGCGGAGAGCATCACGCCCAGGTCGGCGCCGAGCGCGCCGGTCAGGTGGGCCACGGCCGGGGTCGGCAGCACGCCGACCCGCAGTACGTCCACGCCCGCGCTGGCCAGGCCCGCGACCACGGCCGCCTCCAGGAACTCCCCGGACGCCCGCGGGTCCCGCCCGACCACCGCCGTCGGCCGGTGGCCCGCGAAGGTGCCCGCCTCGGCCAGCACGTGGGCCGCCGCCACGGACAGGCCGAGCGCCATCTCGGCCGTCAGGTCCGCGTTGGCGACACCGCGCACGCCGTCCGTACCGAAGAGTCGTCCCACTTGTCCTCCTGAGAAGCGTCCTTGCTGCCATGCATGGTGGCAGACGCCGGGTCATCCGATCACACCAGCCGTTGAGCGTCTTGTGTCGTTATACGCCCTTGGCCGGGATAAACGAACGCCCCGACGGCACATGTGGCGTGCCGCCGGGGCGTTCGGAGTACGAGCAGCAGCTCCTGATTAGCGCTTGCTGTACTGCGGAGCCTTGCGGGCCTTCTTGAGACCGGCCTTCTTGCGCTCGACCGCACGGTCGTCGCGCTTGAGGAAGCCGGCCTTCTTGAGCGGGCCGCGGTTGTTGTCGACGTCGGCCTCGTTCAGCGCACGGGCGACACCGAGACGGAGCGCACCGGCCTGACCGGAGACACCGCCACCCGCGATGCGGGCGATGACGTCGTAACGGCCCTCGAGCTCGAGCACCTTGAAGGGCTCGTTGACTTCCTGCTGGTGCACCTTGTTCGGGAAGTAGTCCTCGAGGGTGCGACCGTTGATCTTCCACTTGCCGGTGCCCGGGACGATCCGGACGCGGGCGATGGCGTTCTTGCGGCGGCCCAGGCCGGCGGCCGGCTGGGGCTCGCCGAAGCGGGAGGCCAGGGACTCCGAGGTGTACTCGCCCTCGACGGGGACCTCGGACTCGGTGGTGTAGCTGTCGATGTCAAGCTCTTCGAGCGGCTGCTCGGCAGTGGTCTCGGCCACGATTCTCCTCAGATTCTCTTCAGTCTTAGGGGGTGGCCGGACTTACTGCGCGACCTGGGTGATCTCGAACGGCACCGGCTGCTGGGCAGCGTGCGGGTGCTGGTCACCCTTGTAGACCTTCAGCTTCGAGAGCATCTGACGGCCCAGAGTGTTCTTGGGGAGCATGCCCTTGACGGCCTTCTCGATGGCCTTCTCAGGGTTCTTGTCCAGCAGCTCGTCGTAACGGACGGAGCGCAGACCACCCGGGTAGCCGGAGTGGCGGTACGCCATCTTCTGGGTCCGCTTGTTGCCGGACAGGTGCACCTTGTCGGCGTTGATGATGATGACGAAGTCACCAGCGTCGACGTGCGGCGCGTAGATCGGCTTGTGCTTGCCCCGGAGAAGGGTCGCTGCGGTGGTGGCGAGACGGCCCAGGACAACGTCCTGAGCGTCGATGACGTGCCACTGGCGCGTCACATCGCCGGGCTTGGGGCTGTACGTACGCACGGTTCGTAGCCTTCGCTTCGAGTGAATGGTCCTGAACAGGTCACCGAAACGATCACGACAGCCTTGACCGCACCGCGGTGACGCAAACCGCGTGCTGGTCGCTGGTCATCGGCCCGGTGGACCGGTGTAAGGGCCCGTCCCGTGAGAATGAGCAAGCCAATACACAACGAAGAAGCAGATTACCTGGGCGCCCCCGGCAGGGTCAAAACGACGCCCTTCCCGCTCATGCCGACGGACAAACAAGGCATGCCGACCGACGCACTCCAGCATCCCCCGGCCCCCGTCTAAGATGCGCCCCATGAGTTACGGGCAGGGGGGACCCCAGTCTCAGTGGGATCCCTGGAAACCGCATTCGCAACAGCAGCCCTGGAGCAGCGGCGGTGACGACGGGACTCCGGACTGGGCCGCGCTCGCCGAGGCCTCGGAGACCCGGAACAAGCGCCGCAGGCTGCTGTTCATCGGCGGCGGCGCGCTCGCCACGATCGCGGTCGGCACCGCCGTGGCCATGGCCGTCGTGTCCGCGAACGGCGACGGCAACGCCTCGGGCAACCCCACCAACCTGCCCGCCAGCGCCTCCCTGCCCAGCAGCTCGGCCACGGCTCCGTCCTTCGCCCCCACCAGCGCCCCGCCGCCGCTGGACCCGAAGGACTTCATATCCGACGTGAAGAAGGACACCGCGCCGCTGAGCCCCGAGACGCTCTTCCCCGGGACCCGGCTGACCATGGGCGAGGCGGTGTACAAGAAGGGCGCCACGGCCGACACCAAGAGCTGCGCCTCCGCCGTCGGCGGCACCCTGAGCAAGATCCTCACCGCGAACGGCTGCACCCGCCTGATCCGCGCCAGCTACACCGAGGACGGCATCGCGGTCACCGTCGGCGTCGCCGTCTTCGACACCGCGGCCCAGGCGGCGAAGGCCAAGGCCCAGACCGACGACAAGAGCATCGTGCGCGCCCTGTCCGGCAAGGGCATCAAGCCCTTCTGCGACGGCGCGATCTGCCGCTCGACCCGCAACGCCTACGGCCGTTACGGCTACTTCACGATCACCGGCTTCACCAACGGCAAGAGCGTCACCAAGAAGGACACCAAGGCCTTCTCCGTCGGCGACGACCTGGCCGAGTTCGCCTTCCGCCAGATCCGCCGCCGCGGCGAGGCCCAGGCCTCGGCCGCAGCGAACCAGTGAGGTCTCAGCAGCACCCCGCCGACGGAAGCGAGCGCTTGTTCCGGGCCTCCTTGTTCCGGGCCGCCAGCAGCTCGTCGGCGGGGTAGCCGACCTCCTCCAGGGTCAGCCCGTGGGGTCGTACGACGTGCACGGCGGAGTCGCGCACCCCCGCGGCCAGCACCTTCCCCGGCCACTGCGGACCCCGGTGGCCGTCGCCGACGAAGAGCAGCGCGCCGATCAGCGAGCGCACCATGTTGTGGCAGAAGGCGTCGGCCCGGACGGTCGCGGTGATGATCCCGTCGGCGCCCTTGGCCAGGCTCAGCTCCTGGAGGGTACGGATCGTGGTCGCACCCTCCCGCTTCTTGCAGTACGCGGCGAAGTCGTGCTCCCCCAGCAACAGCTCGGCGGCCTCGTTCATGGCGTCCACGTCGAGCGGCCAGTCGTGCCAGAGGACGTGGCCCCGCAGCAGCGGGTCCACCCCGCCCGGGTTGTCGGTGACCCGGTAGGCGTAGCGCCGCCAGACGGCGGAGAAACGGGCGTTGAAGCCGCTGGGCGCCTCCCTGAGGGCCCATACCCGTACGTCCTTGGGCAACCGCCCGGCGAGCCGCTTGAGCAGCTTCTCGTGGTGCTCACGCCACACCTGTTCGGGCAGATCGACATGCGCGACCTGCCCCCTCGCGTGCACCCCTGCGTCGGTGCGGCCGGCGACGGTCAGCTCGTACGTCTCCCTGGACCGCGTGACGGTGCGCAGGGCGTCCTCGATCTCCCCCTGCACGGTCCGCCGACCGCCGGCCTGCTTGGCCCACCCGGAGAAGTCGGTGCCGTCGTAGGACAGGTCGAGGCGTACACGTACGTAACCGGGCTGTACTTCGTCACTCACCCGTCAATCCTCTCAGGGCAGATCCTTTTCAAAAAACGTGAAAGCGGGCCCGCCCCGAAGGGCGAACCCGCTTCCAGCGTCAGGCGGAGCCTCAGGCCTCCGTCGACTCCTCGGCAGCGGCCTCCTCGGCCGGAGCCTCGGTGGTCTCCGCAGCCTTGGCCTCCTCGGCCTCCTTGACCGCACGCTTGGTGGCGGCCTCGGCCTCACCGGTCGCCTGCTGGGCAACCGTCAGCGCCTCGACCAGCTCGATGACGGCCATGGGCGCGTTGTCGCCACGGCGGTTACCGATCTTGGTGATGCGGGTGTAGCCACCCGGACGGTTCTCGTAGCGCGGGGCGATCTCGGTGAAGAGCGTGTGGACGACGCTCTTGTCCGTGATGACTTGGAGCACCTGACGGCGGTTGTGAAGGTCGCCCTTCTTCGCCTTGGTGACCAGACGCTCGGCGTACGGGCGCAGGCGGCGGGCCTTCGCCTCGGTGGTGGTGATACGGCCGTGCTCGAAGAGCGCCTTCGCGAGGTTCGCGAGGAGCAGCTTCTCGTGCGCGGCGCTGCCGCCCAGACGGGCACCCTTGGTGGGCTTCGGCATTGTTCTTCTCCTGTGTGTCTGCCCCGGCCGTGTCAGGTACCGGGGTCAGTATCCGAGCAGGCGGGTTTGCCTGTCGGAGATCCGGGGTCCGCTGACGCGGACCCCGGAGGCGGTGGAGATCAGTACTGCTCGGTCTCCACGAAACCCGCGTCCGCGTCGTCGTCGGCGCCGAAGGCGTCGGCAGCGGCGGTCGGGTCGAATCCGGGCGGGCTGTCCTTGAGGGCCAGGCCCATGCCGGCCAGCTTCGCCTTGACCTCGTCGATGGACTTCGCACCGAAGTTGCGGATGTCCAGGAGGTCGGCCTCGGAGCGGGCGACGAGCTCACCCACGGAGTGGATGCCCTCACGCTTGAGGCAGTTGTAGGAGCGGACGGTGAGCTCCAGCTCCTCGATCGGCAGCGCGAGGTCGGCGGCCAGGGCGGCGTCCGTGGGGGACGGGCCCATGTCGATGCCCTCGGCGTCGATGTTCAGCTCGCGGGCGAGACCGAACAGCTCGACCAGGGTCTTACCGGCCGACGCCATGGCGTCACGGGGACGCATGGCCTGCTTCGTCTCGACGTCGACGATCAGCTTGTCGAAGTCGGTGCGCTGCTCGACACGCGTGGCCTCGACCTTGTACGTGACCTTCAGCACGGGGCTGTAGATGGAGTCGACCGGGATACGGCCGATCTCCTGGCCCACCTGCTTGTTCTGCACGGCGGAGACGTAGCCGCGACCGCGCTCGACGGTCAGCTCCATCTCCAGCTTGCCCTTGCCGTTGAGCGTGGCGAGGACCAGGTCGGGGTTGTGCACCTCGACACCGGCCGGGGGCGCGATGTCGGCGGCGGTGACCAGACCCGGGCCCTGCTTGCGCAGGTACATCACGACCGGCTCGTCGTGCTCCGAGGAGACGACCAGCTGCTTGATGTTGAGGATCAGGTCGGTGACGTCCTCCTTGACGCCCGGCACGGTGGTGAACTCGTGCAGGACGCCGTCGATGCGGATGCTGGTGACAGCGGCACCCGGGATCGAGGACAGGAGGGTACGGCGGAGGGAGTTGCCGAGGGTGTAGCCGAAGCCCGGCTCCAGCGGCTCGATCACGAACCGGGAGCGGAACTCGTCGACGACCTCTTCGGTCAACGAGGGACGCTGAGCGATCAGCATGTGTGGATCAGATCCTTCTTTCGTGGACGCCCGCTATTTGACGCCCGACGGAACCGCCCCAGGCAAAAGGGACGGGTACTGCAAGGGTACGGGCGGTACGGCCCTTTTACGGAGCCGTACCGCCCGAATCCTGAAAGCAACCGTGCGTCAGACGCGACGACGCTTCGGCGGACGGCAGCCGTTGTGCGGGGTCGGGGTGACGTCCTGGATGGAGCCGACCTCGAGGCCCGTGGCCTGCAGGGAGCGGATCGCGGTCTCACGACCGGAGCCCGGGCCCTTGACGAACACGTCGACCTTGCGCATGCCGTGCTCCTGGGCGCGGCGGGCAGCCGACTCGGCGGCCATCTGCGCGGCGAACGGCGTGGACTTCCGGGAGCCCTTGAAGCCGACGTGGCCGGCGGAGGCCCAGGAGATCACGTTGCCGGACGGGTCCGTGATGGAGACGATCGTGTTGTTGAACGTGCTCTTGATGTGCGCGTGGCCGTGAGCGACGTTCTTCTTTTCCTTGCGGCGCACCTTCTTGGCAGCGCCCTGACGTCCCTTGGGGGGCATCTACTAACTCCTACGGGAGGTGGTCGGTCCTACAGCGAAGACCGTGGACAGGTGTCCGCTGCGGACTACTTCTTGCCCGGCTTCTTCTTGCCGGCGATGGCGCGACGCGGGCCCTTGCGGGTGCGGGCGTTGGTGCTGGTGCGCTGACCGCGGACGGGCAGACCGCGACGGTGACGCAGACCCTGGTAGCAACCGATCTCGACCTTGCGGCGGATGTCGGCCTGGATCTCGCGACGGAGGTCACCCTCGGTCTTGATGTTGTTGTCGACGTACTCGCGAATGGCGACCAGCTGCTCTTCGGTCAGGTCGCGGACGCGGGTGTTCGGGTCGATGCCGGTCTCGGCCAGCGTCTGCTGGGAGAGAGTTCGGCCGATGCCGAACACGTAGGTGAGAGCGACCTCCACGCGCTTTTCGCGCGGGATGTCAACACCGGAAACGCGTGCCATTCAATGGCTCCTGGTGATCTTCGGAGGTCTTCCGCAGAACCGGATCCCGGCCGCCGTACTAGGTACGAACCGGGTCCCCGGCCTCCGAACCGGGGGTGTCGAGCTGGTTGGCTCGGGTCCTGCGTATGAACAATTCAGCTTGCGTCGCGCGAATCTCTGCGATGGATGCAGAGGGATCGGTCGTGCGTCAGCCCTGGCGCTGCTTGTGGCGCGGGTTCTCGCAGATGACCATGACCCGACCGTGACGGCGGATCACCCTGCACTTGTCGCAGATCTTCTTGACGCTCGGCTTGACCTTCATTGGGTGAGGTTCTCCGGGTCAGTGCCATCGCTCCGGGCGGGCCCGGGGCGCGGGCAAGATCTACTTGTACCGGTAGACGATCCGGCCACGCGTCAGGTCGTACGGAGACAGCTCCACCACGACCCGGTCGTCAGGGAGGATGCGGATGTAGTGCATGCGCATCTTGCCGCTGATGTGTGCCAGGACCTGGTGGCCGTTCTGGAGCTCGACCTTGAACATGGCGTTCGGCAGAGACTCGACGACAGTGCCCTCGATCTCGATGGCACCTTGCTTCTTGGCCACGCTTCGCCCTTCGAATCGACTACCTTGATCGACTCTCGGGGGGCATGCGGACATGCGGGTACACGAGAGCCGACGAGTCAGTCTACGTCAGCGCACCCGGAAACACGAATCGAGGAAGTCTGCCCCATGCAGATGATCCTCATGCAAGGGGGTCGGGGGCAGCCGTGATGCCGTACTCCGCCAGCTTCGCCCTGCCGCCGTCCGGAGCCGTCAGCACCAGCGGGCCCTTCTCCGTGAGGGCGACCGAGTGCTCCCAGTGGGACGACCAGGTGCCGTCCGTCGTGATGACCGTCCAGTCGTCCTGGAGGACCTCGGTCTTCGGGGTGCCGAGGGAGACCATCGGCTCGATCGCGAGGCAGAAGCCGGGGACCAGCTTGGGGCCCTTGCCGCGGCGGCGGTCGACGTAGTTCAGCAGGTGCGGGTCCATGTGCATCTCGGTGCCGATGCCGTGGCCGCCGTAGTCCTCGATGATGCCGTAGCGGCCGCCGCCGGGCTTGGGCTGGCGGCGGATGTACGTCTCGACGGCCCGGGAGATGTCGACCAGCCGGTTGCCCTGCTTCATGGCCGCGATGCCGGCCCACATCGACTCCTCGGTCACCCGGGAGAGCTCGACCAGCTCCGGGGCGTGGCCGGAGCCGACGAAGGCGGTGTAGGCCGCGTCCCCGTGCCAGCCGTCGACGATCGCGCCGCAGTCGATGGAGATGATGTCGCCGTCCTTGAGGACGACGTCGTCGGAGGGGATGCCGTGGACGACCACGTCGTTCACGGAGGTGCAGATGGTGGCCGGGAAGCCGCCGTAGCCGAGGAAGTTCGACTTGGCGCCGTGCTCGGCGAGGACCTTCCGGGCGACCTCGTCCAGGTCCTTGGTGGTGGCGCCGGGGACCGCGGCTTCGCGTGTGGCCGCGTGGATGGCGGCTACGACCAGGCCCGCCGCACGCATCTTGGCGATCTGCTCGGGGGTCTTGATCTGCACCATGGGTGGCCTGCGCTCTCCGTCACTCACGTCGACTGGGTTACCTACACAACACTACGGCCGCGGCGCCCCGGGGAGGGTGCCGCGGCCGGAAGGACCGCGATCTACTTGTTCTCGGCCTTCTCGCGCTTCAGGGCCTCCAGGGCCCGCTGCGTGATCTCGTCCACCGGGCCCAGGGAGGAGATCGTCACGACCAGCCCCTGCGCCTTGTAGTAGTCGATGATCGGCTCGGTCTGCGTGTGGTAGACCTCCAGCCGCTTGCGGACGGTCTCCTCGGAGTCGTCGTCGCGCTGGTACAGCTCACCGCCGCAGACGTCGCACACGCCGTCCTGCTTCGGGCGGCTGTACGTCACGTGGAAGACGTGGGAGGAGTCGTTGCGGCAGATACGCCGGCCGGCGATCCGCTTGACGACCTCCTCCTCCGGGACCTCCAGGTCCAGGACGGCGTCGAGCTTGATGCTCTCGGTCTCCAGCAGCTGGTCCAGCGCCTCGGCCTGCGACACGTTGCGCGGGAAGCCGTCCAGCAGGAAGCCGCTCTCCGCGTCCGGCTGCTCCATGCGGTCCTTGGCCATCGCGATGGTCACCTCGTCGGGTACGAGGTTGCCGGCGTCCATGTAGGACTTCGCGAGCTTGCCCAGCTCGGTCTGCTGGCTGATGTTGGCCCGGAACAGGTCGCCCGTGGAGATGTGCGGGATGGCCAGCTTCTCTGCGAGCCGGACGGCTTGCGTTCCCTTACCGGCACCCGGCGGCCCGACGAGGACGATACGCATCAGCGGAGGAACCCTTCGTAATTGCGCTGCTGGAGCTGGCTCTCGATCTGCTTCACCGTCTCGAGACCCACACCCACGATGATCAGGATGCTGGTCCCGCCGAACGGGAAGTTCTGGTTTGCCCCAAACCCAACCAACGCCATCGTCGGCACGAGAGCGATCAGACCCAGATACAGCGAACCCGGCCAGGTGATCCGGTTGAGCACGTAGCTCAGGTACTCAGCGGTCGGTCGGCCAGCCCGGATGCCCGGGATGAAGCCACCATACTTCTTCATGTTGTCGGCGACTTCCTCGGGGTTGAAGGAGATCGCCACGTAGAAGAACGCGAAGAAAACGATGAGCAAGAAGTACGAAGTGATGTAAATCGGGTGATCGCCCTTGGTCAGGTTGTCCTTGACCCAGATGGCCCAGCCCGATTTGCTCCCCGCGAACTGCGCGACCAACGCCGGAATGTAGAGCAGCGACGAGGCGAAGATGACGGGAATCACACCCGCCTGGTTCACCTTGAGCGGGATGTATGTGGACGTACCGCCGTAGGAACGCCGGCCGATCATGCGCTTCGCGTACTGCACCGGGATGCGGCGCTGGGCCTGCTCGACGAAGACCACGAGCGCGACCATGACCAGGCCGACCAGGATGACCGTGCCGAACTCGATCCAGCCGCCGGCCAGGGTGCCCTGCTTCTTGATGGCCCACAGCGCGGACGGGAAGGTCGCGGCGATCGAGATGAACATCAGGATCGACATGCCGTTGCCGATGCCGCGGTCGGTGATCAGCTCACCGAGCCACATGACGACGGCCGTACCGGCGGTCATGCAGATGACCATGGTGATGGTGGTGAAGATCGCCTGGTCGGGGACGATCTGGCTCGCCACCGAACAGGTGCTGAACAGAGCACCACTGCGGGCGGTGGCCACCAGGCCGGTGCCCTGAAGGATGGCCAGCGCCACGGTGAGGTAGCGGGTGTACTGCGTGATCTTGGCAGTACCGGCCTGTCCCTCCTTCTTGAGCGCTTCCAGGCGCGGAATCACTACCGTCAACAGCTGCAGGATGATGCTGGCCGTGATGTACGGCATGATCCCGAGCGCGAAGATCGTGATCTGAAGCAGCGCACCACCGCTGAACATGTTGACCAGCCCGAAGAGACCCTGGTTACCGGAGGCCTCACGGACACACTGCTGGACGTTCTTGTAGTTGACGCCCGGGATCGGGATGTGGGTGCCGACCCGGTACACCACGATGATGGCCAGCGTGAACAGCAGCTTCTTGCGCAGGTCGGGCGTCCTGAACGCCCGGGCGAACGCGGTGAGCACGGTGCCTCCTGCGACCCCCGCGTATGCGCGTGAGGTGACGACTAATTTCGGGTTAATGACCTGTGGAACGAGGTTACGGCATGCCAAGACAGCGCTGGATGCCAGTCGCCACAGCCTACCTATATCAGGGCCCAGCCGGAACGCCGACCGACGGCCCGTCAGCAGCGGGGTGACGAGACCCACACTTCCGCACATTTTCGACTGTATGTCTGAAAACTACTCCCCTCCCTGCACGGGCACCTCGCAGGACCCCGGATCGAACGCGGCGCATCCTGCCACGGGAAGCTCGTGTGGGTGTGAAGTGCTCCACGGCGGCCGCCATCCCCGCCACGGCGGCAGCGGCCACGGGTGCGCTGCCCGCGTTGACACATGCAACAAGGTTGGCGTCCAAATCCGCGGAGCATTCCCCGAACCCGCCCGCCGCTGATCACCCGCATCGCCAAGGGCATGAATTTCGACTGTTGACCTGAGTGACGGTCCTTCAGGGCCGGCACTCAGCCGTCTTATTGGGCAGCCGAAAGCGGAATGAAGAATTTCACTCAGCACAGCATAAGCACTCGTGCGCTCGCTGCAGCGCTGGTCACCTGCTCGACAGGAAAGGGCGTGCTACGCGCACTCAGCGCGGGCCAGAAGGGCTTCAATACGCCTCTCCGCAGGCGGCGGCGAATGACAGTCGGTGGTCTGACAGCAAAGCCGTCGACGACTCTGACTTCGCTGCAGAAAGACTGTCCACATGAATAAGTAGAGCCGCCCCCGCGGTAACGCGGGAGCGGCTCTACTTGCAATTAAGAACTAGCTCAGACGAGCTCGGTGACCGTACCGCCGGCGGCGGTGATCTTCTCCTTGGCGGAGCCGGAGACGGCGTCGACCGTCACCTGCAGCGCCACGGAGATCTCGCCCTGGCCGAGGACCTTGACGAGGCTGTTCTTGCGAACGGCACCCTTGGCCACCAGGCCCTCGACGGTGACCTCGCCACCCTCGGGGTACAGCGCGGCCAGCTTGTCGAGGTTCACGACCTGGAACTCGGTCTTGAACGGGTTCTTGAAGCCCTTCAGCTTCGGGAGGCGCATGTGCAGCGGCATCTGGCCACCCTCGAAGCGCTCCGGAACCTGGTAGCGGGCCTTCGTGCCCTTGGTACCACGACCGGCCGTCTTACCCTTCGACGCCTCACCACGACCGACACGGGTCTTGGCGGTCTTGGCGCCCGGGGCGGGACGGAGGTTGTGGATCTTCAGCGGGTTCTGCTCCGCCATGATCAGTCGACCTCCTCGACCGTCACGAGGTGGCGGACGGTGTGCACCATGCCGCGGAACTCGGGGCGGTCCTCCTTGACGACCTGCGTGTTGATGCCCTTGAGACCAAGGGAGCGCAGGGTGTCGCGGTGGTTCTGCTTGCTGCCGATGTAGGACTTGACCTGCGTGATCTTGAGCTGAGCCATCACGCACCCGCCCCCGCACGCGCACGCAGCAGAGCCGCGGGAGCGACGTCCTCGAGCGGCAGACCACGGCGGGCCGCGACCTCCTCGGGACGCTGCAGACCCTTCAGGGCCTCCACGGTCGCGTGCACGATGTTGATCGCGTTGTCGGAGCCGAGCGACTTCGACAGGATGTCGTGGATACCGGCGCACTCGAGCACGGCACGCACCGGACCACCGGCGATAACACCGGTACCGGGGGACGCGGGCTTGAGCAGCACGACGCCGGCAGCCTTCTCACCCTGGATCGGGTGCGGGATGGTGCCCTGGATACGGGGGACCTTGAAGAAGTGCTTCTTGGCCTCCTCAACGCCCTTGGCGATGGCGGCCGGCACCTCCTTGGCCTTGCCGTAACCGACACCCACGGTGCCGTCACCGTCGCCCACCACGACCAGCGCGGTGAAGCTGAAGCGACGACCACCCTTCACAACCTTGGCGACGCGGTTGATCGCGACAACGCGCTCAACGTACGCGGTCTTCTCGGCGGCAGCAGCGCCGCCGTCACGGCCCTTCCGGTCCCGCCGCTCGCCGCCACCGGCACCGCCACCGCGGCGCTGGGGTCCAGCCATTGGAATTACCTCTCTCTGTTTCCGCTAGCTACGGCAGGCTCAGAACTTGAGCCCGGCTTCGCGGGCGGCGTCCGCCAGGGCGGCGATGCGCCCGGCGTACTGGTTGCCACCACGGTCGAACACGACAGCCTCGACACCGGCGGCCTTGGCACGCTCGGCGACCAGGGCGCCGACCTGCTTGGCCTGCGCGGACTTGTCGCCCTCGCCACCGCGCACGGACGCGTCCAGGGTGGACGCGGACGCCAGGGTGTGGCCCTTGAGGTCGTCGATCACCTGCGCCACGATGTGGCGGTTGGAGCGGGTCACGACCAGACGGGGACGCTCCGCCGTACCGGCGATCCGCTTGCGGATCCGGATGTGACGGCGCTTGATCGCGGCGCGCTTGTAGGCGTCGCCCTTGAGGATCTTCTGCCCGTATGCCATGGCTTACTTACCCGCCTTTCCGACCTTGCGGCGGATGACTTCGCCCTCGTACTTGACGCCCTTGGCCTTGTACGGGTCAGGCTTGCGCAGCTTGCGGATGTTGGCCGCAACCTCGCCGACCTTCTGCTTGTCGATGCCCTCGACCTGGAAGCGGGTCGGGGTCTCCACCTTGAAGGTGATGCCCTCGGGCGCCTCGACGACGATCGGGTGGCTGTAGCCGAGCGCGAACTCGAGGTTCGAGCCCTTGGCCGTGACGCGGTAACCGACACCGCTGATCTCGAGCTTCTTCACGTAACCCTGGGTCACGCCGGTGATCATGTTCGCCACCAGCGTGCGGGACAGGCCGTGCAGGGCCTTGTTCTGACGCTCGTCGTTCGGGCGGGTGACGTTCAGAACGCCGTCCTCACCCTTGACGATCTCGATCGGTGCCACGACGGTGTGGGTCAGTTCGCCCTTGGGGCCCTTGACCGAGACCGTACGGCCGTCGATGGTGACGTCCACGCCGGCGGGAACCGTGATGGGGAGCTTGCCAATACGCGACATAGCTGTTTCCTCCGTTCCCTTCTGCTACCAGACGTAGGCGAGGACTTCCCCACCCACGCCCTTCTTGCCGGCCTGCTTGTCGGTGAGGAGCCCGTGGGACGTGGAGATGATCGCCACGCCGAGGCCGCCGAGCACCTTCGGCAGGTTGGTGGACTTCGCGTACACCCGGAGACCGGGCTTGGAGATCCGCTTGATGCCCGCGATGGAGCGCTCACGGTTCGGGCCGAACTTCAGCTCGAGAACGAGGTTCTTGCCGACCTCGGCGTCCTCGATCTTCCAGCCCGTGATGAAGCCCTCCTGCTGGAGGATCTCCGCGATGTGCGACTTGATCTTCGATGCCGGCATCGTCACGGAGTCGTGGTATGCCGAGTTCGCGTTCCGCAGACGCGTAAGCATGTCTGCGATCGGATCAGTCATGGTCATGAATTGGCCTTCGGCCTCTCTCGCCGGGGTTTCCTGGTGCACCATCCCTCTCCCCGATCCGAGACGGGGCGGGTGCGGCGCGGTGGACCTACGGCGTAGTAAGTCGTACGGGCGCGGCAGACGCCCAACCCCACAAGCCTACGGCATGCGGAGAAGGGCCCCTGCCGACCCAGATGCTTACCGAGAGCTTCAGGAATCCCTAAAAAGCGGGGATTACCAGGAGCTCTTGGTCACGCCCGGCAGCTCGCCACGGTGAGCCATCTCACGAAGGCACACGCGGCACAGGCCGAACTTGCGGTACACGGAGTGGGGACGGCCGCAGCGCTGGCAGCGCGTGTAGCCACGCACGCCGAACTTGGGCTTGCGAGCAGCCTTCGCGATCAGAGCCTTCTTCGCCATCTCGCTCACGCCTCCTTGAAGGGGAAGCCGAGGTGACGAAGGAGCGCGCGGCCCTCAGCGTCGTTGGTCGCCGTGGTCACCACGGTGATGTCCATACCCCGGACGCGGTCGATCTTGTCCTGGTCGATCTCGTGGAACATGACCTGCTCGGTGAGACCGAAGGTGTAGTTGCCACGGCCGTCGAACTGCTTGGGGGACAGACCACGGAAGTCGCGGATGCGCGGCAGCGCGAGCGACAGGGTGCGGTCCAGGAACTCCCACATGCGGTCGCCACGGAGCGTGACGTGGGCACCGATCGGCTGGCCCTCACGCAGCTTGAACTGCGCGATGGACTTGCGGGCCTTGGTGACCTGCGGCTTCTGGCCGGTGATCGTGGAAAGGTCGCGGATGGCGCCCTCGATCAGCTTGGAGTCGCGGGCGGCGTCGCCCACACCCATGTTGACCACGATCTTGACGAGGCCGGGGATCTGCATGACGTTCTCGTACTTGAACTCGTCACGCAGCTTGCCCGCGATCTCCTCGCGGTACTTCTGCTTCAGACGCGGAGTGGTGGTGGTAGCCATCAGATGTCCTCACCCGTCCGCTTGGCAACGCGGATCTTGTTGCCCTCTTCGTCGAAGCGGTAACCGACACGCGTGACGACCTTGTTGCCGTCCTTCTCCACGACCAGCTGAACGTTGGAAACGTGGATCGGGGCCTCGGTGGTCACGATGCCGCCGGCCTGGGAACCGCTGGCGGTCGGGCCGGCCTTGGTGTGCTTCTTGACCCGGTTGACACCCTCGACCAGGACGCGCTCCTCGCGCGGGTAAGCGGCAATGACCTTGCCCTGCTTGCCCTTGTCCTTACCGGTGATGACCTGGACCAGGTCGCCCTTCTTGATCTTCATGCTTACAGCACCTCCGGCGCGAGCGAGATGATCTTCATGAACTTCTTCTCGCGCAGCTCACGGCCGACCGGGCCGAAGATGCGGGTGCCGCGAGGGTCGCCGTCGTTCTTCAGAATGACAGCGGCGTTCTCGTCGAAGCGGATGTACGAGCCGTCCGGACGGCGGCGCTCCTTGACGGTGCGAACGATGACCGCCTTGACGACGTCACCCTTCTTCACGTTGCCACCGGGGATCGCGTCCTTGACGGTGGCGACGATGACGTCACCGATGCCCGCGTAGCGGCGACCGGAGCCACCGAGCACACGGATGCAAAGGATTTCCTTCGCACCAGTGTTGTCGGCGACGCGCAGTCGCGACTCCTGCTGGATCACGTCTATCTCCTGTTTGTCTGCCGGTTCCCGGCAGGGGCCTCAGTACGAGCGCCCCTGCCGAGCCTGGCGGAACTGACCTGCGAGGTTAGCCCCGCAGGAAATTACTTGGCCTTCTCGAGGATCTCGACGACGCGCCAGCGCTTCGTCGCGGACAGCGGCCGGGTCTCCATGAGGAGGACGCGGTCGCCGACACCCGCAGCGTTCTGCTCGTCGTGTGCCTTGAGCTTGTTCGTACGGCGGATGACCTTGCCGTACAGCGCGTGCTTCACGCGGTCCTCGACGGCGACGACGACGGTCTTGTCCATCTTGTCGCTGACGACGAGACCCTCACGGGTCTTGCGGAAACCGCGCGCCTCTGCGTTCTCAGTCACGTTCTTCTCGCTCATCAGGCGTTCTCCACCGTTTCGATGCCCAGCTCACGCTCGCGCATCAGGGTGTAGATCCGCGCGATGTCCTTGCGGACCGCCTTCAGACGGCCGTGGTTCTCGAGCTGGCCCGTCGCCGCCTGGAAGCGGAGGTTGAACAGCTCTTCCTTGGCCTCGCGGAGCTTGCCCAGAAGCTCCTCGTTGCCCAGCTCGCGCAGCTCGGACGCCTTGGTACCGACCGACATCACGCTTCACCTGCCTCGCGCTTGACGATCCGGCACTTCATCGGCAGCTTGTGGGCCGCACGAGTGAGAGCCTCACGCGCAATCTTCTCGTTCGGGTAGGACAGCTCGAACATCACCCGGCCCGGGTGAACGTTCGCGATCCACCACTCCGGCGAACCCTTACCGGAACCCATGCGGGTCTCGGCAGGCTTCTTGGTCAGCGGACGGTCCGGGTAGATGTTGATCCAGACCTTGCCGCCACGCTTGATGTGGCGGGTCATCGCGATACGAGCCGCCTCGATCTGGCGGTTGGTCACGTACGCCGGCGTGAGGGCCTGGATGCCGTACTCGCCGAACGCAACCGTCGTACCGCCCTTGGCCATACCACGGCGCTTCGGGTGGTGCTGCTTGCGGTGCTTGACCCTACGGGGGATCAGCATGTCGGTCAGGCCTCCGTTCCGGTGCTCTCAGCCGGAGCGGCGGGGGCCTCGGCCTTGGGGGCCTCGGCGCCGGCAGCCTGCTGCGGCTTGCGACCGCGCCGCTCGCCACCGCGGCCACCACGGGCCGGGCGGTCGGCACCACCACGGGCCGGGCGGTTACCCGCACGGGCCGCAGCGTTCTCGGCGCGGACCTCGGCGATGTTCTTGACGTCGCCCTTGTAGATCCAGACCTTCACACCGATGCGGCCGAAGGTCGTCTTGGCCTCGAAGAAGCCGTAGTCCACGTTCGCGCGGAGCGTGTGCAGGGGCACACGGCCCTCGCGGTAGAACTCCGAGCGGGACATCTCGGCGCCGCCGAGGCGGCCACCGCACTGGATCTTGATGCCCTTGGCGCCGGCCTTCATGGCGGACTGCATGCTCTTACGCATGGCCCGACGGAAGGAGACACGGGAGGAGAGCTGCTCGGCAACGGCCTGAGCAACCAGCTGAGCGTCGGTCTCGGGGTTCTTGACCTCGAGGATGTTCAGCTGGACCTGCTTGCCCGTGAGCTTCTCGAGGTCACCGCGGATGCGGTCGGCCTCGGCGCCACGGCGGCCGATGACGATGCCCGGACGAGCGGTGTGGATGTCCACCCGCACGCGGTCACGGGTGCGCTCGATCTCAACCTTCGAGATACCGGCGCGCTCCATGCCGGACGTCATCATCCGACGGATGGCGACGTCTTCCTTGACGTAGTCCTTGTACAGCTTGTCGGCGTACCACCGGGACTTGAAGTCCGTGGTGACACCGAGCCGGAACCCATGCGGGTTAACCTTCTGGCCCATTACCGGGTTCCTTCCTTGCTGCTGACGACCACGGTGATGTGGCTGGTCCGCTTGCGGATCCGGTAGGCACGGCCCTGGGCACGCGGACGGAACCGCTTCAGGGTCGGGCCCTCGTCGACGTAGGCCTCGGAGATGTAGAGGCTGTCGGCGTCGGTGTGGTCGTAGTTGTGCGCGGCGTTGGCGATGGCGCTGTCGAGCACCTTGCCGACCGGCACGGAGGCGGCCTGCGGAGCGAATCGCAGGACGGCCTGGGCCTCCGTGGCGTCCATGCCACGGATGAGGTCCACCACGCGGCGGGCCTTCATGGGCGTGACGCGGATGTACCGCGCCTGGGCCCTGGCTTCCATGGTTGTCCCTTCAGTTACTTACGTGTCTGAATGCGATCCGCTACTAGCGGCGCTTCGACTTCCGGTCTTCCTTGACGTGACCCCGGAAGGTGCGCGTCGGCGAGAACTCGCCGAGCTTGTGGCCGACCATCGACTCGGTGACGAACACCGGGATGTGGGTCTTGCCGTTGTGCACCGCGAGCGTGTGGCCCAGCATGGCCGGGACGATCATCGAGCGGCGGGACCAGGTCTTGATGACGTTCTTGGTGCCGGCTTCGTTCTGGGCGTCCACCTTCTTGATCAGGTGGTCGTCGACGAAGGGCCCCTTCTTCAGGCTACGAGGCATCTCAACCCGTCCTTAGCGCTTCTTGTTCGTCTTGCGGCGGCGGACGATGTACTTGTTCGACGCCTTCTTGGGCGAACGAGTACGGCCTTCCTTCTTGCCCCACGGGGACACAGGGTGGCGACCACCGGAGGTCCGGCCCTCACCACCACCGTGCGGGTGGTCAACCGGGTTCATGACGACACCACGGACGGTCGGGCGAACGCCCAGCCACCGCTTACGGCCGGCCTTACCCCAGTTGATGTTGCTCTGCTCGGCGTTGCCGACCTCACCGATGGTGGCGCGGCAGCGGACGTCGACCAGGCGGACCTCGCCGGACGGCATGCGCAGGTGGGCGTAGGCGCCCTCCTTCGCGAGCAGCTGCACGGAGGCACCGGCGGAGCGGGCGAACTTGGCACCGCCACCGGGACGGAGCTCGATCGCGTGGATCGTGGTACCGACCGGGATGTTGCGGAGGGCCAGGTTGTTGCCCGGCTTGATGTCGGCCCCGGGACCGTTCTCGATGCGGTCACCCTGCTGCAGGTTGCGCGGGGCGAGGATGTAGCGCTTCTCGCCGTCGGCGTAGTGCAGCAGCGCGATGCGCGCGGTGCGGTTGGGGTCGTACTCGATGTGCGCGACCTTCGCCGGCACGCCGTCCTTGTCGTGACGACGGAAGTCGATCACACGGTAGGCGCGCTTGTGTCCGCCACCCTGGTGGCGAACGGTCACACGACCGGCGTTGTTACGGCCGCCCTTGCTGTGCAGGGGGCGGACCAGCGACTTCTCCGGCGTGGACCGCGTGACCTCGACGAAGTCGGCGACGCTGGCGCCACGACGGCCCGGCGTAGTCGGCTTGTACTTGCGGATTCCCATTTCTCAGTCCTCGTCCGATATCGGACGATCCGGACCGCCCTTAGGCGGTCGGACCGCCGAAGATGTCGATACGGTCGCCCTCGGCGAGGGTCACGATCGCGCGCTTGCTGCCGGCACGCTGACCGAAGCCGGTCTTCGTGCGCTTGCGCTTGCCCTGGCGGTTGATCGTGTTGACCCCGGTGACCTTGACCGAGAAGACCGCCTGGACGGCCTGCTTGATCTGGGTCTTGTTGGCGTTCGGGTCGACGATGAACGTGTACTTGTTCTCGTCGAGGAGCGCGTAGCTCTTCTCGGAGACGACCGGCTTCAGCAGGACGTCACGGGGGTCCGTGTACGACTTGCTCAGCGGGGTCTCGACGGTGTTCTTGCCCTCGGTGGCGTGGCGCTTCGCCTTGGCGAGGCGCGCGGCCTTGGCGGCCTTGGCGGCCTTCGAGGCAATGCTCGGGTGACGCGTAGCCATCAGGCCTCGCTCCCTTCGGTGTCAGCGGCCTTGGGGCCAGACACGAAGGACTCGAAAGCGGCCTGGGTGAAGACCACGTCGTCCGAGACGAGAACGTCGTACGTGTTCAGCTGGCCCGGCTCCAGGATGTGGACCTGGGGCAGGTTGCGGGCGGACAGCCACGCGGCCTCGTCGGCACGCTCGACGACCAGGAGCAGGTTCTTGCGCTCGCTGATCTTGCCGAACAGGCTCTTCGCGGCCTTGGTGGACGGGTTCGCCCCCTCGACCACGCCGGAGACGACGTGGATGCGGTTGTGACGCGCCCGGTCGGTGAGGGCACCGCGCAGGGCGGCGGCCTTCATCTTCTTGGGGGTGCGCTGCGAGTAGTCACGCGGCACGGGACCGTGCACGACGCCACCACCGGCGAACTGCGGCGCGCGGGTCGAACCCTGACGCGCACGACCGGTGCCCTTCTGGCGGTAAGGCTTCTTGCCACCACCACGGACCTCGCCACGGGTCTTCGTCTTGTGCGTGCCCTGACGGGCAGCGGCCAGCTGCGCGACGACGACCTGGTGGATCAGCGGAACGCTGACCTTGGCGTCGAAGATCTCCGCGGGGAGCTCGACGGAACCGGCCTTGTCGCCCGCCGGCGAAAGGATGTCAACAGTGCTCATCGGTTACCTCAGGCCCCCTTGGCCGCGGTGCGGACCAGGACGAGGCCGCCGTTCGGACCGGGAACCGCGCCCTTGATGAGCAGCAGACCCTTCTCCGCGTCAACGGCGTGGACGGTCAGGTTCTGGGTGGTGACCCGCTCGTTGCCCATGCGACCCGCCATGCGGAGGCCCTTGAACACGCGGCCCGGGGTGGCGCAGCCACCGATGGAACCGGGGGAGCGGTGCTTGCGCTGGGTGCCGTGTCCGGCGCCGAGGCCCTTGAAGTTGTGACGCTTCATGACACCGGCGAAGCCCTTGCCCTTGCTCTTGCCGGTCACGTCGACCTTGATGCCGGCCTCGAACACCTCGGCGGTGATCTCCTGGCCGAGGGTGTACTCGCTGGCGTCAGCGGTACGGATCTCGACGAGGTGGCGGCGGGGAGTGACGTCGGCCTTGGCGAAGTGGCCCTTGAGGGGCTTGTTCACCTTGCGCGGGTCGATCTCGCCGAAGGCGATCTGGACGGACTCGTAGCCGTCGACATCGTTCGTACGGACCTGGGTGACGACGTTGGGGCCGGCCTTGACGACGGTGACCGGAACAACGCGGTTGTTCTCGTCCCACACCTGCGTCATGCCGAGCTTCTCGCCCAGGATGCCCTTGATCTGCTTAGCCATTCTCAGCTCACCGACCCTCAGAGCTTGATCTCGATGTCGACGCCGGCCGGGAGGTCGAGTCGCATCAGAGAGTCAACGGTCTTGGGGGTGGGGTCGAGAATGTCGATCAGGCGCTTGTGCGTGCGCATCTCGAAGTGCTCGCGCGAGTCCTTGTACTTGTGCGGCGACTTGATGACGCAGTACACGTTCTTCTCAGTGGGCAGCGGCACCGGGCCCGCGACCGACGCACCAGTGCGGGTCACCGTCTCGACGATCTTCTTCGCCGAGGAGTCGATGACCTCGTGGTCGTAGGCCTTGAGCCGGATGCGGATCTTCTGTCCCGCCATGGCTACTCAGTAGTCCTGTCTCTTCAACGCTCTGGAACCCGGTGTTCCTCGCCCCGTTCTCCGACCCACGCGGTCGGGCGTGTCGCGCTCCCGCTGACACAGATGCCCCTTGTTCGAACATCCCTGCGGGGAATGCACACGGCCCTTCCGGAACCGCAAGCCGGGGACGGAAGGCCCACCGGGTGCCTGGCCGGTGCCGCACCACACTTCCCGGAAGATTCCCGTACGTCCGCCCCAGTGCTGCCGTGGTGGCAGTTAGGACGACGAGTACTGTGGGACTCGCTTCCGGTCCTCCCGGCGGGAGGCGCGCAGCATCAACACTCGACCGAGCAACTCCGACAGTCTGCCATATCGGGCGGGGGGCTGGCCAATCGGGGCGGAGAGGATACCCCCGGGGTGACTTAGAGCAAACCCCGGACCGGATTCGTGTCGACGACCATGCAGAGCGACGACCTCGCTGGTGGGCGCCCTACGGATCGACGTTCCACTCGGCGGGCAGTTCGCCGCCGCAGAAGACGCACACGAAGTCGTCCTCACGCACGATGTTGTGCTCCTGGCAGCAAGGGCAGCGCCGGAAGACCACTTCGTGGGTGAAGCCGTCCGGGCGCCGGAGGCCGAGCTGGTCGAGGGCACGGGCGACGGCAGGCCAAGAGCCGCCGTCGGGGCAGTAGCCGGTCGACTGATTGCTCACGTCGCTGACGGCCCAGCGCCCGCCGCCCGGCCTGGTGAACCCGATCTCTCCGGCGCTCAGCACCGCCTCTCCCCTGGCGCAGGCCACATGCTCACTGCGACGCGGGGCCAGGCGCAGCAGGCCGTCCACGCCGATCACGAAGGTGAAGGGCTCGGCCGCCTCGACCGCAGGACGCCGCACGATCCAGGCGTCGAGGTCGGCCACGGAGCGGATGGTCTGCCCGCCGGTCCCCGGCCGTACGGCGGCTGCCACGTCGGCCGGGCCGACGTATCGGTAGCTGCGGCTCATGATGGCACGGTATCCGCCTCTTCGAGGAGCCGGCGCAGCCGACGTGCTCGCTGCGACGACCTCGACGACCTCGGAAGCGCGCGATGCCCCCCCCCCCCACGCACCGCGTCCCCCACGCCGTACCTGCGCTTCGGCGCGCCCCACGCTTCCTCACCCGGGCACTCGGCACCCGGGACCCGGGACCTGGCCCGGTGCCGTAACTGTGGCCCAGAACCGTGGAACACCGCCCCGTGGTGGGCAGTGTCGATCCCGGTCAGGAAGTTGCTCAGCGGCTCGCGGGCGGCGTTCCGCGCGGCGTTCGTCACCGGCCGCACCACCGCCCGCGGACAACGCGAAGGGGCCCGCACGACCGAAGTCGTGCGGGCCCCTCCGACAGCTACCAGGTCGAAGACCCGGGCCGGATCAGCTCAAGATCACTTGGTGATCTTGGTGACCTGGCCGGCGCCCACGGTCCGGCCACCCTCACGGATGGCGAACTTCAGGCCCTCTTCCATGGCGATGGGCTGGATGAGCTGCACCGACATCTCGGTGTTGTCACCCGGCATGACCATCTCGGTGCCCTCGGGGAGGGTCACGACGCCGGTCACGTCCGTCGTACGGAAGTAGAACTGCGGACGGTAGTTGTTGAAGAACGGCGTGTGGCGGCCACCCTCGTCCTTGGAGAGGATGTAGGCCTGCGCCTCGAACTCGGTGTGCGGGGTGACCGAGCCCGGCTTGATGATGACCTGGCCGCGCTCGACGTCCTCGCGCTTGATGCCACGGAGCAGCAGACCGACGTTCTCACCGGCCTGGCCCTCGTCGAGCAGCTTGCGGAACATCTCGATGCCGGTGACCGTGGTGGTGGTCTTCTCGGTCTTGATGCCGATGATGTCGACGGTCTCGTTGACCTTGAGGACACCACGCTCGATACGACCGGTGACGACGGTGCCACGACCGGTGATCGTGAAGACGTCCTCGATCGGCATCAGGAACGGCTTGTCGACGTCACGCTCGGGCTCCGGGATGGACTCGTCGACGGCCTTCATCAGGTCGAGGACGGTCTGGACGTACTCCGGGTCGCCCTCGAGGGCCTTGAGCGCGGAGACCTTGACGACCGGCAGGTCGTCGCCCGGGAACTCGTACTCGGAGAGGAGCTCACGGACCTCGAGCTCGACGAGCTCCAGGATCTCCTCGTCGTCCACCATGTCGGCCTTGTTCAGGGCGACGACGATGTACGGAACGCCGACCTGGCGGGCCAGGAGCACGTGCTCCTTGGTCTGCGGCATCGGGCCGTCGGTGGCGGCGACCACCAGGATCGCGCCGTCCATCTGGGCGGCACCGGTGATCATGTTCTTGATGTAGTCCGCGTGACCCGGGCAGTCGACGTGGGCGTAGTGACGCGCCTCGGTCTGGTACTCGACGTGCGCGATGGAGATGGTGATACCGCGCTGACGCTCCTCAGGAGCCTTGTCGATGTTGTCGAACGGGGTGGCCTCGTTCAGGTCCGGGTACGCGTCGTGCAGCACCTTGGTAATGGCGGCCGTGAGGGTCGTCTTACCGTGGTCAATGTGACCGATGGTGCCGATGTTGACGTGCGGCTTAGTCCGCTCGAACTTCGCCTTCGCCACTGGGGTCCTCCTGTGGAGTGGTTCTGTACGCCTTACTTCATCGGCGCCAGGTGATCTTTGCTGGAAAGCCCGGAACCCGGGGCAAACATCCAGGATTGTGGGTGTTTGCCCCTTGAGGCTCCGGAGTCAAGCCTAAAGCGTGTGAACGCGGTGCGTTACTCGCCCTTGGCCTTCGCGATGATCTCCTCGGCGACGTTCCGCGGAACCTCGGCGTAGGAGTCGAACTGCATCGAGTAGCTTGCGCGACCCGACGTCTTGCTGCGGAGGTCGCCGACGTAGCCGAACATCTCCGACAGGGGCACGAGGCCCTTGACGACGCGGGCACCAGCCCGCTCCTCCATGGCCTGGATCTGGCCACGGCGGGAGTTGATGTCGCCGATGACCTCACCCATGTAGTCCTCGGGCGTGGTGACCTCGACGGCCATCATCGGCTCGAGGAGCACGGGCGAAGCCTTGCGCGCGGCCTCCTTGAAGGCCTGCGAACCGGCGATCTTGAAGGCGAGCTCGGAGGAGTCGACCTCGTGGTAGGCACCGTCGTGCAGGATCACGCGGACACCGGTCATCTCGTAACCGGCGAGGATGCCGAACTGCATGGCCTCCTGCGCACCGGCGTCGACCGAAGGGATGTACTCCTTCGGGATACGGCCACCGGTCACCTTGTTCACGAACTCGTACGAGGTGTCGCCACCCTCGAGCGGCTCGATGCCGATCTGCACCTTCGCGAACTGACCGGTACCACCGGTCTGCTTCTTGTGGGTGTAGTCGACGCGCTCGACGGCCTTGCGGATCGTCTCGCGGTACGCGACCTGCGGCTTGCCGACGTTGGCCTCGACCTTGAACTCACGGCGCATACGGTCGACCAGCACCTCGAGGTGCAGCTCGCCCATACCACCGATGATGGTCTGGCCGGTCTCCTCGTCCGAGTGGACCTGGAAGGACGGGTCCTCCTCGGCCAGGCGCTGGATCGCGACGCCCAGCTTCTCCTGGTCGCCCTTCGACTTGGGCTCGATGGCGACCTGGATGACCGGCGCCGGGAAGTCCATGGACTCCAGGATGACCGGGTTCTTGTCGTCGGCCAGCGTCTCACCAGTGGTGGTCTGCTTCAGGCCCATGACGGCGACGATGTCGCCGGCGCCCACCGACTCGATCTCCTCACGCTTGTTGGCGTGCATGCGGTAGATCTTGCCGATGCGCTCCTTCTTGCCCTTGACGGAGTTCAGCACCGAAGAGCCGGACTCCAGGCGGCCCGAGTAAACCCGGACGAAGGTGAGCTTGCCGAGGTGCGGGTCGCTCATGATCTTGAACGCCAGCGCCGACAGCGGCTCGTCGTCGGACGGCTTGCGCTTGACGACGACCTCGGGGTCCTTGACGTCGTGGCCCTCGATGGCCTCGATGTCGACCGGGGACGGCAGGTAGCGCACGACCGCGTCGAGCAGGGGCTGGACACCCTTGTTCTTGAACGCGGTACCGCAGAACACCGGGGTCACGGTGGTGCCGGTGCCCTTGCCGGACGCGATGGTGATACGACGGACCGCGGCGTACAGCTGCTCCTCGGTGGGCTCGGTGCCCTCCAGGTACAGCTCCATGATCTCTTCGTCGTTCTCGGCCACGGCCTCGAGCAGCTTGCCGCGGTACTCCTCGGCAGCCTCGGTGTGCGTGTCCGGGATGTCGACGACGTCGTACATCTCGCCCTTGGTGGCCTCGGCGGACCACACGAGCGCCTTCATGCGGACCAGGTCCACGACGCCCTTGAAGTCGGCCTCGGCACCGATCGGGAGCTGCATGACGATCGGCTGCGCGCCCAGGCGGTCCGAGATCATGTCCACGCAGCGGTGGAACTCGGCGCCCGTGCGGTCGAGCTTGTTGACGAAGCAGATGCGCGGCACGCCGTAGCGGTCCGCCTGACGCCACACCGTCTCGGACTGGGGCTCAACGCCGGCGACGCCGTCGAACACCGTCACGGCACCGTCGAGCACACGCAGGGAACGCTCCACCTCGACGGTGAAGTCGACGTGGCCCGGCGTGTCGATGATGTTGATGGTGTGGTCGACGTCTTCCAGCGGCCAGTGACAGGTGGTGGCAGCAGAGGTGATCGTGATGCCACGCTCCTGCTCCTGCTCCATCCAGTCCATGGTGGCAGCGCCGTCGTGGACCTCACCGATCTTGTAAGACACACCGGTGTAGAACAGGATCCGCTCGGTGGTGGTCGTCTTGCCCGCGTCGATGTGGGCCATGATCCCGATGTTGCGGACCTTGGCCAGGTCAAGTGAAGTGGTAGCCATAAGGCTTCAGTCTTCTCTCGGTCTCGATGTGGGTAGCGACTACCAGCGGTAGTGCGCGAAGGCCTTGTTGGACTCGGCCATCTTGTGCGTGTCCTCGCGCTTCTTGACGGCCGCACCGAGGCCGTTCGAAGCGTCGAGAAGCTCGTTGAGCAGGCGCTCGGTCATGGTCTTCTCGCGACGGGCGCGGGAGTAACCGACGAGCCAGCGCAGCGCGAGGGTGTTGGCGCGACCGGGCTTGACCTCGATCGGAACCTGGTACGTCGCACCACCGACACGGCGGGACTTGACCTCGAGGGTCGGCTTGATGTTCTCCAGCGCGCGCTTCAGCGTGATGATCGGGTCGTTGCCCGTCTTCTCACGCAGACCCTCCATGGCGCCGTAGACGATGCGCTCGGCGGTGGAGCGCTTGCCGTTCAGCAGCACCTTGTTGATCAGGGAGGTCACCAGAGGAGAACCGTAGACCGGGTCGATGATGACCGGGCGCTTCGGGGCGGGGCCCTTACGAGGCATTCTTACTTCTCCTTCTTGGCGCCGTAGCGGCTGCGGGCCTGCTTGCGGTTCTTGACACCCTGGGTGTCGAGCGAACCGCGGATGATCTTGTAGCGAACACCCGGCAGGTCCTTCACACGGCCGCCGCGCACGAGCACGATGGAGTGCTCCTGCAGGTTGTGTCCCTCACCCGGAATGTAGGCCGTGACCTCGATCCCGCTGGTCAGACGCACACGCGCGACCTTACGCAGGGCCGAGTTCGGCTTCTTCGGGGTGGTCGTGAACACACGCGTGCAGACACCACGACGCTGAGGGGAACCCTCGAGTGCGGGCGTCTTGTTCTTCTCGACCTTGTCCTGCCGGCCCTTGCGGACCAGCTGCTGGATCGTAGGCACTACTTCTCCGATTCTGTGTGCCGATAGGTACAGCTAACCTGGAACGTCTCCGACCCACGCGGTCGGGTGTGTCGAATCCGGAGGACCTTTGCCGCGAGGCGGAAAGGGCGCAGATTACGGTGGCCGGTGACGGCTCGCGGCGCGGTTTGAAGGCACGCACCAGAGCCAGGGCACACCCCAGGCACAAGGTCTGAGCGTACCTACCGCACAGACTCCGGTCAAAACAAAAGCGACGAGGCCGGGGCAGGGTGGCCTGCGGCAGGTCCGAACTGGGATTTCGCCAGGCGCGCCTCTCTATCACAGAAGCTGTCGACACGCGAATCGTAGGGGTTGATCAAGCCTCCGGTCCCCTCATCCTCCGGTCTCCCCGCAGCCGCCGTCGTGAGCCGCCCGACGTGGTCGAGTCGACGGTGTTCCGCACGACGGCGGCGGCGCCTCGGAACAGTACGCCCGCTACGCGAGCCCCGGGTCGGGGTTCCCCCGGAACGAGGGTCCACACGGCGCCTGGGGGTCATCGGCCGCCCGGCGGGCCCGGCGGGCGGTGCCGCGAGCCGCCCGTTCGGCCGCGAAGACATCCTCCAGGCGGAAGAGCTGCGCCCGGCCCGCCTTTCCGGCGGCTTTGAGGTGGCCCAGCTGCACCCACTTGCGGATGGTGGCCGGCGCGACACCGGCCTCGTGGGCGGCGAGGGGGCCGGGGATCAGGGTGGGCAGGTCCGGGCCCCCGTTCGCCCGGTCTCCACGGGCGGGGCGTCCACTCATCGGCTCCCCGCTCGGCCGGCCGCCACTCGTCGGGCATTCGCTCATCGCGCCTCCTCCCGCCGGGTGGCCGTACGCTCCCACTCGTTCTCGTCCCAGGTGTGCCGGTAGGCCGGGTCGTCGTGGCAGCCGCACAGGGCGTCCGTGCAGCGGCAGGCGGGGTTGACGCAGAGCACCGCACCGCGGTCGGGGAAGGCGCGCAGGGAGACCGAGTCGCACCAGGGGCAGCGGCCGGACACCCGTACGACGGTCTCGGTGTCACCGAGCGCGCGGGCGCAGCGGCGGGCCATGCGGCGCGTCTCGTCCCGGACGTGGGCGGCCAGAACCGGGTCGGCGGCCACGGCGTCGAGCAGGGCGGCGATCCGGCGCAGCCGCTCGGGCACCGGGGCGCGGCGGGCGCGCGGCAGACCGAGCCGGTCGCGGACGGCTTCCTCCAGTTCGATCACTCCGTCGCTGATGTCGCGGATGGTGTCGGAGATGTGCAGGCGCAGCGGTGCCGCGCTGTGCCCGGGGGCGACCAGGCCGTGCCGCTGCTGGAGGAGCAGGGCCTCCTCGCGCTCCTCGCGCAACCGCCGGGCGAGGTCTGCGGGCGGTGGGGGCGGGGTGGGGCGGTGTGCCGGTGCGGTGCGGCCGGGCACGAGCTCGGTGGCCAGCTCCGGGAACTGCTGGAGGAGCATGCCGATCCAGAGGGCGGCGTCGGCGGTGGAGTGGTCGTGGCGGGTCGGGCGTTCGTCAGGCAACGCGGCCTCCGTCGCGGGCGGTGCGGTTCTCGCCGGCAGCCGGGGCCAGGCGATGTTCACCGGTCCCTGGTACGAGGTTCGCCGGGAGGGTGACCGGGCGGCCGGAGCGCCAGAGGCGGCCGCCACAGACGCCGTCGAACCAGCTATCCGCCGGGGCGACCGCCTCCTCGCAGTGGCGGCGGACCGCACAGCCGCCGCAGGCCCGCAGCGCGGGGGCGGCCTCCTTGACCTTCTTGGAGAAGACGACCCGGGGCGGCAGCCCGGCGCAGGCCGCGGCGGACTGCCAGCCCGGGGGTTCGATCGGGGCGAAGCGGCGGGCGGCCTCGGGGGCGTGCGGGGGTTGCGGTGAGCACGAGCCGGAGACGGACATGGGGCCTCCTGATGGGACGGGTGGGGCACAAGCGCCGCCCAGGCTTACAGATTGCGTGCGCGCTCGCAACAGACTTTCGCCCCGCGGGACTGCCACGGCACCGGCCTCGCCCGTTTTCCGTGCTGCTCCACCCGTTTTTCACAGTGCTTGCACGAAAGCACGTAATACCGCGCGCGCAAGCAAGCTAAACTCGGGGCCTCCCAAGGGAAGCGAGCACAACATGACCAGCCAGGACCTGGACGCGTTCGCCGCGTGGGTCGAAGACCTGATGCGCGACCGCGGATACGACATCGACAGCCCGCGAGGGGGCGGGAAGTCACGGATCGCGGACGAGGCCGGGGTGCATCGCGCCGCCGTCACCCGCCTGCTGCAGCGGCAGAGCATGCCGGACCTCGAGACCACGCGCCGGCTGGCCCGGGTTCTGGGCGTCCCGGTGCGCGAGATGCTCATCCGCTCCGGCCGGCTGACCGCCGAGGAACTGGCCGACCCCCACGACCACTTGACCTCCCCCGCATCCGGTGTCGAGTTCGGCCGCCGACCCACGCTGGAGGAGGTCGCCGAGCTGCTGGGCGTGCCCGCCGACCGGCGCGAGATGTTCGTCAGGGTCGTGGAGCAGTTCCTGCCGAACGAGGCGGAGACCGCGCCGCAGGCTCCACAGGAGACGCGGGCACCGGCCGAAGCTGCCGCCGGCGCAGCGCACGTCAGCCTCTGATCCCCCACCCCGATCTCCCGCGACCGACGCCCCCGCGGCCGCGCCGACTCCAAGAGCACCCGTGAACCCACGGGTGCACCGGCATGTCCGGGCCCTTGACCACATCGCTCGCACAAGCCCCGGCAGCACCTGAAACCCCAGCGCTCACGGCGCCATCGCACCACCTGTTCACACCCCCGAAGAACATCCCCTCGCCAACTCTTCGCCAATTTAGTTGCGTGCGCGCACGCTCCTCTGTCACAGTTGGTGCAGCGGCGGAGCTGTGCCCGCAGGCCGGAAACGGCTCCCCGCCCACGCCGGGCCGAGGCGCCGCGCCTCCCCCACCGCCCCCACGCGGCGCCCGCCCGGCGGTCCACCGCTTCCGGTGCCGGGGTCCCGGGCCCCGTGCCCGCCACCCACACCGCGCCCCGCGCGCCCTGCAGCCACGAGGTGACCCGGCATGACCACACCCACTCCACCGAGCGCGTTCCCCGACGTCGAGGCCCTGGTCGTCGACATCCTGAAGCAGGACCCCGCGCTCGCCACGGCGCTCGTCACCGCCCAGCCGCCGTCCGACTTCAACGGCACGACAGCCGCCGTCCTCGTCAACCGGCGCGGTGGCGCCTGGATCGGCGAACTCCACGTCGACCAGCCGCTCATCGAGCTGGAGGTGTACGGCCCGACCAAGCAGGCCGCGCACGTCCTGGCCAACGCGGCCCGGCGCGCGCTGCTGGCCACGGCCGGCAACCGCTACGGCACCAATCTCATCACCGAGGTGGAGGAACAGGACGGCCCCCGCTGGCTGCCGGACTACCTCTACCACGCGGCAAACCGCTACGTGAGCGTCCACAAGGTGTACCTCGACGTCTACTGACGCGCACCCGGACGGCGACCGACGGCCGCGGCACCCCACAGACCGAAGGCCCCGCCGACCCGGCGGGGCCTTCTCCGTACCCGGAGCGACCGGGTGCGGCAAACACCCTGATCAACCCTCACTCCAAGGAGAAACACCACCATGGCAGGTACCAACTCGTCCGAGATCCGCGTCGCCGGCGTAGGCCGCCTCTACGTGGCCACCGCCGACACCAAGGTCCCGACGACCTTCTCCACCGACACCTCCACCGACTGGGCCAGCTGGAAGAACCTCGGCTTCACCACCGGTGACGGCGTCACCTTCAGCAAGAAGGACAAGCTGGAGCCGATCGACGTGTGGCAGGCCGTCAGCCCGGTGCACTTCGTGTACTCGGACCGCGACCTGACGCTGAAGTTCTCGCTGCTGCAGTTCAACGAGGACACGCTGCCGTTCTTCATGGGTGGCGGAACCGTCGACGCGGTGACCGGTTCCACCGGCGTCTACAAGTACGACATCGCCGGCCGGCCGTTCGCCGACGTGCGTGCCCTCGGCCTGGAGTTCACCGACGTCCGGGCGAGCGACGGCACCGCCGTGACCTACCGCTTCGGCATCCCGCGCGGCCAGGTCACGGCGGCGGACGACATCAAGCTGGCCCGCAAGTCGGCCTCCCAGCTCGGCATCACCTTCACGGCGATGTCCCCGGGCGACACCTCGCCGCTGGCCACCTTCGTCATGAAGGACTCGGCGTACGCCGCCGGCTGATCCAGCCGGTCCACCGGGGCGGGGGGGGGGGGGGGGGGGGGGGGGGGGGCCGCCCCCCCCCCCCCCCCCCCCCCCCCCCCCCCCCGACTCAGCCGGCCTGGCCGAGCACCTTCTCCAGCGCGCCCAGCGCCGAGCGCAGCTCCTCGGCCGTGATCGTCAGCGGGGGTGCCAGCCGGATCGTGGAACCGTGGGTGTCCTTGACCAGGACGCCC
>NZ_JBVIGN010000013.1:0-279844 GCF_055570785.1 Streptomyces sp. NPDC031100
AAACGCCCGGTTACATTCCGAACCCGGAAGCTAAGCCTCACAGCGCCGATGGTACTGCAGGGGGGACCCTGTGGGAGAGTAGGACGCCGCCGAACTCCTTTTACAGCTCCGGCTCTTGGGCATTGCCCAGGGGCCGGAGCTTTTTTGCGTTGAGGTAAGGTCAGGGGGCATCGTCGGCTCGTATTCGCACAGGAGGCCCCCGGGTGGAGGTCCAGGAGACCCGTGTCCAAACGGACCGGGTCCTCACCATCCCCAACATCCTCAGCATGGCACGGCTGGTGGGAGTGCCCCTGTTCCTCTGGCTGATCCTCAGGCCGGAGTTCGGGGGGCCCAACAGCGACGGCTGGGCCCTCCTCCTGCTGGCCTTCAGCGGGATCAGTGACTATCTCGACGGCAAGCTCGCCCGGCGCTGGAATCAGATCAGCAGCCTCGGCCGGCTCCTCGATCCCGCCGCCGACCGGCTCTACGTCCTTTCCACCCTGGTGGGCCTCACCTGGCGCGAGATCCTGCCGATCTGGCTGACCGCGCTTCTACTGGCGAGAGAACTGGTTCTGCTGGTGATGGTGGGCATCCTCAGGCGTCACGGCTATCCGCCGCCGCAGGTGAACTTCCTCGGGAAGGCCGCCACCTTCAACCTGATGTATGCGTTTCCTCTGCTGCTCCTCAGCGACGGAAGCGGATGGATCGCGTCACTCGCTGCTATTTTCGGATGGGCGTTCGCAGGGTGGGGTACAACCCTCTATTGGTGGGCAGGAGTGCTCTACGTGGTACAGGTCCGCCGTCTGGTCCGCGCGGATGCCACGGCCGATTGAGCTCGTTGATTGTCCGGACATAGTGGCCCGATGGCCCGCTGCGGAGAACTGCGGGACAATCTGGACGGGTGAAGTCGGCTAGACCGTCGTCTCTTGAGGAGGACGCTTCCGACATGAAGGCCGTCGTGATGGCCGGTGGCGAAGGCACTCGCCTTCGCCCTATGACCTCCAGCATGCCCAAGCCGCTCCTGCCGGTGGTGAACCGCCCGATCATGGAGCACGTGCTACGGCTGCTCAAACGCCATGGGCTCAACGAGACCGTTGTGACCGTGCAGTTCCTGGCATCGCTCGTCAAGAACTACTTCGGAGACGGCGACGAGCTCGGAATGGAGCTCACCTATGCGAACGAGGAGAAGCCACTCGGTACCGCCGGAAGCGTCAAGAACGCCGAAGAGGCGTTGAAGGACGATGCTTTCCTCGTCATCTCCGGTGATGCCCTGACCGACTTCGACCTCACCGACCTGATCGATTTCCACAAGGAGAAGGGCGCGCTGGTCACCGTCTGTCTGACCCGGGTGCCCAATCCGCTGGAGTTCGGCATCACCATCGTCGACGAGGAAGGCAAGGTCGAGCGTTTCCTGGAGAAGCCGACCTGGGGGCAGGTCTTCTCCGACACGGTCAACACGGGCATCTACGTCATGGAGCCCGAGGTTTTCGAGTACGTCGAAGCCGATGTTCCCGTCGACTGGTCCGGCGATGTCTTCCCGCAGCTGATGAAGGAAGGCAAGCCGATCTACGGCTATGTCGCCGAGGGCTACTGGGAGGACGTCGGCACACACGAGAGCTACGTGAAGGCCCAGGCAGACGTCCTGGAAGGCAAGGTCAACGTCGAGATCGACGGATTCGAGATCTCTCCGGGCGTCTGGGTGGCCGAGGGCGCCGAGGTACACCCCGACGCCGTGCTCCGCGGGCCGCTCTACATCGGCGACTACGCCAAAGTGGAAGCCGGCGCCGAAATCCGCGAGCACACCGTGGTCGGTTCCAATGTCGTCGTCAAGAGCGGTGCTTTCCTGCACCGGGCCGTGGTCCACGACAACGTGTACGTCGGCCAGCACAGCAATCTGCGCGGCTGCGTAGTCGGCAAGAACACCGACATCATGCGGGCCGCACGGATCGAGGACGGCGCGGTCATCGGTGACGAGTGCCTGATCGGCGAAGAATCGATCGTTCAGGGCAATGTGCGGGTCTATCCGTTCAAGACCATCGAGGCGGGCGCGTTCGTCAACACCTCGGTCATCTGGGAGTCGAGAGGACAGGCGAACCTGTTCGGTGCCCGCGGTGTCTCCGGAATTCTGAACGTGGAGATCACCCCCGAGCTGGCCGTACGGCTGGCGGGCGCCTATGCGACCACGCTGAAGAAGGGTTCCACGGTCACCACGGCCCGCGACCACTCCCGGGGTGCCCGTGCCCTCAAGCGGGCGGTGATCTCCGCGCTGCAGGCGAGCGCCATCGACGTGCGGGACCTGGAGAACGTTCCGCTCCCCGTGGCTCGGCAGCAGACGGCGCGAGGCAGCGCCGGCGGCATCATGATCCGGACCTCGCCGGGTGTGCCGGACTCCGTCGACATCATGTTCTTCGACGGCCAGGGCGCGGACCTATCGCAGGGCGGCCAGCGCAAGCTCGACCGGGTGTTCGCGCGCCAGGAGTACCGCCGGGCGTTCCCCGGGGAGATCGGCGACCTGTACTTCCCTGCGAGCGTCTTCGACTCGTACACCGGCTCTCTGCTGCGGAACGTCGACACGACGGGGATAGCGGAATCGGGCCTGAAGGTCGTCGTGGACGCCTCCAACGGCAGTGCCGGCCTCGTCCTGCCGAGCTTGCTCGGCAAGCTCGGCGTGGACTCACTGACGATCAACCCCGGTCTGGACGAGTCCAGGCCCACGGAGACCGAGGAGATGCGCCGCAACGGGCTGGTGCGCCTCGGCGAGATAGTGGCGTCCTCGGGGGCCGCGTTCGGTGTCCGGTTCGACCCCGTCGGCGAGCGGCTGTCGCTGGTGGACGAGAAGGGACGGATCATCGAGGACGACCGGGCCCTGCTCGTGATGCTGGACCTGGTGGCCGCCGAGCGGCGCAGCGGGCGTGTGGCGCTGCCGGTGACCACGACCCGGATCGCCGAGCAGGTGGCCGCTTATCACGGAACGCAGGTCGAATGGACCACGACCTCTCCCGACGACCTCACGCGCGTGGGCGGCGAAGAGGGCACCATCTTCGGCGGTGACGGCAAGGGCGGGTTCATCGTCCCCGAGTTCAGCAGCGTCTACGACGGCACGGCGGCCTTCGTACGGCTGATCGGGCTGGTGGCGCGTACGCAGCTCACCCTGAGCCAGATCGACGCGCGGATTCCGCGGGCCCACGTCCTCAAGCGGGACCTGGCGACCCCGTGGGCCGTCAAGGGTCTGGTGATGCGGCGTGTCGTGGAGGCGGCCGGGGATCGATTTGTCGATACGACGGACGGTGTGCGGGTCGTGGAGACAGACGGGCGCTGGGTGATGGTGCTGCCCGACCCGGCCGAGGCCGTCACCCATCTGTGGGCCGAGGGGCCGGACGACGCCTCGGCGCAGGCCCTGCTGGACGAGTGGGCGGCCGTGGTGGACAGCGCCGGACGGTAGAAGGGCGGCCCTGGAGGGCGAAAAGGCACTGCACGCGTGCGTGCCGGACAAGTGTCCCCAAGGGGGCCTGTCCGGCACGCCGGTGGGGCCATTCGGAGGTACTGCTCGCGACATGCGACGATGTGCGGCATGCCGCAGCAACCCCCCGTTCGGAGCAGCCCCACGCGGCCGCCGCGTCCGGACGCCTCCATGTCGTTGATCACCAACGTCATGGACCACAGCCTCGACGACGGCTACGCCGAGGCCGCCGCCCGGAGGGAGTCCCGGGGCGAGGGCGGGCTGCCGAAGACCCTCAGGGCGAAGCTGGGCCTGGCGGCGGGACTGGTCCTCACGGCGCTGGTGGTGACCGTCGGGGCGGCACAGGCGCGCGTGGCGGCGCCCGTGGTGGCCAAGGAGCGCCAGGAGCTGATCGACCGTGTCGACCGCGAGACCGCGGCAGCGGACAGCCTGGAGAAGGATGTCGACAAGCTGCGCGACGACGTCGACGCGCGCCAGCGGGCGGCACTGCGGCAGAGCGGCGACGGCGCCGAGGCGGACCTGGTGGGTATTCTGTCGGGCGCCATCGCGGTGCATGGCCCCGGGGTGAAGCTCGTGGTGAACGACGCCAAGGAGGCCAGCACCGGTGGCGACGGCAGCAATCCGCGCGAGACCTCCGGTTTCTCCGACACCGGGCGGCTGCGCGACCGGGACATGCAGCGGGTGGTGAACGGGCTGTGGGCCTCCGGGGCCGAGGCCGTCTCCATCAATGGACAGCGGCTGACGGCCCTGTCCGCGATCAGGGCCGCGGGTGACGCGATACTGGTCGACAACAGACCGCTGGTGCCGCCGTACACGGTGCTCGCGGCGGGGGACGGGAAGCGGCTGAGCACCAGGTTCCAGGACAGCGCCGACGGGCTGTATCTGCATGCCCTGGAGGAGAACTTCGGCATCCGCGCCACCATCGCCACGGAAGGCGACGTCCGGTTGCCCGCCGCACCGAGTGTGATCGTACGTACAGCACAGCCAAACTCCGAGAGCACTGAGAAGACTGAGAAGGGCACATCGTGATCGCCGTACTGGGCCTCGTCGTGGGAGTCGTGGCCGGCCTGTTGGTCCGTCCTGAGGTTCCGGCGGTCGTCGAGCCTTATCTGCCGATCGCCGTCGTGGCGGCGCTGGACGCCGTGTTCGGCGGTCTGCGGGCCATGCTGGACGGGATCTTCGACGACAAGGTCTTCGTGGTGTCGTTCCTGTCGAACGTGGTCGTGGCCGCGTTGATCGTGTTCCTGGGTGACAAGTTGGGCGTGGGCGCGCAGCTGTCCACGGGTGTTGTGGTGGTGCTCGGTATCCGGATCTTCTCGAACGCCGCGGCGATCCGACGGCACGTGTTCCGGGCGTGAGGCTGATGAGCAACCAGGAGGGGCAGCCGGAGAACAGGCTGCGCAAGGCACTGCCCGACGAGGTGCCGGCCGCGGCTGCGGAGTCGGAGCAGCAGACGCCTGAGCAGGGACCCGCTGAGAACCCCGAGCCGCAGCTCACCGGGCGCCGGCGGCTGGTCAAGGGGCTGTGGCCGCCGCGGTTGACGCGGGCCCAACTCATCGTCGCGCTGCTGCTGTTCGGGCTCGGTTTCGGGCTGGCCGTGCAGGTGGCGTCGAACAGCGACAGCGACAGCGCGCTGCGCGGCGCCCGGCAGGAAGATCTTGTTCGCATCCTCGATGAACTGGATGACCGTACCCAGCGTCTTGAGGACGAGAAGCAGGGACTCGAAAAGCAGCGCCAGGAGCTGCAGAGCAGCTCCGACCAGGCTGCGGAGGCACGCAAGCAGACCGCCGAGAAGGAGAAGCAACTGAGCATTCTGGCGGGCACCGTGGCGGCGCAGGGTCCCGGCATCACCATGACGATCGCGGACACGAAGGGGACGGTCAAGGCGGACATGCTGCTCGACGCGATCCAGGAGTTGCGCGCGGCCGGCGCGGAGGCGATCCAGGTCAACGGGGTACGGGTGGTCGCGAGCAGCTACTTCACCGATTCCGACAAGAGTGTGAGCGTCGACGGGAACAAGATCAACGCCCCCTATCGTTTCAAGGTCATCGGGAAGCCGCAGGATCTCGAGCCTGCTCTGAACATCCCTGGAGGCGTGGTGCAGACCCTGGAGAAGGAGCAGGCCACGGCGACCGTGGAGCGGTCTAACAAGATCGTCGTAGACGCCTTGCGGCAGGCGAAGCAGCCTGACTACGCTCGGTCGTCCTCCCAGTGAACCGGTGGTGCATGGGGGACGTCCGGCAGGGGCATGAGGTTGCGGGGGGTCGGCGCACCGAAGGGGTGGTGCGTGGTGGAAACTGTTTGGTGGATACGGACGTTGTGAGGGTGTCCGGGTCGGCCGGTGTAGGCAATCAGGGTTCGTCCTGCCCCACGGGCGGGTCTGTTTCGGTCAAGGGGAATCGCCCGTGAAGTTGTTTGCGAAGTTGTTCGGCAAGAGCGCGCGAGAGGGCAGCGACAACGCGACCGCTCGTCATCGCGCACAGCCTGACGCAGAGGGCCAGCGCCCACTGTTCCGCGACCAGGTCGCTGGTCCGGGCGGTGACATTTCCGGAGGTCAGGGCGCGGCGTCTGTTGACCCTGCCCAGTCCGGCGGCATAGGTTTCGGGCAACCGTCAACCTCAAGTGCGGGTGGAGGGTTTGCCTCCGACCCGTACGCGTCCAACGCTTCCGCGGGGCAGTCGCGGCAGGAGGATCCGTTCATGTCGGTCCTGGTGTGTACGAGGTGCGGTAACCGCAACGCGGAGAACGCCCGGTTCTGTTCCAACTGCGGTGCGCCGCTGCGTCCCGGTGTGGCACCGGAGCGCGCGTCCGAGACCACGTCCACGATCTCCATCTCCGGTCTCGAGGCCTACGACGCCGAGGCGACCGGTCAGACGGCCATGCCGATGCTCTCGCCCGAAGCGCAGGCCGCGGTCGACGCGCTGCCGATGGGTTCGGCGCTACTGGTGGTGCGCCGGGGACCGAACTCGGGCAGCCGCTTCCTGCTGGACAGCGACCTGACCACGGCCGGCCGTCACCCGCAGAGCGACATCTTCCTGGACGACGTGACGGTCTCCCGTCGGCATGTGGAGTTCCGGCGTTCCCCGGACGGCTCGTTCACGGTGGCCGATGTGGGCAGCTTGAACGGTACGTACGTCAACCGTGAGCGGATCGACCAGGTCGCTCTGTCGAACGGTGACGAGGTGCAGATCGGCAAGTACCGGCTGGTCTTCTACGCGAGTCGGCAGGGCATCTGACCCCCGGACCCGTCCGGGGACCCCAGGGAAGGTCCATGCTTCATACACCGAGCGGCGGTGCCCGAAGCGGTACCGCCGCCACGGACAGTGGGCTGATGAGCATCGGCACGGTGCTGAACGCGCTGCGTGACGAGTTCCCCGAGGTCACCATCTCCAAGATCCGTTTCCTGGAGTCGGAGGGCCTCGTCGAGCCGCAGCGGACCCCCTCGGGGTACCGAAAGTTCAGCGCAGGCGACGTAGAGCGTCTCGCCCATGTCCTGCGGATGCAGCGGGACCACTATCTGCCGCTCAAGGTCATCCGTGAGCACCTGGACGCCATGGAGCGGGGCGAGGCCGTCCAGCTGCCCGTGGTGGGGCGTCAGCGCACCGGGGAGGACGTACCGGAGTCGTTCGAGCGGCCCACGGTCGCCCGGATCGGGCGGGCCGAGCTGCTGGCGGCCGCGGAGATCGACGAGGCGGACCTCGAGGAGTGGCAGTCGTACGGGCTGATCGCTCCCGTGGAGGGCGGAACGTACGACGCCGAGGCCGTCACCGTGGCCACGCTCGTCGCCGAGCTGGGCCGGTTCGGGATCGAGCCGCGCCACCTGCGGGTGATGAAGGCCGCCGCCGACCGTGAGGCGGGGCTCGTGGACCAGGTGGTGGCCCCCCTGAAGCGCCACCGCAACCCGCAGACCAGGGCTCATGCCGAGGCCCGAACGAAGGAGCTGGCGGCGCTCACGGTGAAGCTGCACGCCGCGCTGGTGCAGGTCGCTCTCGGTGTGCGGCTGCCCTGACCGGCGGCGTGTCCGGGCGGCCGGATCGGCCACCTGTTCCCGGCCCGACTACCCAAACGTCCCGGGCACGGCCTAGGGTTGCTGTGTGAACGAGCTCGATGTCGTAGGTGTCCGGGTGGAAATGCCCTCCAACCAACCGATCGTGCTCCTGCGCGAAGTGGGAGGCGACCGTTACCTCCCCATCTGGATCGGGCCCGGGGAGGCGACGGCGATCGCCTTCGCCCAGCAGGGCATGGCCCCCGCGCGACCGCTGACGCACGACCTCTTCAAGGACGTGCTGGAGGCCGTCGGCCAGGAGCTGACCGAAGTGCGCATCACGGATCTCCGTGAGGGCGTCTTCTATGCGGAGCTGGTCTTCGCCAGCGGGGTCGAGGTGAGCGCTCGCCCGTCCGATGCCATAGCGCTGGCCCTGCGTACCGGAACGCCGATCTATGGCAGCGACGGGGTGCTGGACGACGCCGGCATCGCGATTCCGGACGAGCAGGAGGACGAAGTGGAGAAGTTCCGCGAGTTCCTCGACCAGATCTCGCCCGAGGACTTCGGCACCAGCAGCCAGTGAGACGGGGGCCGGCCGGGCGACCCGCGGGTATGTGACCGGCCGGTCGGCCGTTCGTCCGCGCCCCGCGCCATGGCATGTGCCACCGGCCATGGAGAGCGTCCTACGGCTTCCTGCCAGAGCATTCGGCTAGCCTTTCCCCGCGGTGGGGGACGGGAAACCACTCCCAGGGTGATTATCACTCGGCGTGCCGAGTGTGGCGATCGTTGACGCACCCCTGGTGACTGCCTACCGTCGAGAAGGCAGGTCAAGGACGGAGGTCGGCGTGAGAACCAGCGGCGACGGTACGGCTGGGGGTGCTCCCGGACGTTTCGGGGACAGCGGTCCGTACCCGCTTCATAGCAGCGCTGTCGATCACGCCCCGCGGCGGCCGACAGCGGTGCCGAACGGCGGAGGGGCGGCGTCCATGGCGTCCGAGGAGATCGGCTATCGCGGGCCCACGGCCTGCGCGGCCGCCGGCATCACCTATCGGCAGCTCGACTACTGGGCCCGCACCGGCCTGGTCGAGCCGAGCGTGCGGCCCGCCTACGGGTCGGGTACGCAGCGTCTGTACAGCTTCCGGGACGTCGTCGTCCTGAAGATCGTGAAGCGGTTCCTGGACACCGGGGTCGCGCTCCAGAACATCCGTACGGCCGTCCAGCACCTCAGGGAACGCGGTTTCCGCGACCTGGAGCGCATGACCCTCATGAGCGACGGCGCCACCGTCTACGAGTGCACTTCGCCCGACGAGGTCCACGCCCTGCTCCAGGGCGGTCAGGGCATCTTCGGGATCGCCGTCGGCGTGGTCTGGCGGGACGTGGAAAGCGCGCTCTCCCAGCTGCACGGCGAGCGCATCGACACCGGGGAGACGCTGGTCGGGCCCAACCCGGCCGACGAGCTGGCGAGGCGGCGCAACCGGGCCGTCTGACGCCTCCCGGGCAGCCCACGGCAGGGCCCTCGGGGACCCTGCATTGTCAGTGGCGTGGTGCAGCATCGGAGATGTGAGAAACGCGCCCACGATCCTGCATCTCGACATGGACGCCTTCTTCGCCTCGGTGGAGCAGGCATCCAAGCCGAGCCTGCGCGGGAAGGCCGTGATCGTGGGCGGCCTCGGACCACGCGGGGTGGTGGCCACCGCGTCGTACGAGGCCCGGGTCTTCGGTGTCCACTCGGCGATGCCCATGGCACAGGCGCGCCGGCTGGCGCCGAACGCCGCGTATCTCGTGCCGCGCTTCGCCCTGTACCGATCGGTCAGCGATCAGGTGATGGCGCTGCTGCGGGCGCTGTCACCGCTGGTGGAGCCGCTGAGCCTGGACGAGGCGTTCGTGGACCTGGAGGCCGGGGGAGCGGCCTGGGACGAGGAGTCGGCGCGGCTGGCGGGGACGAAGCTGCGTGACGACATACGGGCGGTCACGGGGCTCACGGGGTCGGTGGGGCTGGCCGCCTCCAAGATGATCGCGAAGATCGCCTCGGAGCAGGCCAAGCCCGACGGACTCGTGCTCATCAAGCCCGGCACGGAGCGTAAGCTGCTCGGCCCCATGTCGGTGCGGACGCTGCCCGGGGTCGGCCCGGCGACCGGTGACCATCTGAGACGGGCCGGGATCACGACGGTCGAGGAGCTGGCCGAGGCGGGTGAGGACGAACTCGTACGGCTGCTGGGCAAGGCACACGGGCACGCGCTGTACGCCATGGCACTGGCACGCGACGACCGGCCCGTGGTGGCCGAGCGGGAGACCAAGTCGGTGTCGGTCGAGGACACGTACGACGTGGACATCCACGACCGGTTGCGGGTCGGCCTGGAGGTGCAGCGGCTCGCCGACCGGTGCGTGCGGCGGCTGCGCGGTGCCGGGCTGTCCGGGCGCACCATCGTCCTGAAGGTGCGGCGGTACGACTTCTCGACGCTGACCCGCTCCGAGACGCTCAGAGGCCCCACGGACGATCCGGCGGTGATCCGGGAGGCTGCGGCACGGCTGCTGGAGTCGGTGGACACCACGGGCGGGGTCCGGCTGCTCGGCGTGGGCGTCTCCGGGCTGGCCGACTACACCCAGGAGGACCTGTTCGCCCAGGCGGCGGGCGAGCGGGCCGCGTCCGCGGAGGGGCCGGAGGAGGTCGTGCCCGAGGCCGTGGAGGACCCGGAACCGGCCGAGCGGCAGTGGCGTGCCGGGTATGACGTGCGGCACGTCGAGTACGGGCACGGGTGGGTGCAGGGCAGCGGTCTGGGGCGGGTCACCGTGCGCTTCGAGACACCGCAGTCCGAGCCGGGGCGGGTTCGTACGTTTCGGGTGGACGATCCCGGGCTGGAGCCGGCGGAGCCGTTGCCGCTGGTGTCGGACGTCGATACCGGTCTGTAGGGGGGAGGTCGTTCGGTGGGTGCGGGTTCGCCGTGGTTTTTCGCGCAGTTCCCCGCGCCCCCAGGGGCCGGCAAGAGTCCCTAGGCCATCCCTAGGCCTCCTCGCTGCCTGCCAGTTTGCCGAAATCGCGGTCCGGGGGCGGGGGAGCGGCGGACACGTCCAGGCCGTAGTGGTGGTAGAGCTGGAGTTCCTGTTCGGGGGAGAGGTGGCGGCCCACGCCGAAGTCGGGGGCGTCCTTGATGAGTGCGCGGTCGAAGGGGACCCGGAGGGCGCCTTCGACCAGCTCGCTGGGCTCCAGGGGGACGAAGGCGTCCCGGGAGAAGAGGCCGGTCCGTATGGCCGCCCACTCGGGCACGCCGGTCGCGTCGTCGAGGTACACCTCGTCGATGGTGCCGATCTTGGTGCCATTGCGGTCGAACGCCTTGCGGCCGATCAGGTTGCGCGGATCGATGCCGGTCTGCACGGTCCGTCTCCCTCCACTTGGTCGCAACTCATCCGTAAGCACTACGAAAGAGCACATTCAGGGAGGCGGCCACTCGAGGGCCCAGGCGTTGACCTCGCTGGTAGGCTGACAGCGGCTGCTGACCCCGTGCGGGAGAGTCCTCCGACCACCTCGGAGGCGCCGAAGGAGCAAATCCTCCCCGGAATCTCTCAGGCTCACGTACCGCACGGACGAGGTCACTCTGGAAAGCAGGGCGAGCGTCGACGGCTCTCGCCCTCACCGACGGTGAAAGCCGGGACCCTCGGGTGTCCGGTGAAGCTCTCAGGTTGAGATGACAGAGGGGGAGGCCGTCGGGGCAACCGTGCCGTGGTGCCCCTCGAAGGTCGCGTCAGACCAGGAGGCCTCCGCAATGACCGCCCATCGCACTCCGCTCTCCGAGCTCGAAGCGGGCATCCCCTTCGAGCAGCGCCACATCGGGCCCGACCCGGAGGCGCGGGCCAAGATGCTCGCGCACGTCGGCTACGGCTCCCTCGACGAGCTGACCGCCGCCGCGGTCCCGGATGTGATCAAGAACGCCGACGCTCTTGACCTGCCGGGTGCCCGCACCGAGGCCGAGGTGCTCGCCGAGCTGCGCTCGCTCGCCGACCGCAACCAGGTCCTCGGCTCCATGATCGGCCTCGGCTACTACGGCACCTTCACCCCGCCGGTCATCCTGCGCAACGTCATGGAGAACCCGGCCTGGTACACGGCGTACACGCCGTACCAGCCGGAGATCTCGCAGGGCCGTCTGGAGGCCCTGCTGAACTTCCAGACGATGGTCGCCGACCTCACCGGTCTGCCCACCTCCGGCGCCTCCCTGCTGGACGAGGGCACGGCCGCCGCCGAGGCGATGGCGCTGTCCCGGCGCATGGGCAAGAACAAGAAGGGCCTGTTCCTGGTCGACGCGGACGCCCTGCCGCAGACCATCGCCGTCATCGAGACGCGCGCCGAGCCGACCGGTGTGGAGATCGTCGTCGCCGACCTCAGCGACGGCATCCCGGCCGACATCGCCGCACGCGAGATCAACGGCGTGCTGATCCAGTACCCGGGTGCCTCCGGTGCCGTTCGCGACATCAAGCCGGTCATCGAGCAGGCGCACGAGCTGGGTGCCCTCGTCACCGTCGCCGCCGACCTGCTGGCCCTCACCCTGCTGACCTCGCCGGGCGAGCTGGGCGCGGACATCGCCGTCGGCACGACCCAGCGCTTCGGTGTCCCGATGGGCTTCGGCGGTCCGCACGCGGGCTACATGGCGGTGCACGAGAAGTTCGCGCGCAGCCTGCCCGGCCGCCTCGTCGGTGTCTCCGTCGACGCCGACGGGAACAAGGCCTACCGCCTCGCGCTGCAGACCCGTGAGCAGCACATCCGCCGCGAGAAGGCCACCAGCAACATCTGCACCGCGCAGGTGCTGCTCGCCGTGATGGCCGGCATGTACGCCGTCTACCACGGGCCGGAGGGCCTGCGGACCATCGCGCGGCGCACCCACCGGTACGCCACCATCGTCGCCGAGGGCCTGAAGGCCGGCGGTGTCGAGATCGTCCACGGCTCCTACTTCGACACCCTCACCGCGCGCGTGCCCGCAAAGGCCGCCGAGGTCGTCGCCGCGGGCCGGGACAACGGCGTCAACCTGCGTCTGGTCGACGCCGACCATGTCTCCCTCTCCTGCGACGAGACCACCAACCGGGCCCAGCTGGACGCGGTCTTCTCCGCCTTCGGCGTCGCCGGCGACATCGAGGCGCTGGACGCCACGGCCGCGGACACCCTGCCCGAGGCGCTGCTGCGCACCGACGACTACCTGACCCACCCGGTCTTCCAGGAGCACCGCTCCGAGACCGCGATGCTGCGCTACCTGCGCAAGCTGGCCGACCGCGACTACGCGCTCGACCGCGGCATGATCCCGCTGGGCTCCTGCACCATGAAGCTCAACGCGACCACGGAGATGGAACCGGTCACCTGGCCCGAGTTCGGCCAGCTGCACCCCTTCGTGCCCGCCGAGCAGGCCGAGGGCTACCTCACGCTCATCCGCGAGCTGGAGGAACGTCTCGCCGAGGTCACCGGCTACGACAAGGTCTCGCTCCAGCCGAACGCCGGTTCGCAGGGCGAGCTGGCCGGCCTGCTCGCCGTACGCGGCTACCACCGGGCCAACGGTGACGAGCAGCGGACCGTGTGCCTGATCCCGTCCTCCGCGCACGGCACGAACGCCGCGAGCGCCGTGATGGCCGGGATGAAGGTCGTCGTCGTCAAGACCGCCGAGGACGGCGAGATCGACGTCGAGGACCTGCGGGCGAAGATCGAGCAGTACCGCGACGAGCTGGCGGTCCTGATGATCACCTACCCGTCCACGCACGGCGTCTTCGAGGAGCACGTCGCCGACATCTGCGCCCAGGTCCACGAGGCCGGCGGCCAGGTCTACGTCGACGGCGCCAACCTCAACGCCCTGGTCGGCCTCGCCAAGCCGGGCCACTTCGGCGGCGACGTCTCCCACCTGAACCTGCACAAGACCTTCTGCATCCCGCACGGCGGCGGTGGCCCGGGCGTCGGCCCGGTGGCCGTACGCTCGCACCTCGCGCCGTACCTGCCGAACCACCCGATGCAGCCGGCCGCAGGCCCCGAGACGGGCGTCGGCCCGATCTCCGCGGCGCCGTGGGGCAGCGCGGGCATCCTGCCGATCTCGTGGGCGTACGTCCGCCTGATGGGCGGCGAGGGCCTCAAGCGCGCCACGCAGGTGGCCGTGCTCTCCGCGAACTACGTCGCCAAGCGCCTGGAGCCGCACTACCCGGTGCTCTACACCGGTCCCGGCAACCTGGTCGCGCACGAGTGCATCATCGACCTGCGCCCGCTGACCAAGGCGACCGGCGTGAGCGTGGACGACGTGGCCAAGCGCCTGATCGACTACGGCTTCCACGCGCCGACCATGTCGTTCCCGGTGGCCGGCACGCTGATGATCGAGCCGACCGAGTCCGAGGACCTGGCCGAGCTGGACCGGTTCTGCGACGCGATGATCGCCATCCGCGCCGAGATCGAGAAGGTCGGCTCCGGCGAGTGGCCCGCGCAGGACAACCCGCTGGCGAACGCGCCGCACACCGCCGCCGCCCTCGGCGGCGAGTGGAAGCACGCCTACAGCCGCGAGGAGGCCGTCTTCCCGGCCGGTGTCTCGGCCGCCGACAAGTACTGGCCGCCGGTGCGCCGCATCGACCAGGCCTTCGGTGACCGCAACCTGGTCTGCTCCTGCCCGCCGCTGGACGCGTACGAGGACTGAGCGAGCGCCTGAGTGAGGGCCCCCGTCCGTGCCCGGGCGGGGGCCCTCGCGCATGCTCTACGCCGTCGCCAGCGCCACCTCGGTCGACTTGATCAGGGCGATCACGTCGGAGCCCACGAAGAGGCCGAGGGCTTCGGCCGCGTCCTTGGTGATCACTGCGGTCAGTTCGGCGTCGGCCACGGCGACTTTCACGGAGGCCATGGCTGCGCCGAGGGCGAGATGGACGACCGCGCCGGGGAGCTGGTTGCGGATGGACAGGCCCTCGACCGTGCTCGTGGCGAGGGAGATCTCCGTCGACTTCACCAGGGCGCGGACGGGGGAGCCGGGGGCGAGGCCCAGCTGGTCGGCGGCCTCCCGGGTGATGGCCGCCGTGAGGTCCTGCCCGCCGTTCAGTCGGATCCTGACCGTGGCCATGACCTCGCCGGGGTGGACCTCGGAGACGGTGCCCGGGAGCTGGTTGCGGATGCTCAGTGTCATGGGCACTCACGGTAGGGTGCCCGTCCGTTCAGGCCGGATATGCGTGGGTCTGGGTTGCTTTCACTGTCGCCCAGACAGACGCACCCGGCCGCAGATCCAGCTCGGCGGCGGCGACCGTGGTGAGGTCGGCGGCGAGGGGGAGCTCGCCGGTCAGGTCGGCGCGGATCTGGTCGCCGTGGGTCTCCAGGCCGGCGATCTCGCAGCGCCACAGATTGCGGGCGCTGGCGCCGGTGGGACGGTCCCGGAACAGGGTGACGGCGACCGGCGGGAACGCCACGAAGACCGGCCCGGACAGGTCCTCCGTGGTCGTGATCGAGGGTCCCGCGTCGAGCCGTACCGTGTGCCCCTCGGCCTGTCCCCGGTAGAGGTTGAGGCCGACCAGCTGGGCGATGTAGTCCGTGCGCGGATGGCGGGCGATGTCGGCCGGGGTGCCGTCCTGCACGACCCGGCCGTGCTCGACCACCACCAGCCGGTCCGCGAGCACCATGGCGTCCAGCGGGTCGTGCGTGACGAGGACCGCGACCGCCTCGAACTCGGCCAGGTGGCGGCGGAGCTGGGAGCGGACCTCCAGGCGGGTCCGGGCGTCCAGGGCCGCGAGCGGCTCGTCCAGGAGCAGCAGCCGGGGCCGGATGGCCAGGGCGCGGGCGAGCGCGACGCGCTGGGCCTGGCCGCCGGAGAGCCGACGGGGCTTGGCTCCGGCGTGCTCGGCGAGGCCCATGCGGTCCAGCCAGGAGGCGGCGAGGGCCCGCGCCTCGGCTTTGGCGGCCCCCTGGCAGCGCGGTCCGAAGGCCACGTTGTCCAGGGCGGACAGGTGCGGGAAGAGCAGATAGTCCTGGAAGACGACGCCGACCGGGCGGGACTCGGGCGGGGTGTGCTCCAGGGGGGCACCGTCGAGGCGCAGATGGCCGTCGGTCAGCGGGACCAGCCCCGCGAGGGCACGCAGCGCGGTGGTCTTTCCGGCGCCGTTGGGGCCCAGAAGTGCGACGACGTCCCCCGGGGCCGCGGTCAGAGTCACGTCGAGCCGGAAGGGGCCTCGCTGTACGACGAGCCGGGCGTCGAGCCCTTGCTCGCCCACGACCTCGAGGTCGGCCTCGGGGGCATCGATGTCGGTCATGCAGGGGGCGTCCTTCGTCGGCACTCGCACAGCGTCGTCTTCCATCCTCGCGTCACCCTCAGGTCCCCGTCAGCCATCGGTCCCGCAGCCCCGCCAGCACCGCGATCGACACGGCCAGCAGGACCAGGCTGAGGGCGATGGCGGCCTCGGGGTCGTTCTGCAGGGCGAGGTAGACCGCGAGGGGCATGGTCTGGGTGCGGCCGGGGAAGTTGCCCGCGAAGGTGATCGTCGCGCCGAACTCGCCGAGTGCGCGGGCCCAGGCCAGGACCGAGCCCGCGGCGACGCCGGGCGCGATCAGCGGCAGGGTGACCCGGCGGAACGCGGTGAAGCGGGACGCCCCCAGCGTCGTGGCCGCCTCCTCGAAGCGCGGGTCGGCGGCGCGCAGGGTGCCCTCGACGCTGATGACCAGGAACGGCATGGCGACGAACGCCTCCGCGATGACGACCCCGGTGGTGGTGAACGGGAGGGTGATCCCGAACCAGGAGTCGAGCCACTTGCCGACCACTCCGTTGCGGCCGAGGGCGAGCAGCAGGGCCACACCGCCGACCACCGGCGGGAGGACGAGGGGCAGGGTCACCAGGGCCCGTACGAGACCGCGGCCGGGGAAGTCCGTGCGCGCCAGCAGCCAGGCCAGCGGCACCCCCAGGACGAGGCTGACGGCGGTCGCGGCCGTGGCGGTGACCAGGGACAGCTGGAGCGCCTGCCACACCTCGGTGCTGGTCAGCTGGTCCGGCAGGCTGCGCCAGGGGGCGCGGACGAGCAGCGCGAGCAGTGGCAGCAGCAGGAAGGCCAGGGCCAGCACACCGGGCAGCAGCAGCGGCAGTGGCACTCCCGCCCGGACGCGGCGGCGCCGCGGCCCACCCGTGCGGGGGTCGGCCGCGGCGCCGGGCTTGTCGAGCGAGGTCACGGCTTGAGGAACCCGGCCTCGGTCAGCACCTTCTGGCCCTCGGCGGACTCGACCAGGGCGATGAAGGCCTTGGCGGCCTCGGCGTTCTGGGCGTTCTTGAGCAGGGCGATCGGGTAGGCGTTGATGGCCTTGGACGACTCGGGGAACTCCACGCCCTCCACCTTGCCACCCGCCGCCTTCACATCGGTCTTGTAGACCACTGCGGCATCGGCCTCCTTCAGCACCACCTTGTTCAGGGCGGACTTGACGTCCTCCTCGTAGGAGGCCGGGGTGAGCTTCAGCTTGCCGGCGTCCAGGGCCTTCTGGGCGGCGGCGCCGCACGGCACGGTCTTGTCGCACAGGACGACCTTCAGGCCGGACTTGGTGAGGTCCTTCAGGGAGGACACCTTGTCGGGGTTGCCCGGCAGGGTGGCGATCTCCAGCTGGTTGCGGACGAAGGGGGCCGGGGTGCCGACCGCGTCGTTCTTGTCCGTGACGATCTTCATGGTCTTGGGGCTGGCGGCGGCGAAGACGTCCGCCGGGGCACCGCCGGTGATGCTCGCGGCGAGGGTGTCGCTGCCGCCGAAGTTGAAGCTGACCTTGGTGCCGGGGTGCGCGCTCTCGAACTCCTCGCCCAGGGTCGTGAAGCTCTCCTTGAGGGAGGCGGCGGCGAACACGGTGACCGTGCCGGACAGCTTCGGGGAGGCGGAGCCGGACTTGTCCGACTTCGCGGTCGAGGAGTCGTCGGAGGAGGAGCAGGCGCTGAGGGCCATCAGGGCGGCGGCTCCCGCACCGGCCAGCTGCAGCATCCGGGTCCGGCGCACGGAACGGGTCATCACGGTCTACTCCTCGGGTTCTGTGGAACAACTGTCGCGCCCTGGCACGACCGGGCATCGGCCGTGCGGCGATGATACTGCCGCATCTGCCAGGCGTAAGTCTTCTGTCGTATCGCATGAGCTGCGAACTTGTGACTTGGAGCTTGCATGTGCGTTTGTACGGCGCTCAGCCAGGGGTACGGTTCTGCGGGAGGTGGTCGCAGGTGACGCCCACGGAACTCGCCCTGACCGGCGATCTCGTACGACCGGCCCGGCTGACCGTGCCGGAGCTGCTCCGCTGGCCGCAGCACCGGGCCGACGTCAGCTTCGAGTGCGCCACCAGCGGCATCCAGCACCACCGCTTCACCGGCCCGCGCCTGTACGACGTGCTCGCCGACGCGGGACCCGGCTTCGACCCGGCCCGGCGCAAGGACCGGCTGCGCTTCCTCATCGCCGTCACCGGCACCGACGGCCATCACGCCCTGCTGTCCTGGGCCGAGATCGACCCCGACTTCGCCCACGCACCCGTGCTGCTCGCCGTCACGATCGACGGCACCCCGCTGGACGCGGTCGGCCCCCAGCTGGTGCTGCCGCAGGACCGCTGCGGGGCCCGGCACATCAGCGGGATCACGGCGATCCGGGTGGACGGGGGCTACGGCTTCGACGGTCCAGCGCCCGCCACACCCGGTCACGCGTCAGCGGCAGCTCCGTGAACCGCTCGCCGGTCGCGTCCCGTACGGCGTTGGCCAGGGCGGGGGCCACCGGGTTGAAGGGGCTCTCGCTCATCGACTTGGCGCCCAGCGGCCCGATCGCGTCGGCCGTCTCCATGAAGTGCACCTCGGTGCGCGGCACATCGGCGTACTGGGGGAGCCGGTAGCGGCGGAAGGCGGCCGTGTCCACCGCGCCCCGCTCGTCCAGCCGTACCTGCTCGAAGAGCGTGGCGCCGAGCGCCTGCGCGACCCCGCCCTCGACCTGGCCCCTGCACTGCATCGGGTTCATCACCTTGCCCGCGTCGGCCGCGTGCACACTGCGCAGGATGCGGATCTCCCCGGTGCCGGGGTCGACCGCCACCCGGAACCAGTGCGCGTTGAACGCGACCGAGCGCGGGGTGCCGCCGAAGTGTCCGTCGGCGGCGAGGTCCAGGCCGACCGCGCGGGCGGCGGCGTACACCTCCTTCAGCAGGAGCCGCCCGCCGGGGTGCAGCACCGCCTCCTCCACGAGCCGGCAGTGCCCGCGGGCCGTGCCGAGACGGGCGGCGGCGAAGTCCAGCAGCTGGTCGGCGAGGGCACGGGAGGCGCGCAGGGTGGCCTTGCCCGCGACGACGGTGCCGGTGGAGGCGAAGGCGCCGGTGTCGTGCCGTACGACGTCCGTGTCGGACTGGCGGACGGTGATCCGGTCGACGGTGGTGGCGAGTTCGCCGGCCGCGATCTGTCGGTGCACGGTCGTCGTGCCGTTGCCGAACTCGGCGGTGCCGACGGCCAGGTCGAAGGTGCCGTCGGGCAGCAGGGTGGCCTTGGCGTCGGCGATGTGGCCGCCGGGCGGGCCGGTCGCGATCATCGCCAGGGCCGCGCCCTCGCCGACCAGCCAGCCCTCCGGGACGGGCTCGGCGAGGGGCTCGGCCTGGGCCCGGCGCACGATCGACAGGCACTGGTCGAGGCCGTAGCTCGCGATGTGCAGGTCCTCCTCGTGGCCGCCGGGCGTGAGCATCGGCTCGTCGGGGCCGATGATGTTGCGCGCCTTGAACTCCAGCGGGTCCAGGCCGAGTCGGCGGGCCAGCTCGTCCAGGGCGGACTCCACCGCGAACAGCACCTGGCCGAGGCCGTAGCCGCGGAAGGCGCCCGCCGGGACGGTGTGCGTGTACACCGAGAAGGCGTCCACCTTCTTGTGCGGGGCGCGGTAGACGGCCATGGACTCGCCGACGCTGTGGAACATCACGGCCGGGCCGTGGTTGCCGTACGCACCCGTGTTCGCGACCACCCGCAGCTGGAGCGCGGTGAGGGTGCCGTCGCGACGGGCGCCCGCTTTCACCCGGATCGTGAAGGGGTGGCGGGTGGTCGCACCGTAGAACTGCTCGGCGCGCGTGTACTCCAGCTTCACCGGGCGGCGCAGTTTCAGGACGGCCAGCGCCACGATGTCCTCGACCAGCATCTCCTGCTTGCCGCCGAAACCGCCGCCCACCCGGCCCGCGACCACCCGGACCTGCTCCTGGGGCAGGTCGTAGAGGGCGCACAGGGCGCGGCGGGTGAGGAACGGTGTCTGGGAGCTGGTGCGGACGGTGAGCCGGCCGCCGTCGTCGATCCAGGCGAGGGCGCCGTGCGTCTCCAGGCTGGCGTGCTGGACACGCTGGGTGCGGAACGTCTCCTCGTAGACGACGTCCGCCTCGGCGAAACCTGCCGCAACGTCGCCGATCTCGCCGTGCGCCTCGCCGACGACGTTGGTCTGCGGGCGCGCGATCCGGGCGGTCGCCGCGTCCTTGTCGTGGACCACGGGCGCCCCCGGCCGCATGGCCTCTTCGGGGTCGAGGACGGCGGGCAGCACCTCGTACGTCACCTCGATCCGGCGGCAGCCTTCCTCGGCGGCGGCCTCGCTGTCGGCGACGACGGCCGCGACGCGCTGGCCGATGTAGCGGACCCTGTCGTCCAGGACCCGGGTGTCGTCCGGGTCCTCTTCGGGGTGCTCGTGGCGGGCGGTGGAGAAGTGCCGCTCCGGGGCGTCGTGGTGGGTGAAGACGGCCAGGACGCCGGGGACGCGCAGGGCGGCGGAGGTGTCGATCGCGCGGATGCGGGCGTGCGGGTGCGGGGAGCGCAGCAGCTTCATGTGCAGCAGGCCCGGCACGTCGAGGTCGAAGGTGTAGCGGGCGGTGCCGGTGACGACCTGGGGTCCGGCCGGGGCGGGCAGGCTGCGGCCGACGGACTCCCCGGGCGCCGGGCCCTCGGTGTTCTTGACCCCGCGAACCGCGTCCTCGATGGCCCGGTAGCCGGTGCAGCGGCACAGATTGCCCTTGAACGCCCGGGGCAGATCGGTGAGTTGCTCCTCGCTGAGGGCCGCGGTGGTCATCAGGAAGCCGGCCGTGCAGAATCCGCACTGGAAGCCCTGCGCGTCGAGGAACTTCTGCTGGACGGGGTGGAGTTCGCCCTCCGGGGAGGCCAGGCCCTCGACCGTGGTGACGCTGCGGCCGTCGGCGCGGAAAGCCGGGTACAGGCAGCTGTGCACGGGCTCGCCGTCGACGTGGACGGTGCAGGCACCGCAGTCGCCCGCGTCGCAGCCCTTCTTCACGCCGAACCAGCCGCGTTCGCGCAGGTAGGTGCGCAGGCACTGACCGGGACGGGGTTCGTCCCCGAAGGACCGTCCGTTGACCTCGACCTTCATCGCCGCTCCTTGTCGGTCAGCTCCCGGCGGATCTCCTCCGCCAGCCGGAACGTCATGTGCCGCCGCCACTCGGGCAGCCCGTGGATGTCGTCGAACCACTCGCCGTCGGCGACCGCGGCGCCGATCGCCGCCCGCAGCTCCCCGGCCGTCGGCGGCAGCGGGAACCAGATCCGCACCGGGCGGACCGTGGCGGCGGTGACCGTGACGGTGACGGAGTGGTCGACCGGATCGAGCGTCCCGATGACGAGGACACCGGAGCGGCCCAGGCCGTACAGGGACGCCTGACGGAACGCCGTGCGGCAGGCGAGGGCGCGGGCGGGCAGGGTGACCGAGCGCAGGAGTTCGCCCTCGGCGAGGTCCTTGCGCCCCGCTCCGGTGACGAAGTCGGCGACGCGGACCCGGCGCCGTACACCGTCCTGGGCGATCAGCAGGCAATCGCCGTCGAGGGCGGCCGTGAGGGAGATCATCGGGCCGGCGGGCAGGGCGTTGCACAGGTTCCCGCCGACCGTGGCCATGTTCCAGATCTTGAACGAGGCGAGGAAGGCCCGGCAGCACTGCTCGAACAGGGGTGCCGCAGGGGCGAGCAACGTCCGTGCGTGGCCCGAGAGTTGGGCGAACGTGCAGGTGGCGGCGATCTCCAGGGAGCCGTCCGGGTGCCGTTGCACCGGCGTCCAGCCCGTCCGGCTCAGGTCCACCAGGCGCCGCAGGTGCGGCTGGGGTTCGGAGAACAGATACGTGCCACCGCCGAGCCAGGCGTCGCCCGGCCGCCAGGGCGCGGGCCGCCGGGCGTCACGGATGTCGGCCACCGTGTTCAAGTCCATGGCCGGAAGTGAACCAATCCGTCCCGCGCCGAACGACTGGTGTACGGCACGGAAACTCCGACGTCTCCGGCGCCGGTACTGGAGGATCAACCAGGAAGCATTCCCCTCCTCGGGGCTTGCATTTACGATGCTTGTTCTCAGATTTACCTAGTGAATGCGAGAGGGCGGGTGTTCTGTCCAGCACCCGGCGGCCGTACGAGGAGCCAGCACATGCACGTCGAACACCTCCTGGGGGACGCCTCCCTCGGCCTGCACCTGCTGTGGGCGGAGGGCGCTCTGCTGAGGCGTGAAATCAGCGGTGTGACCGTCACGGACCTGGAGGACCCGGCCCGGTTCGTGCGGCCGGGCGAGGTCGTGCTCAGCGGGCTGGTGTGGTGGTCGCCCGACGGCGGTCCGGACCGGGCGGACCGGTTCGTGTCGGCACTGAAGGGTGCGGGGGCCGCGGCGCTGCTCGCCGGGGAGGAGACGCACGGAACCGTGCCGGACGACCTGGTCGAGGCGTGCGTGCGGCACGGGGTACCGGTGCTGGGGGTGCCGGCGCACATCATGTTCCGCTCGATCACCGACACCGTGTACCTGCGCCAGTGGGGCGAGTTGAGCCGTCGGCATGCGCTGCGTCATCCCGCGCTGCCGGAGAACGCTCGGGTACGGCTGAGCCGGCTCCTCGCCCAGGAGGCAGGGCCGGACGGCATCCTCGAAGCCGCCTTCGCACACCTCGACGCCGTCACGGCGTATGTGTTCACGCCCTCGGGACGGACGGTCGCCGGCACGGCGGGGGCTCCGGGCGTCGCGGCGCGGGAGGCCGTCGCGCTCATGGCCGACGGCACCGGGGTGACGGTGTCCGCCGAGGCCGACGGTGCCTCCCCCTACGAGCGCTGGCTGCTGTACCTGCCGGATCCCGACGGCGCGCCGCCGCGCATGCTGCACGAGATCGCGGCGGCCCTGAGCCACTGCCAGGAGGCCGCCGCCCGGCGCCGGGCGGCCGAGCGCCGGGCGGCGGACCACCTGGGCACACTGCTCGCCGCGCCGGGCCCGGAGGCCGGGGCGGTGGAGGCCGCGCTACGGCGGTGCGGGGTGCCGGTGGCCGGGCCGTACCGGGTGGTCGTCGCCGAAGCGGGCGCGGGGCAGCCGGGAGCTGCGGAGGCGGCCCTGACGGAGGTGGCCGGCCTGGTCATGGCGGGGGCCTCGGCGGTGGGGCAGCTGCCGGACGGGTGCGCCTTCGCGGTGCTGTCCGGTGATGTCGACGGCGTCCTGGGCGAGGTCTGGCCGCTGGTCGCCGACTGCGCGCCCGAGGTCGCCCTGCACGGTGGTACGGGGGCGCCCGCGGCCGGTCCCGAGGGGCTGAGCGGGGCGCTGGTGCAGGCCCGGTACGCCCTCACTTCCGCCCGGACCACCGCGCCGGACGGCTCCCGTCTGACCGACGCCAGCGCCCTCACGGGCCTCGACGCCCTGCTCACCGGGGTGCCGGGCGACGTCCGCGCCGCCTACAGCCGTACGGTCCTCGGCCCGCTGCTGGAGGCCGACCGTGCCGCCACCGCCGTACTGCTGACCACCCTGGAGACGTTCCTCGCCTGCGACGGATCGTGGGCGCGTACGGCTCAGGCGCTGCATCTGCACGTCAACACCGTGCACTACCGGATCCAGCGCATCGAGCACTTCACCGGGCGGGACCTGTCCCGGCTGAGCGACCGGCTCGATCTGTGGGCGGCGCTGCTGTGCCGGTGAGAGGGCCGGGGTCGAGGGGGCCGGTTCAGACGCGGTCGATGTGCACGTTCGTGGACTTCACGCGCGCGGTGGCCTCCATGCCGACCTCCAGGCCCAGCTCCTCCACGGCCTCCCGGGTGAGCAGGGAGACCAGCCGGTGCGGGCCCGCCTGGATCTCCACCTGGGCAGCCACGTCGCCGAGCTTGATGGCCGTGACGATGCCCGGGAACGCGTTGCGGACCGAGGTGTAGGAGGCGTCCTCCTCGCCGCCGCCCGCCTTGGCCAGCTCGACCGAGAACGCGGCGAGGTCCTTGCCGTCGATGAGCCGCCGCCCGGCCTCGTCGCGATGGGTGGCCACCCGGCCCGCGTCGGCCCAGCGGCGGGCGGTGTCGGGGCTCACGCCGAGCAGCCGTGCCGCCTGGCCGATCGTGTAGGACTGCATGCCGGTCACGATAGGGCCACGACCAGGGAACCGTGGATACGGGGTTGGCCGTTGGGTATAACGCGATATAGCGTTAGTGCGTGATGGCGGGTCCCCTGCAGGGGCGTCTGAATCGGGGTGAAGGTATGTCGGCCGAGCTGCTGCGTACGGAGGAGCCGTCCGGGCTGCGGGCCTCGCACGCGGACCGGGACCGTGTGGTGGACATGGTGACGGCCGCCGCGGCGGACGGCCGGCTCACCGCCGAGGAACACGAGGAGCGGGTGGCGGCCGCCCTGTCCGCGCGCACCCTCGGCGAACTCGCGGTACTGACGACCGACCTGCCGGACGGCTCCCGGTCCGGGGCGGCACCGGTCAAGGACGTCGTCCGCATCGAGCAGCAGGGCTCGTCGACCACGCGCGGCGGCGGCTGGTCGGTGCCGCGCCGGATGGAGATCCGCTCGGCGTGGGGCGAGGTGACCCTCGACCTCACCCAGGCGGTGATCACCCACGACACCCTCCACATCGATCTGGACCTGCACTGCGGCACGCTGCGCCTGATCACCCGGCCCGGCGTGGTCGTGGACACCGACTCCCTGGTGATCGACTACGGCCAGACCAAGATGCGGCCCGCCGGGGCGCCCGGGACGCCGGTCGTGCTGCGCGTGGAGATACACGGGCAGCTGAGCTGGGGCCGGCTGGAGGCGCGGCCGCGGCGGCGGCTGTTCGGCAGGAGGGCGGCGACGGCCTGAGACGCGCGCCACTCTCCTGCCGAGGGCCGGGGACGAGGGCCGGGCGCCGAGGGTGCTGCGGTCCTTCTCAGCCGGTGTGGACGCGGGGGCGCCGGACGCGGTCCGGTTCCGCCTCGCGCAGGACCTCTCGGGTGACCGGGGCGACCTCGCCCTGCCCGAAGAGGAAGAAGCGCAGGAAGTTGGCGAACGGGTTGCCCTCGGTCCACTCGAAGTAGATGTGCGGGGTGCAGCCCGTCATGTCCCGGACGTGCAGGAGGAGCGCGGCAAGGGCGTTGGGGATGGAGGAGGACTCCAGGGTCAGGACGCGGTAGCGGTTGTGCAGGACCTCGCCGCGGACGACCAGGCCGGCCTCGAACTCGGAGGGGTCCGTGACCGTGACCTCGACGAAGACGAAGTCCTCCTGCTCCGGCATCTCGTTGTCGGCCCGGATCTGCTCGATCTTGTCGCGGTACTCGGCCTTGTCGCGCCGGTCGGGCTCGTTGGCGATGAACCGGATCTTGCGGCTGGCCATGTCCCGGACGAATCGTTCCGCCATCGGGTCCATCGCCACATGCGTCACGCGCAGCTCGAAGGCGCGGGCCAGCCGGGACAGCAGCGAGACCAGGATGATGCCGACGATGAAACAGGCACCGATCTTCACACCGTCGGGCCGCTCGATGACGTTCACGACGGTCGTGTACAGGAACACCACGGAGATGATCGCGAACGTGATGGTCCAGCCGCGCTGGGCCGCCTTGCGGGCGGCGATGGTCACCGCGATCGCGGCGGAGCTGATCAGCACCAGCACACCGGTGGCGTAGGCGCCGCCCTGGGCGTCGACGTCGGCGTCGAAGATCCAGGTGACCAGGAAGGCGACCAGCGTGAAGACGATGACCATCGGGCGGACGGCGCGCGCCCAGTGCGGGGCCATGCCGTAGCGGGGCAGATACCGCGGCATCAGGTTGAGCAGGCCGGCCATGGCCGAGGCGCCGGCGAACCACAGGATGGCGATGGTCGAGACGTCGTAGACGGTGCCGAAGGCTCCGCCCAGGTACTCGTGCGCGAGGAAGGCGAGGGCGCGCCCGTTGGCCTGGCCGCCGGACTTGAACTCGTCCGCCGGGATCAGCAGCGTGGTGATGAAGCTGGTGGCGATCAGGAAGGCGCTCATGATCAGGGCGGCCGTGGTCAGCAGCTTCTTGGTGTCCCGGATCCGGCCGGTCGGACGCTCCTCGGTGTCGCCCTCGTCGCCCTCGACGTGCGGCATGACGGCGACGCCGGTCTCGAAGCCGGACAGGCCGAGGGCGAGCTTCGGGAAGACGATCAGGGCCACGCCGATCATGACGAAGACATTGCCGTGTTCCGTGGTCAGGGCGCTGCTCCAGTCCGTGATCACGTGCCCGGCGGTGACGACGTGGTACATGCCGACGATCACGACGACGACGTTGAGCGCGAGGTAGATGCCGACCAGGGCGACGGCGACGCCGATGGCCTCCAGGAAGCCCTTGAGGAACACCGCGCCCAGCAGGGCCACCAGGAACAAGGTGATCAGCATCTGGTGGTTGTGGAGCACGCTGGTGAGGTGCGGGTTCTCCACGAGGTGGGTGGAGGCGTCGGCGGCCGACAGGGTGATGGTGATCAGGAAGTCGGTGGCCGCGAAGCCCAGCAGGGTGAGAACGAACAGCTTGCCCTGCCAGAAGGAGAGCAGCCGCTCCAGCATCGCGATGGAGCCCTCGCCGTGCGGGCTCTCCTCGGCCACCCGGCGGTAGACCGGCAGGGCGCCGGCCAGCGTGACTATGACGAGCACGATGGTCGCCACGGGCGAGAGCAGACCGGCCGCGAGGGCCGCGATGCCCGGCTGGTATCCGAGGGTGGAGAAGTAGTCGACACCCGTCAGGCACATCACCCGCCACCAGCGCTGGCCTTTGTGCGCGGCCTCCGGCTCGGCGTGGGGACCGGGGTGGCCGCCGCCCTTGCCCATGTCGGACAGCCCCTCCAGCATCCAGGCGCGCAGGCGACTGGGGGGGTGCTCGGTCGTGACCATCGGCGTGCTCCTGGTGTGCGGCTCAGCTGTTTCCGGCCATCACGCGGACGGCGGCACCAGCGTATGCAGAGGGTGACGCCTGGGCCCATGGATCCGGGGCACCGCGGCGTCAATCTTGCGTTAAGAAAGACCCGACGGTGTGAGGTGACGCAGCAAGAGACCGAGGCCTGAGGGCCGACGGGGCGTGCTGGGCTGTATGGGGGAGGGACGGTCGTCAACGGAAGACCGGACACCGAGCGTCATCTCGTACGGCACCTCCATGCTGCCCCGCCCGAACGGGAATCGCAGCCGCAACGAGGGCCCTGCTACCCCAGGCCCGATGTCCTGAACACAGCCTGGGCCGTCTCGCGGTCGATGCGTTCGGCCAGGTGGTGCAGGGCCGTTGTCCCGCAGAGGAGGGTGCCGGACTTCTGTGCGGCGTTGGCGGACTCGGCGAGGTGGTACCAGAGGTCGGGGTTGCGGAGCAGCACGTCGGGGTCGATCTCGACCCGGCTGCCGAAGGCGTCGCGCAGGACCAGACGCTGAGCGACGCCGCCCAGCGGGCGCACCGCGACCAGCCGATCGGTGCGGACCCGGCGGGTGCGCAGCAGGCGGCGTGAGGCCAGCCAGCCCTCGCCGGCCGAGACGCGGGCGGGACAGAGCACCAGGAAGAGGAGCAGGGCCAGTGACACCCACAGCGCCGAGCGCCACCAGCTGAGCGTGCCGGCGGACAGATCGACGAACAGGAGCATGCCGAGCAGCACGGCCGCGAAGCGGACCGAGCTGAAGACGTCCGAGGCGTACTGACGGTCGTACGCGACGGAACCGGTGCCGTGCGGGTGCGGTGCCGTCACCTCGGGGCTGGTGGCGTCGCGATGCTCCATGGGTTCGACGGTAGACAGCGGTGAGCCTGGTGGGACCAGGCCGTGCCGTTCATTGACGAGACCCTGACGGCACCGTGGCGCGTCTTGACGCGCTCGCAGCGCCGGGCCGACCGGCGGCCGTTCCTCACAGACCCCTGGTGTCCATGCGCAGGTGCCATGTGTTGCGGCGGTGGACCGCCACCAGGTCGGACTCCAGCGGCGACGGCGGCACCGCGAGCACCGGGCAGCTCGCGTGCGCGAGACAGTACCGGGTGACCCGGCCCGAGAAGGCGCGCTGCAGGCCGCGCCGGCCGGCCCCCACGACCAGGACGTCGTCCTCGCGGTCGGCGGTCGCCACCAGCGCCCTGCCCGTCGTGCCGCGGACGACGACGGGGTGCATCGGGACCCCCGGCCCCTCCTCGCCGAAGATCTCGTCGAGCACGGCGGCCAGCCGCTGCTTGGCCAGCCGCTGCCATTCCTCGACCAGCAGGCCGGCGGCCGGGGAGCGGCGTGCGGCCGGATCGCCGCCTGGCGGCTCCCAGGCCAGCACCGGCCACAGCTCCGCTCCCAGGCTCCGGGCCAGCGCCGTGGCCCGCCGCAGGGCCGTGACGCTGCCCAGAGAGCCGCTCACGCCGACCACCACCCGGGCGGCCGCCGAGGCGTCGTAACCGGACATGACTCCACCGTTTCTCGCGCATGCCCGCGGGCGACCCCCGCGGGTGGGCCCGCGTACAGGGCTTCCCTCCCATCCCACTCCCGCGCGGGCGATTCGACCAGCCGACGGGACCATTTCCTGCCATGTTCCTGACGCCCCCGACGGCCGATGCCTCCGCCCTCGTCAGCATCCCGTCAGCGTCGTGCCGTTCCCCGTCAGCAACGCGTTATGAGAGGTCGGATCACCGGCGGGGTCGGGCATAGCGTCGAGGCAGCCCCGGTCCGCCTCCCCGCGTCCGGGGCACTCGAGACCACCGAGCTGTACCCAGGAGGCCACCCATGCCCGAACTCGTCTGCGGTGACGACCCGGAGCCTTCCGAACGCACCCCGGCCGGACCCTTGTTCGTCCCCGTCCGGCCGGGACCCGCCGGGTGTGCGGCCCGTCTGTTCCGCACCCCGCTCGGCGACCGCACGGCCGTCGCCTTCACCTCCGCCCGCCGGCTGGCGGGCACCCTCGGCCCCGACCAGGCGTGGATCCGGCTCGCCGAGCCCGCGCTGCGCGCGCTGACCGCCCCGCTCGGCGTCACGACGGTCACCGTCGACCCCACGCTCTCGGCCCCGGCGCCCGCAGCCGCTGTTCGGACAGTCCCGCTCCCGGCTTTCCGGGTCACGGAAGGGAGCACCCGATGACCACCCTGCACGAAGCCGCCGTCACCACGGCACCCACCGCCCCCGCCGACCTCTCCGTCTGGCCCGCCTCCGCCACCGAACCCCGCCCCGGCGACCTGGCCGTCGGCGGCGTCCCGCTCGCCGAGGTCGCGGACCGGTTCGGCACCCCCGTCTACGTCCTCGACGAGGGCGAGGTGCGCGCACGCTGCCGTACCTACCGGCAGGCCTTCCCCGACGCCGAAGTCCTCTACGCGGCCAAGGCGTTCCTGTGCCGGGCCATGGTCCGCTGGACGGACGAGGAGGGCCTGGGCCTGGACGTCTGCTCGGCCGGCGAGCTGGAGCTGGCGGTCACCGCCGGATTCCCGCCCGAGCGGATCGTGCTGCACGGCAACGCCAAGTCGCCGCGCGACCTGGAGACGGCGCTGCGCCTGGGCGTGGGCCGGATCGTGATCGACAGCCCCGCGGAGATCGCCCGGCTGGCCGCCGCCCTCGGGCCCGACGGACGGCAGCAGGTGCTGGTCCGGGTCGTCCCCGGAGTCGCCGCGGGCGGGCACGAGAAGATCCGCACCGGCACCGAGGACCAGCAGTTCGGCCTCTCCGTCTCCGACGGTCACGCCCAGCATGCCATCGCCCGCATCCTCGACCAGCCGCAGCTCCACCTCATGGGCCTGCACTGCCACCTGGGGTCGCAGATCACCAGCGTGAAGCCCTACCTCACCGCCGTGCGCCGCATGGTCGGACTGCTGGCCCGGCTGCGCGACCAGCACGGCCTCCTGTTGCCCGAGCTCGACCTCGGTGGCGGCCACGGCATCGCCTACCGCCCCGGCGAACCGGCCCTCGACCCGGCCGTCCTGGCCCGCAGGGTCCGTGCTGAACTCGCCGCGGCCTGTGCGGCGGCCGGCCTGCCGGTGCCCCGCCTGATCATCGAACCCGGCCGTGCGATCGCCGGTCCCGCGGGCATCGCCGTCTACCACGTCCTCGCCGTCAAACACACCGGCGAGCACACCTTCGTGGCGGTCGACGGCGGTATGAGCGACAACCCGCGGCCCTCCCTGTACGGCGTCCGCTACGCGCCCCGCCTGATCGGCCGGCCGGCCACCGCGCCCCTGACCCCGGTGACCGTCGTGGGCCGGCACTGCGAGGCCGGTGACGTCCTCGCCGAGGCCGCACTCCCCGCCGACGTACGCCCCGGCGATCTGCTCGCCGTCCCCGCGGCCGGTGCCTACCAGCTCGCCATGGCCTCCGCCTACAACCTGGTCGGCCGCCCGCCCGTGGTCGCCGTGCACGCGGGCCAGGCCCGCCTGCTGGTCCGCCGCGAGTCACTGGCCGACCTGCGCAGCAGGGACGTGGGCGTCTAAGACATCCCGCAGTCCGACGCACCCCGTCGCTTCCCACGTCTGACGCACTGTCCACCGTCCGATGCTCCCGCCGGGCCCCGGACTCCCGGGCGGGCCGGCCTTCCCTCCCTCGCCGGCCGACCCGCCCGGGCCTTTCTCATGTGCCCCGCCAACCTCCGCCGATCCGAGACGACTTCGCCTCGGAGGCACTGCGACAGCGCCCGGCTACGGGTAGTAGCCGTCCTCGGACACACGTCGGGGCCGGTGCGCACGATGTGTGTGCGGCCGGCCCCTTGGGGTCACCGGGCGGTGCGGCGGACCGCCCGGAGTACTGCTAGGCGGCGGTCACCACCCGGTCCGCACCGAGCGGGCGGTGCGGGGCGATGACGCGGCCGTCGGGCAGCAGCTCACCGGTGTCCTCGAAGAGCAGGACGCCGTTGCACAGCAGGCTCCACCCCTGCTCCGGGTGGTGCGCCACAAGACGGGCGGACTCCCGGTCGGCGGACTCTGCTGTGGGGCACGGTGGCTGGTGCTGGCACATGGGTGGGATCTCTCGATCTGTCGTGGTCATGTCCGTCCCCCGTGGTGATGGTCGGTCGGAACCCAGTGTTGCCCTCTGGGCGCCATTCCGCAGGGATTTCGCGGCACCGCTTATCACAGGTTCATGACGCGTCACCCGCGCGGACGGTTCATTCCAACTGCACTGTCCCTTTGGGTGGTTCTGGGTGGCCGGATAGGGCTAGTCCGGACGGAAGAGATTCTTTCCCGGCTCGTAGGAGCGGCTAATTGCTCGTACGAGCGCATTCTATTCCCTCTGGCCTCCGTCGCCTCGGATGAGTATCCGTATCCCGGAAAAAAACAGCTGTACCCCGCTTCCCTTCCGGGCGGCGGGGCACGCGGGCGTCGTCAGGCGGGCGAGCCGAGCAGCGGGACTCGGGTCGCCCGGTGGGTCAGCACCGGAAGCAACTCGGAGACCTGGTGGGCCCGGTGGGCGAAGATGCCGGGCGGCGCCGGGGACAGCGGTATCAGCAGGTCGGTGGCGGCCGGATGGCCCTCGGCGGCGTCGGCGGCGACCTCGCCGTGCAGCCACAGGGTGAGCATGTACAGGCCGGGCACCGACAACAGGCGCGGCTGGTACGGCTGCTGCAGCGCCTCGGCCTGCTGCACGGCCCGCTCGGTGGAGACGATGTAGGGGCCCTCGAAGAAGTGCGAGAAGGCCCAGCCGTCCGGGGTCAGCATGGTGTCGGCCGCGGCCACCGCGCGGTCGCCGCAGCGGATCAGGAAGCGCCAGCCGGCCAGCCGGGTCGCGGACAGGCCCTGCGCGGTGATCCGGTCCAGCACGTGCACGGGCAGGGGCAGTTCGGGTGTCGCGGGTCCCTGCGCGGCGCGCAGGGAGGGGGTTCGGGCCTCACGGACCGCGGTCGGGGAACCGAGGGCCGTGAGGACGGAGCGCAGGGCGGGCGCGGGGGCAGGGGGCACGTGCAGCGGCATGGTGGGTCGCCTCTCGTTCGACAGGCGCGGCGGCGCGAGGGAGGTGGGGCGGACGGCGCTGTCTGCTCACAGGGTGGCCTGAGAGGTGGGGGCCCGGATCGGTGAACGAGGGTGCGGCTGAGGCCTGCCGCCCGTCACCTCGACGGCAGGAAATCGACGGGAACCGGGACCACGGCCCCAACCTTAGGCCTTCTTCGCGAAGTTTATACGACGCGTGTTCAGACGAACTTTCGTCTATCGCATTCCGGTTGGCCGGGCCAGATGTCATTCGGCCGATGATTCGCGCATATCATCCCGATTTCCCGTCGGGGCTGTGCTGCTGACCTCGGAATACGCTGTCACTGCGGTCGGCCGAATGTCGTCGGCGTTTTTCACGAGACGATCTGGGCACCCGAAGGTGCGTGATGCGGCATGCCCCGTGAATGTGCCGCAGGGAACATTCCGAAAGAGTAGCGGGTGCCGGGCCCGCAGGGGACGTTATCGATCGCTTCGGCTGGGCATCATCCTGACCCGGGACCCCGGCGGCCGGATCTTCGGCCCGCCCATCCGAGGAGGGACGCTTCGATGGGGGAGAAGGTCGTGGCAGGGCGAGTCGATCCGTCCGATCGCCAGCGCTACCGCGAAAAGCTCCAAAAGTGTCTGGCGGGACTGGAGCGACTGCTGGTCGAGAAGAGGTTCGATCGCCCGAAGAACCTCATGGGGGTGGAGATCGAGCTGAATCTCGCCGGCCCCGACGGCATGCCGAAAATGTTGAACGGGCAGGTACTGGAGCGCATCGCGAGCCGAGATTTCCAAACAGAACTCGCCATGTTCAATCTGGAGGTGAACATAGCCCCACACCGCTTGGGCGGCCGGGTATTCGACCGGCTCGCCGAGGAGCTGCGCACCTCCCTGGCCTATGCCGACCGGAAGGCCGGCGAGGTGGACGCCGGAATCGTGATGATAGGCATTCTGCCCACGCTCAACCGGGACGACCTGGTCTCCGCCAACCTCTCCGCGGTGGACCGCTACACCCTGCTCAACGACCAGATCGTCGCCGCCCGGGGCGAGGACTTCCTCCTCGACATCGCGGGCGTGGAGCATCTGACCTGCACCTCGAAGTCCATCGTCCCCGAGGCCGCCTGCACCTCCGTACAGCTGCACCTTCAGGTCACCCCGGCCCGCTTCGCCGACGTGTGGAACGCGGCGCAGGTGGCGTGCGCCGCGCAGATCGCCGTCGGCGCCAACTCGCCCTTCCTGTTCGGGCACGAGCTGTGGCGCGAGTCCCGGCCGCCGCTGTTCCTGCAGGCCACCGACACCCGCCCGCCCGAGCTCCAGGCCCAGGGGGTGCGGCCGCGCACCTGGTTCGGCGAGCGCTGGATCTCCTCCGCGTACGACCTGTTCGAGGAGAACCTGCGCTTCTTCCCGCCGCTGCTGCCCTTCTGCGACGAGGAGGACCCGCTGGAGGTCCTCGATGCCGGCGGCATACCCAGGCTGCCCGAACTCGTCCTGCACAACGGCACGGTGTACCGCTGGAACCGGCCCGTGTACGACGTCGCGGACGGCGTCCCGCACCTCAGGGTGGAGAACCGGGTGCTGCCGGCCGGACCGACCATCACCGACGTGATCGCCAACGCGGCCTTCTACTACGGCCTGGTGCGCGCCCTTGCCGAGGAGTCGCGCCCGGTGTGGACCCGGCTGCCGTTCGCCGCGGCCGAGGCCAACTTCGACGCGGCGTGCCGGGACGGCATCGACGCGCGCTTCGTCTGGCCGCGGCGGGGACGCTACGGCGGCGCCGGCGAGGTCGACGCGGTCACCCTGATCCGGGACGAGCTGCTGCCGCTGGCCTCGGCGGGCCTGGACGCGTGGGGCGTGGAGCCCGCCGACCGGGATCTCTACCTGGGCGCCATCGAGGAGCGGTGCCGGCGCCGGGTCAACGGGGCGTCCTGGCAGGCGGCCACCTTCCACCGGGCCCTGGAACAGGGCCTCGGCCGCGAGGCGGCCCTCGCCGCGACGACGCGCCGCTACGCCGAGCTGATGCACGTGGGCGAGCCGGTCCACACCTGGCCGGTGGGGCTGCCTGAGGCGGTGCCGTTGGGGTGAGAGGCGCGGGTCCACGTCTGGGCTGGTGGGTCTGCCCGGGGTGGTGGCGTTGGGGTGAGAGGCGCGGGTCCACACCGGCCGGTGGGCTGCCCGAGCCGGTGCCGTCGGGGTGAGGGCCGCGGGTCCGCATCTGGCTGGTGGGTCTGCCCGGGGCGGTGCCGTTGGGGTGAGAGGCGCGGGTCCACGTCTGGGCTGGTGGGTCTGCCCGGGGTGGTGGCGTTGGGGTGAGAGCCGCGGGTCGACACCGGCCGGTGGGCTGCCCGAGCCGGTGCTGTTGGGGTGAGAAGCGTCGGTCCGCATCTGGCCGGTGGGTCTGCCCGGGGCGGTGCCGTCGGGGTGAGGGCCGCGGGTCCGCATCTGACTGGTGGGCTGCCTGAGCCGGTGCCGTCGGGGTGAGAGGCGCAGGCCCGCATCGGCCCGTGGGTCTGCCCGACCTGGTGCCGCTGGGCTGAAAACCGCCGGTCCATGCTGCAAGCCCCGCCCGGGCAAGCGCTCCGAAGGGCGATCCGGCATGCTGTGACCTCCGATGACCGGACCGAGAGCAGGAGTGCACGTGGAGGCGGAGCCGGTGGCCGAGTCGTACCCCCGGGAGCGGTTCTCGCGGCGGATCCTGCGGGACGAGACGCTGCTCGTCCTGGGGCTCTCGCTCGGCGCGAGCGGGGTGTCCGCGCTGATCAGCTTCGTCGGGTCGGTCACCAAACCGGGCGGGCTCAAGGACCAGGCGGCCACCCTCAACGCCTCGGCCGCGCCCGGCCGCCCCTGGCTCGACCTCGCCTGGCAGCTCTTCGGCATCGCCAGCGCGCTGGTCCCCGTGGCCCTGGTCGCCCACCTGCTGCTGCGCGAGGGCGAGAGCCTGCGGACGCTGGGCTTCGACCGCACCCGCCGCTGGCCCGACCTCGGCCGGGGCGCGGGGATCGCGGCCGTGATCGGCAGCACCGGAATCGCCTTCTACCTGGCCGCCCGCGGCCTCGGCTTCAACCTCACGGTGGTGCCCGAGGCGTTGCCCGACGTGTGGTGGAAGTACCCCGTGCTCGTGCTGTCCGCGCTGCAGAACGCGATCCTCGAAGAGGTCATCGTCGTCGGCTATCTGCTGCGCAGGCTGGGGCAGTTGGGCTGGACCCCGGGGACCGCACTGGTGGCCAGTGCGGTCCTGCGCGGCTCGTACCACCTCTACCAGGGCATCGGCGGTTTCCTCGGCAACATGGTCATGGGCGTGGTCTTCGTCTGGCTGTACCGCCGTTGGGGCCGGGTCGGCCCCCTGGTCGTCGCACACTCCCTGCTCGACATCGGCGCGTTCGTCGGCTACGCCCTGCTCGCCGGCAAGGTGGGCTGGCTGCCGACGGCCTGATCAGCCGAGCAACTCGCCCTCGATGACCGTGACCGCGTGGCCGGTGAGCAGCGTGCGGTCGCCGCGCAGCCCGGTGCGGACCAGTCCGCTGCGGCGGGAGGCCTGCAGACCGGTGAGGTCGTCCCGGCCCAGGCGCGCGGACCAGTGCGGGGCGAGTGCGGTGTGGGCGCTGCCCGTGACCGGGTCCTCGTCGATGCCGACGTTCGGGAAGAAGCAGCGGGAGACGTAGTCGTAGCCGCGGGACGGGTCCTCGGCGCGGGCGGTGGCGATGACGCCGCGCGCGGAGTGCACTCCGAGGGCCTTGAGGTCGGGGCTGAGCCCGCGGACCGTCCGCTCGTCGGCCAGCTCCACCAGCAGGTCGCCGACCTGGGGCCCGGTGTCGTAGGCGACCACCGGTTCGGCGCCCAGCGCCTTGCCGACACCGGCCGGGATCTCGACCGGGGTGAGCGGGGCGGTCGGGAAGTCCAGGGTGATCGAGCCGTCCGCACCAGGCGTGGCGGTGAGCACCCCGCTGCGGGTGGCGAACCGTACCGGTCCCTCGTGGGCACCGGTGCTGTGCAGGACATGGGCGGTGGCGAGGGTGGCGTGCCCGCACATCGCGACCTCGGTGACGGGCGTGAACCAGCGCAGCGCCCAGTCCGCCTCACCGCCCTCGGGCAGCCGGTACGCGAAGGCCGTCTCGGCGTGGTTGACCTCGAGGGCCACGTTCTGGAGCCGGTCGTCGTCCGGGAAGCCGTCGTCCAGGAGCAGGACTCCGGCCGGGTTGCCGGCGAAGGGTCGGTCGGTGAAGGCGTCGACGATTCGGATGCGCATGGCGCAGACGCTAGAGGGCACGGGAATCCGGTGACCAAGGCCAATTCGCGAACCCTGGACCGATTTTGCGACGGCGGCGGGCCGTGCCCCTCGGGCCGGTTCGCCGCCACGGGCGGCTGACCAGCGTGCTTGCCTCGTCCCGGGAAGGGGCTTGCCACGCTATCGGTACCGATATATCGTTGAGGCATCGCGTAACGAACGCGAGCGACACGCGACTGATCAACGACGGAATGGAGTGATCGCGATGCGTACCCACGGATTCGAGCGTGGACATCGTCAGGACGGCCCGGGCCGGCACGGCCGGGGCGGGTCCCATGAATTCGGTGGATTCGGTGGATTCGAAGGGCGCCGGGCCGCCTTCGGGCCCTTCGGCCCGGGTGGTCCCGGTTGGGGGCCCGGCGGGCCCGGTTTCGGACCGGGGCCCTGGGGGCCGCGGGGACGCGGCGGCCCGAGGGGCAGGGCGCGGCGCGGTGATGTGCGCGCCTCGATCCTGGCGCTGCTCAAGGACCGGCCCATGCACGGCTACGAGATGATCCAGGAGATCGCCGAGCGCAGCGGCGGCGCGTGGAAGCCCAGCCCCGGCTCGGTCTACCCCACCCTGCAGCTGCTGGAGGACGAGGGCCTGATCGCCAGCGAGAGCGAGGGCGGCAAGAAGCTGTTCGCGCTGACCGACAGCGGCCGCAGCGCCGCCGACGAGGGTCCGGACGCCCCCTGGGAGGAGGCCTCGCGCGGGGTCGACTGGGAGGCCCTCGGTGAGATCCGGCAGGCCGGCGTCGGCCTGATGCAGGCCTTCGGCCAGGTCTGGAACACGGGCACCAAGGAGCAGCGTGAGAAGGCGCTGACCGTCATCAACGACGCCCGCAAGAAGCTGTACCTCATTCTCGCCGACGAGGACTGAGGCCGGGGGCTACGGCGGCCGAGGCGCCCTGCGGAGACTCCGCGGGGCGCCTTCCCGTGTGCGTGTCGGGATCCGGGCTCAGGTCACCAGTCCGCCCAGCTTGCGCAGCGACTCGTTCAGGGCGGCCGTCGCCGAGTCCTTGAGCTTGCCCGCCATCAGGGACACCGCAGCCCCGGTGAACTCGCCGTCGATGCGGACCGTCGTGGCGTCGCCGTCGGGGGTGAGCGTGTAGCGGGTGGCCACGGTCACCGCCATCGGACCCTTGCCGCGGATGGCGAACACCCGCGCCGGTTCCAGCTCCTCGATGGTCCAGTCGACCTCCGCCGGGAAGCCCATCAGCTTCATGTTCTCCTGGAACGTCCCGCCCACCGCCAGGGTCTCGGGGCCGCCCTTGGGGAAGCTGGTGTGGGTCGCGTTCCACTCGCCGTACGCCGACCAGTCGGTGAGCTGGGTCCACACCTTCTCGGCCGGTGCCTGGATGCGTGCCTCCGCGCTGACTTCGGCCATGCGACCACCCCTTCGTGTCGGGCTACGGTGTCGCGGAACGTAGCCTCAGGGCCTCGAACATTCAATACTGATGAACCGTCAGGAATTGTGGCCGACGCGTGCAGGGGTGCGCAGTGGTGGCGTGAGGGGCGCAGGGCAAGGCGGCGCGCGCCTGTGGCGCGGGAACGGCCTGATCTCCTCCGTAAGGATGAGATCCCGGTCGGCGATGTCCACTCTCTGTGGGACGTGGAAATGGTTCCCCTCGCCGATGACCCGGCCGGTTGAGGCTGATGGGGTAGAGGATGTGCAACACCGTATAGCCCACCGGCCCGGCCAAGACTCGGGCGGCCTGCGCGCGGACGACGACGCCGGGCTCAGCGCCGAGCTGGCGGCGGTGGTCGCCGGCGCCCGCCGGAGGGCCGTGCGGGACGGGGACCGGCAGATCGACACCGCCCATCTGCTCCACTCGCTCCTCGAGTCCGACCCCGAGGCCCGCGCCGCCGTCGGCGACGCCCCGCACCTCGCCCGGCTGCTCGGCTACCTCGTGCAGCGCAGCATCGGCTACGGGCTGCGCTGGCAGGGCAGCGTGGAGGACTCCGGCGCGATCGCCGTCGTGACGGACCCCGCTCTGTACGGCGGTGAAGCCAAGGACGCCGGAGGCTGGTCGCCCGTCGCGGCCGACGCGATGCAGGAGGCCGACCGGCGCGCCCGGCAGCGCGGCGAGTCCCGGGCCCGCGGTACCGATCTGCTCGCCGCGCTCGTCGTGGACCCGCAGTCCCGGGCCGTCGAGGTCCTCGAGCGTGCCGGCATCCGCGCCCACGACCTGCGCGCCCGGGTCGAGAACCCACCTGCTCTGCCGACGCCCCGGGTGACGCCCTGAACTGACGCCCTGAACGTCCACCTCCTGAGACAGGTGCAAAGCGAGGTGACGCCTATGTCATCGCCTGTCATCATGTGCGGATGCACAGGTCTGAGAGCAGTCGGGACAGCCGCGGCAAAGGCGTCGGGCTCGGTCTCGCGCTCGCTTCGGCGCTGGCCTTCGGCGGGTCCGGGGTGGCGGCGAAGCCGCTGATCGAAGCGGGACTCGACCCGCTCCACGTGGTGTGGCTGCGGGTGACGGGCGCCGCCCTGGTGATGCTGCCGCTCGCCGTGCGGCACCGCTCCCTGCTGCGCAGCAGGCCCGCGCTGCTCGCCGGGTTCGGACTGCTCGCCGTCGCCGGTGTGCAGGCCTGCTACTTCGCCTCGCTCTCCCGTATCCCGGTCGGCGTGGCGCTGCTCGTCGAATACCTGGCCCCCGCGCTGGTGCTCGGCTGGGTGCGGTTCGTGCAGCGGCGGCCCGTGTCGCGCGCCGCCGCGCTCGGCGTGGTCCTCGCGGCCGGCGGCCTCGCCTGCGTGGTGGAGGTGTGGTCGGGGCTGAGCTTCGACGCGCTCGGCCTGCTGTTCGCGCTCGGTGCGGCCTGCTGCCAGGTCGGCTACTTCGTCCTGTCCGACCAGGGCAGCGAGACCGGCGACCGGGCACCGGACCCGCTCGGCGTCATCGCCTACGGCCTGCTCGTGGGCGCCGCCGTCCTGACCGTCGTGGCCCGCCCCTGGAGCATGGACTGGTCGGTGCTCACCGGCTCCGCGGACCTGAACGGCACCGCCGTCCCGGCCGTCGCCCTGCTCGGCTGGATCGTCCTGGTGGCCACGGTCGTCGCGTACATCACCGGCGTGCTGTCCGTGCGACGGCTGTCTCCGCAGGTCGCGGGTGTCGTCGCCTGCCTGGAGGCGGTCATCGCGACCGTGCTGGCCTGGGTGCTGCTCGGCGAGCACCTGTCGGCGCCGCAGGTGCTGGGCGGCGTGGTCGTCCTGGTCGGCGCGTTCATCGCCCAGTCCTCGGCGCCCGCCAAGGCCTCCGCCGAGCCGGTGGCCATGGGCGGCGCGGAACGCGAATTGTCCGCACGGGGTACGGCCGCCTAGGTGTATTGACCCGCAGGGTCGTTCACACGGGGGGAGGACGCCCCTAGTGCGATGGGGGTGCCCCCACGCCCTTGGGGCAGTGGGGGAGGGCGGGCCAGACCCCGCGATGCCGGATGCCGGCATGATCCGCCGGACAGGCGCTAAGGTGCTGCTCATGCCGTCGACACTCGTCCTTCCGCCTCCGGCCGCCTGAGGCGGGCCTCCGGGAAGACCCACGCCTGGCGCACGGCGCCGGGCGGGACGGTGCTGCCCGCAGACGAAGTCCGTGCGTGACCCGCTGAGTCGGGCCGCCTTTCGAACTTCCGCACTTCTGTGCGCTTCTGCGGAGAAATCCTCGTGTCGAAGACTTCCTCTGGCCTGCCCGTCGGGCGTGGCCTGCTCTACCTGATCGTCACCGGTGCCGCCTGGGGCACCGCGGGCGCCGCCGCCTCGCTGGTCTACCGGACCGGCGACATGGGCCCCTTCAGCCTCTCCTTCTGGCGCTGCGCCGCCGGACTCGTGCTGCTGCTGGCCGGCCGCCTGCTGCGCTCCCGGGTTCGCCCGGCCGCCCCCGAACCCCTGCGCCGCCGGGCCGGAAAGGCCCTCGCCACCGGTGTCGGGCTCGCCGTGTTCCAGACCGCCTACTTCGCGGCCGTCCAGTCGACCGGGCTCGCCGTGGCCACGGTGGTCACCCTCGGCGCCGGGCCCGTCCTCATCGCGCTCGGCGCCCGGCTCACCCTGGGGGAGCGGCTGGGCGCGGGCGGTGTCCTCGCCGTCGCCGGGGCCCTCGCCGGACTGGTTGTGCTGACCTTGGGCGGCTCGGCCGCCACCGTCCGGCCGCTGGGCGTGTTCTACGCCCTCGTGTCGGCTGCCGGCTACTCCGTGCTGACGCTGCTGACCCGGCGGTGGGGGCGCGATGCCGGCGCCGACGCCTCCGGCACCACCATCGGGGCCTTCGGGATCACGGCCCTGTGCCTGCTGCCCTTCGCCCTGGGCGAGGGGCTGGTCCCGCACACCGACCATCCCGTACGGCTGATGGTGCTCCTCGTGTACATCGCCTCCGTCCCGACGGCCCTCGCCTATGCCCTGTACTTCGCGGGCGCCGCCGTCGTCCGGTCCGCCACCGTGTCCGTGATCATGCTGCTGGAGCCGGTGACCGCGGCTGTTCTCGCCGTCGTCCTGCTCGGCGAGCCCCTCACGGCGGCCACGGTGACCGGCACCCTGCTGATGCTCGGCGCGGTCGCGGGCCTGGCGCTCGGCGAGGCCCGCGGGCGCCGGGAGCCGGTCCCCGCCTGACCCCCGCCCCCTACGTCACCGCGCCGCCAGGTACTCCGGGAGCACGATGCCGGGTGCCAGGTCGGCGTTGGCGACGGGGGTGTCGTAGCCCTTGCGGAGCGGGACGACCCCGGCCCAGTGCGGCAGGGCGAGGTCCTCGGGCTCGTCGTTCGCTCCGCCGGTGCGGATCTTGGCGGAGACCTCGTCGAGGTCGAGACGGATGACCGCGGTGGCGGCCAGCTCCTTCTTGTTCGCGGGCCGGGAGTCGGCGGCCCGGCCCGGTACGACGTGGTTCACCAGCGCGTCCAGGGCCAGCCGCCGCTCCTCGGGGTCGGTGACCTCGTGCGCGATGCCGTGCACCACCACGGAGCGGTAGTTGATGGAGTGGTGGAAGGCGGAGCGGGCCAGCACCAGCCCGTCGACATGGGTGACCGTGAGGCACACCGCAAGGCCCGGGTCCGCCTCGCCGGTCATCCGCAGCGGGCGCGAACCGGTGGACCCGTGGACGTAGAGCCGCTCGCCGACCCGGCCGTACAGCGTCGGCAGCACCACCGGGGCGCCATCACGGACGAAGCCGAGGTGGCAGACGTAGCCCTCGTCGAGTATCGCGTGCACCACGTCCTTGTCGTACGACGCCCGGTCCGCGGAACGCGTGGGCACGGTGCGGTCGGTCGGGGTGTAGGCGACGGGCTGCGGCGAAGTCTCCTGGGTCCCCTGCATGGCGTTCTCCATTGTACTAGTGCATAATTGCTTTTGTGCTAGGAGAGTATCCGATTCAGGGGCAGGGTGCAGCCGAGATCGCGGCCAGTGTCGAGCGCGCGGTCGGCACCGGCGAGCTGGAACCGGGCCAACCGCTGCCCCCCATGCGGGAGTTGGCGTCGCGGCTCGGGGTGAACCCGAACACGGTCGCGGCCGCGTATCGCACCCTGCGCGAGCGCGGGGTGATCGAGACCGCCGGGCGCCGGGGCAGCCGGGTCAGGCCCAAGCCGGCCACGACGGCGCGCGAGCAGATGCGGGTGGAGGTGCCGGAGGGTGTGCGGAACGTGTCCGACGGCAACCCGGACCCCGCGCTGCTGCCACGCCTCGCGGAGGCGTTCGCGGCGGCCGCCGCGCAGAACGACCGGGAACCCGTGCTGTACGGACACGACCCCATGGAGCCGGAGCTGGCGCGCCGTGCCCGCGCGGACCTGGACGCCGACGGAGTGCCGGACGGCCCCGTCGCCGTGGCCTCCGGCTCCCTGGACGCCGTCGAGCGGGTCCTCATGGCGCACCTCAAGCCGGGCGACCAGGTGGCGGTGGAGGACCCGGGCTGGGGCAGCCTGCTGGATCTGATCCCGGCGCTCGGGTTGCGCACGACGCCCGTCGGCGTCGACGACGAGGGGCCGCGCCCCGACGACGTCCGCCGCGCGCTGCAGTCCGGGGCGCGTGCCGTGATCGTCACGGACCGGGCCCAGAACCCGACCGGCGCCGCGGTCGGCGCCCCACGCGCACGCGCGCTGCGGTCGGTGCTCCGGGAGTACCCCGAGACGCTGTTGATCGAGGACGACCACGGCCACGGCATCGTCGATGTGCCGCTGCACCCGCTCGCCGGGGTCACCCGCCACTGGGTCTTCGTACGGTCCGTCGCCAAGGCCTGGGGCCCCGACCTGCGGCTGGCGGTGTTCACCGGGGACGCCGTCACGCTCGACCGGGTGCGCGGGCGGCAGCGGCTGGGCCCTGGCTGGGTGAGCCGGCTCCTCCAGCGGGCCGTCGTGCGGCTGTGGTGCGACGGCGCGGTGGACACGCGCGAGGTGGCGGCCTCGTACGGCGCCCGCCGCGACGCCCTGATCAAGGCGCTGGCCGAGCGCGGGGTGGCGGCACATGGACGCGGCGGCATGAACGTGTGGGTACCGGTCCCCGACGAGACGGGCGTGGTGGCCCGACTGCTGCACGCGGGCTGGGCGGTCGCTCCGGGGGCCCGCTTCCGCCTGAACGCTCCGCCCGGGATCCGCATCACGATCTCGACGCTGGCTCCGGAGGAGACCGTTCCGCTGGCGGAAGCGGTGGCGGCAGCGGTCGGCCCGGTACCGATCAGGACGTATGTGTAGCGAAGGCCCCCAACCCCAGCGCCCTGCTCCTCAGGCCTTCTTCTTGACCTGGGTGAGCGCGGCCCCCGCCAGAACGATCACGGCCCCCACCGGCGTGGTCCACCGCAGCGACTCCCCGAGAATCGCGACACCCGCAGCCGTGGCGATGACCGGAACGAAATAGGTGACCATCTGTGCCGTGGTGGGTCCGACTTCAGCGACCAGCCCGTACTGAACGAGCATCGCCAGCCCGGTCCCCAGGGCCCCCAGCGCGGCGATCGCCAGGAGTGGACCGACTGAGAGGCGGGTCGGGAAGGAAGTGAACAGCGGGGTGACAACGGCCAGTTGAACCGTCGCCGACAGCAGTTGCGCGCCGGTCATCGCCAGATGCGAGTTCCCCGTCCCCGCCAACGTCCGCCGCACATAGACCCAGCCGACCGGATAGCTCAGCGAAGCAAGCAGCGCCATCGCGGTGCCTGGGGCATCCAGCCCGTTGAACCCCTGCCAAGCTCCCAGCACCGTCAGCACCCCGAGAAATCCAAGGCCGAGGCCGGCGAAGCGCACGCGTGTCGGCCGGTCCTCGGAGAGCGCGACCAGGGAGAGGGCCATGCCCCACAACGGCGAGGTGGCGTTGCAGATACCGGCCAGCGTGGACGGGATGGTCAGCTCCGCGTAGGCGAAGAGGGAGAACGGCAGGGCGTTCAGGAAGAACGCGGCGACCGCCATATGGGCCCAGACGCGCGTCCCTCGCGGCAGCCGCTCCCGTTTCACGGCCATCGCCGCCGCCAGTACCGCCGTACCGAAGACCAGCCGGCCCAGCGTGACCTGGAAGGGTGCGTAGCCCCCCGTGCCCACCTTGATCAGCAGAAAGCTGAAGCCCCAGATCAGGGAGAGGAGGCCGAAGCGCAGCCGCCAGTCGAGGCGGGGACGGGGGCGGACAGGGGCGGAGGCAGGCGTGGGGGACTGGGTGCCGGGTGTGGTGACCGTGCTCATGACGTCAACGATGCTGGAGGCAACCTCGTAGCACAATCGAGACTTCTCTATCAGTACCTCGTAGGATTGCTTACATGTTGAACCTGGAGCGCCTGCGCACCCTCGACGCCCTCGCCCGGCACGGCTCGGTCAGCGGCGCCGCCGACGCACTGCACGTCACCACGTCCGCGGTCTCTCAGCAGCTGGGCAAGCTGGAGCGGGAGGTGGGCCAGCAGCTGCTGGCCAAGAACGGGCGGGGTGTGCGGCTCACGGACGCCGGGCGGCTGCTGTCCGAGCATGCGGCCCGCATCCTCTCGCAGGTCGAACTCGCGCAGTCCGATCTGGAGGCGCACCGGGGCCAGGTCGTCGGCGAACTGCGCCTCTCGGCGTTCCCGACCGCCGCCCGCGGCCTGTTCCCGGTCTCGCTCGGCACCCTGCGCGCCCAGCACCCGGGGCTGCGCGTGCGCTCCAGCGAACTGGAACCTGAGCAGGGCATCGCCGGTGTCGTGCGCGGCGACCTCGATCTCGCGGTCGTCCTCGACTGGTACAACAAGCCGATGCCCGTGCCCGAAGGCCTGGTCAAGGCCCCTCTGCTGGACGATCCGGCCGATGTCGCCCTGCCCGTCGGGCACCCGCTCGCGGACCGCGACGAGGTGGACCTCGCCGAGTTCGCGGAGGACGAGTGGATCACCTGGGGCGAGGGCGAGTTCTGTCACGAGTGGCTGATGTTCACGCTGCGCTCGAAGGGGATCGAGCCGATCGTCGGCCACCGCGCGCGCGAGACCCACACCCAACTCGGCCTGGTCGCCGCCGGGTTGGGAGTGTGCATCGCACCGCTGCTGGGCCGCCACCCGGTGCCGCCGGGCATCGTCATGATCCCGCTCAAGCAGCGGGTGCGCAGGCATGTGTACGTCGTCTGGCGCGCGGACGCGGACCGCCGCCCGTCGATCCGCGCGGCGGTCGAGGCCCTGCGGGCGTCGGCGCGGCAGCTCGGCTGAGTGCCGCGGTCTCCGTCTGCCCAGGCGCCTGATCCGCACCGCCCGCCCCGCAGGCCCGCCGTCTTCGACCCGGGAACTACGGGGACGGGAGCGGCTAGCCCCCGAGCTTCCGGAAGTCCCAGGACACGATCTTCTTCGGGGTCAGCCGCACCCAGGCGTGCCGGCCGTCGTGCGGCATCTCGTCCAGGCCGAAGTTCTTGCGTGCGAACAGCGTCTCCGCCGTGTCGAGTTCGGCGCACAGCTCTCCGACGCGCGGCGCCTCGCCGACGAACTCCACCCGCCCGGACAGCTCGACTCCGCGCAACTGGTCGTACTCCTCGCCGGAGTCGACCACGACCGCCACCCGCGGGTCGCGGCGCAGCTGGGTCCAGCGCCTGCTGCGCACCACCGAGTACAGCCACAGCGAGGTGCCGTCCCAGGCGAACCACAGCGCGCTGACGTGCGGAGCGCCGTCCGCCGAGACGGTCGCGACCCGGCAGGTGCGCTGGGTGGTCAGGAACTCGTCCAGCTCACCGGGCGTCATCATGATCTTGCGGCCCCGGCGCTGCTGAGTGACGGTCATACGGCCCCCTCTTCTCTCACGTCGTGCCAGAGGAACGTCCTTGCTGCGGTGATCCTCTGACATCACGTCAGAAAAGGGAATGGGTCGTCCGCCGTCCCCGCGCCGCCTTCCCCCGTGTCTTCCCCTCGCGGCCGGAGGTGGTTACTCTCACCGCCCCGCACCCCGGCGAAGGGAGGCGCCATGCCGTCGTCCGAAGAGCTGCGCGAACTGCTCGATCCCGCGAGCACGGTCCTGCTGACCGTGGAGTGCCAGCAGGGGGTGGTCGGACCGGACAGCGCGCTGCCCGAACTCGCCCGCGAGGCCCGCTCCTCCGGCGCCCTGCACAACGTGGCCCGCCTGGTCGCCGCCGCGCACGACACCGGGGTGCAGGTGATCCACGCCGTCGCCGAGCGCCGCCCGGACGGCCGCGGCGCGAGCCGCAACGCCCGCCTCTTCCGCGCCGCCGAGCGGCTGCCCGTCCAGCAGCTGACCGGTACCACCGCGGTGCGCGTGGCGCCCCCGATCGAGGTCACCGAGGAGGACTTCGTCGTACGACGGCTGCACGGCCTGTCGCCGATCCAGGGCACCGACGTCGATGCCCTGCTGCGCAACCTCGGCTGCCGCACCCTGATCGTCACCGGCGTCTCGGCCAACGTGGCGGTGCCCAACGCGGTGTTCGACGCCGTCAACCGCGGCTACACCGCCGTCGTCCCGGCCGACGCCATTGCGGGCGTACCCTCCGACTACACGCCCACGATGATCCGCAACACCCTCGCCCTGGTCGCCACGATCACCTCCACGGACGAGGTCCTCGGCTGCTTCAAGCGGCCGCGCCGACGGGCGTGACCCGGCTCAGGCCAGGGTGATCTGGTCGCCGGAGACAGCGATCTTCGCGGCGGGCAGCGGCTGGGTCGCGGGGCCCTGCTTCACACTGCCGTCCTCGACGGAGAAGTGGCTGTTGTGACACGGGCAGACGATCACGCCGCCCGCGACGCTGCCCACCGCGCAGCCCTGGTGGGTGCACTTCGAGGAGAACGCCTTGTAGGTGCCCGACGTGGGCTGCGTGACCACCACACCCTGGTCCTTGAAGATCTTGCCGCCGCCCTCCGGGATGTCCGAGGTCTTGGCGAGGGCTGTGCCGCCGCCCGAGCCACCCGTGGCCGAGGAGCCGGTCGAGCCGGTAGACCCGGTGGACCCGGTCGTGCCGGACGAGCCGGACCCGGTGTCGACGGTGTTCGACGAGTCGTCGCCGGAACCGCAGGCGGTCAGCGCGGCGGCGAGCCCGGCCGCTCCGGCTGCCGCCATGACGGTACGACGGCCCGGTCCCGCTGCGGGCTTGAGCGATGCGCTGGTCATGTGGGCGTTCCCTTCCGCGGAGTCCTTCGTGATCCGTCCAGGGGTACGGGCCTGGGCCACGACCTGTTCAGACGGCACCCGGATCCTTGCGCCGCGGACATGAGGCGGCCGTAAACCACGGCTGTCGAGAAGCTGTCGGCGACTCCGCCGCCGCCCCAGTAGCCTGGGGCGATGCTCAAGGAAGTCACCGCGACCCGCTACATCACGCCCTTGCGCGAGGGCGGCTCGCTGCCGGGGCTCGTCGAGGCCGACGACTTCGGGACGTACGTCACGAAGTTCACCGGCGCCGGACAGGGCCGCAAGACACTGGTCGCCGAGGTCGTGTGCGGCGAACTGGCCCGCCGGCTCGGATTCCGGATGCCCCGCCTGGTCACCGTCCAGCTGGACTCGGTCCTCGGGCTCGGCGAGCCCGAGCAGCAGGTGCAGGAGCTGCTCCGGTCCAGCGGCGGCACCAACCTCGGCATGGACTTCCTCTCCGGCGCCCTCGGCTACGACCCGCTCGCCTTCCCGGTGAGCCCCGGGGAGGCCGGGCGGATCGTCTGGTTCGACGCGCTGATCAACAACGTGGACCGCTCCTGGCGCAACCCCAACCTCCTCGTGCACCGCGGCGAGCTGTGGCTCATCGACCACGGCGCCACGATGATCTGGCACCACAACTGGCCCGCCGCCGAGGCCTCCGCGGCCCGCCCCTACGACGCCTGCGACCACGCCCTGGCCCGGTTCGACCCGGACGTGACCGCCGCCGCGGCCGCGCTCGCCCCGCGGGTCACCGAGGACCTGCTCGCCGAGGTCACCGCCGAGATCCCGGACGCCTGGCTGGCCGACGAGCCCGGCTTCGACACCCCGGACGACCTGCGCAGGGCCTACGCGCGGCCCCTGCTCGCCCGCGCGGCCGTCATCGCCGAGCGCATCACCGGCATCGAGGAGGGCAAGTGAGCGAGACCCACATCCACATGGCCGGTCACGTGACCGAGCGCCACATCACCCGGGCGGGCCAGGGCGGCGACCGGGACGTGTTCGAGTACGCCCTGCTGAGGGTCGTGCCCCGCGTCGAGCGCGGCGAGTGCATCAACGCCGGCATCGCCCTCTACTGCCGCGCCCAGGGCTACGTCGGCGCCCGCACCCACCTCGACGAGGCCCGGCTGCTCGCCCTCGACCCGGACGCCGACGTGGCCGGGGTGCGGGCCGCGCTCGGCGCGATCGAGCGCCACTGCGCGGGCGGGGACGAGGCCGGACAGGCGTCCGGCGACGACGCGGGGCGCCGCTTCCGCTGGCTGATCGCGCCCCGCTCCACCATCGTGCAGCCCGGACCCGTGCACACCGGCCTGACCACCGATCCGGCGGCCGAAACGGAGCGCCTGCTGGACCTCCTGGTGAGGTAATGGATCACACGCACCCGGTGTCCCGTTGACACCGGGTGCCAGGGCTTCTAGCGTCACGGGTGCTGAAGGTACTAAGCGGTCGCTCACCGCATCAGACAGGCTCCCTCAAGAGCCAGACAGGTTCTCTCAAGGGCGAGGAGAAGCAGCAATGTCCACCACTGAACAGCGGGTCGCGATCGTCACCGGCGCGGCGCGCGGCATCGGCGCCGCCACCGCCGTACGACTGGCCGCCGAGGGTCGCGCGGTCGCCGTGATCGACCTGGACGAGGCCGCCTGCAAGGACACCGTCGAGAAGATCACCGCGGCGGGCGGCAAGGCCATCGCGGTCGGCGCGGACGTCTCCGACGAGGCGCAGGTCGAGGCGGCCGTCGCCCGGATCGCCGAGGAGCTGGGCGCTCCGACCATCCTGGTCAACAACGCGGGCGTGCTGCGCGACAACCTGCTGTTCAAGATGAGCGTCTCGGACTGGGACACCGTCATGAACGTCCACCTGCGCGGCTCGTTCCTGATGACCAAGGCCGTCCAGAAGCACATGGTCGACGCGGGCTTCGGCCGGATCGTCAACCTCTCCTCCTCCTCGGCCCTCGGCAACCGCGGCCAGGCCAACTACTCCGCCGCCAAGGCCGGCCTGCAGGGCTTCACCAAGACCCTCGCCATCGAACTGGGCAAGTTCGGCGTCACCGCCAACGCCGTCGCCCCCGGCTTCATCGCCACCGAGATGACCAAGGCCACGGCCGAGCGCGTCAGCATGGGCTTCGAGGACTTCAAGAAGGCCGCCGCCACCCAGATCCCGGTGCAGCGCGTCGGCGAGCCCGAGGACATCGCCAACGCCATCGCCTTCTTCACCGGCGAGGCGGCCGGCTTCGTCTCCGGCCAGGTGCTGTACGTCGCCGGCGGACCGCTGGACTAGGGCATTCAGGGACATTGGGGAACACGGACATGACTGAACTTCCGGAGCTTTCCGGCAAGGTCGCACTCGTCACCGGCGCGAGCCGCGGCATCGGCTACGGAGTCGCCGAGGCGCTGGTCGCCCGCGGTGACCGCGTGTGCATCACCGGTCGCAACGAGGACGCCCTGAAGGAGGCCGTCGAGCAGCTCGGCGCGGAGCGGGTCATCGGCGTCGCCGGCAAGGCCCACGACCTCGACCACCAGACCGAGGCCGTCGGGCGCGCCATGGAGGCCTTCGGCCGCGTCGACTTCCTGGTCAACAACGCCGGCACCAACCCGGTCTTCGGGCCCATCGCCGACCTCGACCTGGACGTCGCACGCAAGGTGTTCGAGACCAACGTGATCTCGGCCCTCGGCTTCGCCCAGAAGACCTGGCACGCCTGGCAGAAGGACAACGGCGGCGCGATCGTCAACATCGCCTCGATCGCGGGCCTCGCGCCCTCGCCGTTCATCGGCGCCTACGGCGTCAGCAAGGCCGCGATGATCAACCTGACCCAGCAGCTGGCGCACGAGTTCGCGCCCGGGGTGCGGGTCAACGCGATCGCCCCGGCCGTCGTGAAGACCAAGTTCGCCCAGGCCCTGTACGAGGGGCGGGAGGCGGAGGCGGCCGCGGCCTACCCGCTCGGCCGGCTCGGGGTGCCCTCCGACATCGGCGGGGCGGCCGCGTTCCTCACCTCCGAGCAGTCCGACTGGATCACCGGCCAGACGCTCGTGGTGGACGGCGGCATCTTCCTCAACGCCGGCGTGGGTGCCTGACCCGCTCCACCAGGTCGTCTCTTTCGGGCGCCGTTTCCCAGCGGAACGGCGCCCGAAACGCGTTCCACCGTCCGCAGAGCGGAATGACAACGTCGTCATAGCACAATCGATCAAGGAGGCCTGTCCCGGGGGCGGTTCAGAGCGGTATGGTCTGCCGACCCTTGGTATGGCAGATCGAGGAGCGTGCGCGTGTTCAACCGGAACCGATTCCTGCGGAGAGTCGCGGCGATCGCGTCCATATCCCTGGTGGCCGGCTGCAGCCTGCTGTCCGACGGCGATCCCGACAGCAAGGGACCGATCGTCGTGGGCACCACCAGCGCCCCCAGCACGCTGGACCCGGCCGGTGCCTGGGACGGCTCCTGGGAGCTGTACCGGAACATCTACCAGACGCTCCTCGCCTACCCGAACGGTGCCACCACCCCCCAGCCCGACGCCGCCGAGAGCTGCTCCTTCACCGACTCCGGCAGCCGCACCTACCGCTGCAAGCTGCGCGCGGGCATGAAGTTCGCCGACGGCGACCCGCTGAACGCCGAGGCCGTCCAGCACTCCATCAACCGCATCCGCACCATCGACGCCCCCGGCGGGCCCGCCGGGCTGCTCGGCAGCCTGGACAGGGTGGACACGGTCGGCGACCGCGAGGTGGTCTTCCACCTGAACCAGTCCGACGCCACCTTCCCGTTCGTGCTGGCCACCCCGGCGATGTCGATCGTCGACCCCGACGACTACCCCGCGAACTCCCTGCGCAAGGACGACAGGGTCTTCGGCTCCGGGCCGTACCAGCTGCAGTCCTACGAAGAGGACAAAGAGGCCGTCCTGGTCCAGAACGACCACTACGAGGGCTTCGCCGAGCGGAAGAACAAGGAGGTGACCATCCGCTACTTCCAGGACTCGTCCAGCATGGTCAAGGCGCTGCGCGACAAGCAGATCGACGTCACCTACCGCGGCCTGGCCGCCGACGACATCATCGAGCTGCAGCGACAGGGCAACTCCGACCTGCAGCTGGTGGACGGCGCGGGCACGGACATCAGCTACCTGGTGTTCAACCCCAAGGACCCGTGGGCCAAGCAGCCTGCCGTCCGCAAGGCGATCGCCCAGGTCGTCGACCGCGGCGCGATCGCGCACAAGGTCTACAAGGACACCGTGGACCCGCTGTACTCCATGGTCCCCAAGGGCCTGACCGCGCACACCACGGCCTTCTTCGACGACTTCGGCGACCCGAGCGTCGCCAAGGCCCGCAAGCTCCTCCGGGACGCGGGCATCACCCAGCGCGTCCCGCTCACCCTCTGGTACACCACCGACCGCTACGGCTCTGAGACGGCCGTGATGTTCCGGGAGCTGAAGCGGCAGCTGGAGGACTCCGGCCTGTTCACGATCACCCTGAAGAGCCGCCCCTGGAAGACCTACGTGGTCGGCTACCAGAAGGGCGAGTACCCGGTCTTCGGCCGCGGCTGGTTCCCGGACTTCCCCGACGCGGACAACTTCATCGCGCCGTTCGTCGGCGAGCACAACGCGCTCGGCACGCCCTACCCGTCCAAGGAGATCACCAACGTGCTGCTGCCCCGCTCGCGCGGCCAGAGCGACCGGGGCAAGGTGGTCAAGGACCTGGAGGCGGCCCAGCAGATCATGGTGAACGACGCCCGGCTGCTCCCGCTGTGGCAGGGGCGGCAGTTCGTGGCGGCCAACGACGACATCTCGGGCGGCGAGCGGGCCCTCGACCCGTCGACGATCATGATGATGTGGGAGCTGCACCGCAAGACCAGCTGGTGATTCCGCCGCGCGGCACCGGTTGTCAGTGGTCGCCTGTAGGTTCTGAGATCTGCAAGTGACCGCACATCGTGAGGACGTTGACGTGACCGACACCGCCATGCTGCCCGAGTCCTGGCGCGGGGTTCTGGGTGACGAGCTGCAGCAGCCCTACTTCAAGGAGCTGACCGAGTTCGTCGAGGAGGAGCGGGCGAAGGGTCCCGTGTACCCGCCGCGCGAGGAGGTCTTCGCCGCCCTGGCGGCGACGCCGTACGAGAAGGTCAAGGTCCTCATCCTCGGCCAGGACCCGTACCACGGCGAGGGCCAGGGCCACGGCCTGTGCTTCTCGGTCCGCCCGGGCGTGAGGACCCCGCCCTCCCTGCGGAACATCTACAAGGAGATGCACGAGGAGCTCGGCCTGCCCATCCCGGACAACGGCTATCTGATGCCGTGGGCCGAGCAGGGCGTGCTGCTGCTCAACGCGGTGCTCACCGTCCGGGCCGGCGAGGCCAACTCGCACAAGGGCAAGGGCTGGGAGAAGTTCACGGACGCCGTCATCCGCGCGGTGGCCTCCCGGCCCGACCCGGCGGTCTTCGTGCTCTGGGGCAACTACGCGCAGAAGAAGCTCCCGCTGATCGACGAGAGCCGGCACGTCGTGGTCAAGGGCGCGCACCCCTCGCCGCTGTCCGCCAAGAAGTTCTTCGGCTCCCGCCCGTTCACGCAGATCAACGAGGCGATCGCCGCGCAGGGCCACGAGGCGGTCGACTGGACCATCCCGAACCTGGGCTGACCGGCCCGCAGGCGGCCCCGTGTCGTGGGCCGCCTGCCCGGGATTGCCGCTGCCGCCCGTTAGCGTCGGGACAGGCAGCTGACCAGACAGCCGACGACGGCTCGGAGGACGTGGTGGCGGAGCGACAGGAGCAGACGGCGCCGGATGCCGTGCTGACGCGGATCGGGCAGGTCGTGATGCTGCATCACGGCGGCGACCGCGAGGAGGCCAGGCGCCGCTTCCTCCAGCTGTGGACGGAGATCGGCGAGCACGGCGCCCCGCTGCACCGCTGCACCCTCGCCCACTACCTGGCCGACACCCAGGACGACCCGTCCGTCGAACTGGCCTGGGACCTCAGGGCGTTGTCGGCGGCGGAGGAGCTGGCGGACGGCCGCGGCGCCGGCGACCCGGTGAGCGTCCGCGGGTTCTTCCCCTCCCTGCACCTCAACCTGGCCGCCGACTACGTGAAGCTGGGCCACGCCGAGGCCGCCCGCAGCCATCTGCGCCGGGCCCGCCGCGCCGCCGACTCCCTGTCCGACGACGGCTACGGCGACGGAGTGCGGGCGGCGATCAGCCGCCTGGAGCTGCGCCTGGGCGAGGACGGCCCCCCGGGCGGCGACTCCTGGGGCCCGCCGCGACAGCGGCCGAGCGGCTAGGTGTATCGACCCGCGGCGTTGTTCACGCGGGTGGTGGCCGGCCGGCCGCCGAGTGTGGTGTGGCACCTGGCGGGCGCATACTGGAACGGCCCGGTCAGTGGCCGTACGTCTGGTCGCAGATCACCGCCTCGGGGCTGTCCTGGCGCCAGCCGCCGTACTGCCTGCCGAGGGCGCAGACGTCCGGGGTCTGCGGGACCTGCTGCGACACGTCCGGGACGTCGACGCGCGGCGCGCGGGGGTCCGGGTGCAGGTGCGGCCGGGGGTGTGCGGGCGACGCCGGCTGCTGGCGGGCGACCGGGGGCGGTGCCGGTGTGCGGTGCGGGACCGTCCGCCCGGCGCGGTGCGGGTGCTCGGACGGGCCGACCATCTCCAGCGCCTCCCGCACCGGCGCCTGTACCACCCGCGGCTCCGGGCTGCCGTCCGGCCGCGGCGCCGAGGGCTGCGTGGGCGCGGTGTCCGGCAGGGGCCCGGGGGCGCTCGCCGGGCGCGGTACCGTCACACAGCCGGCGAGGGCCGAGACGGCCACGGTGGCCAGGAGCGCTGCGGTGGTCGTCGTTCGATGCACCCGCGCAACTCTGCTGGGTCGGCCACCGGCTTGGCACCGTGCACCGAAGGTTGATGCCCCCGCACGGGTGATCTCGTGCCCCCTGCGGGGGATTTTCAGGCGCCGAGGGTGACGTTCAGTCGCCGGTGGCGCCGTCGATCCGCTCGCGGACGAGGTCGGCGTGGCCGTTGTGCCGGGCGTACTCCTCGATCATGTGCGTGTAGATCCAGCGGAGGCTGAACGGTTCCTCGGTGAACCGGCTCGTGCCCCGGGAGAGGTCGTCGAGCCCGAAGCCGGCCGCGTTGCGCCGGGCCGTCTCGATCTCCGCCTGCCAGGTGGCGTACGCCTCCTCCCAGGTGTCCGACTCGGTGAGGTGGAACTCGCCGTCCCGGTCCTCGTCGGTGTAGTAGATCGGGCCGGGGTCGTCGCCCACCAGGACCTTGCGGAACCAGCCTCGCTCCACCTCGGCCATGTGCCGCACCAGGCCCATGAGGGACAGCTCGGACGGCGGCACGGACGCGGTCCGCAGCTGTTCGTCGGACAGGCCCTCGCACTTCCACGCCAGGGTCTGGCGGTGGTAGTCCAACCACCCCTCCAGCATGGCGCGTTCACCGGCGTTCTGGGCGGGCTCATGGCGTTCGGTCGTCATCCCCGCATCCTCGCAACACCGCGCTCGCCGGCACCAGCCCTTTTCAACGGCCCAGCATTCCCGCCAGCAGCTCCCGCAGCCCCTTGCGCACCTCCTCCAGGCTCGGCACCTCTGTGCTGAAGGACCCGGCCGCGCACGAGAACATCAGCCCGTCCGCCCACGCGACGAGCGACAGCACGTGCCGGGCCGGGTCAGGCGAGCCGACGGCGGTGAGCATCGCGGCCAGCTGCTCCTTGAAGACGGCGCCGGTCGCGTCGTAGAAGGCCCGCAGTCCGGGGCGGCGGGTGGCCTCCAGAGCCAATTCGTAGCGGGGGATCAGCAGGTCGCCGCCCCGGGTGAGGGAGCGGTGCACGGCCAGGGCCAGCCCCTCGGCCAGCGCGTCGAGCCCGCCGCTCGGGTCCGGCATCTCCTCCAGCGCGAGCACCCGTGCCTCCCGTTCGGCGTGCCGCCGCACCGAAAGTTCCAGCAGCGCCTGCCGGGTGCGCGCCACGTTCGAGGTCGAGCCCTGCGGCAGCCCGGCCGCCTCGTCCACCGCCCGGTGCGTCAGCCCGCGCATCCCGCGCTCGGCGAGCAGAGCGAGGGCGGTGTCGGCCACGAGGTCGGCGCGCGCGCGATCGTCATCGGCGGCGGAATCGGCGGCCTGGCCGCCGCCGCGGCCCTGCACCGGCGGGGCTGGGACGTCACCGTGCTGGAGCGGGCCCGCTCGCTGGAGCCGGTGGGTGCGGCCATCTCGCTCGCCCCGAACGCCCTGCGCGCCCTGGACGTCCTCGGCATCGGCGACGAGATCCGGGACCTCGCCGCCTGGCAGGGCGACGGCGGCCTGCGCACGCCCGGCGGGCGCCGGCTGTCCCGCTCCAGCGCCGAGGCCGCCACCGCCCGCTTCGGCGCCTCGCTCGTCCTATTGCCCCGCACCACCCTCGTCGACCGCCTCGCCGCCCTGCTCCCGTCCGGCGCCGTCCGCACGGCGGCCCCGGCGACCCTCGCCGACCCGGGAGACAGCGCCCGCCCGGCCCGGGTGACCATGGGCGAGGAGGAGCTGGAGGCCGACCTGGTGGTCGGCGCGGACGGCATCAACTCCCGGGTCCGGAGCGTGCTGTTCCCGTCCCACCCGGGGCCGGTGTACGCCGGGTTCACCACCTGGCGCGTCCTGATCCCCGTGCCGGAGCCGAGTTCGCCTCCCACGAGACCTGGGGCCGGGGCCGTATCTGGGGCACCCACCCGGTCAAGGACGGCCGGGTCTACGCCTACGCGGCCGCCATGACCCCGGCGGGGGAGCGCGCCCCCGACGGCGAGCGGGCCGAACTCCGGCGCCGGTTCGGAGACTGGCACGACCCGGTCCCCGCCGTCATCGCCGCCGTCCGCCCCGAGGACGTGCTCCGCCACGACGTCCGCCACATCGCCGAGCCGCTGCCGGCCTACCACTCGGGCCGGGTCGCCCTCCTCGGCGACGCCGCCCACGCCATGCCGCCGACCCTCGGCCAGGGCGGCAACCAGGCCATCGAGGACGCCGTGGTCCTGGGCCACCTGCCGAGGACCTCGCGGCCTACACCGCCGCCCGGCTTCCCCGTACGACCGCGATCGCCCGCCAGGCCGTCAAGGTGGCCCGCCTCAACATGGCCCGGAGCCGCGCCGTCGTCGCCGTACGCGACAGCGCGGTCGCCGCCCTGTCCACGGCCGGTCCGGCGCTGTTCCTGCGGAGCTTCGACGGCATCGCAGACTGGCGGCCCCCGTATGCTTCCGAGGAGGCACACGCAGGCAAGCGGTAGGGGAGAGCACGTGAAGGTCGGCTGCATCGGACTCGGGGACATCGCGCAGAAGGCCTACCTGCCGGTGCTGAGCACGCAGCCGGAGATCGACCTCCACCTGCAGACCCGCACGCCCGCCACCCTCGCCCGGGTCGCGGACGCGCTCCACCTGCCCGAGGACCGGCGGCACACGACCCTCGACTCCCTGCTCGACGCGGGCCTCGACGCCGCCTTCGTGCACGCGCCCACCCACGTCCACCCGCAGATCGTCACCCGGCTGCTCGAAGCGGGCGTCCCCACCTACGTGGACAAGCCGCTCGCCTACGAACTCGCCGACTCCGAACGCCTGGTGGCCCTCGCCGAGCAGCGCGACGTCTCGCTCTTCGTCGGCTTCAACCGGCGCTACGCCCCCTCGTACGCGCAGTGCCGGGACCATCCGCGCGAGCTGATCCTCATGCAGAAGAACCGGATCGGGCTGCCCGAGGAACCGCGCTCGATGATCCTGGACGACTTCATCCACGTCGTGGACACGCTGCGGTTCCTGGTGCCGGGCCCGGTCGACGACGTGACCGTCCGCGCCCGCACCGAGGGCGGGCTGCTGCACCACGTCGTGCTCCAGCTCGCCGGGGACGGCTTCACCGCGCTCGGCGTGATGAACCGGCTCAGCGGCTCGGCCGAGGAGATCCTGGAGGTCTCCGGGCAGGACACCAAGCGTCAGGTCCTCAACCTCGCCGAGGTGATCGACCACAAGGGGCAGCCGACGGTGCGCCGGCGCGGCGACTGGGTGCCGGTGGCCCGGCAGCGCGGCATCGAGCAGGCGGTCCTCGCCTTCCTGGACGCCGTGCGCGCGGGCAAGGTGCTCAGCGCCCGTGACGCACTGGCCACCCATGAGCTGTGCGAGCGGGTCGTGCGAGCGGTTCTGGATCCGAGCGGCGCAGCCTGATCGCCCGTACCCCCTCGGTCGCGCAGAGTGCGGCCAGCACCAGCAGCGCGCCGTGCACCGGCCAGTCGCCGAAGCGGACGTACGGCGTGACACCGTGCGCGAGCGGTACGTCGTACACGTGCGTGGTGCTCGCGTCGGTGCCGAGCCAGGGCCCGAGGCGCTGTCCGCTCGGGCCGTAGACGGCGGAGACGCCGGTCAGCGTGGCGTGCACCATCGGGCGGCCGGTCTCGGCGGCCCGCAGCGCGCCCAGCGAGGCGTGCTGCTCGGGAGCCCAGCTGCTCTGGAAGGTCGAGGTGGCGGACTGGCCGAGGAGCACGTCCGCGCCGTCCTCGGCGAGATGGCGGCTCATGTCCGGGAACGCGGTCTCGAAGCACACCAGTGGGCCGATCCGCAGGCCGTGTCCGACGTTCATCACGACCTGTTCCGTGCCGCGCCGCCGGTTCTCGCCGGCCGCCTTGCCGACCGAGGTGGCCCAGCCCAGCAGGGAGCGGGCCGGTATGTACTCGCCGAAGGGGATGAGCCGCATCTTGTCGTAGCGGTCGCCGGTCGGTCCGTGCGGGCCGATGAGCACCGAACTCTTGTAGATGCCGGGCCGGTCGGAGCGGCGGGCGTCCACGTTGACCAGCACGTCGGCGCCGGTCTGCCGGGACAGCGCGGCGATCCGCCGGGCCAGGCCGGGCCGGCGGCCGAGGTCGTAGCCGACGCTGGACTCGCCCCAGACGACCAGGTTGACGCCCTGCCCGGCGAGCTGCCGGGTCAGCTGCTCCTCGCGGTCGAACCGTTTCGCCGGGCTCCCCAGCCCGTCCACGATGCCCGGCTGGACGACGGCGATCCGCACGTGGCCGTCGACGTCCGGGCGGGGCGCCCACGCCCAGGCGGCCGAGGTCGCGGCGGCGGTGGCGACCAGCGAGGCCACCGCGGGCACCCGGGCCCCGCGCACGGACACCAGCACCGCGACCGCCACATTGACGGCCACCACCAGGAAACTGAGCAGCCACACCCCGCCCACCGAGGCCAGCCGCAGCGCCGGGTCCACCTGCCACTGGCTGGAACCGAGCATGCCCCAGGGGCCGCCGAGGCCCTGCCAGGAGCGGACCAGCTCCACCGCCAGCCACGCCGACGGCAGCACCAGCAGCGCGGCCGCGCCCCGCCGCAGCGACGGCACCCCGCCGAGGAACCTGCGGACCAGCCACCCCCACGGCATCCACAGCAGACTCAGCAGCCCGGCTATCAGGAAGATGAACACGTGCAGGCTCGGCAGCAGCCAGTGGTGCACGGCCACCATGAACCCGAAGCCGCCCCACCAGCCGTCGTACGCCGCCCGCCGCCCGGTCGGCGCCGAGCGCGCCAGCAGGATCCAGGGGACCAGGGCCACGTACGCGCACCACCACAGCGAGGGCGCCGGGAACGCGAGCACGGGAAGGGCGCCGGCGAGGGCGGCGAGGCCGGACCGTCGCCAGGAGGAGGTCAGCCGGCGGTCGATCGTCCTCGTCGTCCTCATGCGGCGTCTCCCTACCCCCGGGGCTGACTCCAGTGTGCGCGCCGGAAGCGATCTCCGACAGAGGGCACCGGGGCGGCTCAGTCGGGCACGGCCGAAGGGCTGCGCTCGGGCATCCGGCGCCACTTCTCGTGCACCACGACCTCGCGCAGCCGCCAGCCGTCCGGCGTGCGCAGCAGCCCGAAGTCGTACCGGCCGCCGCACACCAGGTCCGGCGCGCCACCGCCGCCGTCACCGGCGAACCGCATCGGGTTGAGGTAGTCGGCCCGCACCCGGGCGGTGTCCCCGGTGTCGTGGTCCAGGATCCCGAACCGCAGCCGCCGGTTGACGATCAGATGCTGCCGCATTCCGAACAGCTCCAGGTTGTCGGCGAGCCACCCGGCAATCCGGCCGGCCTCGCCCTCGATGCCACCGGCCGAACGGTAGTCGGCCCGCCCGTCCGCCGTGAACAGCCGCCGGTACGCCGCCCAGTCACCGTCGTCCACCGCCACGGCGTACTCGGTGACCAGCTCGTCCACGGCCAGCCGGTCCATCACGGTAGCCAGTTCCACACGCTGAGTCATCGGCCAAGTGTTGGCCACCGGCGGCGAGGTGCCAAGAGGCGTGCCGGATATTCGGCGGAGCGGGGTACGGCCGGCGTCCTCGGATTCGCCAAGCCGGTGACCGGGAGGCGGAAAGATCGTTTGCCTTGGCGTGAACAGGAAGACCGCTGCCGCCTTGATCGCTTCGCTCCTCCTTGCGGGGCTGGGAACCAACTCCGCAGCCGCAACGGGAGGTGACGGTGAAACCAACGTACGGCTGACGATCACGCACCCCGGGCCCGGCGATGCGGCCCCGGCTGCGTCGTCCACGCGCACGGTCGTGCTCGCGTGCGACCCCCCGAGTGGCCACCACCCCAAGGCAGCCCAGGCCTGCAAGGACCTGGATGCATCCAGGGGACGCCTCGAGCGGCGGGCCTACGACACGACGTGCATCTTGCTCTACGATCCGGTCATCGCACAGGCGGAGGGGCGCTGGCACGGACAGCCCGTCAGCTTCAAGCGCAGCTACGGCAACGACTGTGAACTCCACGCCCGTACGGGCACTGTCTTCGACTTCTGAAGCGCCGCCCGCCAACTGGGGCACCGGAGGCCGACATCACCGACGCGCGCGTCGTATTTCCCCCCAAATCGCCGCAAAATGTGTCTTATTACAGCCATGCACACACCATCGCGGCGTACCTTGCTCCGTGCCCCGCTCGCTGCCGCCGGCGCGGGACTCCTGCCTGCCCGTACCGACTTCGTCCTCCGCCCCGACCACCGCCCCGAGCAGACCCCGCTCGGCGAGGCCGGATCCGTCGCCCCGGGGGCCGGAGAATACGTCGACCCGTCGGGTCCGGAGGTCCTTGCCGCCGAGCGCAGACGCGGTTCCGGCCCGGTGCGCAGGTTCGGGTTCACCGCCACCGAGTCCACGCTGGACCTGGGCGGGCGGATCGTCCGGAGCTGGGCCTACGACCAGACGCTGCCCGGTCCGGTGGTCCGCGTCACCGCCGGTGACATCATGAGCCTCACCCTCGCCAACCGCCTGCCGGCCGCCACCACGCTCCACGCGCACGGAGTGCGGCTGCGCTGCGACATGGACGGCGCCCCCGGCGTGACACAGAACGCCATCCGCCCTGGGGCCGACTTCACCTACCGCTTCGCCGTCTCCTACCCGGGCACGTATCTCCTCCACTCCCATGTCGGACTCCAGCCCGACCGTGCGCTGTACGCCCCGCTCATCGTCGACGACCCCCGCGAACCCCTCTCCTACGACAAGGAATGGATCGTCGTCCTGGACGACTGGGTCGACGGCGTGAACGGCTCCACCCCGGAGCGCGTACTCGACCAACTCCAGCCCGGCACCGGCACCTCCATGGCGGGCGGCGGCATGGCCATGGGTCCCCGACGCGGTCGCCTGCCGGCCGGCCCCTCCCGCGTGCTGCGCACCTCCCGCAGCCGCCTGCTCGAGAGCGCCGGGGGCAGTGTGGCCTACCCGTACTACCTTGCCAACGGCCGACTGCCGCTCAATCCCCCGGTGTTCCGGTGCCGCCCCGGCGACCGCATCCGGCTGCGCATCATCAACGCAGGCTCCGAGACCGCCTTCCGGGTGGCGCTGGGCGACCACACCATGACCGTCACGCACACCGACGGCTATCCCGTGGAGCACACGGAGACCGACGCCCTCCTCGTCGGCATGGCCGAGCGCTACGACGTCCTGGTCACCGCCGAGGACGGCATCTTCCCCCTCGTCGCACTCGCCGAGGGCAAGAACGGCCAGGCCCTCGCCGTGCTGCGCACCGACAGGGGAAGGAGCATTCCCGGGCGCAACGTCCGCCCCGACGAACTCGACGGGCGGGTCGTGCCCGCGCATCGCCTCGTACCCGACGAGTCCGTGGCGCTGGACGACCGCGCACCCGACCGCGAGCTGCGCATCAGGCTCACCGGCGGCATGCAGAGGTTCGACTGGGGCTTCGACCACCAGCTGTACGACCCCCGCAGGCGCCACCCGGTGCGCGCCGGTGAACGGGTACGGCTCACCCTCATCAACGCCACCGACATGTGGCACCCCCTGCACCTGCACGGCCACACGTTCGCGATGACCGGCCTCGACGCCGTCGGCGCCCGCAAGGACACCGCGCTGGTGCTGCCCCACCGCAAACTCGTCGTCGACTTCGACGCCGACAACCCGGGCCTGTGGATGCTCCACTGCCACAACCAGTACCACTCGGAGAGCGGCATGATGACCATCCTCGGGTACCGCAAGTGACCGGGTGATCCAGAAGACAGGGGGGCCATGCCGCGCCCCTGTTTCAGCCGGCTGCAGCCCCGTTCCACCATGGTGCGCCGCCTGCAGACCTGCCGGCCGAGGGCCGGCCGCCGCAACCGCCGCGCCGAAGGCGGTTACGGACCTGGCCGGCCCGCTCGCACTCCGGCCGCCGGCCACCCCGGCCGCCACGAACTCCAGGCTCGCCGCCAACTCCCGGCTCAGGCCGCCTCGATGATCTCTCCGCGGATTGCCTCCGCCCACTCGACCACCAACAGCTCGTACTCCGCGCGCTCCTGGGCCGACAGGGTGCCGCCCGCACGCAGCCACAGTGCCCGGATCTGCTCGTTCACCTCGGCAGCAGAGCGCACGGAACCAGGGGGTGGGGAATCGGGGGACATGCGGAACAGCCTAGGGGCAAGAACTGACACTGCGCTACCGAGTGGCTACGCAGAACGTATGGGGTTGGTCACCGCGGGCGCCGGCCGCGTCCTCGGTCGATCCAGACCAGAACGCATATGCCCTGCAGGGCCGCCGCGCGGAAGGAGGCGCGGGTGGTGGTGAAATGCCGGACCAGATGGGCCCGTACGTCCCCGGAGAAGCCCCCGAATCCGCAGGCCACGGCCGCTTCGGCGGAGTCCGCGGGCAGTTCGGCGAGGACCTCGTCCAGTCCATGCCGTCCAGCGCGCGAGAGATGTCCGAAACGGAGGCGGGGGCCCAGGAGTCGGGGTGGCCCGCCGAAGCCGTCGTAGAAGTCGGGGTGGTCGAGGAGGCCGATGTTCCCGCCGGGATCGCCGTTGATCACCCGCTCCAGCCGGGCGATCAGGCGGGGGTCGGGGTCGGGGACACGATCACGGCAGTAGCGGAGGAGCGAACTGCCGGGTGAGCGCCATGCGATCGGTCCCCGGACCGGTCAGCTCGCCGACTCCGCCGCGTGCGGGTTCAGGACGCCCGCCGTCACCAGTGCGATGATGGCGATGCCGAGGGCGATGCGGTACCAGACGAACGGCATGAAGCTCTTGTTGGAGATCCACTTCATGAACCATGCGATGACCGCGTATCCGGACGCGAACGCGATCACCGTCGCGAACAGGGTCGGGCCCCACGCCACATGGCCGTTGCCCAGCGAGTCCTTCACTTCGAAGACGCCGGACGCCAGGACCGCCGGGATGGCCAGCAGGAAGGAGTAACGGGCCGCTGCCTCGCGCTTGTAGCCCATGAACAGGCCGCCGCTGATGGTGGCGCCGGAGCGGGAGACGCCCGGGATGAGGGCGCACGCCTGGCAGAGGCCGTAGATCAGGCCGTCCTTGACGCCGAGGTTCTCCAGGGTCTTGCGCTGCTTGGGCGCCCGGTGCCGGCCGCCGGTCTCGTCGCGGGCCGCCAACCGGTCGGCGATGCCGATCACCACGCCGACGACGATGAGCATCGTGGCGGTGACCCGCAGATCACGGAACGGCCCCTCGATCGCGTCCTTGAGCGTCACGCCGAGCACGCCGATCGGAATCGAGCCCACGATCACCAGCCAGCCCATCTGGGCGTCGTGGTCGTGTCTCCTCGTCCTGTCGAACAGGGACCGGAACCAGGCCGAGATGATCCGCCCGATGTCCTTGCGGAAGTAGATGAGGACCGCCGTCTCCGTGCCGATCTGGGTGATCGCCGTGAAGGCGGCCCCTGGGTCCTTCCAGCCCGAGAAGGCCGCGGTCAGCCGCAGATGGGCGCTGGAGGACACGGGGAGGAACTCGGTCAGCCCCTGGACGAGTCCGAGGACGAGGGATTCAAACCAAGACATGGAGGTGAGGCGTCCAAGCGCTGATGGGAATACGTGGTGATCATGTGACGAAGGCAGCGTAGCGGGCCCGGGGAACCGGCAGGCACACGGGTTCCGCAGACGGCGCTCCGATGGTGTTGACCTTGCCCGTCGCGGCCGCTTACGTTGCAGCGCAGGGGAAAGCGCTTGCTGCATCCGCCGCACCGCGCCGCCGCCGTCCCCGGAGGAGTGCTGAACCCGTCCATGCCCCCTTCTTCCCTCCCTCCTGCCTCCACCCCTCCGTTCGCCGGCCGGCGCATCCGGGCCGCCGTCGTCGGAACCGGCGCCATCGGGCGCGGATCCCATCTGCCCGCGCTCGCCCGGCTCGCCGCAGAGGGCGAGACCGAGATCGTGGCCGCCGTCGACATCGACAAGGACGCCGTGGAGACGTTCTGCGCCGAGGCCGGCATCCCGCACGCCTGCACCGACCTGGATCTGATGCTCGCCGAACAGCGGCCCGACCTGGTCACCATCTGCACCCCGCCGACGCTGCACCGTGCGCAGACGGTGGCCGCACTGCGTGCCGGGGCCTGGGTGTGGTGCGAGAAGCCGCCGGTGCCCTCGCTCGCCGACTTCGACGCGATCGAAGCGGAGGAGGGTGCCGACGGCGGGCCGTACGCCTCGATCGTCTTCCAGCACCGCTTCGGCTCCGGATCCCGGCATGTACGGCGGCTGCTCGCCGAGCGGGCGATGGGGCGCCCGCTGGTGGCCCACTGCCAGACCACCTGGTACCGGGACAACGCTTACTACGCCGTGCCCTGGCGGGGCCGCTGGCACACCGAGGGCGGCGGACCCGCCATGGGGCACGGCATCCACCAGATGGATCTGCTGCTGGACCTGCTCGGCCCGTGGAGCGAGGTGCGGGCGATGGCCGGCCGGCTGGTGCACGACGTGGAGACCGAGGACGTCTCCACCGCGCTGGTCCGGTTCGAACACGGCGCGCTGGCGACCGTCGTCAACAGCGTGCTGAGCCCCGACGAGGTCAGCCGCATCCGCATCGACTGCGAACGCGCCACGGTCGAGCTGACCCACCTGTACGGGCACGCCAACGACAACTGGCGCATCATCCCGGCCCCGGACGTGCCGTCCGAACAGGTCGCCGCCTGGCGGGACTTCGGGCCCGACGTACCCAGCAGTCACCTCGAACAGCTGCGGGAGCTGATCGCGAGCATGCGCGCCGGAGAGCGGCCGCGCAGCAGCGGGGCGGACGGGCGGACCAGCCTGGAGCTGATCACCGCGCTGTACAAGTCGGCCTTCACCGACACGACCGTACGGGCGGGCGAGATCGGACCCGGCGACCCGTACTACACGGCGCTGCACGGCGGCGCGCCCGGCTGGGTACCCGCCGAGGAGGTCCCCGCATGAGCGGCGGGCTGCGTCTCGTCCACGCCCACGGCGACCGGATCACGGTGACCGAACCGGCCACCGGCGTCGAGCTGTTCGCCTACGTCTACCGCCCCGAGGCGGCCTGGGAGGCGCCCAAGCCCTACCTGCACCCGGTCCGTACCCTCGCCGGTCACCTCGTCACCGACTACCGGCCCAACGACCACCGCTGGCACAAGGGGCTGTCGCTGACCGCCTCGCACCTGTCCGGCGCCAATCTGTGGGGCGGCAACAGCTATGTGCACGGCCAGGGGTACCTCGAACTCCGCGAGCGGGTCGGCTCGATGCGGCACGCCGGCTTCGACGAGGTCGCGGCCGCCGAGGGCCGTGCGGTCGTCGACGAGCGGCTGACCTGGCATCCGTACGACGGTGCGCTGTGGGCACAGGAGGAGCGGCGGATCGAGGTCCACGACGTCGACCCCGGGTCGGGTTCCTGGGCGCTGACCTGGACCAGTGCCGTCACCAACCGGCGCGACGAGCCGCTGCGCTTCGGCAGCCCGACCACGGCCGGGCGTGAACTCGCCGGGTACACCGGCCTGTTCTGGCGCGGTCCGCGCGCCTTCCGGGACGGGCGGATCATCGGGCCGGACGGGGAGGGCCCCGGGCTGATGGGCACCCAGGCGCCCTGGCTCGCCTTCAGCGGCGAGCACGACGGCGCCGACGGCCGTGCGACCCTCGTCTTCGAGCACGCGCCCGAGAACGACCACGCGGGCACCCGAGGCACCCACCCGGCCCACTGGTTCGTCCGCAACGACCCGTTCGCCGCGGTCGCCCCCTCCTGGTCCTTCTTCGAAGAGCTGGAGCTCGCCCCCGGCGACACACTGCACCGGCGCTACCGGGTCGTCGTGGCCGACGGGGCCTGGCAGCGAGATGACGTGGCCGCCTATCTGGAGGCGCATCCGTGGTGAGTGCCGGGGACTTCACGGGCCTGCCGGGCGGGGTCGCCGTCTCGCGGCTGTGCGTCTACGACTGGCCCGCCGCCGACGGGCTCCGCGGCGGAACTCCCCATCTGCACCTGGCCTGTTCGGAGGCGTACGTCGTCACGGGCGGGACGGGTGCCGTCCAGACGCTGACGGTGTCCGGGTACGAGGTCACGCCCCTGGAGGCGGGCACGGTCGCCTGGTTCACGCCGGGCACCGTCCACCGGCTGGTGAACCAGGAGGACCTGCGCATCACCGTCCTCATGCAGAACAGCGGGCTGCCCGAGGCCGGCGACGCGGTGCTCACGCTGCCCCCGGAGTACCTGACCGACCCGGAGACGTACGCCGCCGCGACCACCGTCCCGGCCGACGCGCCCGAGGCGGAGCGCGAGCGGATCGCCCGTACCCGGCGTGACCTGGCCCTGGAGGGCTACCGCGCGCTGCGTGAGGCCTCCGGCCCCGAGCCGCTGGCCGCCTTCCACCGGGCCGCCGTCGCGCTCGTACGGCCACGGATCGCCGAGTGGCGCGAGCGGTGGCGGCGAGGTGCCCGGGCCGCCGCCGAGACCACCGGCGCCCATCTTGACCGGCTCGGACGGGGTGACGCCGCGCACCTGGCAGCGGCCCGGGTGCACGCCCAACACCCCTCGGAGCGCGGGAAGTTCGGCATGTGCGGACGGCTGGACGTGTATCTGGAGCAGCCTGCGGGCTAGGCGGCCGTCGGCCCCGACAAGGTCCACCCCGGGGCCTGGGGGTGGGCCGTCAGGTCCTCGTGTCGTACCGGGGCACCGCAGGCGCTGCAGGTGACCTGGGGGACCAGTTCGTTGCCGCAGACGTGCTCGACGACCATGGGCAGGTCGGCGCCCTGGCGGAGATGGCGGTCGCCCCACTCCTTGAGGGTCATCAGGACCGGCTCCAGCTCCAGCCCCGCCTGAGTGGCCCGGTACTCGAAGCGCTGCGGGCGCTCGCTGTAGGCGTGCTTGGTGAGGACCCCGGTGTCCACGAGCCGGCGCAGCCGGGTGGCCAGGACGTCGCGCGGGGCGCCGATGTTGCGCACCAGCTGGTCGAAGCGGCCGTTGCCCAGGCACACCTCCCGCAGGACGAGCAGGGAGTACTTCTCGCCGACCAGCGCGAGGGCGTCGGCGATGGAGCAGGGGCGCGGGTCTTTCGTGGCGGCCATGGGATTCAGTCTAGAGGAGGGTTTGATTTTCCAACTCACCGAGTTATGGTGAGTTTGAATTTCCTACTCACCAGTAATCGATCTCACCGGTAATCGATCCGGCCATCGCGGGAGGCCCGCACCATGCGAGACGCAGTCATCGTCGAAGCCGTACGCACCCCCATCGGCAAGGGCAAGCCGAACGGCTCCCTCGCCCACGTCCACCCCGTGCAGCTCCTCGCCCACACCCTGCGCACCCTCGTCGAGCGCTCCGGCGTCGACCCCGCGCTGATCGACGACGTCATCGGCGGCACCGTCGACCAGGTCGGCGAGCAGGCCATGAACACCACCCGGTACGCAGTCCTCGCGGCCGGCCTTCCCGAGTCGGTGCCGGCGACCACCGTGGACCGCCAGTGCGGCTCCTCCCAGCAGGCCGTGCACTTCGCCGCACAGGGCGTCATCTCGGGCGCCTACGACCTCGTCGTCGCCTGCGGAGTGGAGTCGATGAGCCGGGTGCCGATGTGGTCCAACGTGCCGGCCGGCAAGGACCCCTTCGGCCCGGGCGTCGCCGAGCGCTACCCCGAGGGCCTGCTCCCGCAGGGCATCAGCGCCGAACTGATCGCCGCCAAGTGGTCCCTCACGCGCGCGCGGATGGACGAGTTCGCGGTCTCCTCGCACCACAAGGCCGCCGCCGCGTGGCAGGCCGGCCTCTTCGACGCCGAGGTCGCACCGCTGGACGGCGTCGCCCGCGACGAGTGCGTACGGCCCGGCAGCACCCCCGAGATCCTCGCCGACCTCAAGCCCGCCTACTACGACCCCGGCTTCGCCGAGCGCTTCCCGCAGATCGAGTGGAACATCACCGCGGGCAACGCGAGCCCCGTCAACGACGGCGCCTCCGCCGTGCTGATCACCTCCAGCGAGACCGCGGCCCGGCTCGGCCTGCGCCCGCTCGCCCGCCTGCACAGCTTCGCCGTCACCGGCTCCGACCCGCTGCTGATGCTCACCGGCGTCATCCCGGCGACGGAGAAGGTCCTGCGCCGGGCGGGGCTGACCCTCGACGACATCGACCTCGTCGAGATCAACGAGGCCTTCTCCAGCGTGGTCCTCGCCTGGCAGCAGGAGACCGGCGCCGACCTCACCAAGGTCAACGTGCACGGCGGCGCCATCGCCCTCGGCCACCCGCTGGGCGCCAGCGGCACCCGCCTGACCACCACCCTGGTCCACGCGATGCGCGAGCGCGGCGCCCGCTACGCCCTGCAGACCATGTGCGAGGCGGGCGGCCTCGCGAACGCGATGATCCTGGAAGGGGTCTGACGGATCACCGAGTGATCAGCCGGCGCGCAGGTGGTGGCGCTTGCGCCAGGCCACCACCGTGCCGACCAGCGCCGGTACGGCGATGGAGGCCATCGCGATCAGGAAGGCGGGCGAGGTCGGCGCGGAGGCACGGGCGCCGGCGACCGCGTAGGCGGCGGTGTTCGGGATCGAGCCGAGCGCCGTCGCCATCAGGAAGGGCAGCCAGCCCATGCGGGAGACGGCCGCGCAGTAGTTCGCCGCCCAGAACGGCACCCCGGGGAACAGCCGCGCGGCCATCATCGACCGGAACCCGTGCCGGCTCAGCTGCCCGTCGGCCGCCTTCAGCCAGCGGCCCCGCAGCAGCGGCCGCAGCGCGTCCTGCCCCAGCAGCCGGCCAAGGCCGAAGGCCACCCCGGCCCCGAGCACCGTGCCCGCCAGCGCCGTCCCCAGCCCGAGCTGGGAGCCGAACAGCGCCCCCGCGGCCAGGTTCAGCAGCGGGCGCGGTACGAACGCCACCGTGCACAGCCCGTACGCCACCGCGAACACGACCGCCGCGGCGGCCCCGCCCAGCTGCGGCGGCCAGCCGTGCGTCAGCAGCTTCTGCGGCTCGAACATCAGCACACCCGCCGCGGCCCCCGCGAGCAGCGCGAGCAGCAGCGACAGCCGCGCATACGGCGACAGCAGCGCGCGGGTGCAGCGGCCCGCGAACCCCGTGCGGGGCAACGGCGGGACGGGTACGGCCGCGGGGACGGCGAGCTCCGTGGCGGCGGCCCGGGGAGAGGCCGTGGCGGTGCCAGAGCGGTTGGCATCGAGCATCCGGTGACACTAACCGACCGATGTGTGTGATCGCCGTATGGTTCGTCTCATGACCGTCACAGGTGCGGCCCCGCCCGAGGTATCGCGCAGCGCTCTCGCCGATGCCGTGCTGGAGCGGCTGACCGCCACCTACGCGGCCGCTGCCGATGCGGACCGGGCCGTCGCGATGCGGGCGTACATGAAGGACGTGGCGCCCTTCCTCGGTATCCCCACCCCGGCCCGCCGCGCGCTGTCCCGCACGGTGCTGGCCGGCACGCCCCGCCCCGGCGAGGCCGACTGCACGGCGATCGCCCTGCGCTGCTGGCAGCTGCCCGAGCGCGAGTACCAGTACTTCGCCGTGGACTACCTGCGTCGGCACGCGGCCCGCTGCTCCTCCGCCTTCCTGCCCGTCGCCCGGCATCTGATCACCACCGTCTCCTGGTGGGACACCGTCGACCTGCTGGCCGCGCATGTCGTCGGCGCGCTGGCCGCGGCCGACCCCGGGCTCGCGGCCGACATGGACGCCTGGATCAGGGACGACAACCTCTGGGTGGCGCGTACGGCCCTGCTGCACCAGCTCACCTACAAGGAACGCACCGACACCGACCGGCTGTTCGCCTACTGCCTGCTCCAGTCCGGGCACCCCGACTTCTTCATCCGCAAGGCCATCGGCTGGTCCCTGCGCGAGTACGCCAAGACCGACCCGGAAGCCGTGCGGTGCTTCGTGGCGCGGGAGCGGAGCCGGTTCGCCCCCCTGACGGTCCGCGAGGCGCTGAAGAACATCGGCTCCTGAGGGCATCCGCCCTGCGGTCCAGAACTCGCGTACCGCGGAAAACCATTCGACGCCGGACAGACCGTCGGCGATGATCGTCGTCATGTTCCGGTACGCCTTCCTCCTCGCAGCATCCGCCATCGCGGATGCGCCGAAGGCTGCCGTCCCGCTCCTCGTGGCCGCTGTCGACGGCGCCCGAAGCTGACCCTCTCCGGAACGTCCGGCGGACCCCGCAGGGGGAGGGTCGGCCAGTCCTCGGGGTCCCGTATCTTCCGCACGCCTGAGAGGCTTCGAGGTACAGCCATGTCCAAAACGGCATACGTGCGCACCAAGCCGCACCTGAACATCGGCACGATGGGCCACGTCGACCACGGCAAGACCACCCTGACCGCCGCCATCACCAAGGTCCTCGCCGAGCGCGGCACCGGCTCCTTCGTCCCGTTCGACCGCATCGACCGGGCCCCGGAGGAGGCCGCCCGCGGCATCACCATCAACATCGCGCACGTCGAGTACGAGACCGACACCCGGCACTACGCCCATGTCGACATGCCGGGCCACGCCGACTACGTCAAGAACATGGTCACCGGCGCCGCACAGCTCGACGGGGCGATCCTCGTCGTCTCGGCGCTCGACGGGATCATGCCGCAGACCGCCGAGCACGTGCTGCTCGCCCGGCAGGTGGGCGTCGACCACATCGTCGTCGCCCTCAACAAGGCCGACGCGGGCGACGAGGAGCTGACCGACCTGGTCGAGCTGGAGGTCCGCGACCTGCTCACCGCGCAGGGGTACCCGGGGGACGCCGTGCCCGTCGTACGGGTCTCCGGGCTGCAGGCGCTGGAGGGCGACCCGCGCTGGACGGCGTCGATCGAGGCGCTGCTCGACGCGGTGGACACGTACGTGCCGATGCCGGAGCGGTACCTGGACGCGCCGTTCCTGCTGCCCGTCGAGAACGTCCTCACCATTACCGGGCGGGGGACGGTCGTCACCGGCGCGGTCGAGCGCGGGACGCTCCGCCTGGGGGACCGGGTGTCGGTGCTCGGCGCCGACGTGGAGACCGTCGTCACGGGGCTGGAGACCTTCGGCAAGCCGATGGAGGAGGCGCAGGCCGGGGACAACGTGGCGGTGCTGCTGCGCGGTGTGCCGCGGGACGCCGTCCGGCGGGGGCACGTGGTGGCTGCGCCGGGCAGCGTCGTGCCGAGCCGGCGCTTCACGGCGCGGGTCTATGTGCTGTCGGGGCGCGAGGGCGGTCGCACGACGCCTGTGTCCACCGGGTACCGGCCACAGTTCTACATCCGTACGGCGGACGTGGTCGGGGACGTCGACCTTGGGGAGGCGGCGGTCGTCCGTCCCGGGGAGACGGTCGAGATGAGTGTGGAGCTGGGGCGGGAGGTGCCGTTGGAGCCGGGGCTCGGGTTCGCCATCCGTGAGGGTGGGAGGACTGTGGGCGCCGGGACCGTCACCTCTGTCGGCTGAGGGGCCGAAGACCGGAGGGGGTCAGGCGCGTGGGGGACTGCGGGGCCGTTGTGGCTGGTCGGCGCAGTTCCCCGCGCCCCTCCAGGTGGGACCTCGCGCCCGGTGCTGTCCCGTACCGGTGACAATGGGTTCGTGAGTGAAGCCATACCCGTCACCCGGACCGTTGATCACGGCACCGCCAAGCTGATGCCCGATGTCGATCGGGAGCGGGCCTGGCTGCTCACCGTCGACGGGGCGCCGCAGTCGTACGTCGATCTGGATGATCCGGCGTATCTGGAGTTCGAGTACGCGCGGCGGCTCGGGTATGTGCTGGACGCCGTCGCCGAGGAGGGGCGGCCGCTGGATGTGCTGCACCTCGGGGGAGGGGCGCTGACGCTGCCCCGCTATGTGGCCGCCACCCGGCCCGGCTCCCGGCAGGACGTGGTCGAGGCCGACCATGCCCTGCTGGAGCTGGTCGTCGAGCATCTGCCGCTGCCGGAGGGCTCGGGGGTCGCGCTGCACGCCGCGGACGCCCGGGCCTGGCTGGAAGCTGCCCCGGGCGACTCGGCGGACGTACTGATCGCCGACGTGTTCGGCGGCTCACGGGTGCCCGCTCACCTCACCTCGCTCGCGTACGCCCGCGAGGCCGAGCGTGTGCTGCGCCCCGGCGGGGTCTATCTGGCCAACCTCGCCGACGCGGCGCCGTTCGGGTTCCTGCGCTCCCAACTGGCCAATTTCGCGGCCGTGTTCGACGAGCTGGCGCTGATCGCCGAGCCGGGCGTGCTGCGCGGGCGGCGGTTCGGCAACGCGGTGCTCGTCGCCTCGCACCGCACCGTCGACACGGCTGCCGTGGCCCGCCGTACCGCCGCCGACGCGTTCCCCGCCCGGGTCGAACACGGCCCGGCGCTGCGGGACTTCATCGGCGGCGCGCAGCCGGTCCACGACACCGACGCGGTCCCCTCACCCGAGCCCCCCGACGGCGCTTTCGGCATCGGCTGACACGACCGAAGCCGTCGCCTTCCGCTCGGTTCACCGGGTGAAGCGGAAGCTCATGTTCTATGACGTCGGTCACAGCACTCCGTCAAGAACCGGCACGCTTAGTAGATGCAACATGGAAGACATCTAAGGATTTGTCCGTCTTGGCCCGGATGTGGATCCCGCCGCGCGTCCTGGGAATCCCCCGGCCGGCGCGCACGCCCGTTGCCCGGTGATGTAACGCTTCTGACGCCGCGACAGCTTTCCCTCCTGCCCGCCATGTGTGGACCGGAGACCCGTGCACTGCCCTGGCGAGGTCCCGGTACCTACGAGGCGACCTAGTGGTGAGGACCCTTTGCGCTCCCTGTCGAGCCGTTCTAAGAATGACGACCCACAGGACGTCGCCGCAGTTCGGAACCGGTGTTCAGGCAGAGTCGACCGCGCACTGGGCGCTCGGCGTCACCGAGTGAGTAGGAGCCCCCCACATGAACTCGTCCCGAACGTCCGCGAGACTCCTCGCCCTCGCTCTCGGCCTGGGTCTGGCCTCCAGCGCGCTGGGCGCGGCGGTGCCGGCCGGCGCCCAGACGGCCGACACCCCGTCCGCTGCCACCGGTACCTCCGTGGCGCAGTACGCCGGGCCGGTTGAGGAGGCCGCGAACAACAAGGCGTTCTTCGAGGCCCTGCTCAAGTCCGTTGCCGAGAAGCGCGCCGCCCAGCCGAACGCGCAGGCGGTGACTGTCTACTACAACGCCTCCCAGGCGCCGAGCTTCCGTTCGCAGATAGCGAGCGCAGCCTCGATCTGGAACAGCTCCGAGTCCAACGTCAAGCTCCAGGAGGCGTCGAGCGGTGGTGCCGACTTCTCCTACCGCGAGGGCAACGACCCGCGCGGGTCATACACCTCCACCAACGGCCACGGAAGTGGCTACGTCTTCCTCGACTACACCCAGAACCAGCAGTACGACTCGGTCCGCGTCGTCACCCACGAGACCGGGCACGTGCTGGGCCTGCCGGACGACTACGGCGGGCCGTGCAGTGAGCTGATGTCGGGCGGCACCGCCGGCCCGTCCTGCACCAATCGCTACCCGAACGTCACCGAGCGCTCGCGTGTCGACCAGCTGTGGGCCAACGGACTCGCGCAGGCCCCGGGCACGGCACGATCACCCGAAACCGCCGGCCCGGTCGCAGGCGGTGTCGCCGGTGGGGGCGAGGCGCCGATCAGAGGCGATGCCCAGGCCCCCGGCACGCCCGCGATCACGGCGCCGGCACCCGCACCCGTCGTGATCCGTATTGGCTGATCCCACGGCAACAGCGGATCACCCGGCAGTACGCACAGCCCGAACACTGTCGTGACAGATGTAGATCTGGCTGTTCTGCGCCCTGAACCCAGAACGCAGCGGTCCTGGCCAGACAGCTCCGTAGGAGGGAGTAGTTGCGGCCCGCCCCGTCGAGGCGGGCCGCAACGTCCGTGGTCCGCGTCACTCGGTCGGGGTTCCGTGGAGCCGGACGGTGCTGAGGACCTTGAGGACGGTCGCCCTGGGGACTGCCCCGTCCACGCCCTTGGCGCCGTAGAAGTTGAACGACACGTAGTCGTCGGCGGAGTTCTTGAAGCCGAACGTGAGCGCCTGTCCGTCGCTCGCGCACTTGCCCTTCCTCGGCGTGTGGGTCGACTGGGCCCAGGCGTAGCTGCCCTGGATCCCCGAGGCCGTCTTGAACGGCGTGGTCTTCTTGGCGAAGGAGATGCTCTTCTTGTCGGGCTGGGTGTAGCCGCCGTAGACCCACCAGGGGGGCGTGTTGATCGCGATCTCGTCGGTGTCCTTGGCGCCGCTGGCGCCCTTGCTGCCCACCACGGCGAGCGCGGTGTCGCTGGTGCGGCCGTCCTTGTCGTCGTCGGAAGTGCACCACTTCGACTTGTACTCGGCGGTGCCCGTCATGTTGATGCTCTTGTCCTTCTCGTTCGGGAGATCGAACCCGATGGTGAGGCCGGGCGACTGGACCTCCCAGTCCGCGGGCACGTCGTAGGCGACGCCCCAGCGGGGGTTCACCACGACCTTCCAGCCCGCAATGGTGGGCTTCTCGGTCTCGTTGCCGCGCGGGTTGTCGTCCGACCCGGAGGCGGACGCACTCGGATCGGTGGACGCGGACGCGGACGTGGACGGTTTGTTCGGCCTGTCGGCCTCGTCCTTCTTGTCCTTGCCGTTCAGGACCAGGAACCCGGTCACACCGGCGGCCACCACCACGGCCGCGGCGGCCACGATCGCGACGACCTTCGTCCGGTTCCCGCCGCCTCCGGCGCCGCCCGGCGAGGGCTGCGGGGCGCCCGCGGGTGCCGGCGGACCCCACTGCGGCTGCTGGGCGTAGGGGCCAGGCTGTTGGTAGCCCGGCTGCTGGTAGCCGGGCTGTTGGTACGGATTCGGCTGTTGGTACCCCGGCTGCTGGTAAGGGTTGTTCTGCGGGTTCTGCTCGCCCCCGGGCGGCTGCTGTCCTGGCCACATGGGCGCCCACACTAGCGGCGCCAGGGACACGATTCGGTCACTGCCCCTCGCCAGGGCTGTTGCGACTCGGGGTCAGGGCGGTGGCTCATCTCATCCGCTGCCGCCACGGCTCTGGTCAGCCGCTGCTACTCATGAGTAACATGAGGGGTATGAGCGCAGACCAGATGTCGATCGGCGACATGCTCGTCGCCACCGTGCCCATGGCCCGGACCCTGAACCTGGAGTTCCTGGAGACCTCTCCGGAGCAGGCCGTGGTGTCCCTGCCGGACCAGGGCGAGTACCACAACCACGTGGGCGGCCCGCACGCCGGTGCGATGTTCACGCTCGGGGAGTCCGCGAGCGGCGCCATCGTCCTGGCCGCGTTCGGGGACCAGCTCTCGCGTGCCGTGCCGCTCGCCGTGCGGGCCGAGATCGCCTACAAGAAGCTGGCGATGGGCGCCGTCACCGCGACCGCGACACTGGGCCGCCCGGCCGCCGAGGTCGTGGCCGAGCTGGACGCGGGGCAGCGCCCCGAGTTCCCGGTGGCGATCGAGATCCGGCGCGCGGACGGGGCCGTGACGGGCGAGATGAACGTTCTCTGGACACTTCGGCCGATCGACCAGGAGAAGTGAGCCGCGGGCCGTTGCGGGTCCCGTAATCCCTCCCCGGAGGTGAGCAATGCTCGCTCCGGGGGCGGGGGCTTCGGCTGTTCTGGTTCAGTTGTAGGTGCAGTACTGCCAGCCCTGGTGCTCGTGATCGTCGTAGGAGCAGTTCGACAGGCGCCGGTTGCTGCTGTCGGACAGGAACCCGGACGACTTCCGGTTCGGCCAGAAGTACGACGTACGGTTCATGTACAGGGTGCTCGTCGTGTTCGTGCCCTTTCCGGTGCGCACGGTGACGGTCTTCCCGGCCTTGAGGGTGAACGTGGGCAGCTTGTACAGGCTGTCGACGCCGTTGTAGATCGTGTCCCCGCCGATCTTCACGTCCTTGGTGCCGTAGTTCTTCAGCTGCACGTACTCGGCGTTCAGGCTGGAGTTGCTGCGGGTGTCAGCGCCCGGCGAGTCGGAGTACACCTTGGACAGGCGGACCGTGGAGCGGCTGTAGCCGGAGCAGAAGCTGTCCGCGTACTTGGGACCCTTGTGCACGTCGTAGCCGTAGTCGGGGACCGGGTTGAGCATGCAGCCGATGCCGTACAGTTCGTGGTTCGCGGGCATGAGGGCGAGCTGCTTGTAGAAGACCCCGAACTCGTGGTTCCACGCGTAGTAGTTGGGCAGCTTGGGCCGGTTTCCGATGGTGACGACCATCGTCTTCCTGGGCGCCAGCTTGGTGCCCGGGCCGAAGTTCATGTCGTATCTGACGCCGTTGTCCTGGTCGAGGGTCGCCAGCGTGGCACCGCCGAGGTCGACTGTTGTGGTGCCGGTGTTCTTGAACTGTACGTACGTGTTCGTGTCGTTCGACGACGGGTCCCACCAGTGGACGGACACGAACCGGATCGCGGCGACGTCGTCGGTGGTGGGGGTGCCGGTGGCGTGTGCGGGTGCGGTGATGCCGAGGGCGGCAGTGACGGCGGTGAGTGCGGCCATGGCCGTGCGGTTCTTCAAGGAGTCCTCCCTGAGGATGAATGATGCTCAGCTGCGAGCGGACGGACAGTACACACAGCGTTGAAGCAGTCCGTGGCCGCTTCCGGATGCTGGATACGACGAAACCCGTGCCGGTTCCGGTTCGTTCGGGAGGCGAGGTCGTGGCCACGAACTCCGTGAGCCGGCCCCTGAACTCGGGGCCGAGGTCCGGGCGTGCGCAGGCCAGGCGGACCACCGTGCGCAGATAGTCGGCCTTGTCGCCCGTGTCGTAGCGCAGGCCGTCGAAGACGACCCCGTGCACCATGCCGGTGGCGGCCAGGTCCATGCGGCGGAGCAGGGTCTCGCGCGGGTCGATCAGGTCGTCGCCGAGCAGGACGGCGAAGGGCTGGTTCCCGACGTGGTGGCGGGCGCACAGGACGGCGTGGCCGAGGCCGAGCGGGTCGCCCTGGCGGATGTGGTGGATGTCCGCGAGCCGAGCGGGATCGCGTACGGCGTCCAAGCGCACGGGAAGTTGGAGATTTCGTGTGCCATCCGGCTTTCGGTGTGCACAAGTTGACCGTTGTGCAACCCGCGCATCGCAGACGCCTGCCGATACCGCCGGTAACTGTCGTGTATTTCCACGACTTTGAAGTGGGGTCATTCGAGCTTCTTGTTTCCTGTGAGGCGCGTGTGCGAAGGTGAGCCTCCCCATGAGAGGGCAAAGGTCAGGACCGAACGGGAAGGCCGGCCCTCATAGGTATGCACCAATCAGGCACTGTTTTCCGACGGGACGCCATTTCGGATGCCGTCCTGCGACTGGAAAGGAAATGGTGTTCCGTGCAGTCCCCCCACCCCCCACGCCCGCCGTTCCCGCCACGCCCCGGTTCCATGCCGGGGGAGTCCGACCGCAATCTCGTCACCCAGCTGGCCGGACGGGGTGACGGCCGCCATCACGCCGTCGCCCTGCTGCTCGCCCGGCACTGGCGGGCCACTCGCGACTACGCGATCGTCTGCCTGGCCGCCGCCGGGCCTCCGGCGCAGCTCGTGGCCACGTACGCCTTCCATCAGGTGCTCGGCCGGCTGGCGGGCGGAGCCGCGGGCGGTGCCCTGCGTCCGCAGCTGCTGGTCGCGGTCCGCGAGACGGTCCGCGTCTGGGCCGGCGACGAGGGCGCCTGCGTAGTCGTACCGGAATTGCGCAAACCCACCGGTGGCCGCGGTCTGCGCGCCGCGTCGACCGCCACGCCCGTAAGGCGGCAACTCGCCGAACGCGCATTCCAGTCCCTCCCCAGCGCCTCCCAATGTCTTCTGTGGCATACCGAGGTCGAGGCCGACCCCATAAACATACCCGCTGGTCTGTCGGGGATCGACACGGCCACCGCGGCGACCGCCCTGGAACAGGCCCGCGAGCAATTCCGGGCCGGCTGCGTACGCGCACACCGGGAACTCGCGCCGTCCAGGGAATGCCGCTTCTACAACCGCCTCCTGGACGTCCCCATTCGCCGCGGCGGCTCCCTGCTCCCGGATGTGCAGCATCATCTGTCGTCCTGCCGGCACTGCCGCCACGCCGCCGAACAGCTCGGTCATTTCGAGGGGAGCCTGGACGTCCTGCTCGCCGAGACCGTGCTCGGCTGGGGCGCCCGCCGCTATCTCGACTCCCGCCCCGGCCGCGGCGCCCCGGAGGAGTGGCCGTCCGCACCCCGGGACCAAGGCCCGGCGGTCGGCGGCCGGCACCGCACACTGCCCGAGGGCAGACGCCGTACGGCCCTGGCGGTCGGCGTCGGCCTCACCTCGCTCGCGCTGCTCGCGACCGTGCTCGTGGCCAAGGGCTGGTCCGATGACAACGCTGTCCCGGGATCCGGTGCCACCTGGGGTGCCCCCGTCGGCCACCCCGCCCGGCCCGGCGCCACCGCCGCCGGCAGCGAGCGGCCCTCCGTCGCCTCCCCGTCCGCCGCCTCGGTCGGCGAGCCCGTCGAGGTGGCCCACGGCAGGCTGCGCAGCCTCGCCTCCGGCCGCTGTCTGGACGTGAGCGGGGGAAGGGTCGCGGCGGGCGCCGGTGTCCTGCTGGCGGAGTGCTCGTCCGCCGGGTCGCAGCAGTGGTCGTACCAGGAGGACGGGTTGCTGCGCAGCGCCGTCGATCCCACCCTCTGCCTGGCCGCCGAACCCGGGGCGCGGAGCGTCATGGTGTCCCGCTGCGTCGGGCACGCGGGCACGGTGTCGTACGACCTCACGGTCGGGGGCGAACTTCTGCTCCGGGGGCCCAAGGGGCTCGCCCTCGCCCCGGACTCCGGTGACTCGTCGGCGCGCGTGGTGGTCGCGGCCCGCGACGGGTCCGGCGGACAGCGATGGGTTCTGGAACCGGGGGTGGCGGCTCAACAGCAGCCTGCCCCGCCGGACCCCGTACGGCCCGAGCCCTCGAAGCGGGCCGACGAGCAGCCGCCCGGGCGATCGGGCGAGAAGCCCCCGTGGGAGCTGCCGGGGCAGGGGGGCGAGGGGGCAGAGCCGGAGTACGAGACCCGGGTCGCCCAGGTCGGTGCCCACGAGGATCCCCGGCCGGCGGAATCCGGCCCGCCCGAGGGTCCGGTGGGCCGGATCGTCTCTCCGGTCGTGGGTACCGTCGCCTCCCTACCGACCGCTGTCGGCCTGCCGCTCGGCTGACGTCCGAGGGCCACCGAGGCAGGTGGCCCTCGCTCGCCGTCCCCGGGCCGTGCCGCCCTCCGGTCGTCCGGTCCGCCGGGATCGAGCCACCGGGCGGACGTCATCCGGAATTTACGGAAACCGGGATCGTGTTCCGACATGTTGCCGCCGGGTGAGGGCGCGGTGAATGCACCTGCCTGTCGGCGGGTCTGAGGCGTGTGCCGAGGCGGCCCCCGGGACCCGTGCGGCCCTGCCACCGCAGGGGATTGATCGGATTTTCGGCGCTTGTGGAGGAATTCGGAGCGCTGGCCGAATCAATGCCCCCGCCCGCGAAATGGACGCGGCGTTATTGACCCGCGAGTAAGCACCTCGCTAGGTTCCGGTGGCCGCACCAGAGTGTCCTGCCGCACACCCCCCACCGTGCTGTCTTGCCGATTCTTCGGAGCATCATGACCTCCCCTGTGCGCGCCCACGACCTGATCCTTTGTCTCACCCCCTTCGGAGAACCCGACGCCGGGCTCGCCGCGGCCGCCTGCGGTGCCGGCGCCCTCGGAATCCTCGACCTCGGGAACGGCGACCGAAGATCCCGCGAGGAGCTGAACCGGCTGAGGAAGGCGGCGCCGGGGCCCTTCGGAGTGCGGGTGACCGGGCGTTGCGCCCTGGACCCCAGCGCGTTGGGCGGTGCCCCCGACACCGTCGTCCTGGCCCCGGATGCGCTCTGGAACCCCGGCGAAGTCGCCGCACAGCACCGGGTGTTGGCCGAGGTGACGGACCTGGACCAGGCGCGGGAAGCGGTCCGTGCCGGGGCTCAGGGGCTGATCGCGCGAGGTGCCGAGAGCGGCGGCCGGGTCGGCGGGCTGAGCACCTTCATGCTGCTCCAACTCCTCCTTTCCGGCGACGAGTTGAACGTCCCGGTCTGGGCCTGTGGAGGCATCGGGCCGCGTACGGCGGCGGCCGCCGTGGCCGGTGGCGCGGCCGGTGTCGTCCTCGACAGCCAGCTGGCCCTGCTGGCCGAGTCGGGGCTGCCGGAGGCGGTCCGGGCCGTGCTGCGCCCCCTGGACGGTTCCGAGACGGTGGTCATCGCCGGACACCGGGTGCTGCGCCGGCGCGGCCCCGACACCCCACCCCCACCGCCCGACGACACCGCCTCGGTCGCGTCCCTGCTCGGCGCGCGGGACCTGCGCCGCCAACTCCTGCCGGTGGGCCAGGACGGCTTCCTCGCCGCACGGTTCGCCGAGCGGTGGGGGGATGTACGGCGGACGGTGCGGGAGGTGCGAGCGGCGATACGGGAGGTCGTGGCGGCGGCGGAGACGAACGGTGCCGAGCCCGTGGAGCGGGTTGGTGCCGCGTCGACGGGGTCGGTCGGCGGCGGGTCGGTGGAGTCGCCCGGTGTCGGCCCCGTGGAACCGGTCGGCGGCGGACCGGCGGAGTCGACCGGTGCCGGACCCGTGGGGTCGGTCGGCGGCGGACCGCTGGAGCCGTTCGGCGGCGGACCCGTCGAGCCCGTCGGCCGTGGGTTCGTGGGATCGGGCCACCGCGGCCCCGCTCGCGCTCTGCGGGCCGGCTCGCCCATGAGCCGGGCGCTCGGTACCCGGCTGCCGGTCGCGCAGGGGCCCATGACGCGGGTCAGTGACCAGGCGGCTTTCGCCGCCGCCGTCGCCGAGGACGGTGCGCTGCCCTTCCTGGCGCTGGCCCTGGCCGACGGCGAGCGGACCCGCTCCCTGCTGACCGAGGCGCGTGCCGTGCTCGACGGGCGGCCCTGGGGCGTCGGCGTGCTCGGATTCGCGCCCGAGGACATCAGGAACGCCCAGCTCGAAGCCGTACGGGAACTGCGCCCCACGCACGCGATCATCGCCGGCGGACGCCCCGCCCAGGCCGAGGCGCTGGAGCGGGCCGGCATCCGCACCTTCCTGCACGTGCCCTCGCCGGGGCTGCTGCGGCAGTTCCTGCAGGCCGGTGCGCGCAGGTTCGTGTTCGAGGGCTCCGAATGCGGCGGGCATGTCGGACCGCGGGCGTCCTTCCCGCTCTGGGAGGCCCAACTCGCCGTACTGGAAGACTTCCTGGCCGATGCCGATACGAAGTCCGCGCGGCAGCTGGAGGTGTTCTTCGCCGGCGGGATCCACGACGAGCGGTCCGCCGCGATGACCGCCGCCCTGGCCGCACCTCTCACCGCCCGGGGCGCCGCCGTCGGCGTACTCATGGGCACCGCCTACCTGTTCACCGAGGAGGCCGTGACGCACGGCGCGATCCGGCCGCTGTTCCAACGGCAGGTCCTGACCGCCACCACGACCGCCCTGCTGGAGACCGCCCCCGGCCACGCCACCCGCTGCGTCCCCAGCCCCTTCACCGCCGACTACCGTGAGCGCGAAGCCGGGTTACGCGCGTCCGGCCTGCCCGACCGCGAGGTGTGGGAGACGCTGGAGCGCCTCAACGTGGGGCGGCTGCGCATCGCCAGCAAGGGCGTCGAGCGGTCCGCACAGGGCGAGTTGACGGACGTGGACGAGGAACGGCAGCTCAGCGACGGGATGTTCATGGCCGGCGAGGTCGCCGTGCTCCGCTCGACGACCACCACCCTCGCGGCCCTGCACCACGCGGTCACCGACGGCGCCGCCGACCTCCTCGCCGCCCGGGCCGCGCGGCAGACCGCCGGCCCGGCCCAGGAGCCGGCACCCCCCGCCCCGCTCGACATCGCCGTGGTCGGCATGGCCTGCATGTTCCCGCAGGCCCCCGACCTCGCCACCTTCTGGGCCAACATCGTCACCGGACACGACGCGGTCACCGAGGTCCCGCCCGACCGCTGGGACCCCGCCGTGCACCACGAGAGCGGCAGCACGGCCTCGAAATGGGGCGGCTTCCTGCCCCGTATCCCCTTCGACCCGCTGCGCTACGGCATCCCGCCCGCCTCCCTCGGCAGCATCGAGCCGGTCCAGCTGCTGTCCCTGGAGGCCGCGCGCCGGGCCCTGGACGACGCCGGATACGGCGATGGGGGAAGGGAGTTCGACCGCTCGCGGACCTCCGTCGTCTTCGGCGCCGAGGCGGGCAGCGACCTGTCCAACGCGGCCACGCTGCGGGCCGTCCTCCCGTCGTACTACGGCAAGGTCCCCGACGGTCTGGAGGAGCAGCTGCCCCGGCTGACCGAGGACTCCTTCCCCGGCATGCTCGCCAACGTCATCTCCGGCCGGATCGCCAACCGTCTGGACCTCGGCGGCGCCAACTACACCGTCGACGCGGCCTGCGCCTCCTCCCTCGCCGCGCTCGACGTCGCCTGCAAGGAACTCGTCTCCGGCAGCAGTGACGTCGTGCTGTGTGGCGGGGCCGACCTGCACAACGGCATCAACGACTTCGTCCTGTTCTCCTCGGTGCACGCCCTCTCGCCGACCGGCCGCTCCCGCGCCTTCGACGGCAGCGCGGACGGCATCGCGCTCGGCGAGGGCGTGGCCTGCGTGGTGCTCAAGCGACTCGCGGACGCCGAACGCGACGGCGACCGCGTCTACGCCGTGATCAAGGGCCTCGGCTCCGCCAGCGACGGCCGCTCCCGCGGCCTGACCGCACCCCGCCCCGAAGGACAGCGGGCCGCGCTGCTGCGCGCCTACCGCAACGCCGGCGTCTCGCCTGCCGAGGTCGGCCTGGTCGAGGCGCACGGTACCGGCACGGTCGTCGGGGACCGTACCGAACTCACCGTACTCAGCGAGGTGTTCGCCGAGGCGGGCGCCGAAACCGGCACCTGCGCGCTCGGCTCGGTCAAGTCGCAGATCGGGCACGCCAAGTGCGCCGCCGGACTCGCCGGGCTGATCAAGACCACCCTCGCCCTGTACACCGGCGTCAGGCCGCCCACCCTCCACCTGGACCAACCCAATCCTGCCTGGTCGGAGGAGGACAGCCCGTTCGCCTTCCACACGCGTGCCCAGCCCTGGGCGGCGCCCGCCGCTGAACGCCTCGCCGGGGTGAGCGCGTTCGGCTTCGGCGGGACCAACTTCCATGTGGTGGTGGGGGCGCACGGCGACGCCGTACCGCCGCAGCAGACCCTGGACGCCTGGCCCGCCGAGCTGTTCCTGTTCCGCGGGAAGGACACGGCGTCGGCTCGCCGGGACGTCGAGGAGATGTTGCGGGCCGCCGATTCCGACGGCCGCCCCTGGCGCCTGCGCGACCTCGCACTCGCCGCCGCCCGGCGCGCGGACACCTCTCACGAACCGGTGCGGGCCGCGGTCGTGGCCCGCGATGTGGACGAGTTGATCGGGCAGTTGCGACGCGTCCTCGCCGGGGAGCACGACCCGGCGGCCGGAATCCGCGTCGCGGGGCGCACCTCGGCCGGCCCGTCCGCACCGGCGCCCAGCGCTCAGGCCGGCGATCCCGTCGCCGGTGACGCCAAGGTCGCCTTCCTCTTCCCCGGCCAGGGCAGCCAGCGGCCCGGCATGCTAGCCGACCTGCTGGTCGCCCTGCCCGAACTGCGGCACTACCTGGACCTCGGCCGCGCGCACGCCGACACCCTGTACCCACCCGCCGCCTTCGACGAAGCCGCCCGCGACCGTCGCCGGGCCGCCCTCACCGACACCCGGGCCGCACAGCCCGCACTCGGCATCACGGGCCTCGCCGCCCACGCCTTCCTCACCACCGCGGGCGTCCATCCGGACCTCGCGGCCGGACACAGCTACGGCGAACTGGTCGCCCTGAGCGCGGCCGGAGCCCTCGACCCCGAGACTCTGCTGGAGCTGAGCGGCGAGCGCGCGAGCGCGATCCTGGCGGCCGCCGGAGACGAACCCGGCACCATGGCCGCCGTCGGAGCCGGTGCCGAGGACGTCGTACGCGCACTGCGCGCCGCGGGCGCGCCCGAGTCGGTCGTCGTCGCCAACCACAACTCGCCCGAGCAGTCCGTGATCTCGGGCCCCACGGCCGAAGTCGACATCGCCGTACGCCTGTTGCGCGCGGCCGGCCTCGGCGCCCGCCGTATCCCGGTCGCCTGCGCCTTCCACAGCCCGGTGGTGGCCGCCGCCGGGGAGCGGTTCGCCGAAGTCCTCGCGGACAAGACGGTACGGGCACCCGAGTTCCCCGTCTGGGCCAACCGCACCGCCGCCCCGTACCCGCCCGACGCCGACGCCGTACGCGGCGAACTCGCCGCCCAGATCGGCGCACCGGTCGCCTTCGCCGCACAGATCGAGGCGATGTACGAGGCCGGCGCCCGGATCTTCGTGGAGGCGGGTCCCGGCACCGTGCTCACCCGGCTCGTCGGCCAGATCCTCGGCGACCGTCCGCACCGCACCGTCGCCTGCGAGCCCCGCGCCGACAGCGGCCTGACCGGCTGGCTCGACGCCCTCGCCCACCTGGCCGTCGCGGGGCTGCCGGTGCGCACCGCCTGGCTCCACAGGGGCCGCGACTCCGTCGACGCGCTCCGGACACCGGAGCCGCAGCGGCCCGGCTGGACGGTCGACGGACATCTCGTCCGCACCGCCGACGGAGCACTCCTCCCCGGTGCCCTCGCACCGGCCCGACGAGTCGTGGAGACGACCGTGACGACGAACCCGCAGGACGGCGCCCCGACCGACCGGGACGCGCTGATCTCCGAATTCCTGCGCACCAGCCGGGAGATGATCGCCGCCCAGCGCGATGTGCTCCTCACCTATTTCGGCGCGGCGCCCGGAACGACCCCGACGGCACCCGCCGCTTCTGCCTCGCCTCCGCAGACCGTGCTCCCCGCCGCTTCTGCCTCGCCTCCGCAGACCGTGCTCCCCGCCGCCTCCTCCGAACCTGCCGCCACGACCGGGCACGACATCGACCGCGTCGTCCTGGAGATCATCAGCGAGCGCACCGGCTACCCCGTCGACATGATCGAGCCCGGCCTCGACCTGGAGGCGGATCTGAGCATCGACTCGATCAAACGGGCCGAGATAGCGGGCGAACTCGCCCGACGCCTGGGGATGGCGGGCGGGGCGGAGGTCCTGGACGACGCGGAACTGGAGGAGCTGGCCAAGGCGCGTACGGCGGCGGCGGTGACGGCCTGGCTGACGGCGCGGGTCGGCGGGACAGCCGGGGCTGATCAGGAAGCCGATCGGGCAGCTGCTGCCGGGCAGGTGCAGAAGCCCCTCGGCGACGCCCCGAAGCGCTGCGAGCTGCGTCCGGTGTCGCTCCCGCCGCCATCGGCCGACCCGGCAGCCACCCTCTGCGGCAACCGGTTCGTCCTCGTCGGTGACGGCGGGGGAGCGGCGGCCGAGATCACGGCACGGCTGCGGGCGCACGGCGCCGACACGGTGACCGTCGGCCAGGGCCATCTCCTCGACGAGGCCGACGGCAGGGCCGACGGCGTCCTGTACCTGGGCGCACTCCCCGGTCCGGAGCTTCCCGTACTGCCCGAGGCCTTCCCCGTCCTCCAGGCGGCCCTGGTGCGCGCCCCGCGCAGCCTGCTGGCCGTCCAGCCGGCCGACGGCGAGGCAGCGGCTCGGGCCGCCGGTCTCCACGGCCTCTTCCGCACTATCGCCCGGGAGTACCCCGACATCCGCGCCCGGCTCGTCACCGTCCCCGACACCGCTCCCACGGCCGTGGCCGACGCCCTGCTCACCGAGCTGCTCGCGCCGGAGACGGCCCCCGTCGTCCTGCGCACGGCCGCCGGGGAGCGGCACGGTCTCGAGCTGGAGCCCGCGCCCCTGGGACCGCTCGGCAGCACCGGTGCGGGACCCGCCGGGGACGGCGCCGCCGAGGCCGCCGCGCTCGGCCTCGACCGGGACTCCGTGGTGCTGCTGGTCGGCGGCGCCCGGGGCATCACGGCGCGGTGCGCCGCCGCACTGGCCGCGGCGAGCCGCTGCCGCATCGAACTGGTCGGCCGTACGCCTGCGCCCACCGCGTCCGAGTCTCCCGGGACCGTTGCCGCCCGTACCGCCGTCGAACTGCGCGCCACTCTCGCCAGGACCGGCTCTTTGACGCCCGCAGAGGTCAACCGTGCCGCCGAACTGATCCTCGCCCAGCGGGAGATCACCGCGACCCTCGCCGAACTCGCCGCCCTCGGCAGCAAGGCCCGCTACCGCTCGGTGGACTTCCGCGAGCAGGACGCCGCACTGCAGGCGGTCAAGGAGATCCACGCCGAACACGGCCGGCTCGACGGGGTCGTCTTCGCCGCCGGGGTGATCGAGGACCGGCTGATCGCCGAGAAGAGCCCCGAGTCCTTCCGGCGCGTGTACGGCACGAAGACGGCCGGGGCCGCCGCCCTGCTCGCCGCGCTGGAAGACCTGCCCGACGGGCCGGGATTCACGGTGCTGTTCGGCAGCATCGCCGCCGTCCTCGGCAACCGTGGCCAGGCCGACTACGCCGCCGCCAACGACGCCCTGGAACGCCTCGGCGCCGACTGGGCCGAGCGCACCGGCCACCGCGCGCTCACCGTCCACTGGGGACCCTGGGCGCCCTCCGGCATCCACAGCGGCATGGTCGGCGAGGAACTCGGCCGGGAGTACGCCCGCCGCGGGGTGAAGCTGATCGACCCGGAGGAGGGCACCGCGGCCCTGCTCCGGGAACTCGCCTGGGGCGACCGCTCCGCCCGCGCCGTCGTCTACACCGCCTCGGGCTGGTGAGATGACGGAGCATCAGACCCCCGTCGCCGTCGTCGGGATGGCGGTGCTGCTGCCCGGTGCCGCAGGACTCGGCGCCTACTGGCGCAACCTGCGCGACGGCGTGGACGCGATCGGCGACGTCCCCGAGGGCCGGTGGGACGCCGACTACTACCACCCGGACTCGGCCGCGGGTCCCGCCGTCGCCGACCGGATCTACTGCCGGCGCGGCGGATTCGTGGACGGCCTGGCCGAGGTGGAGGTCACGCGGTACGGCATCATGCCCGCCTCGGTGCCGGGCACCGAGCCCGACCAGCTGATCGCCCTCGACGTGGCCGCCGCCGCGCTCGCCGACGCGGGCGGCGCGGACCGGCTGCCCGAGCGGAACCGGATCGGCGTCGCCCTGGGCCGCGGCGGCTACCTCACCCCCGGCCTCGTCCGGCTCGACCAGCGGGTGCGCACCGCAGGCCAACTCGTCCGCACACTGGGCGAGTTGTTACCCGAGCTGTCGTCCGCCCAACTGGACCGGGTGCGGGAGGCGTTCACCGAACGGCTCGGACCGGACAGCCCCGAGTCCGCGATCGGACTGGTCCCCAACCTCGCCGCCTCCCGCATCGCCAACCGGCTCGACCTGCGCGGGCCGGCCTACACCGTGGACGCGGCCTGCGCCTCCTCCCTCGTCGCCGTCGACCAGGCGGTCACCGAACTCACCACCGGCCGCTGCGACATGATGCTGGCCGGGGGAGTGCACCACTGCCACGACATCACCCTGTGGAGCGTCTTCTCCCAGCTCCGCGCCCTCTCCCCGACCCAGCGCATCCGTCCCTTCCACCGGGAGGCCGACGGCATCCTCATCGGCGAGGGCACCGGCGTCGTCGTCCTCAAACGGCTCGCGGACGCCGAACGCGACGGGGACCGTGTGTACGCGGTGATCCGCGGGACGGGCGTGGCCAGCGACGGCCGTACCGCCGGGCTCGTCACCCCCGACCCCGGCGGCCAGACCCGTGCCGTGCGCCAGGCCTGGCGGGCCGCCGGACTCGACCCCGCCACACCCCACTCGATCGGCCTGCTGGAGGCCCACGGCACCGCCACCCCGGCCGGTGACGCGGCCGAACTCGCCACGCTGGCAGAGGTGTTCGGTCCGGGCGCGGTCCACGGGGGCGAGCGGCCCGTCCTCGGCTCGGTGAAGTCGATGATCGGCCACACCATGCCGGCCGCCGGAGTCGCCGGCCTGGTCAAGGCCGCCCTCGCCCTGTACCACGGCACCCTCCTGCCCACCCTCCACTGCGACGACCCCCACCCCGCCCTCGCGGCCACCCGGTTCCGCACCCTGGAACGGGCGCGCCCCTGGGAGACCGGCCCGGACCAGCCGGTCCGGCGCGCCGCCGTGAACGCCTTCGGCTTCGGCGGGATCAACGCCCACGCGGTGCTCGAAGAGGCACCGGGCAGGGCCGTACGGTCACCCGCCCGCTACCGGACCCCGGACGCCGAGCGTGTTCTCGTCGCCGGTGACGTTCGGTCCTCTGTCCGTTCCCGGGGCTTGGAGGGGGTCGTCCGTTCCCGGGGGTCGGAGGGGGTCGTCCGTTCCCGGGGGTCGGAGGGGGTCGTCCGTTCCCGGGGGTCGGAGGGGGGTGCCGAGCCCGAGCACGTCCTTCTGCTCGCCGCCGACGACGTAGACGCGCTCGCCGCCCTCCTCGACGCCGACGACTCGAAAGTCCTCACCTCAGGCCTCGACCCCGCGCTTCCGCACCCCGACGCCGGGCCGGCTCGCCTAGGCATCGTCGATCCCACCGCCAAGCGGCTCGCCCTGGCCCGCCGCGCCGTCGGCAAGGGCCGTGCCTGGCAGGGCCGCAGCGACGTCTGGTTCCGGCCCGCCCCGCTGCTCGGGCCCGCCGGCGGCAAGCTGGCCTTCGTCTTCCCCGGTCTGGAAGGCGACTTCGCGCCCCGCGCCGACGGCATCGCCGCCCACTTCGGTCTGACCCCGCTCACCGGAACCGGCACCGACGTCCGGGTCGGCGACGTCGGACGGCACGGCTTCGAGGTCGTCGGCGTCGGCCGGCTGCTCGATGCCGCGCTGCGCCGCATGGGGGTCGTACCGGATGCGGTCGCCGGGCACAGCGTCGGCGAGTGGACGGCCATGGCGGCCGCCGGGCTGTACTCGGGCGCCCAAGTGGACGCGTTCATGGGGGAGTTCGACCCGGACAGCGTGACCGTGCCGGGCCTCGCCTTCGCCGCCGTGGGCGCCTCGGCCGACCGGGTCCGCACGGCTCTCGCCGAGGAGTGGGCCGGCTCCGGAATCGTGCTCTCCCACGACAACGCGCCCCGCCAGTCGATGGTCTGCGGGCCGGACGCGGCGGTCCAGGACTTCGTGCGCTCCTTCCGCGCCCAGGGCGTCATGTGCCAGGTGCTGCCGTTCCGATCCGGCTTCCACACGCCGATGCTCGAACCGTATCTGGCGCCCATCAAGGCGGCAGCCGACCGCTTCCGGCTCCATCCGCCGACCGTGCCGGTGTGGTCCGGGACGACCGCGTCGCCCTTCCCGCAGGACGAGGCGGCGGTGCGCGAGCTGTTCGTACGGCACCTGCTGGAGCCCGTGCGGTTCCGCGAGCTGTCCGAGGCCCTGTACGCGGCGGGGCACCGCACCTTCGTCCAGATGGGCCCGGGCCGGCTGGCCTCCCTGATCGACGACACCCTGGCCGACCGCGACCACCTGGCCGTCGCCGCCAACTCCCCGCACCGCACGGGGACGGCTCAACTGCGACGCCTCGCGACGGCGTTGTGGGTGGCGGGGGCGCGGGTGGCACCGGCGATGTCCCGCACCCCCGGGCCGATCCCCGGGCGCCGGCCCGTCCCCCTCGACCTGGACGGTGCCCTGGTGTCCCTGGCCGGACCGACCCTCGACGCACTGCGGTCGGAGCTGCGGCCGACCCGTCCGGGACCGCTGCCCATACCGGGCACATCCGCGCTCGACGACCTCGCCACCCGCTTCCCCGCCGCCGCCGAGCTGACCGCCCTGCTGCGGGACACAGCGGACACGGCGGCGGTACTGATCGCGGCAGGTGGTCGACACAACGGGGCATCAGCACCGCAGAGGACCACCGCTCGAGCCACCGCCCTGCACACCCCCGTGCCCACGCCAACCCCCACCACCACAACCCTCCACATCTCCCCCCACACCATGCCCCACCTCCTCGACCACTGCTTCTTCCCGCAGCGACCCGACTGGCCGGACATGGAGGACCGTTGGCCGGTGGTCCCCGCCACCACCATCGTCCGGCACATGATGGACGCGGCGGAGGGCGCGGCCCCCGGGATGCGCGTGGTCGCCGTGCACGGGGCCCGGTTCGACCGGTGGCTCACCGCCACACCCGCCGTCGACGTGCCCGTCACCGTCACCCCCGACCCCGGCCGGCCCGGCCGTGTCGCCGTCACCTTCGGGCCCACGGCCCGTGCCGTGATCGAACTCGCGCCCCGGCACCCCGCACCGCCCCCGCCGAGCCCGCGCCCGGACGACCCCGAACGCGCCCCCGAGCACACCGCCGACCGGATCTACCGCGACCGCTGGATGTTCCACGGCCCGGCGTTCCAGGGCCTCACCGAGCTGACCGCCGTCGGTGAGTGGCACATCCGCGGAGTGATCACCGCACCCGCGGCACCCGGCGCGCTGCTGGACAACGTCGGCCAGCTCCTCGGCTACTGGATCATGACGACCCGTACGGAACGCACCGTCGTGTTCCCGGTGCAGATGCGGCACATGCGGTTCCACGGACCCCATCCCGCCCCCGGCACACGGGTCGACTGTCTCCTGCGGATCACCTCGCTCACCGACACGCTCCTGGAGGCGGACGCGGAGCTGACCGTCGGCGGCCGGGTGTGGGCCGTGCTCACCGGCTGGCAGGACCGCCGCTTCGACAACGACCCGCAGACCCGGCCGGTGGAACGCTTCCCCGAGCGCCACACCCTCTCCGCGGCCCGGCCCGGCGGCTGGGCGCTCGTCCACGAGCGGTGGCCGGACCTCGCCTCGCGCGAGCTGATCATGCGCAACTCGCTCGGCAGCGCGGAGCGCACGCAGTACGCCGAGCGCCCGCCGCGCGGCCGCAGACAGTGGCTGCTGGGCCGGATCGCGGTCAAGGACGCCGTACGGCAGTGGCTGTGGCAGCACGGCGAAGGGCCCGTCTTCCCGGCGGAGCTGCGGGTGCACAACGACGAACTCGGCCGCCCGTACGTCACCGGCGTGCACGGCCGCACCCTGCCCCCGCTGGACGTCTCGCTCGCCCACCGGGCCGAGGCGGGCGTGGCGATCGTACGGCCGCACACCCCGCACCCCGGCCCAGGCATCGACATCGAGGAGGTCACCCCGCGCGACCCCGCGACCCTCGCCACCGCCCTCGGCGCGGACGAGCTGCGGCTCCTGCACACGCTCGGTGCGCAGGGCGGTGACGCTCAGGCCCTGTGGTTCACCCGGTTCTGGGCCGCCAAGGAGGCCGTCGCCAAGGCCGAGGGCGTCGGATTCGGCGGCCGGCCCAGGGACTTCGCCGTGCGGGAGGCCGCCCCGGACGGCAGCCGGCTGGTGGTCGCCGGCCGCCTGGAGCGCGCCTACACCGTGCACTGCACGCAGGTGAACAATCCGCCGTCCCTGGCCCCACGCGCCTACGTCGTCGCCTGGACGACGGGACCGGCGGTCCCTGACGGAGAAGACGACGCAGCAGCCGAGGAGTACGCCCGATGAACCCCACCCAGCCGGTGCCGGCGCAGCCCGCCACCGACACCGTGCTCGCCGAGATCACCGGCATGCTCCGCACCCTCCTCCAGGAGTACGGCGAGGAGGACGTGGTGATCGGCATGTCCACCACCTTCAACCGTGACCTGGAACTGGAGAGCATCGACCTCGTCACCCTGGCGGGCCTGCTGGAGGAGCGGTACGGACGGCGGGTCAACCTCGCCGAGTTCCTGGCCGGCATGGAGTTCGACGAGATCATCGAGCTGACCGTGGGTCGGCTCGTGGAGTACGTGGTGTGGAGCCTGAAGACCACGGAGGCGGGCTGAGCCATGGCGATGATCGACACCGGCGGAGTCCGGCTGCACGTCCAGCGCATGGGACCCCCGGACGGCCGTACCCCGCATGCCACGGTCGTGCTCGTGCACGGGCTGCTCACCGACAGCCTGGCCAGCTACTACTTCACCGTCGCCCCCGCCTTCGCGGCCGCCGGCCTCGACGTCGTCATGTACGACCTGCGCGGACACGGCCGCAGCGAACGCCCGCCGGACGGCTACACGCTCGACCACAACATCGACGACCTGGCGGCCCTCCTCGATCGGCTCGACATCACCGCCCCCGTGCACCTCGTCGGCAACTCCTACGGCGGCACCATCGCCTTCGGCCACGCGGCCCGCCACCCCGAACGCACGGCCAGCCTCACCCTGATCGAGTCCGAGCCCGCGACCGCCGCCTGGGCCGTGAAACTGGGCGGCATCCTGCGCCGGGTGCTGACCGAACTCGCGCACAACGAGCCCGACGCCCTCGCCTGGATCACCGCCCACCGTGGCCACAACACCGCCCGCCTCGCCAAGGGCGCCGCCCGGCTCGCCCGCGAGACCACCCTCGGCCGGGACATCCCCGCCAGCAGGGTGCTGACCGAGGACCGGATCAGGGCCGTACGCTGCCCGGTCCTCGGTGTGTACGGCGGCGACTCGGACCTGGTGGACCTGGTGCCGCTGATGGAGGAACTGCTCACCGACTTCCGGTCCGTCGTGCTGCCCGGGCACGAGCACTCGGTGCTGGTCGAGGCGGCCCCCACCGTGGGCGGACACATCCTGGACCTGATCCACTCCGTCAGCGGCGTGTCGGCGGGGGTCCGGTGAGCGGGTTCCTGTTCGTCGTCCCGCCCCTGGTCGGGCACATCAACCCGGCTGTCGGCGTCGCCGCCCGGCTCACCACACACGGACACCGGGTGGCCTGGGCGTGCGCCGACCCGGCGCTGGTGCACCGCCTCGCGGGCGAGGACGCGCACGTGTTCGGATGCGCGGGCGCGGTACCGGGCGTCGAGGGCGCCGTACGGCCGCCCGACCTGCGGGGCGCGGAGGCGCTGAAGTTCCTGTGGGAGTGGTATCTGGTGCCGCTCGCCGACGCGATGGCCCCGGGTGTCCGCGCGGCCGTCGCCGCGTTCGGCCCGGACGTGGTCGTCGCCGACCAACAGGCCTTCGCCGGCGCCCTGGTGGCCGAACACCTCGGCCTGCCCTGGGCGACCTCCGCCACCACCTCGGCCGAGTTCACCGGCGCCTACGACGGGCTGCCCAAGGTCGCCGAGTGGCTGCGGCAGCGCCTGGCCGGGCTGCGCGCCCGGATCGGCGACCCGGCCGGCACCGCGGACCCGCGCTACTCGCCGCACCTCCTGCTCATCTTCAGCACACCCGAACTCATCGGTCCTCAGGCGCCGTTGGGGCAGCGGGTCCACTACGTCGGCCCGTCCCTCACCGACCGCACGGCCGGGCCCGGCTTCCCCTGGGACCGGCTGGACTCCGGCCGCGCGAAGGTCCTGGTGACCCTCGGCACCGCCAACGCGGACGCCGGCGGCCGCTTCCTCGCCGAGTGCCGCACCGCGCTGCGCGAACGTGCCGACCGGGTGCAGGGGGTCATCGTGGATCCGGGCGGCACCCTGCCCGCCGACCTCGCCGACAAGGACGTACTGGTCCTGCCGTCCGTGCCCCAACTCCCGCTGCTGGAGCGGATGGACGCGGTCGTCTGCCATGCCGGGCACAACACGGTGTGCGAGGCGCTCTGGCACGGGGTCCCGCTCGTCGTGGCGCCCATCCGCGACGACCAGCCCGTGGTGGCCGCCCAGGTGGTGGACGCGGGCGCCGGCGTCCGGGTCCGCTTCGGCCGGGTCACCGCATCCCGGCTGGGCGAGGCCCTCGACACCGTGCTGCACGACCGCGCCCACCGGGCCGCCGCCACCCGCGTCCGCACCGCGTTCCGCGCGGCGGGCGGCGCCCGCGCGGCAGCGGCCCACCTGGAACGACTGGCCTCACACAGCAGCCCATGAGGGAGAGCCGATGAGCGATCACAGCACGAACAGCGAGCGCATCGCCGCCCTGCGCCCCGCCTACCGGGCCGACCTCGCCGACGGCACGGAACGCTTCTTCGCACCCCGCCGCACCACCTGCCCCTGGTGCGGATCGGACAGCCTCACCACCCGCCTGCACACCACCGACCTGCTCCAGCACAAACCCGGCGCATTCACCCTCGACCGCTGCACGGACTGCGGACACACCTTCCAGAATCCCCAACTGACCGGTGAGGGACTGGAGTTCTACTACCGCGACTTCTACGACGGCCTCGGCGAACAGCGCATGAGCGGCACCTTCGGCGGCCGCACCGCGATGTACCGCAGCCGCGCCGAGGCGATGGCGTCGTACGACCCCACCCCGAAGAACTGGCTCGATGTCGGCACCGGCCACGGCCACTTCTGCGAGGCCGCCCGCACCGTCCTGCCCGGCACCACCTTCGACGGCCTCGACTTCACCGACGGCGTCGAACTGGCCGCCCGCGAGGGCCGCGTGGAGCACGCCTACCGCGGCTCCTTCCCCGACCTCGCACCCGATCTCGCCGCCCGCTACGACGTGGTGAGCATGTTCCACTACCTCGAGCACAGCACCGACCCCGACCGCGAACTCCGCGCCGCCCACGAGGCCGTACGCCCCGGCGGGCATCTGCTGATCGAGGTACCGGACCCGGAGAGCCGGTACGCCCGCCTGCTCGGCCGCTGGTGGCTGCCCTGGCTCCAGCCGCAGCACCTGCACTTCATACCGGTCGCCAACCTGCGCCGGCGGCTGACCGCCCTCGGCTTCACCGTGGTCGCCGAGCAGCACGCCGAACCGCACGACCCGGTCGACCTCCTCGCCGCCGTCTGGCTGGCCCTCGACCACACCGCCCCACGCGACGACGCACCCTGGCTGCCCGAGCCCCCCGGCGCCGGCCGCCGCGCCCTGCGCACCGCCCTCCTCCTCGCGGGCGTGCCCGCCCTGCTCACGGCCACCCTGCTCGACCGGCTCGCGATACGCCCCCTGTCCCACCGCCTGGGCCTGTCCAACGCCTACCGTCTGGTCGCCCGCCGCGAGTGAACGGTTCGCACGACACCCTGGCTGACGGTGCTCACAGCACCTTGGCGCGGATCAGCGCCGACAGCACCAGGGCGCCCGGCAGGAGGGGCAGCCAGTCGGTCAGCACCCGGTAGCCGATGACGGTCGCGGTGGCGACCGCGGGCGAGGCGCCGAACGCGACGAGCGTCCACACCAGCGCCGCGTCCACCGCGAGCCCGCCGGGCGCCGGCACGGCCCCGACGGCCGTGCCGGCCGCCAGATAGGCGAGGATCACCTGTTCCCAGGGCAGCCCGAGGTCGAGTGAGGCCCCCACGCAGACCAGCGCACCCCCCTGCACCAGCGGCATCGCGGCCGCCCCGCCCCACAGGGCCAGCACCCGCCAGGGGCGGCGGTGCACCTCCCGCGCATCGCAGAGGGCGGACCGCAGCAGCCCCGTCACCGGGCGCCGCAGCGGCCGTACGACCGTCAGCAGCACGCCCGCGACGGCGAGTGCACCGGCCGCGACGGCGGCGACGGGCACCAGAACCCGCCCGTCCGGGACCAGGTCCCCGAGCCGCCGCCAGGCGGGTGAGGCGGCCAGGAACACCAGCAGCACGACGGTCTTCGCACCGGACTTGGCCAGTGAGTACAGGCCGATCGAGGCGGTCGCCCGGTCCAGGGGCACGCCCCGGGTGCGCAGGAAGCGCACCGTGACGGCGTGGGCACCGAGGCCGCCGGGCAGCGCATGGTTGGCGGCACCGGCGGCGAACTGCGAGGCCAGCAGGAGCCCGGGCGGCAGCCGGTCGGGCAGCGCACCCTGCCGGACACAGGAGGCCCCGACCCAGGTCAGGCAGACGAAGCCGCCCCCGGCCAGCAGCCACCACGGGTCGGCCGCGAACAGCCGCGCGACACCCGCGTAGGCCACGGGCCGGTTGGCCAGGGCCCAGCCCACGGCGAGCAGCAGCGGAGCCAGGACCAGGGCGAGCCGGACCGGCCGGGCGGCCATGAGGGAGCCACGGCGCACCGGAGCCTCCGGCCCGGGACAGGCAGGAGCCTCGGGCGCGGCGGGCGAGGCCGGCAGGGAGGGTGGGGAGAGCGGGGAACGTGAGGCTAGCGGGGAGAGCGGGGACAGTGAGGACACGGGGACGTCGTCCTTCCGCGGAGGGCTCCCTGGCGGGGGACCTGGGGGAGGCGGGGCGGCGAATCCGCGGGGGAGCCTTCCCCACCTGCGTGACACCGGGATGTCCGACAGTCGAAGGACCGGGGGCGGGACGGTGCCGCCGGGTGTGCGCGGGAGCCGCCGTTCACCGCCGACCAGGTAGCCTTCCCCTGGGGCGCACGGCGCAAGCCACGCTCCGGCAGACAAGGACGGCGACAGGGGAGGAATCGGCGGTGCACGTCCAGGAATGGCTCGACACGGTGCCCCCGGCGGCCGTCTACGCGGTGGTGGGCCTGGTGATCGGTCTGGAGAGCCTGGGCATTCCGCTGCCGGGCGAGATCGTCCTGGTCTCGGCGGCGCTCATGTCCTCCCAGCACTCCGGCATCAACCCGGTCGTGCTCGGGGTGTGCGCGACCGCGGGCGCCGTCATCGGCGACTCCATCGGCTACGCGATCGGCCGTAAGGGCGGACGGCCCCTGCTGGCCTGGCTGGGCAGGAAATTCCCGAGGCACTTCGGCGAGGGCCATGTCGCCACCGCCGAGCGCTCCTTCCAGAAGTGGGGCATGTGGGCCGTCTTCTTCGGCCGCTTCGTCGCCCTCCTGCGCATCTTCGCCGGCCCTCTCGCGGGCGTCCTCCACATGCCGTACTGGAAGTTCCTGATCGCCAACGTCCTCGGCGGCATCTGCTGGGCGGGCGGCACCACGGCCGTCATCTACTACGTGGGCGTCGTCGCCGAGGACTGGCTGAAGCGCTTCTCGTACCTGGGCCTGGCAGCTGCGCTCCTGATCGGCCTGACGTCGATGCTGATCATCAAGCGCAAGGCCAAGAAGGCGCAGACGGCAGACCGAGAAGCAGAACCGGTAGGCGCCGGGGAGTAGGACTCCCTACTCGTGCACCCCGCGGTGCGCCTTCGCCAACTCCGCGTACATGGTCCCGTTGAGGGTGACCCCCTGCCGCTCCTCCTCCGACAGCTCCCGCCTCACCTTGGCCGGCACCCCCGCCACCAGTGACCCGGGCGGCACCACCATCCCCTGCGGCACCAACGCCTGGGCGGCAACCAGCGACCCGGCCCCGATGACGGCGCCGTTCAGCACGGTCGCCCCCATCCCGATGAGGCAGTCGTCCTCCACGGTCGCCCCGTGAACCACCGCGTTGTGCCCGATGGAAACCCGCTCCCCGACGCTCACCGGGAACCCGGGATCCGCATGCAGCGTGACGTTGTCCTGCACATTCGCCTGAGCACCCACGGTGATCCGCTCGACGTCACCCCGCAGCACCGCCCCGTACCAGACACTCGCCCCGGCATGCAGCGTGACATCGCCGATCACGGAGGCCGTAGGCGCCACGAACACCTCCGCATCGAGCTGGGGCTCCTTCCCGCCGATGCCCACGATCAGCGCCTTCTGCGTCATCACCGTCTCCTCACGTCCGTAGTACGACGCACGGTACGACACGGAGTAGGGCAAAGATCACAGCAGCCCGCCCTCTCGCCGAAGGCAACCGCTGAGTAACGTGACCCCGTGCCGAAGCGCAAGAACACGTTCTCATCCTGGCGACGCCACCTGGTGCAGCGGGCCGTGCACACGGGCTGGTCCTGGGTGCAACGCACGGGTTCGGTGACGGCCGAGAACCCCGGCCGCTTCCGTTTCGGCTCGATCGGCGAAGCCACCCGGCTGGCCTTCCCGCTCGGCACGGTCTTCGGGGAACCCTGGATCCGCCTCGGCTCCCACTGCATCATCGGCGAACAGGTCACCCTCACCGCCGGCCTGATGCCGGACCTGGACCTCGGCCCGGATCCGATCCTGCGCATCGGCGACGGGGTCGTGCTCGGCCGCGGCAGCCACGTCATCGCCGACACCACGGTCACGATCGGCAGCGACTGCTACTTCGGTCCGTACGTCTACGTCACCTCCACCAACCACTCCTACGACGACCCGCACGAGCCCATCGGCAAGCAGTGGCCGCGCATGGAGCCGGTGGAGATCGGCCCGGGCTGCTGGATCGGCACCGGCGCGGTGATCCTGCCGGGGGCGCGGATCGGCCGGAACGTGGTCGTGGCGGCCGGTGCCGTGGTGCGGGGGACCGTGCCCGACCACGCCGTGGTGGCGGGGGCGCCCGCCCGGGTCGTACGGCGCTGGACACCTGACGACGGCTGGCAGCCGCCGCTGCGGACCCCGGCGCCGGTGCCGCTCCCGGATGGGATCACACCGGAGCAGCTGCGCGCGCTGGCCGATCTCGACGAGGAAGGCGCCGAACGGCTGGCCCGCCTCGAGGCCGACGGCTGACCCAGGACCCGTCCGCCCCTTCCCGCCTGCCCCACGAGGCCCTGCATCGCCCTAGCCGGTCGCCAGCAGCAGTGTCCCCAGCAGGGCGAGGCCCGCGCCCGCGGCCTGGATCGCGCGCAGCCGCTCGCTGAGGAAGCCGCGCGCGGCCAGCGCGGTGACCACCGGGTAGAGCGAGGCGAGCACCGCCGCGACCGTGACCGGGCCGTGCTGGGCGGCGACCGCGTAGGTGCCGTTGGCCGCCACGTCCGCGAGCCCGACGAAGGCGAGCGCCGGCAGCGCGGTCCGCGGGAGGCCGCCCTCCGGCAGGGCGGGAGAGCCGCGCCGGACCGAGGCGCACAGGGCCGCGCCGCCCACCGCGACGCTCGTCACCCGCTGCACGAACAGGGACAGGAACAGCCCGGTGACGGTGGTCGAGGCCTCCGTGATCAGCGCGAACACCGTGCCGAAGCCCAGCGCCGCGACCAGCGTGAGCAGGATCGTCCGCCGCTGCACGGGCGCGCCGCGCAGCTGTGGGCCGCCCGCGAGGACGACCCCGGTGACGGCGACCGCGATGCCCGCGACCTGCAGCGCCCCCGGGCGCTCGCCGAGGACCAGGCCCACCCCGACCGGGACGGCGACGCTGAGTGTGGCCAGCGGGGAGACCACGCCCATCGGGCCCAGCGCGAGGGCCTTGTAGAAGGAGAAGACGGCCACCGGGCCGGCCACGCCGGCCGCGACCGCGAACCACAGCCGAGGGCCCGCCTCGCTCCAGCCGCCGGTCGCCACCACGATCACGCCCAGCACGGCCGCCGCGATCGCCTGCGAGGCGACCACCACGGTCAGTGCGGGCGTGCGTCGCGTCAGCAGCCCGCCGCCGAAGTCGGCCAGACCCCACAGGAGACTGGTGGTCAGCGCGAACAATGCTGTCACGGGCCACCTCGCAGTACAGTGCAGTGAACGACTAGGTACACCACACCATAGTTCAATTAGTTGGACTGTGGAATTGAATATAGTGAACCCTCTGGATGTGATGTGTCGGACCTCGACCTGCTGACCCAGTCCCTGGCGCGCAACGTCAAACGCTGGCGTACCGAGCGCGGCTTCACCCTGGACGCGTTGGCCGCCCGAGCGGGAGTGAGCCGCGGCATGCTCATCCAGATCGAGCAGGCCCGCACCAACCCCAGCATCGGCACCGTGGTCAAGATCGGTGACGCGCTCGGCATCAGCATCACCACGCTGCTCGACTACGAACAGGGGCCCAAGGTCCGCATCGTCCCCGCCGAGCAGGCCGTACGGCTGTGGCACACGGAGGCGGGCAGCTACAACCGGCTCCTGGCGGGCACCGAGGCCCCCGGGCCCCTGGAGATGTGGGACTGGCGCCTGATGCCCGGCGACCGCAGCCCGTCCGACCCGCATCCGACGGGCACCGTCGAACTCGTCCACGTCACCGCGGGCGAGCTGACCCTCACCGTGGACGATGTGAAGCACGTCGTTCCGGCGGGTGCGAGCGCCACCTTCGAGGCCGACACCCCGCACACGTACGGCAACGAAGGGGACGTCCCCGTGGAGATGGTGATGGCCGTCTCGGTCCCGCCCGTGCGCTGAACGCCCGCCGCGCGGACTGTTAGCGTGCGGCCATGCGCGCACCCATCGGAGACTTCGACACCGCCGTCCCCGCCCCCGACTGCCTGGACGAGCTGACCGCCCCGGTCGCCGCCGCCGTACGCCACTGGCGGGGCAACGTGCCCGCGGACCGGATCGTGTACGTCGACACCGACCCGCGCTGGGCCGACACGGCCGTCTTCGTGGAGCACTACGGCCAGGACCTGCTGGAGCAGTCGGCGAACTGTGTGGTGGTCGCGGGCAAGCGGGGCGGCGAGACCACGCTCGCGGCATGTGTGGTGCTCTCGACCACCCGGGTCGACGTCAACGGTGTGGTGCGCCGCCAACTGGGCGCCCGCAAGGCCTCGTTCGCCGCGATGGACACCGCGACCGGCGAGACCGGCATGGAGTACGGCGGAATCACCCCGGTCGGACTGCCCGAGGGATGGCCGGTGCTGGTGGACGCGGCCGTGGCCGACCTGCCCTACGTCCTGGTCGGCAGCGGGCGCCGGCGCGGCAAACTGCTGGTGCCGGGCAAGGCCCTCGCGGAGCTGCCCGGCGCCGTCGTGCTCGAAGGGCTCGGGGTCGCCTGAGAGCAGGCCGTCACGCCGTGGACCGGGCCGGCAGATGATGGGCCAGCACCAGATGCGGGTCTGTCCCGCCCGGCACCGGTGCCGGGTCGGCGTGCACCAGGGCGGCCGTGAGCCGCGGTACGGCATGCAGCAGGGCGTGTTCGGCCTCGACGGCGATCGCGTGCGCCTCGCGGACCGTCGCCTCGCCGTCCACCACGACCGCCAGCTCGGCCCGCAGTCGGTGCCCGATCCACCGCAGCCGCAGCTCACCCACCTCGCGCACCCCCGGCACCGCACGCACCGCCCGCTCGGCCCGGTCCACCAGCGCCGGGTCGACGGCGTCCATCACCCGCCGGAACACCTCACGCGCGGCGTCCCGCAGCACGAGGGCGATCGCTGCGGTGATCGCCAGCCCCACGATCGGGTCGGCCAGGTGCCAGCCCAGGGCCGCGCCTGCGGCCCCCAGCAGCACGGCCAGTGAGGTGAAACCGTCCGTTCGGGCGTGGAGCCCGTCGGCGACCAGCGCGGCCGAGCCGATCTCCCGGCCCACCCGGATCCGGTACCGGGCCACCCACTCGTTGCCCGCGAACCCGACCAGCGCGGCCACCGCGACCACCGGCACATGCTCGACCGGCCGCGGGTCGAGCAGCCGCCCGACGGCCACCCAGGCCGCGAACGCCGCGGAGGCGGCGATGGTCAGCACGATCGCGAGACCCGCGAGATCCTCGGCGCGCCCGTAGCCGTAGGTGAACCGCCGGTTCGCCGCTCGCCGCCCCAGGACGAAGGCGATGCCCAGCGGTACGGCCGTCAGCGCGTCCGCCGCGTTGTGCACGGTGTCCCCGAGCAGCGCCACGGACCCGGACAACACCACCACCACGGCCTGCGCCAGCGCGGTCGCCCCGAGCACGGCCAGCGACACCCACAGCGCCCGCATGCCCCGCGCCGAGGACTCCAGGGCGGGGTCGAGCTTGTCGGCGGTCTCGTGCGAGTGCGGGGTGAGGAGGTGGGCGAGGCGGTGCCGCAAACCGGGGGAGGCGTGGGGGCGGCCGTGGTCATGGCGGTGGTCATGGGGTTCCTGGCCGTGCTGGTGGGTGTGCCGGTCGCTCACGTGGATCACCTTCCGGTGTGCGGGAATGGACGGACGGCGCCCATGGAGGCCATTATGTGCGTATGAGCGCACGCATGCACCTATCACCTGCGCATCATGCGCAGCCGCGCAGCCCCGGCGACGAGCAGTTCGCGGTCGCCGCCGACCTCCTCGCGCTGCTCGGCGACCGCACCCGCCTCACCCTGCTGCACTCGCTCACGGCGGGGGAGGCCGACGTCACCACGCTCACGGAGGCGTGCGGTGCCGCCCGTCCCGCCGTCAGCCAGCACCTGGCCCGGCTGCGCCTCGCGGGCCTGGTCACCACCCGCAAGGAGGGCCGCCGCGTGGTCTACTCGCTGCGCGACGGCCATGTGCGCCGTCTGGTCGGCGAGGCCCTGAAGGTGGCCGACCACCGCCTCGCCGAGAAGGCCACCGCCGCCCCCGAGGGCTGAGCCGCCGTCCCGCTCAGTACGCGGCGGCCGCCCCCAGATACTGCTCGGCGAAGGACGCCGCCGCGGCGGGCGAGGTGAACACGCGGCGCAGCCGGGCCAGCGTGGTGCCCGCACGGAACGGATCGCCCGAGGCGACGCCGTGATAGATGTCCGACAGCCACTGCGAGAACTCCTGGTAGTCCCACACCCGCCGCAGGGACGCCGCCGAGTAGCCGTCCAGGCCGCTCGCGTCGCCCCGGGTGACGTACGCGACGAGTGCGTCGCCGAGCAGGAAGGCGTCGTACAGGGCGAGGTTCAGGCCCTTCGCGGCGATCGGCGCCGTGAGATGACCGGCGTCGCCCGCCAGCAGCAGCCGCCCGTGGACGAGGGGTTCGACGACGTAGTGGTGCATGTCCAGCACCCGCTTCTCGATGAGCCGGCCCTCGGTGAGCGGCGGCGCGCCGGCCGCCCCGAGGCGGGTGCGCAGCTCGGTCCAGACCCGCTCGTGCGGCCAGTTCTCCGGATCGTCGCCGGGCGGGCACTGCAGGTAGTAGCGGGTGACCTCGGGGCTGCGGGCCATGTGCCCGGCGAACCCGTGCGGGTGGATGCCGAACAGCACGCAGTCGGAGGAGGGCGGGGCCTCGGCGAGCAGCGCCAGCCAGCCGATGCCGTCGTCCTGCCGCGCGATCCGCGCGCGCTCCGCCGGGATCGCGTCCCGGGTCACCCCGCGCGCCCCGTCGCAGCCCGCGACGAAGTCACAGCGCAGCAGCCGCCGTTCACCCGTCTCGGGGCACTGGTACGACACGGCGGGCCGGTCCGAGTCCAGGTCGTGCAGGCGTACGTCGCGCACGCCGAAGCGGATGTCGCCGCCGCGGACGTCGGCGTACTCGCGCACCAGGTCCGTCACCAGCAACGGCTGCGGGTACACGTAGTGGTGATGGCCCGTCAGATCACCGTAGGAGAAGCGGTACCGCTCACCGCCGAAGCGGAACTCGCAGGCGTCGTGCACCTGGGCGCGCGCCAGCAGGTTCTCGGCCAGGCCGCGCCGTGCGAGTTCACGGACCGCCCATTCCTCGATGACGCCGGCTCTCGGCCGGGTCTCGATGAACTGCCTGCTCTCGGTCTCCAGGACCACGCAGTCGACGGAGGCGGCTCGCAGGACGGCGCCGAGGGCGAGCCCGGCGGGCCCGGCGCCCACGACGACCACCGTACGGCGTTCCTCGGGCGCGGAGCCGGGGTGGGGGGAGGGGTGCGTCACCCCCACATTATGACGGTGTCCCGTCAGCCACGGCGGAGTTGCCGCGGCTGACGGGACACCAGGGGAGATGCGAGGTCAGTGCGCCGGAGCGTCGGTGACCACGACCTCGTCGATGCTGCGCTCGATCGCCTCGGTCTTCGAGGCGGTCGCCTTGGCCCAGTAGTAGATGCCGAGGGAGAAGGCCGCGACGACGAGGATGTCCCACCACAGGGGGATGTTGCCCTTGCTGCCCTCGCCGAAGCCGCCCTGCCAGGAGATCAGGCCGATGCCCAGCAGGTAGGCGGGCAGCCACTGCGCGGCCTTGAAGTCCATCCGCGGCGCGTCGGGCTTGTTCGTGGCGTTGGCCCACAGGGCGTAGGAGCCCAGCAGCACGTAGCCCAGCAGGATGGCGAAGCCCAGGCGCCACAGCGTGTTCCAGCCGGCCCAGTAGATGATCAGGTTGGCGACCACGAACGACAGCGGGGAGATGAGCTTGCCGAAGGGCAGCCGGTACGGGCGCTCGAAGTGCGGCAGGCGGTTGGCGAAGACGCCGTAGGCCAGCGGCGCACCCGCGTACATCAGCACGCTCGCCGAGGTGATGAAGCCGACCAGCTCCTGCCAGCTCGGGAAGGGAAGGAAGCAGACCACACCGGTGACGAAGGACATGATCAGACCGAACCAGGGCACGCCGCGCTTGTCGGTCTTGACGAACGCCTTCGGCAGGTAGCCGTTCTTGGCCAGGCCGTAGGAGACGCGGGAGGTGGCGGTGGTGTAGATCAGGCCGGTGCCACCGGGGGAGATGATCGCGTCGACGTAGAGCACCCAGCCCAGCCAGCCGAGGCCGACCAGGGTCGCGAGGCCCGCCCACGGGCCGCTGATGCCCGGGAAGTCGAGCTTGGCCCAGCCGTGCGCGAAGGAGGTGTGCGGCAGCGCGGCGATGAACACGACCTGGAGCAGGACGTAGATCACGGCGCCGATCGCGACCGAGCCGAGGGTCGCGCGCGGCAGGTCCCGCTTCGGGTTCCGGCTCTCACCGGCCAGCTGGATGGCCTGCTCGAAGCCGAGCAGCGCGAAGATGATGCCGCTGGAGCTGATCGCGCCGAGCACGCCCTTGGCGCCGAAGGGCGCGAAGCCCTCCGAGGTGAAGTTGCTGGCGTGGAAGTTGGTCGCGGCGATGACGAAGATCGCCCCGAGCGGGACGGCGATCTTCCACCAGGTGGCGGCGCTGTTGGTGTGGGCCAGGGCCCGGACGCCGAAGAAGTTGACGCCGACGAAGACGGCCATGAGGACGACGGCCGTGACGAAACCGCTGGTGGTCAGCGTTCCGTCGGCGTGCAGCAGGCTCTGGGCCCACTTCCAGTGACCGGCGTAGCCGATCATGGCCTCGACCTCGATCGGGGCCACGGTGGCCGCCTGCAGCCAGGCGAACCAGCCGAAGGACATGCCGGCCAGACCGCCGAACGCGTAGTGCGGGTACCGGGCCGTGCCGCCCGCCACCGGGAACATGCCGCCGAGTTCGGCGTGCACGAGCGCCAGCAGGACGATGGCGACGGCGCCGATCACCCACGAGATGATCGCCGCGGGGCCGGCCACGACGACCGCCTTCTCGGCGCCGTACAGCCAGCCGGAGCCGATGATGGAGCCCACCGAGGCCCACATCAGACCGATGAGCCCGACGTCGCGGCGCAGGCCGCCGGCGTCCTTCGTGGCTATAGGCGCGGCATGGTCGACTTTCACCATGTCAAGTGGCCTCTCAGATCGAAAACGCAGATTTAACGAGCAAGGACGCCACAGGCTAGGAAGGCTTTCCGTGTCGGCAAAAGACTGATTACCAAATCTTGACCTAGGATCTTGTCCGTCTTGGGAACTGGCTTTGCACAGGTCAGACACCCAACCCGAATGTCAATATTCAGCGCCGGATTGTGATGAAGAGGGAGTAACACTAGGTCAGGAGGGGAATTTCGATCGCCGGACACCGGTCCATGACCATGTCCAGGCCCGCCGCCCGGGTCCGTACGCACGCCGCTTCGTCGACGACACCGAGCTGGAACCAGACCGCCTTCGCGCCCTTCGCCACGGCCGCGTCGGCGACCCCGCCGGCCAGCTCGCCGTTGACGAACACGTCGACGACGTCGACCGCGAAGGGGATGTCCGCCAGGGAGGCGTACCCCTGCTCGCCGTGCACCGCCTCCGCCCTCGGGTGCACCGGAACGATCCGCTTGCCGTAGCGCTGCAGCACCTGCGCGACCCCGTACGCGGCCCGCCGCCGGTTGGCGGACAGGCCGACCACCGCCCAGGTGTCACCCAGCTCGGTCAGAATCCTGCGGATCGTCGCTTCGTCGTCGTACACGGCGGCCTCCTCGGGCTGTGTGGGGATGGTCGTCGGGGAAACAGCGCCCACCGGGTGCAGATTCCCCCCGCTACCCCGCCACGGTGACCTGAATCGGTGCAAGGTGCCTGCGTACGGCCGCCCGCGCGCCTACGCTCGGGCCGTGCTGCACATCCTCGACGCCCGAACCGGTGAGCCCGTCTCCGCCGCGCCCGCCCGCCGCGGCCTGACCCGCATCGAGGCCTACGCCACCGGCCTCGATCCGACGGCCCTGCGGGTCCTGCTCACCGCGGACGTCCTGGTCCGCGCCCTGGAGCTCGGCGGCACTCCGGTCTGGACGATCCTCACCGCGCCCCGCCGGCACGCCGAACTCCGCAAGGCCGCGACCACCCTGGCCATCCGCCCCTTCGAGGACGGCCGCGACCTCGCCTCGGGGCTGGGCGAGGCGCAGGCGATCCACGTGGTGGGAGCGGACACCGAGGGAATCCCCGGCGAGGGCCCGCTCCTGGCCGTCGCACCGGTGGTGGCCACGGGGCCGGACGGCCGTCACCCGCTCGATCTCCCGGACCTCCTCGCCGACCCCACCGCCCTGCGCCTCGCCCTCCTCTCCGTCCCCCGCGGCACGACGGCACGGCTGGATGCGGACCGGCTCGACGAGGCCGCACGGAGCCTCGCTCGCTGGCGGCAGGCCGTCGCCCGGTGGGCGCGGCAGCCCTCGCGGCCGGTGCCCGACGCGGTGCGGGCGCGGTTGCGGGCCGCGTGGGAGGACGATCTCGACCTGCCCGGGGTGCTGGACGTGCTGCGGGATGTGGAGAGCGCACCGGGGCTGCCCGACGGCGCCCGGTTCGAGACGTACGTCTACGCGGACCGCCTGCTCGCCCTCGACCTCGCCCGTGACCTCGGGGGGCTCGCATGATCGAGCGGGCGGGCGCGGGCCCGCTGCGCCGGCTGGTGGTTCTGCGGCACGCCAAGTCCGCCTGGCCCGAGGGCGTCGAGGACCACCGGCGTCCGCTCGCGCCGCGCGGCCTGCGGGACGCCCCGGCCGCCGGGCGCGCCCTCGCCGAGGCCGACTGCCTGCCCGACCTCGCCCTGTGCTCCACCGCCGTACGCGCCCGCCGCACCTGGGAGCTGGCCTCCGCCGAGTGGGGCACACCGCCCCCGGTGCGCCACGACCGCAGGCTGTACGCGGCCGACGTACCGGAGCTGCTGGAGGTCGTGCACGAGACACCGCGCGAGGTGGAGACGCTGCTGCTGGTCGGGCACAACCCGGGGCTGGAGGAGCTGGTCCTGGAGCTGGCCGGTGACGGTCTGGAGGACACGCTCGACCGGGTCCGCGAGAAGTTCCCGACCGCCGCGGTCGCCGTGCTGACCTGGCGTGGCACCGGCTGGCCGGCCCTGGCTCCGGGCACCGCCCTGCTGACGTCGTTCATCGTGCCGCGCGGAAAGAAGGAGAAGGGGAAGGAGTAGCCCGGCCCGGCCGCCGTACACCGCGATCAAGGACGGCCCGGGGCTCGCATAGGCTGGCGGGATGCAGGACGAGTACCGCACAGTCGCCCGCGCGGGCGTGCACGAGACCGAGGTCAACCGTTCCCGTTTCCTGTGCGCCCTCGCCCCGGCGGCCACCGAGCAGGAGGCCCAGGAGTTCATCGCGGCCGTCCGCAAGGAGCACGCCGACGCCACGCACAACTGCTGGGCGTACGTCATCGGCGCCGACGCGGGGGTGCAGAAGGCCAGTGACGACGGCGAACCGGGCGGCACCGCCGGGGTGCCCATGCTCCAGATGCTGCTGCGCCGCGACATGCGGTACGTGGTCGCCGTCGTCACCCGCTACTACGGCGGCGTCAAGCTCGGCGCGGGCGGGCTCATCCGGGCCTACGGCGGAGCGGTCGGCGAGGCCCTGGACGCGCTCGGCACGCTCACCCGGCGCCGCTTCCGGCTGGCCACGGTGACCGTCGACCACCAGCGCGCGGGCAAGGTCCAGAACGACCTGCGGTCCACCGGGCGCGAGGTCCGGGACGTGCGCTACGACGAGGCCGTCACCATCGAGATCGGCCTGCCGGACGCCGACGTGGACGCCTTCCGCGCGTGGCTGGCCGATGCGACGGCGGGCACGGCCGGGTTCGAGCTGGGCGGAGAAGCCTACGGCGACGCGTGAGGTCCGGCCCCCGTACCCGGTGGCCGGACCTCACGCCTGTCAGGCGTTCACGCCTCCTCGGACGCCGCGCTCCGCGAGCGCGGAATGCCCAGGGCGCACAGCGCGCCCACGAGGACCACGGCGACGCCGACCCACACCGCCGGGTGCAGGCCGTCGACGAACTCCTGGGGGCTGCGGGTGCCGCCGTGCGCCGTGAACACCGTGCTGAGGACGGCGATGCCGAGCGCCCCGCCTATCTCCCGGACCGTGGTGTTCGCGCCGGAGGCCTTGCCCGCGTGCTCCTTGGCGACCGAGCCGAGTACCACCGCGGCCGTGGGGGCGAACACGAAGCCCATGCCGATGCCCGCGACGATCATCGGGCCGACCATCGACGAGTAGGCGGTGTCGGTGTCCGCGACCAGGTTGATCCAGCCGAGGCCCACACCCTGCAGGAACAGGCCGAGCGCCATGAGGCGGCCGCCGCCGACCTTGTTGGTGAGCACACCGGCGACCGGCGCGACGAACATCGGCATCAGCGTCCAGGCCAGGGTGCGGACACCGGCCTCCAGCGGGGTGCGCGGGGGCACGATCTGGAGGTACTGGGCCAGCAGGAACAGCGAGCCGAAGACCCCGAAGTACATCGCCGCTGAGACGATGTTGGTGAGGGTGAAGGCCCGGACCCGGTAGAACGACAGGGGCAGCATCGGCTCCGCGACCCTGGCCTCCCACAGGACGAACGCGGCGAGCAGCACCGCACCCCCGGCGAAGGCGCCCAGCACCTTCGCCGAGCTCCAGCCGTCCGTGTCGCCGTGCACGATGCCCCACACCACCGCGCACAGTCCGGCGGCGGCCAGCATCATGCCGATCAGGTCCAGGCGGACCCCCGGCAGCGAGCTCTCGCGCAGCGTCAGCAGGATGAGCGGGACGGCGACGACACCCACCGGCACGTTGATCCAGAAGATCCACCGCCAGTCCAGCCCGTCGACCACCGCACCGCCCACCACCGGGCCCATCGCGACGGCCAGGCCGCTGATCCCCGACCACAGGCCGAGGGCCAGTCCGCGCATCCGCTCCGGCACGGCCTGGGACAGCAGGGTCAGCGACAGCGGCATCACGGCCGCGGCCCCGAAGCCCTGGATCGCCCGGAACGTGATCAACTGGGCGCTGGTGTCGGCCAGTCCGCAGCCCGCGGAGGCCAGCGTGAACACCACGATGCCGAGCACGAACAACCGTCGCCGGCCGAACCGGTCGCCGAGCGCGGCACCGGTCATCAGCAGACAGGCGAAGCTGAGGACGTAGGCGTTGACGAACCACTGGAGTTCCTGGGTGTCGGCCTTCAGGTCGACGGCCAGGGTGTGCAGCGCGGTGGAGACGACGAGGTTGTCGAGCGCGACCATGAACATGGGCACGCTGCAGGCGACGATCGCGAGCCAGAGGGGTACGCGGCGGCCCTCCGGCGCGGGGGTGGGGACCGGGTCGTCGAGGACCGGGGTCTCTTCGGACAGCGTCATGGCGGGGGTCTCCTGATGGGGTGGGCGGGGGTCAGGCGTGCGTGTCCTGCTCGGCCAGCCGGCGCTTCGCGTCGGACCAGTCGAGGGGCAGGTCGGCCGCGGGGACCTGCCAGAACGTGAAGACCGAGTGCTTCATGACGGGCCGCAGCCCGGTCATGATCGACTTGTGCGGCTCGGTCCGGGCGTAGGTGTAGAGGGCGTCCTTGTCCTGCCAGGCCGAGAGCGTCCAGAAGGTGCGCTTGAAGGGCTCGGCGATCAGTGAGGCGCCGTAGGCGCCGGGCGCGCCGGACACCTGCTTCCAGGCAGCCAGGGACTTCAGGAAGAAGCGCGGGACGTCCTTGAGGGAGCGGACCTCCAGACGGGACGCCATGACGAACGCCGCGGCGTCCGGTGCGGGCTTGTTGACGCTGGTCCAGGGCAGGGTGGGCATGGCTACGGCCTTCTTGGGTCAGAGGCAGGACGAAGTGGAGGGCCAGAAATTGGATACCTCTACTATCTATGTTAGACAGTAGAGGTATCCAGTTTTCAAGAGCGGAGCCGAACCGATGCGCATGTCCGAGCTGAGCCGCCGCAGCGGCGTCTCCGTGACGACGATCAAGTACTACCTCCGGGAGGGCCTGCTCCCGGCCGGCCGGCAGACCGCGGCGACCCAGGCCGAGTACGACGAGCAGCACCTGCGCCGCCTCCGCCTGATCCGTGCGCTGACCACGGTCCGCGGGCTGCCCGTCAGCACCGCCAAGGACCTCCTCGACGCCCTGGACCAGCACACGGGCGACACCCACCGCAGCCTCGGCCTCGCCCTCGGCGCCATCCGGCTGGCCGAGGAGCCCCCCGAGCAGGCCCCCGAGGGGGCGGAAGTCGAGGCGCTGGTCAAGGAGCTGGGCTGGGACGTGCACGAGAGGGCGCCCGCTCGCGCCGCGCTCGCCGAGACCCTGACCTCGCTGCGCTCGCTGGGCGTCCCGCTGGACTGGCACACCTTGCTGCCGTACGCCCGCCTCGCGGAGCGGACCGCGGTCCTCGATCTCGACCAACTGGACGGCATCGAGGACCCGTTGGAGCTGGCCGAGCGTGCCCTGCTGCTGACCGTCCTCCTGGAGCCCGCGCTGCTGGCGCTCAGGCGCATGGCCCAGGAGAACGAGTCGGCACGGCGGCACACCGAGCGCTGAGACCGGTCAGGACAGCTCGCGCAGGATCTCGGCCGCGGCCTCGGCCCCGGCCGAGAACGCGGCCTCGTGGGAGCCGATCAGATCCGGGCCCAGCTCCTTGGAGTGGAAGTACGACCCGGCCAGCTTGACCCGGGTGCCCTCGTTGGCCCGGTAGATCACGGACTGCCGCTCGCGCAGCGCCATGTCGATCACCGGGTGGGTGTAGTCGAACGCGGCGATGACCGTGTCCGGGTCGAACGGGCGGGGCGGGTCCAGCGTGACGAAGTAGTCCCGCTCGGCCTCGAAGTCCTGGAGCCGGTTGAGGTAGTAGGTGACGAAGCAGCGGGTCGCGCCGTCCACCTGGACCTTGCCGTAGTTCCAGGCCCGCCGGCTCCCGGCGTCGGTGGGCATCAGCGACGGGTCGGTGTGCAGCACCACCCGGGACCGGCTGTAGCGGACGCCCTCCAGCGCCGTCCGCTGCGCGCTCGTCGGGTTCTCCAGCAGCGCGAACGCCTCGTCGGCGTGCGTGGCCAGCACCGCGTGGTCGAACCGCTCCGACCCGGCGGCCGTCGTCACGATGACCCCGTCCGCCTCCTGCCGTACGGCGGTGACCGGCGAGGAGACCCTGAGGTCGGGGCCGATCGCCGCGAGCGCCTTGCGCACGTAGGAGATCGAACCGCCGCCCACCGTGCGCCAGTCCACCCGCCGGCCGCCGAGGCCGCCCTCGTCGTGGCCGACGAAGAACGCGATGACCGTGGCTGCGGGCATCTCCCAGACCAGTTCGGCAGGCACCGACCAGACGGCGGAGCAGAGCAGGATCAGATACGAGTGGCGGAACTCCTCGCTGTATCCGCCCCGGTCGAGGTAGTCGCCCATCGACAGGTCGGCGCGGCCCCGGACGAAGTCCCGCCGGCTCTCCTCGTGGAAGCGGCGCACCTCCCGCCAGACGTCCGGGAATCCGGGGTACTCGGCGGCGTAGCGCTCCTCGATCGCGCTCTCGTCGAGTTCGAGCTCCTCGGTGCCGTACTCCAGGCCGCTGTCGAGGTCGAAGAAGGTGAACCCGCCCGGATGCGGCACGGTGTCGACCCCGAGCTCGTCGAAGAACGCGGTCAGCTGCGGGTAGAAGCGCCGGTTGCAGACGATGAACGCCGTGTCCAGGCCGAGCACATGCCCGCTCTCCTCGACCTCCACGGTGTTGGCGTGGCCGCCGGGGCGGTCCTCGCGCTCGAAGACGGTGATCCGGGCACGGTCGCGCAGACGGTAGGCGGCGGACAGACCGGCGGGGCCGGCGCCGATCACGGCGACGGTCGGCGTGTGCTGGGACATGGCGGGTCCTTACGGTCGCAGAGGGTCGGGAAGGGAGGTACCGCGAGTGGGGGAGGGGCCGGTGGCGGGCTCGCGGAGGCGTACCGTGCCGCCGCCCTCGGTCGCCACGGCCACGAGGTGGTGCTCGGAGGGGCGCAGCAGCTCGAGCCGCCAGCGGTGGGCGACGTCCGGCCGGCGCGCGTCGGCGACGGTGAACCGCCCGCCGCCCCGGTGCCGGAAGCGGAGGTCCTTCGCGCCTCCCGCGAGACCGACGCCCACGCCCTTGAGGTAGGCCTCGGCCAGCACCCACCGCTCGCTCGTGGCGAGGTCCGGGTCCCCGGGGCCGAGGAAGGCGTTCAGCAGGCGCGCCTTCTCCGCGTCGAAGGGGACGCGCTCCACGTCCGCACCGCAGCTGCGCCCCCGGGTGAGGACGCAGGCGATCAGACCGTCCGTGTGGGACAGGTTGAAGCGCAGCCCGGTGTCCGGGAGCGGCTCCGGGCGCCCGTTCTCGTCCCGGACGAACCGCCAGGTGTCCGGAGGCAGCCCGGTGCGGGCGCCCAGGGCCAGCCGGGCGAGCAGCCGCCCGCCCAGGAAGCGGCGCCGGGAGCCGGTCCGTAGCAGCCGGTCGTGCCGGGTGCGCTCGTCCGGGGCCAGCAGGTCCGGGCCGCCCATCCGCGCGGCCAGCTCCGGCACCCGGTGCTCGGGCAGGGTCCACAGGTCGGCCACCCCCGTGTCCGGCCCGGCGGCGGTGTGCGTCAGCGGGCTTCCGCGCACCGGGCCCCCTCCGTGGGCGCGGTCCGCTCGGCCAGCGTGATCGGCCAGTGCGACAGCAGCCGGTTGTGTTCGTGCAGGCGGGTCAGCACGGCGAGCACCTCCTCCACGGCGGCCGGGTCGTGGTAGGCCCCGTAGGGGTGGAACCGCCGGTTGATCCGCTCCAGTTGGAGCAGCAGCAGCGCAGGGCTCGGCAGCGGCTCGGCCATCAGGCCGTGCGAGTGCACGTAGGTGTGCACGCACGCGGCGGCCGCGTGCACCAGGCAGTACTCCTTGGCCAGGTCGAACAGCTCGGCCGAGTGCGCGTAGCCGCGGCCCAGCTCGGCGCGCAGCCGGTCGGCGCGCTCCTCCAACGGGAGCAGGCGGCCGAGCAGTTCGGTCGCCAGGTCGGCGGCCAGCAGCAGCCGGTCGCGGTCCTTGTCCGTGGCCCGGTCGGCGAGCACCCGCAGCCGGATCAGGGAGTCGGGCGCGGCCAGCACCGCATCGTCCAGGCCCCGGTTGGACAGCTCCTGCAACGCGGGCCGGTAGAGCGGCAGTTCGGCGTCCATGCTGTAGAGCACGGCCGTCCGGGCGGCCGCCTCGGCGCGCACGTCGGCGTCGGCGGTACGGCCCTTCTCCAGCAGCGCGGCCAGCTGGTGGCCGATGTTGCGCAGGTTCACGACGGTGTTCCCGTCGGCCATGTTGGTCACCAGGATGTCGCGCAGCATCTTCTGGTGCATGCCGAAGCGCGGGTGGGTGCGCAGGAACACCCGGGCGCCGAGCACCACGTTCAGCCGCGCCAGGGTCTCCTCCAGCAGCGTCGGCACCAGGTACTTGGCCGCCGAGGAGAAGACGCTCACCTGCCCGGTCGAGGTCTGCACACTGCGCACGGCGCCGAGACACACCGCGTCCGCGACCATCAGGTCGGCGAAGGACTCCGCCAACTGGCGCCCGGTGTACGGCACTTCGACGACCGGACGGTTGAACAGGATCCGGTCCTGGGCGAACTCCAGCGCCGTGCGCAGCGAGGTGTCCACGCCCGACAGGGCCAGGCTGAGGATGACCAGGCGCGCGGTCTGGCTGGTCTTCAGGGCGATCTCCAGGCCCTGGCCCTCGGCGCCGACGAGGTCGGACTCCGGGACGAAGACACCGTCGAACCGCAGCCCGCTCAGGTCCAGGGCCCGTACGCCGTGCAGCTTCAGCAGCGGCGTCTCCCGGACAGTCTCGGCGTCGGCCCGCCACTTGTCGACCACGAGGATCGAGTAGTCCCCGGCGCCCTGGCGCGGCCCGGTGCGCGCGAAGACGAACATCCGGTCGGCGAAGGTGGCGTTGCCGATCGGCCACTTCTCCCCGGTGAGCCGGTAGCCGCCCGCCACCCGCTCCGCGACGACCTCGTTGCTCAGCAGATCGCTGCCGTGCGCGGCCTCGGACAGCCCCCACGCGAGTCCGACGCCCTGGTGGACGGCGTCGATCTGGCGCCGCTTCTGCTCGTCGGTGCCCGCGATCCACAGCGGGGTGAACGCGGCGTTGGTCAGCCCGAGCGCGATGGCGGTCGCCCCGTCGCGCCGCGCCACCAGCCGCATCAGCGTGAACCCGGTCTCCGGGTTGCCGGCCTTGCCGCCCTGCTCGGCGGGCAGGCCGTAGTCCAGGAACCCCCAGCGGCGCAGCAGGCCGACGAACCCGTACGGGAAGGCGTCGCGCTCGTCGTGGTCGAGCACCTCGGCGAACGACATCCGGCTCGCCGGGTCGTGCGGATCGCCGAGGTACTGCTCGAGCCGCTCGGCCAGTTCGGTCAACTCGGCCTGGGACATCAGGAGTCCTCCATCGGGTGAGAGGCGGAAGCGAGACGCACCGGCACGGCGGTCATCAGCCGCCCGGCCCGGCCGAGCGCCAGGGTGGTGTCGAGGGCGGGCAGCAGATCGGGGCCGTGGCGGCGCGGGTCGACGCCCTCGGCACGGGCGAGCAGATAGGCGAGCACCGCCCGCAGCCAGCCGGTGGCACCCGGCTCGGCGCCGTACAGCGGCCGCTCCCGGTTGTGCCACCACAGGTGCAGGCAGACGGCGGCCGCGTGCACCCAGGCGTACCGCTCGGCGAGGTCCACCAGCGCGTTGGGATCGGCGTCCCGCTCCCGTACGGCGGCCGCGCGCGGGCCGAGTCCGGTCACGGCACCGCCGAGCCGGCGCACCAGGGCCGCCGCCGGGTCGTCGCCCAGGTGCTCCAGGGCGCCGGCGGCGACCCCCGGCAGAGCACCGAGGACCGGGTCCGCGCCGCGCGCGACCAGGTCCAGCCGCGTGGGGTCGTACGACGGCGGCTCGGCGTCCAGCGCGAAGATCCGGTGCACGGTGTCCGCGGCGGGCGCGTCGTCCCTGGTGACCAGGGCCGGGATCTGGGCGGCGTAGGCGCGCAGGTTCGCCAGCGGGCTGGCGTCGATCACCCTGACCACCGCCGTGTCCCGCTGGATCTTCTGGAACATGCCCGCGCCGGGCGCCTGTTCGCGCAGGACCGCGCGCGTGGCGAGCACGGCGGCACAGCGCCGGACCAGATCGTCCGTGGCCTCCGCCACCACGTGCTTGGCTGCGAGCGCCCAGACGCTGAACACCTCCGGTACGACATGCACGCCCCGCGCGGCGGCCAGCGCCACCGCGTCGGCCGCGAGCAGCGCCGCCGAGGCGACGGCCAGGTCCCGGCGCGGATGGGGCACCTCCAGCAGGGGCACCCGGGCGACCCGGCGCTCGGCGGCGAAGCCGAGGGTCAGGCGCAGCGCGGTGTCCGCGCAGCCGAGGCTGCCCGCCATGCTCATCAGCCGGACCGCCTGCTGGGCGAGGACCGCCACCTCCAGCCCTTGACCCACCTTGCCCACCAGGGCGTGCTCGGGGACGGGGACGCCGGCGAAGCGCAGCCGGGCGGTGTCCACCCCGCGCATGCCGCCGGTGCGGGCGGCCGGCTCCCGCACCAGACCGTGGCCCTCGGCCCACTCCGCGTCCAGCAGGTAGGCGGAGAACGCCCCCGGACCGCGGGCGCCGGTACGGGCCACCACGTACACGGCCTCGCAGCGCAGGCCGTTGCCGACCATCCACTTCTCGCCGTGCAGCAGCCCGTCGTCGTCCAGCCGCACTTCTCCGGAGAGCAGGTCGCTGCCGTGCTCGGCCTCGGTCAGCGCGAACGCCACCGTGCCGCCCCGGGTGAGGATGTCCGCCGTCCGGGTCCGCTGGTCCTCGTCGCCGTGCAGCTGCAGACAGGTGGCGGCGATGATGCCGAACATGGTGCCCGGCATCACGTTCACATCCCGCCGGGCCGCCGCGCGCACCAGGGTCAGGCTGCGGTCGAAGGACTCGAACGCGCCGCCCCACTCCTTCGGCAGGTAGTTGAGATGGAACCCCGCCGAGACCAGCCGGTCGCACAGCTCGTCCGGGTGGGCGTCGGCCTCGTCCCGGGCGACGGCGGCGGCGAACCCGTACGGGCTGGCCGGGTCGTCGGGATCGCCGAGGAGTTCCTCCACCTTCTCGGGTGTCAGCGCGCCCATCACACGGCCGCCGTCAGGGCGGGCAGCTCCAGCGGCACCGGGCGGTAGTCGGCCGCCGCCGACGGCAGGGTCACGCCCGCCGTGGCCAGCTGGGCGATCCGGGTGTGGAAGGCCGCCCCGCGCATCAGGTGGTGGGCGACATCGGCCACCGTCCGGTTCTCCGGGGTCTTCAGATAGCTGCCGGACACCCAGGCGTTGAAGCTGCCCATCGCCGGACCGCACCAGATCTGGTAGTCGGCCGACCGGTCGGCCTCGCCGGTCACCGCCCAGCGCGAGGCCATGCCCAGGTACCAGCGGAACACCAGCGCCATCCGGCGCTTCGCGCTGTCCGCCGCCCGGTCCAGCTGCTCGGGGTCACGGCGGGCGAAGTACCGCACGCACTCCTGCCAGACGTCCTCCAGCGGCCGCCGGAAGATCTGCGACTCCAGCCGCGCCCGCTCCTCGGCGGGCAGCGCCTCGATGCCGTCGTACGCCTGGTAGAGCCGGTACAGCTGCTGCGCCCGCATCGCGAACATCGAGCCCCGGCGCAGCACCTGCAGCTCCACGCCCATCTCGAACATGTCGGCCGCCGGAGCCATCGCACAGTCCGTGACGTCCGCCTGGGCCAGCAGCTCGCGGGCGGCCGGGGAGGTGCCGGACTCCAGACAGGACTGGTTGACGGAACCCGTCACCACATAGGCGGCGCCCATCGCGAACGCGGCGGCCACCGCGGTCGGGGTGCCGAGGCCGCCGGCCGCGCCGACCCGGATCGGGGTGGCGTAGCGGTGCTCGCGCTGGATCTGGTCGCGCACCCGCAGGATGACCGGGAACAGCGCGGGCAGCGGGCGGCGGTCGGTGTGCCCGCCGGAGTCCGCCTCCACGGTGATGTCGTCGGCGAGCGGCAGCAGATGGGCGAGCCGCGCCTGCTCGGCGGTGACCAGACCCTCCCGCAACAGTGTGTCGACCAGGGCGGCCGGGGCGGGGCGCATGAACCGCTCGGCGGTCTCCGCCCGGGACACCTTGGCGATGACGCGGTTTCCGGCCACCACCCGCCCCGAGGGGTCCTGCCGCAGTCCGGCCAGCCGGTAGCGGACCAGATGCGGGGTCAGCCCCATGAAGGCCGACGCCTCCACGCAGCGCACGCCCCGGCGCAGGAACAGCTCGACCGCCTCGCGCTCCAGCCGGTCCTCGCTCGGACTGTGGATCAGGTTGACGGCGTACGGCAGTCCCGGGATCTCGGCGGCGAACCGGGCCAGCGCCTTCTCGATGGTCTCCGGCAGCAGGCCCGCCGCGCCGAACGAAGCGAGGAAACCCTGCCGGGCCAGCGCGATCACCAGATCGGCGGAGGCGATGCCGCCCGCCATCGCCCCGGCCATGTACGACTGCCGCACACCGTGCGCGGCGCGGAACCCGGCGGAGCCGAGCCGCTGCGGGGGCAGGGCCGGGGCGGCGGCCAGGACGCCCGGCCCGTCCCCGCCGGCGACGGCCGTGCCGCCGGCGACCACGCCTGCGCCCGGGGCCGTGGACACGATGAAGCAGGGCTCTTCCACCCGGCTCAGGACCTGGTTGATCCCGGCCGGGTCCACGCTCGGGTACCCGTCCCCGTACCAGCGGAGGGGGGCCTGGGGGGTGCTCATGGACAACAGTGCTCCTCGGCTGTGCGCGGCGTCAGCCGGCGTCGGGGCGGACCTCGATGGCCACGTCGGTGAGTTCGTAGATGCGCAGTCCCGGCTTCCACAGGTCCGCGTCGGCGATCAGCAGCAGGCGGTCCGCCTCCCTGCGGACCTCCTTGATGTGCACGTCGAAGAACAGTTCGCGGTCGTCGCGCAGGATCTGGCCCCGGTACTTCCAGGACATCTCCACGCCGGTGGCCATCGCGAAGCGGGGCCGGGGCATGCCCTCGGCGAGGTTCTGCTCCAGCACGAACAGACGCATGGCCTGCAGCACCGCCTCCACGCCGAGGGAGCCGGGCATCACCGGGTCGCGGTGGAAGTGGCAGTCGAAGTACCACTCGTCGGGCCGGATACTGCGGAAGCCGTGCACATAGCCGGCGCCGAACCGGCCGCCGTCCGCGACCAGATCCACCCGGTCCACCAGGTCGAACCGGCCGCCGGGCAGGTGCAGTTCGCCCCCGGAGGCATCGCGGAAGGCGGGCGCCGCACCGCCCGCCAGCTCGATGCGCCTGACCCGCCCGGCGGCCGGGGCCTCCGCCTCGATCCACGGCTTGACGTAGGTGCCGCTGTCGAGGCCGACCTGGTTGGACAGCGCGGCCGCGTTGAAGTACCCGAACAGCGACTCGCCGGTGTAGAACACCTCGCCGTCCGCGCTGAGTTCGTACGAGAAGTTCTGCAGGACCGCACCCGAGATGACACTCGTCATCAGCAGCTTCGAGTGGTGCCGGACGGTCCTGCCGCGCAGGTCGATGTCCTTCACCAGGGTCGCGCGGCCGTCGAGGTTGCGGATGGAGTACTCCTCCTCGGGCTGGCGGAGGGTGGCGCCGAGGTAGTAGCCGAGGAAGATGGCGGCCTGCAGCGAGGACTCCATGTACACGCAGTTCGGCAGGTACGGCGAGGAGTTCTCCGCGTAGTACCAGGCGTCGTCCGGCGAGTCGTACTCGGTGACCATCTCCGGGCCGGGGCTCAGGTCACCGCGGGTGCCGGTGAGCGACATGACCCGGTCGACGAACTGGAAGTCGCCGTTGGGGATGTAGGGGGCGCGGCTCGTGCGGTAGATCTCGAACTCCGGGCCCATCGCCATGTCCAGCAGACCCTTGGCGGAGTGGGCGAGGTGCAGTTCGTTGATCATGGCCGGCTCGCCACTACGGTTGCGGCGGCCCAGGAACTTCGGCACGCCGCCGGCCTCCGGCCGGTACGGCGTCCCGGGCTTCTCCACGATCTGCAGGCCGAGGTTCTGCATGCGGACCACCGGCTTGTCCCCGAGGTACACCAGGACGTCCGCGATGACCGTGGGCCGGGGCAGCAGGGTCAGCTCGGTGACCTCCACCTCGTAGCGGATCTCGGAGTCCTTCGGGGTGACCTGGCCGCGCACCTGGACGTCGATCCGGCGCTCGGTCACCGTCTGGAAGCGGGCGTCCGGGAGCGTGAGATGCAGGCCCTGGTGCATCAGGTAGATCTGCAGCAGCTGCACGGCACCCTCGGCGATGAGGGAACCGGCGAGCACCGGGTCGTCCGGGAAGTGGCAGGTGAAGTACCAGGCGTCCGGCTGCAGCCGCTTCACGGCGGTGATCAGGCCCAACTCACAGGGCCCGCCCTTGCGGTCGACGGTGACCTCGTCGACCATGCGCAGCCGCTCGTCCGGCAGGCGCAGCGCCGGGTTGATGCCCGGGTCCTGCGCGTGATCGGGGCCGAACACCTCCCCGGGGCGACCCTGCGCGAGCAACTCCAGGTCGCGGCCGTCCAGTTGGTGCTTGCGGGCGTAGGCCAGCGGCTTGAACGTGCCCTTGGGCAGCGCGGCGCGGCGGGCCCGGTCCTTGTCGGTGAGGACGATGCCGAGCGGGGTTTCCAGCTCCTGCTTGCTGAAGAACCCGGCGCAGGCGTCGCGGAGTTGGAGGATCAGCTCGCCGTCCGCGAAGCAGTCGTAGCTGAAGAAGAAGATCGTGGTGTCGCCCTGGTGGACGAACCGGTCGATGGAGATCTCGTAGCGCAGCGTCTGCCCGGTCGTGGGCAGCCCGCCCTTGAAGATCAGCGAGCTGTCGAGGAGCCGGTAGACCCGCTCGCCCTTGTTGCGGAAGTCGATGCCCAGGTAGCTGACCAGGAGGAGGTCGCACTGCCCGGACTCCACGGTCACCGCTGGCGGCACCCCGCCGTCGACGGCGTACCAGGCGTCCTCGGGCACGTCGTACTCCGTGGTGATCCGGGCCGGTTCGAGCACGCCGGGTTCGGCGTCCAGCTCCGTGACCCGGGTGACGAAGTGGTACGGCGGTGCCGGCAGCCGTACGCGGGCGCCGAAGGTGTCGATCTCGGCGAACTCGGGTCCGAAGACCTTGGCCACGGAACCGGTCGCGAACTCGAGCAGATCGGCCTCGTTCCAGATGACGCCCTCACGGGCCGGCGCCGGGGGTTCGGCGGCGGGCAGGGCCAGGGGTGTCGGCGTGGTCGCGGGCGGCAGGGGAGTGGGCTGCGGAGCCGGTGCGGCGGGCGTCGTCGCGTCGAGCAGGGCCTCGGCACGGTCCAGGGTCGCCGCCTGGAGCACCCGGTGGGTCTCCATCACCACGCCGTGCGCGGCGAGCATCTCCCGGCGCAGATCGCGCACCAGCTCGGCGGCGGGCACCCGGCCCGGGCCGGACGGCGCCTGAGGGTACGACGGCTCGGCAGGCGGGGTGGCCGGAGGCGGGGCGGTCACGGACGGGGCGACGGCCGCCGGAGGCTGCGGGGCGCCCCAGGGAAGGGCCGTGATCGGATCCCCCTCGAAGGTGATCACCTCGGAGATCTCCAGCGTCGGGTCGGCAGGCATGGCGGCGGGCTCCTCCGGCGGGACGGAAAGGACGGGGACGGCGGGCTCGGGAGCTTCGGCGGGCGGGGCCGCGGCGACATGGGCGATGGGATCGCCGACGGCGGGTTGAGGGTGAGGGGTGGGCTGGGCTGTGCGGGTGGTGCGCTGGGGGTGCGCAGGAGCCTTGACGAGGGTCGGGCGGGGCGGGGTGGCGAGAGGCGCGGCCGGTTCGGTCGCCGAGTGGGCAGGGGCGGGGCGGGCTGCGGGGGCCTCGGCCGGTGTGTGGGTGGGTGCGGGGGTGGCCTCGGGCCCTGTGCTTGCCGGGCCGGTGTGGGTGGGGGGCAGCCGGGTTGTTTTCCCTGACGTGTGGGCGGGTGCGTGGAGGTCGGCGGGTACTTGGGCGGCTGTGTGGGCGGGGGCGGGGACGGCTACGGGCGTCTCAGCCGGTGTGCGGGCGGGTGTGGGGGTGGCCATGTGCCCTGCGCTGGCCGGGACGGTGGAGGTGGGGAGCGCTGGGGTCGTTTCAGCTGCCGGGCGGGCGGGAGCGGGGAAGGCCGTGGGTGCTTCACCGGTCCGGACGGTCGGCGTGGTGGATCGCGGGTGTCCAGCCGGACCGGGCGCCGCCCCTGGGTGGGCCCCATGAGCCGAAGTGGCCCGTCCGAGGGAGGTGCCGGCCAGTGCCTTGGTCGCCTCGCGGGCGATGCGGTCCGGGATGGGTTCGCCGCGGCCGACTCGGACCGGGGGCAGACGGCGGGCAGGCCGGTCGGACGGCGCCGGGGCCGGGTCCTGAAGGGCCGTCAGGTCCACCGGGAGGCCGTGGCCGACGAGGCGGGCCGTCAGGTGGGCCAGCGGGGTGGTCGCCGGGACGCCCCTGCGGTCCACGCAGGCGGCCACGTGCGGGGTGTCGCCGAGGGTGTCCCGGATCCAGCGGGAGCAGGTGGCGCCCGGCCCCACCTCGATGAAGTAGCGGTAGCCGCGCTCGTACGCCGCGTGCACCAGCCGCGGGAAGTCGATCGTCGAGCGCAGGGTGTGGGCGATGCGCCGCGGGGACTCGGCCAGCAGCTCGGCCGGGAGGGGCTGGTAGTCGTAGGCGCTGAAGAGTTCCAGGTCTCCGAAGGAGCCCATGGGGTAGTCGTTCATCCTGGCCAGGCCCGCGAGTTCGGGGTCCACGACCGGGCAGTGCATCACCACGTTGACGGGCGAGCGGGCGGCGGGGCAGCCCACCTCCTCGATCAGCGCTCGGCACTGCGCCGGATCGCCCGCGATCACCAGCTCGCGCGGGGTGTTCACGTGGGTCAGGTGGACCCGGTCGTAGCGGGCGAGCGCCTCGCGCACCGGCTCGGCGGACGTCAGCAGCACGTGCGAGGCCCACACGTTCCCGTCGGGGGTTTCCGCGGGCAGATCCCACAGCTCCCGTACGGTCCGGCGTGGTCCGCACAGGCGGTCCCGGAAGATCGGGCTGTCGCTGATCAGCGAGTCGCTGCGGCCGGCCGGGTCCCAGCCACCGGTCGCGAACAGCATGCTGGACTCGCCGAGGCTGTAGCCGAACCCGCCGTGCGCGGTGATGCCCAGCACCTCGCGCACCAGCGCGGTGTAGAGGATCGCGAAACTGGTGCCGGTGGCGAGCATGAACGGGACGTCGTCGCCGAGGCTCTCCTCCAGCCGCATCAGGCCGCGCCGGTCGAGGGCCTCGAGGGTGCGGGGATACAGCTGGGCGGCCCGCAGCATCCGGGCCGGCTCGGCGGCCTGGCGCTCGAAGCGGTCGAGCAGGGCCGGGAAGGCCCGGAAGAGGTCCGCGCCCAGGCCCGGATAGCTGTTGAAGGCGCCGGGGTAGACGAGCGCCACTCGTCCCTCGGGGCCGATGGGCCGGGGGGTGAAGAAGGAGCCGGCCGGGGTGGCCCACTCCCTGCCCTCGGCGTGTGCCCCGGGTACGTCCCGGACCGCCAACTCCAGCTGCCGCAGCAGACTTTCGTGGTCCTGGCCGACCAGGACGATCCGCAGCCGCCGCCGGTCGAGCCCGCGCGCCGCGTCCCGCGCCAGAGCCCGCGGATCGGCGCCGTCCGCCAGCAGCGTGCGGTACCGGCCGGCCTCGTCGAGCAGCCCGTCGAGCGTGTCCGCGGCGACGGCCAGCAGCACCGGCCCGCCCGCCCGCGACCAGTCGGCCTGCGGACGCGGACGCTCGGCGCCGGGCACGGAGGAGAGCACCACGTGGGCGTGCGAGCCCGAGGCGCCTCGGATGTTCACCGCGGCGTGGCGGGGGCTGTCCGTGCGCTCGCGCAGCCAGGGGCGTGCGGCGTCGGGGACGTAGAGGGCGGAGGCGGCGAAGGCGTCCGCGAGGTCGTCCTCGGGGCGCCGCCAGCCACGCGTGCCGGGCAGATACGCCTGCCGCAGGCACAGCACGGCCCGGATCAGCCCGGCCACACCGGCCGCGCAACCGGCGTCCCCGATCTGCGCCTTGACGCTGCCCAGGGCGGTGGTGCGGGCGCCTGTGCGGTGTACCTGCGTCAGCCCGTCGTCCTCGGCGGTGCCGTACGGGGAGCCGGTGTCGCCGGTCTGTGCGCTGGTGCTGCCCGGGGCGGTGGCGCGGTGCGCCTGCGTCAGCCCGTCGTCCTCTGCGATGTCGCCCGGGGAGCCGGTGTCGCCGGTCTGTGCCGTGGTGCTACCCAGGGCGGTACTGCCGGCGTCCGCGCGGTACACCCGCGCCAGCGCCTCGATCTCGGTCCGGTCCTCCTCGGCGGTGCCGCCCGCGTGGGCCTCCACGTAGCCCACTTCAGCCGCCGTCACGCCGGCTTCGGCCAGGGCCGCTTCCGCGGCCTCGGCGAGCGGTGTCGCGACCGCAGCGGGCATCGAACCGGACGCCTGCGCGTACCGCACGGCCAGTCCGTCGATACGGGCGTGCACCCGGCCCCGGGTCGTGTCCGCGCGGGTGACGACCAGGGCTCCGGCGCCTTCGCCGACCCGCCGCCCCCGGCCGTCCCGGCCGAAGGAGAGGCCCGCCTCGCCGGACAACTCGGGCCGCGTCAGCAGGAGTTCCGCCGAGCCCGCCAGGTCGACCGCGCCGACCAGCACCGCCTCCAGGTCCGGGTCGAGCAGCAGCAGCCGCGCGACCTGGAGCGCCTCGGCCAGACCGGCACCGTCGCCGGACACGGTGAACGACGGTCCGGTGAGGTTCCAGCGGGACGAGACCCGCCCGGCCATCACGTTGCCGATGTAGCTGAGGACCTCGTTCGCGCCGATCGGGTCCACCACGGCGTCCCGGGCCACCTCGGTCAGCGCGGCCTGCTGCTCCTCGGTCAGCCGGACGCCCGCCCGGTCCAACTCGCGGCGCAGGAACGCCCCGAGGCCGTACCGGCTCAGCCGGGCGTGCGTGTACGGCTCGATCTCGGTCACCACCACCACGGCGACCCGGCGCGGTTCCGGCGTGTCCCGAGCCGCGGCGCCGAGCCGGTACCCGGCATCGCGCAGCGCCTCGTCGGCGACCTTCGTCAGCACCGCGTGCTGCGGGTTGTAGATGCGCAGGTCCGACGGCGGCACCCGCAGCTCCGCCGGGTCGACGTCGACACCGTCCACGAAGGCCCCGCGCAGTGCGTCCCCGGTGAGGCCCGCCTGCTCCAGGGTGCCGCCCTCGGTACGGTCCAGACCCCGCCAGCGGTGCTCGGGCAGCGGACGCAGATCGTCCTCGCCCCGGTGCACGGCACGCTCGAAGGCGTCCACGGAGTCCAGCGACCCGAAGTGCGCCCCGAGGCCTACGACGTCCAGGGCCGGGAGCGCGGCGGGAGCCGCGGGAATAGACGCAGCGTCCGGCGCCGCCGACAGCACGACGTGCGCGTTGGTGCCGCCGAACCCGAACGCGGACACCGCCGCCCGGCGCGGCCCCTGCCCCTCGGGCCAGTCCCGGGTGGTGCGCACCAGGTTCTGCGCGCCGACCCCGCCGTCCGCGGAGGTGACCGGTTGTTCCACTCCGATGGTCGCCGGAATCGTGCCGTCCCGCATGGCCAGGACGACCTTGAGCAGGCTGCTCAGCCCGCCGACGGTCAGCAGGTGCCCGATGTTGCCCTTGACCGAGCCCAGCAGCGGCACCCGGCCGTGCGCGCCGAAGAACTCGGCGACGGACTCCGCCTCGGTGGCATCCCCGATCGGCGTGCCGGTGGCGTGGCACTCCAGGTAGTCGATCTCGGCGGGGTCGACGCCCGCGCCCGCGTAGGCACGCGCAAGTGCGTCCAGCTGGCCGGACTTGCGCGGTACCAGCGGATGCCGTCCCGTGCCGTCGTTGGACAGGCCGATGCCGTCCACGACGGCGTGGATGCGGTCGCCGTCGCGCAGCGCGTCCGCCAGCCGCCTGACCGCGACCATGCCGGCGCCCTGACCGGTGACGATCCCGCCGGAGCGGCTGTCGAAGGGCTGGCTGAACCCGTTCTCCGGGTAGGCGCGCAGATCGGAGAAGGACAGATGGATCAGCGTCGGATCGGGGGCGCAGACACCGCCCGCCAGGACCAGGTCCGCCTCGCCCGCCGCGAGATGGCCGCAGGCCAGGCTGAGCGCGTACAGCGCCGACGAGCACGCGGCGTCCAGGCAGTAGCGGGGGCCGCCGAGCCCGAGAGCGGCCGCGGTGACCGCCGCGGGCGAGCCGCTCACCCGCAGGTTCTCGGGCAGCAGGGCGTCCCGGTCGACCAGCGGACGCGCGCCCGGCAGACCGCCCGGCACCCGGCCGAGGCCGGCCAGCACGGCCTCCTGCGCCAGCGGGACACTGACCTGGGCCGAAGTCGGCGTCGGGAACGAGTAGTTGCCCATGACCAGCCCGGTGCGGGCCAGGGTCTTCGGGTCGTCGCCCAGGCCGCAGTCCCGCAGCGCCTCCCGGGCGGCGTACATCGACCAGTGGAAGATCCGGTCGAGCCGTGTCAGATACCCGGGGTCCAGCCGGTAACCGGTCGGGTCGAACACGAAGCCGGTGACGAACCCGCCCCGGCGGGAGGTGATGCGATGGCGGGGGTCGAGGTCACGCTCGTCCGGCTCCGGCCCGAAGACCTCCGTACCGCCGTCGCGGCGGCTGTCCGTGCCGGCGAGGAGGTTCTGCCGGAACTCCTCGGGGGTCCGGGCACCCGGAAACAGGCAGGAGATCCCGACGATGGCGAACTTGTGCATAGCAGCTGCTTCCTCCAAGGTGCCGGTCCCGGCGGGCGGTGGGAAGGCACGCCCGCCGGGACCGGCGGTTCGTAAGTCGGCTCAGCGGCCCGCGAACTTGGCGGCCAGCTGCGGGGTGGACACGAGGGAGACGCCGGTGAACCGGGACAGCACCCGTCCGTCCGGGGCGCACGCCGTCACCGTGAGGCTCGCGGTCGTGCCGTTCGCCGACACCGGCTCCACCACCACGACGAACGGTCCGCCGTCCGGCAGCGCCTCGTACAGCTCCACCCGGCCCACGGACATCGGCAGGCTCGCCGTGTCGCGGAAGCGGCGCATCCACACCAGCGCGGCCTGCAGCAGCAGGTCGGCGGTGCCGGGCGCGTACCGGCCGCTCCCGAACGCGCCCCCGGCGGACCGGTGTTCGGGCAGAGCGCACTCGATCACCAGCCGTGCCTCGCCGGACTCCAGCACCCGGCGCAGGCCGCGCAGGGACGGACCGTGGAACAGGGTGCCGTCGGCGTAGCAGACCTGGGCGTCGCTGCCGCCGCCCAGGGCGGGCAGGCCGGCCACCTGCTCCGGTCCTCCGGCGGAGGCGCGGAGCATGACACGGGCCGCGTAGTGCGGGCGTACGGCCCCCTCGCCCGCGACCGACCGGATCGCGACGTCCGCCTCGGCACCGTCGGGCGTCGGGTCGACGGAGAGCTGGAAGCGGCTGCCGTCGAGGCCGCCGTCGAAGACCACGCCCTTGTGGACGACGAAGTCCCGGATCTCCGCGACCGCGGCGCCGGTCAGCCGCTCGACGGCGCCCGCGGCCCAGCCGAGGGCCGCGGCGGCGGGCAGCACCGGCGCGTCACCGATCACGTGGTCGGCGACCAGCGGCTCGCCGGCCAGGCCGGACAGGTCCCGCTCCAGGACGACCGGGGCCGTGGGCGCGGTGTGCTCCGGCACCGACAGGGGAGTGGTCGGGCCGAGGACCGTGATCACGTCACCGGACCGCTCGGGCGCGAACTGCTCGGCGAACAGCCGGGTTCCGGTCTCCTCCGGGATGAGGGTGATGCCGCGCTCCTCGAACACTGCCTTGATCTGCGGCGACACCATTCCGCTGTCCCATGCGCCCCAGTTCAGCGCCGTGACATGAGCCTCGGGGTGGCTCCGCTTGAACCCGGCGGCCCAGGCGTTCAGCACCTCGTTGGCCATCGCGTAGTCGGACTGCCCGCGGTTGCCGAAGAACCCGGCGACCGAGGAGAACAGCACCACATGCCGCAGCCGCTCGTCCGGTACCGCTGCCACGACCGAGCGCAGGCCACCGAGCTTGACGGAGAAGACCCGCTCGATCTCCGCCGCCTTCTTCGCGCTGATCAGCTGGTCCGCGAGGACCCCGGCACCGTGCACCACACCCGTGATCCGCTCCCGGTACGGCGCCAGGGCGGCGGCGGTCGCGGCGGCGTCGGTGATGTCCACGGGCAGGTACTCGACCTCGCTGCCCGCCGCGCGGATCCCGGCGAGGGTGGCACGGACCTCGCGCTCGCCGATCACCGACCGGTAGAGCTGCTCGACCCGCTTCGGGGTCGGCTTCTCCCCCGTGCCCCGCAGGTGCTCCACGGCCGCCGCCTTCAGCGCGGCCGCGTCGGTCAGCCCGCGGGCCCACTCGGGCTCCTCGCCGAGCGCGGTACGGCCGAGCAGCAGCAGGCCGGGGCGGTACGCAGCGGCCAGTTCGGTGGCGCACCGGGCGGTGATGCCGCGCCCGCCGCCGGTGACGACGAGCAGATCGCCGGAGCCGAGCTCGGCGCCGGACGTGGCGGGCGCGGCCGGCTCCTCGCCGAGCGTCAGACCGACGCGGCGCGTGCCCTCACGGCCCACCTGCACGGGGCCGGCTGCGGCGTCGTACACCTCCTCCAGCACCAGGCCCGCGGCCTCGGCCGTGCCCAGGGCCGGGCTCAGGTCCACCGCGCGGCAGAAGAGCCCCGGCGCCTCCACCGCGAGGGTCTTGACCAGTCCGCCGATGCCGCCGGCGGGCGTCGCGTCCTCGGCGACACCGGTGTGACCGAAGGAGCCGTCGAGCCGGGTGACGGTGACGAACGCGGCCCGGTGACCAGCCTGGGTGGCGGCGGTCAGCGGGGCCATCGTGTGCTTGGCGACGAGCAGCGTGTGCGCGAGCCTGCGCACACCCTCCGCCCAGGGCAGGTCGTCGGCGGCGGCGAAGACGAGCACGAGATGCAGCGGGCCGGCGGCCGACTCCTCGACGCGGGCGGCCAGTTCGGTGGCACCCCAGCCGGTCAGGGCGGTGTCCTCCGCCCCCGTGACGCGCTGCGGCACACCGGGCAGCCGCAGCACGCGCACCCGCCGGCCGGCCTCTCCGAGCCGGGCCGCCGTGGCCGCGGCGATCTCGCTGCCGTCGTCGACGAGGAGCACGGCACCGTCCTGCGGGTACGCCCCGACCAACTGGTCCGGAGCGGGCAGCTCCACCAGCGCGGCCTGCCCGCGGCCGAGGGCACCGGGTGCGGGGGCGTCGGTCTCGCCCTTCGGCTCGTGCCGAAGCTGCGGCTCGGGCTCCGGGCTGCCGGACAGGCCGGTGACGAAGTCCACGATGTCGCTGAGCGTGCGGAGTTCGGCGAGTTGTTCGGGGCCGACGGGGGTGGGGCTGGGGAAGCGTTCCTGGAGGACGCCCATGATTTCGACGCGCTTGATGGAGTCGATGCCGAGGTCGGCCTCGACGTCCATGCCGAGGTCGAGCATGTCGGCCGGGTAGCCGGTCTTCTGCGAGACGACGTCGAGGAGCGCGGCGCGCACGTCGTCCGTGGAGGCACCGGAGGCCGCAGGCCCAGAGGGTGAAGTGGCCGCCGAAGCCGGGGCGTTCAGCTCGAAGACGAAGCCGACGATCTCGTTCAGGGTACGGAGTTCGGCGAGCTGCTCGGGGCCGACGGGGGCGGGGCTGGGGAAGCGCTCTTGGAGGACGCCCATGATTTCGACGCGTTTGATGGAGTCGATGCCCAGGTCCGCCTCGACATCCATGTCCAGGTCCAGCGTCTCCGCCGGGTAGCCCGTCTTCTCCGAAACGACACCGAGGAGCGCGGCGGCGATGTCCGCGGTGCTGACGACCACCCTGGGGGCCGTGGCGGTCACGGTGGCCGCGGCCTGGGGCCTGTCGCCGAGCACCCCGCCGAGGCTCAGGACGAAGTCCACGATCTCGCTGAGCGTGCGGAGTTCGGCGAGCTGCTCGGGGCCGACGGGGGCGGGGCTGGGGAAGCGCTCTTGGAGGAGGCCCATGATTTCGACGCGCTTGATGGAGTCGATGCCCAAGTCCGCCTCCACGTCCATGTCGAGGTCGAGCATGTCGGCCGGGTAGCCGGTCTTCTGCGAGACGACGTCCAGGAGTGCGGCACGTACGTCGTCCGCCGAGGTGCCGGAGGCCGCGGGGTCAGTGGCGGGAAGGGCTGAGGGGGCAGGAGCAGCCGCGGGTTCAGCGGCGGGAAGGGCTACGGGGGCAGGAGCCGCCGGGGCTTCCAGGGCAGCGGGCGCCGGAGTGGCCGGAGCTTCGGGCAGCGCTGTCACGGGCGCTGCGGGCGCAGGCGCCACGACCGCGGGGGTCTCGGTGGCCGGGGCTGCCGCGGGGACGGCGGGGGCGGCGGCGCCGTACTCCAGGGCCGCCAGGTCCCGCAGGATCTCGTTGGCCCGCAGATGCGTGCGTCCGATCGCGAGCCCGTGCTCCTTGACGGAGGCGACCCCCGGGAGCACCGCGTCCACGCGGCCCTGCTCGTCGGCCCGCTCCAGCAGCCCCATCAGGCGCTGGGCGCTGGACAGTTGACCGGTGAGGTAGTCGTCGTGCAGGGCCAGGTGGTCGGCGAGCAGCCCGGCGAGCCGGTCGTCGGGCGCGGTGGCCGCGCGTTCCTCTGCCATGAACTCGTTCTCCAGGACGTCCGGTGGGGCGGGCTGCGCCAGGGGCGCGGCCTGCGGGGCGGGGGCCGGTTCGACCGGCGTGACCGGCTGCGAGACCGGCATGACCTGCTGGGCGACCGGTGTGACCTGCTGGGCGACCGGTGTGACCTGCTGGGCGACCGGCTGCGGTGCAGGGGCCGTAGCAGCGGCAGGGGCGGCCGGGGCAGCCGCCGGGGCGGTGACGGCCGCCGGAGCCGGCACCGCCGGCAACGAGACCCGATAGCCGCTCTCCAGCGCCTCCCGGTAAGCCGCCCGCCGGGCCTCGGGCACGTGGTTGATGCCGTTGAGCGGCACCGTCATGCCCTTGACCGGCTCCTCGGCGGGAGGCTCGGCCACATACCGGTCCGCCACCGCCAACGGCAGGCCCAGGACAGCCAGTTGGGCCACGGCCCGCTTCAGGGTCAGCTCGGCGTCGCCCTTGTCGCCCGGGTCGAGCTGCACCGCGAAGTGCTCGCGCTCGCCGAGGATGCGGCGGACCAGCTGCGTCAGCACGCCCTTGGGGCCGAACTCGACGAACGTGCGGAAGCCGGCCGCGTACATCTCCTCGATCCGGTCGGCGAACTCGACCGGCTTGATCAGCTGTTCGACCAGGGTGCGCCGGTTGGCGTCGAGGTCCGGGCCGTAGGAGGCGCCCGGCGAGTTGGCGAACACCGGGCGGCGCGGCTCGCCCACCTCGGCGTCGGCCACCCGCCGCCCGAACGCGTCCACGGCGTGGGCGACGAAGGGCGTGTGGAAGGCCGCGGACACCGGCAGCCTGAGCGCCCGGATCCCGGCCGCGCCGGCCGCCTCCACCAGGCGCTCCACGGCCTCGGTGGCGCCGCCCACCACGATCTGGTCGGGGGCGTTGCGGTTGCAGACGGTCAGCTCCGCGTGGGCGGCGAGCAGCTCGCGCACCTGCTCCTCGGAGGCGCTGACGGCGGCCATGGCGCCGGCGTCGAAGTCCGGATCGGCGGGCGGTGCCATCGCCGCGCCCCGGGCCCGGGCCAGGGCGAAGTACGTGTCGTCGTCGAGGGCACCGGCGGCCCACAGCGCCGCCAGCTCGCCGAAGCTGTGGCCCAGGAGCCCGTCCGCGTCGAAGCCCAGCTCCGTCAGGTAACGGAAGTGACCGGCCGCCAGTGCGCCGATGGCGGGCTGGGCGTACTCGGTGCGGCGCAGGGCCGTCTCCTGGGCCGTGCGGGTCGACTCGTCGAAGGCGGGCGGCGGGAAGGCGACCCGGGACAGCGGGAGTTCGTGCCCGGCGAAGGCCGCGTTCGCCCGGTCGAAGGCCGCCCGCAGCGGAGGCAGCGCGAGCACCGCCGTGCGGCCGGGCTCGACGTACTGGCTGCCCTGCCCGGCGAAGAGCGCGGCCACCTTGCCGAGCGGGGCGGCGGACCGGCGGAAGTGGATGCCCTTGGGGTGCGACCAGGCCTCGGCGTCCGGCTTGGCGCGCAGCTCGGCGGCGGCCAGGGCGCGCAGTTCCGCGAGCTCGGCGTCGCTGCCGGCGATCAGGGCGAGCCGGGGATGATCCGCCGGAGCGGGTTCGGTGCGGGGCTCCCCGCTCTCCCCGACCGCGCGGACCAGGCCCTCAATGTCAGGGGCATGCCACATGAAGATCCGGTGCACGGGGAACATCACCCGCAGGTCGGACCCGTCGCCGAACTCCTCCATCACCACGTGGAAGTTGGTGCCGCCGAAGCCGAACGACGACACGCCCGCCCGCCGCTGCGGCCGGGCCGGGTCGAGGATCCACGGACGGGTGCGGGTGCCGACGTAGAACGGGCTCTCGGCCCAGTCGAGCGCCGGGTTGGGCCGGTCCACGTTGATGGTGGGCGGTAGCAGCTTGTGGTGCAGCGCCAGCGCCAGCTTGATCATCCCGGCCGCGCCCGCCGCCGCCTTGGTGTGGCCGATCTGCGACTTCACGCTGCCGACCGCGGCGTACTGCTGTTCCTTCGTGAACTCCGAGACCACGGCCGACAGCGCGGACAGCTCGGTCGCCTCGCCGACCGCCGTGCCCGTGCCGTGCGCCTCGAACAGCTCGACGGAGGCAGGGGAGCAGTCCGCGTCCTCATAGGCCCGGCGCAGGGCGGTCATCTGCCCCTCCTTGCGCGGGGCGTAGATGGACTTGAAGCGGCCGTCGCTGGAGGAGCCGATGCCGCGGAGTACGGCGTAGATGCGGTTGCCGTCCCGCTCGGCGTCGGCGAGCCGGCGCAGCGCCAGCATGCCGATGCCCTCGCCGATGAGCGTGCCGTCGGCGTCCGCGTCGAACGGGCGGATGCGGCCCTGCTTGGAGAACGCGGGCGTCTTGCTGAAGCACAGGTACATGAAGATGGTGTTCTCGGCGTCGCAGCCGCCCACCAGCATCGTGTCCGAACGCCGTTCCAGCAGATCGCTGACCGCCGCCTTGACCGCGCCGAGCGAGCTGGCGCACGCCGCGTCGATCGTCATGTTGGTGCCGCCGAGGTCCAGGCGGTTGGCGATACGGCCTGCGACGACGTTGCCGAGCATGCCGGGGAAGGAGTTCTCCTCCCAGGGCGCGAAGGCCAGCTTGAACTTCTCCGCGATCTCCTCCGCGTCCCGCTCGGTCAGCCCGCAGGAGCGGACGACCTCCTTCAGGACCGGCGTCTGGAGCCGGGCGGTCAGCGGCTGGGTGAGCTGGTTGGCGCCGGTCACGCCCAGCACCACACCGGTGCGCGAGGCGTCGTACCAGTCCTGGTCGGCGCCCGCGTCCTTGAGCAGATCACGGGCCACGACGAGGCTCAGCAGCTGCAGCACGTCGGTGACTTCGAGGGTGTTGGGCGGCAGCCCGAACTCCAGCGGATTGAACGGCACGATGGGGACGAAGCCGCCGCGCCTGGCGTACGTCTTGTCGGGAGCGGCGGGATCGGGGTCGTAGTGCTCCGACACGTCCCAGTGGGTCGCGGGCACGTCCTCGATGCAGTCGGCCGCGGAGACGACGTTGGCCCAGAACGCGCGCAGATCACGCGACTTGGGATACAGGGCGGACAGGCCGACGATCGCGATCGGATCCCGGGCGAGCCGGCGATCGAGGTCGGCAGGGTGCGAAGCGTTCACGGCGAGGCTCTCTTGGTCGGAACGGCGGGGCATGGCAAGGCGCCCCGGGGCGGTTCGGGACCTGCGGGTGACGCGGAAGAGGAGCGAGGCGGGTTCAGGCTGCGTGCAGCAGCGGGGCGATCACACCGAGGGAGTCGGGACGGCTGAGCATCGTGTAGTGGTCGCCCGGACAGCGGTGCCGGGTCAGACCGTGCGGGGCGAGCGGGGTCCAGCCGAGTGTGGGGTCGTCCGGGACGAGGCTGCGCTCGGCCTGCACCAGCACCAGCGGCAGCGGCGCGGGACCGGGCCGGTAGGGGGCCGTCAGCCGGTTGTTGCGCAACAGCCCGTCCACATAGGTGTCGTAGAGCTTGCGCAGGCCCGGCAGCGGGGTGTCCGGGAGCAGGGCCCCGGCGGCGACGGCCGCGTCGAGCACGACGGGCAGCCCGTCGTCCGCCCCGCGTCCGGCGAGCGCCTCGGGGGCGAGGTCGATCGGCCGGCCCCGCTTGGCCCCCAGGTACATGGTGAACCAGCCGAGGAGCAGACCGGGTTCGAGCGCCTCGTCGGGCTGCTTGTACTCCTCGGTGGGCGCGATGCTGTCGAGGAGCACCAGACGCTCGGGGCGCCGCTCGGCCGGCATCGCCCGGGCCATGGCCAGGGCGAGTACACCGCCGAAGGACCAGCCGGCGAGCGTGTACGGCCCCCGGACCGGGTCCATCGCGGCGAGCAGCCGGCCTGCCAGGGCCTCCACCGTCGTGTCGGCCCGGCCGCCGTTGAGCGCCGCGTCCGCGTACTCGCCGAGCGCGCCCAGGTCCAGTACGGTCAGCCCGTCGCCCTCCGGCAGCGCGTCGGCCAGGCCCCGGTGGACCTGGGCCGCGAGCGCGCCGGGATGGACGACGAACACGGTGCGGCCGCCGGCCGTGGCCGCTCTGAACCCCAATGCCGTCGGCGGCCGTTGGTCACGCGGCGGTCGCACGCCGGTCGCTCTCCTCGGCCAGGAAGGACGCCAGGTCCTTGATGGTCGGGTGGTACCAGAGCGTGGTCGTGCTCAGCTCGAAGCCGAGCCAGTTCTCCAGCTCGCCGGCGAGGATGAGCGCCTCGGTCGAGTCGAGGTCCAGCTCGTCGAAGTACACCTCGCGGGAGACGTCGCCCGGCGCCACGCCGAGGCGGTGGGCGATCTTCTCGATCAGCCAGTTCTCGGCCTCGGAAGCGGTCACTACGGCCATGGTGGGTCGTCCTTCCTCAGGCGCGGCTCCGGGATGTCCGAAGACGCGTGCGGTCGATGGGCGGGCACCGGCCCGTCGTGCTCGGGCGTACGGGCGCACCGAGGCAGCCCGTGGACGGTGCGGTGCGCACGCCCCCTCGGCCGGCCGGGTTTCCGCCCGGTCGGCGGGGCTCAATCCCTGCGCGCCGGCCAGAAGTCGGAGGCCGGCCGGGGAATCGGGGAGATATGAGCGGTGTTCTGCTTCGGGGATTCACTGCCGGGGAGGGCAGACAACAACTCGTCAGTAATCTGGCGGGTGGTCAGTTCGGTCTTTCTGGTACGGACTTGCAGGTCCGCGGTGTCTTCGAGTGGCCGCCCGAAGCACGCGGGTCACAGTCTTGCCAGCTCCGGGAATCCTGAACAACCGCTCTTCCAGAGAGTGGAAAGAAATCCTGGTGACGTACGCCGCACCGACCGTCGAATATGTTACCGGGAGGTGAAGTGTCCCCCGGAATCCCGGGATTCGGACTGAGTGCGCGTCCGGGCGTCCCGCCGGAATGCCCCGGGAGCCATATTCACGCGCCGCACGAAGAACTTGCCGAAGTTGGTCACCTCGGAGAAGCCGAGCCGGCGCGCGATGGCGGCGATGGGCAGGTCCGTGTGGACGAGCAGCCGGCGCGCCTCGAGCGCGACCCGGGCGTCGATCACGTCCTTCGCGGACGTACCGGCGACGGCGCGGCAGGCCCGGGACAGGGCGCGCGTACTGCAGCTGAGCCTGGCCGCGTAGTCCTCCACCAGCCGGGTCACGCGGTACGCGCCCTCCAGTTCCCGGCGGAAGCGGATGAACAGCTCGCCCGCCTCACCGCTCGGGGCACCGGCCCGGTTGTCCTCGTGACGCAGCCGGCACACCTCGTCGACGCGGAGGAGCACCACGGCCAGCAGATGTTTGAGCACCTCCTCGCCCAACCCCCGGTCGGCCCGTCCGAACTCTTCCTGAAGAAGAGTCAGGGGCTGCTGGAAGAGGGGGAGTTCGGTGTCGGAGAGCAGCCAGTGGGAGGGGCGCAGCACATCGTCGAGCATTCCCAGGGCGGCCGGCATCGGTAACGGGAACGCCTCGGTGAACATGAGGAGTGGGCCGTCCATGTCCCCCGGGAACGACTGGATCACCTGGTTCGGCCGGGTCCACAGCAAGGTGCCGGGCGGGCACGGTATGCAGGCGGAGTCGACCGAATAGCTCCCTCGGCCTTCGGTGACCAGCATGATCTGGTGGAAGTCGAGCCGATGCGGAGCGGTGAGTAAGCCCAGGGGTGCCCGTTCGCGCAGGCCACCCACGGTCGATAACGCGATACCGACGCCGGGTCGGCAGATCGGGGTGTACGGGACGACAGGGATCGGTAACGAAGCGAAATCGACCATGAACGTTCCGGGATCGACCTTCCTTGGGCTGCTTGAAGACTTGATGATAGCCGTGGCCGCCCGTCACCAGTTCACGCCTGGTGCCAGCACGAACAAGCAAGCACCCCTGACGTGCAGGTGAAGGGAACTGAACGGGATGACCACGCCTCACTCCGGCGCCCCGGAGCGCTCCGTCGTCGACCGGACGCTCAGCATTCTCGGCGCGTTCGACCGGGACAACCGCACCCTGACGCTGTCGGACATCAGCCGGCGGTCGGGGTTGCCGGTCGCCACCGTTCATCGCATCGTCAACAAGCTCACCGGATGGGGAGCCCTGGAGCGGGACTCCGACGGCGCCTACAGCATCGGCCTGCGGCTGTGGGAGACGGCCGTGCTGGCCCCGCGCGGCTCCGCCCTGGCCGAAGCCGCTCAGCCGCATCTGGTCGAACTGAACAGACAGACCTCGGTCGGGGCGACGCTCGCCATCCGCGACGGCGCCGAGAGCGTCTGCCTGTCCGTCGTGACCAACCAGGCCGACCTCGCGCAGCTGTACGCCGACCCGGGCGGCAGGCTGCCGCTGCACGCCTCCTCGGTGGGGCTGGTGCTGCTCGCGCACGCGGGCGAGTCCGTGCGCAGCGCGATCTGCGCCGGTCCGCTGCACGCGTACACACCCGCCACGATCACGGACGGCACCGCACTGGGCCGCTGCCTCGTCCGGGTCAGACGCGAGGGCCATGCGGTGACCCACGGCACGCTCACGGAAGGGTGGGGCGGTCTCGCCGTTCCGCTGCGCGACGCCCGCGGTGCCGTCATCGCCGCCGTGGGGGCGGTGGGGCGCGTCGACCTCATCCAGCCGGTCCGGCTGCTGCCCCAGGTCCGGGCCGCGGCCGAGGCCGTCGCCCGCAGCGTCCGCACGGGCGGATGGCGGGACGTGGAGGTCGGCACGTGACCGACGCGACGGCTCAGCGGACCGTGCCGCAGTTGCGCAGGGTGGTGTTCCGCACAGTGGACGACATTTAGGCTCCTTAGGGATATTTCCGGTCACTCCGGGCGCACATGCGGGGCCGGGCATCGAGGTCCGTGGTGGATCAGGGGTGCGCAGGCACTAGCGTGGTGGGTGCTGTGTGCGAGCCTGCCCAGGTTCGTGCTGGTCCTCGAGGTGTGGATGGGGTAGACGTGCTGGCCGGAGCGGTTTCTTGAGAGTGCTGCACACGTCCGACTGGCATCTCGGCCGGGCCTTCCACCGGGTGAACATGCTCCCGGCCCAGACCGGGTTCATCGGCCACCTCGTCGCCACCGTGCGCGAGCACGCCGTGGACGCGGTGGTCGTGTCCGGGGACGTGTACGACCGCGCGGTGCCCCCGCTCGCCGCGGTCGAGCTGTTCGACGACGCCCTGCACCGCCTCGCGGACCTCGGCGTGCCCACCGTGATGATCTCCGGCAACCACGACTCGGCCCGGCGCCTCGGCGTCGGTGCCGGACTCATCGACCGCGCCGGCATCCACCTGCGCACCGAACCGTCCGCCGCCGGCACCCCGGTCGTGCTGGCCGACGCCCACGGCGACGTGGCCTTCTACGGGCTGCCGTACCTCGAACCGGCCCTGGTGAAGGACGAGTTCGCGGTGGAGAAGGCGGGCCACGAGGCCGTGCTCGCGGCCGCCATGGACCGCGTCCGCGCCGACCTCGCCACGCGCGCGCCGGGCACCCGTTCCGTCGTCCTCGCCCACGCCTTCGTCACCGGCGGCCAGGCCAGCGACAGCGAGCGGGACATCACCGTCGGCGGGGTGGCCGCGGTACCGGCCGGGGTCTTCGACGGCGTCGACTACGTCGCGCTCGGGCATCTGCACGGCTGCCAGACGATCACCGAGCGCGTGCGCTACTCCGGCTGCCCGCTCGCGTACTCCTTCTCCGAGGCCGACCACCGCAAGAGCATGTGGCTGATCGACCTGGGCGCCGACGGCTCGGTCACCGCCGAGCGCCTCGACTGCCCGGTGCCGCGCCCGCTGGCCCGCATCCGGGGCACCCTGCACGAGCTGCTCGCCGACCCCGGGCTCGCCCGCCACGAGGACGCCTGGGTCGAGGCCACCCTCACCGACCCGGTCCGCCCGGACGACCCCATGGCCCGGCTCGCCGAGCGCTTCCCGCACACCCTCAGCCTGGTCTTCGACCCGGAACGCGCCCCGGACGACCCCGAGGTGTCCTACGCCCGGCGCCTGGCCGGCCGCAGCGACCAGCAGATCGCCGAGGACTTCGTGGCCCATGTGCGCGGCGCCGGCCCCGACGAGCAGGAGACCGCCGTGCTCCGCGACGCCTTCGACGCGGTACGGGCCGACGACGCGGTGCGGGAGGTGGCCCGGTGAGGCTGCACCGGCTCGACATCACGGCCTTCGGTCCCTTCGGCGGCTCCCAGACCGTCGACTTCGACACCCTGTCCGCCGCCGGACTCTTCCTGCTGCACGGCCCCACCGGCGCGGGCAAGACCTCCGTCCTCGACGCCGTCTGCTACGCGCTCTACGGCTCCGTGCCCGGCGCCCGGCACAGCGGCCAGGGCATGCACCTGCGCAGCGACCACGCCGAGCCGGGCACCCGCACCGAGGTCCGCCTCGAACTCACCGTCGCCGGGCGCCGGTTGGAGATCACCCGGCAGCCGCCGTGGGAACGGCCCAAGCTGCGCGGCACGGGCATGACCGTCGACAAGGCACAGACCTGGCTGCGCGAGTACGACACCACGGCCCGCGCCTGGAAGGACCTCAGCCGCTCCCACCAGGAGATCGGCGAGGAGATCACCCAGCTGCTGGGCATGAGCCGCGAACAGTTCTGCCAGGTCGTCCTGCTGCCCCAGGGCGACTTCGCCCGCTTCCTGCGCGCCGACGCCGAGGCCCGCGGCAAGCTGCTCGGCCGTCTCTTCGACACCCAGCGCTTCGCCGACGTCGAGAAGCGGCTCGCGGAGCGCCGGCGCACCACGGAGGCCCGGGTGCGGGAGGGTGACGCCGCGCTGCTCGCCGACGCGCACCGCATGCAGCAGGCGGCTGGCGACGCATGGGAGCTGCCGGAGCTGAGCCCCGGCGACCCGGGCCTGGCCGAGACCGTCCTCGGTGCCGCCGCCGAGGCCCGCAGCACCGCGCGCGAGCGCCTCACCATCGCCCACTGCCGCCTCACCGCCGCCGAGTCCGGCCACACCGCGGCGCAGCGCGCCCTGGACGACGTACGCGAACTCGCCCGGCTCCAGGCCCGGTTCGCCGAGGCGCGGCAGCGGGCCGAACGCCTCGAGGAGCGGGCCGGCGCCCACCATGAGGCGCAGGAGCGCATGGCGCGCGCCCGCAAGGCGGAGACGGTGGCGCCCGCGCTGGAGCTGCGGGAGGCCGCCGAGACCGAGCACCGCAGGGCCGCCGAGGCCGAGGATCGCGCTCGCGGAACACTCCCCGACTCCTCTGCCGACGCCGGCCCCGCGGGCCTCGCGGCCGCCGCTCGCCGCGCCGCCGAGGAACTGGGCGGTCTCGAGTCGGCCCGGCGTGCCGAACGGCGGCTCGCCGAACTGGTCGCGGAACGGGCCGGGTTGGACCGGCAGGAGCGTGCCGACGAGGACGTCCTGCGCGAGGCCGACGGCTGGCTCACCGAGTGGGACGCCACCCGCGCGGCCCTCCAGTCTCGTATCGACTCCGCCCAGGAGGCGGCCACCCGCGCCGAACAGCTCGCCGTCCAGCGCGAACCCGCACGACGGCGCCTGGCCGCGGCCCGCACCCGGGACGAGCTGGCCGCGGACCTGGAGGAGGCGCAGCGCCGGGCCCTCGCCTCCGGGCAGCGCGCCCTGGACACCCGCACCCACTGGCTGGACCTCAAGGAACAGCGCCTGAACGGCATCGCCGCAGAGCTGGCCGCGCACCTCACCGACGGCGCGCCCTGCGCCGTCTGCGGAGCCACCGAACACCCCGCCCCGGCCCGCAAGGTGGCCGGACACGTCGACCGCGAGGCCGAGGAGCACGCCCTCGCCGCCCACCAGCGGGCCGAGGAACAGCACGCCGAGGACGAACGGCGCCTCGGCGTCGTACGCGAGGCCCTCGCCGCCGCCACCGCCGAGGCCGGCGACACCCCCACCGCCCAACTCGCGGCCGAGGCCGACGAACTGGAACAGGAGTACACGCGGGCACGCCGCGACGCCTCCGCCCTGCACGCCGCCCAGGAGGAGCTGCGCCAGGCCGAGCACGAACGCGAGCGGCGCCAGGCCGACCGCCAGCAGGCCGCCGTACGAGCCGCTTCCCGGCTCACCCGCCGCGAGACCCTGGAGCGCGAACAGGCCACCCTGGAAGGCGAGTTGACCCAGGCGCGCGGCACCGCCGCCAGTGTGGCCGCCCGCGCCGCACAGCTGGAGCGGCGGGTGGCGCTGCTCACCGACGCCGCCGACACCGCGCGCGCCGCGGAGGACGCCGCCCAGCGGCTCAAGGAGGCCGACGCCCGGCTCGCCGACGCCGCCTACCGCGCCGGGTTCGACACCCCGCAGGCCGCGGCCGCCGCCCTCCTGGACGACGCGGCCCACCGCGACCTCCAACACCGCCTGGACGCCTGGCAGTCGGAGGAGGCCGCGGTCCGCGCCGTGCTCGCCGAGACCGACACCGCGGCCGCCGCCCAGCAGCCGTCCGCCGACCTCGCCGCGGCGGAGCAGGCAGCGGCCGAGGCGGAGCGGCGGCTGCGCGCCGCCGCCTCCGCACGTGACGCGGCCGCCCGCTGCTGCACCGAGCTGGACGGTCTCTCCGCGCGCGCCGCGGAGGGCGTACGCCGGCTCGCCCCGCTGCGCGCGGAGTACGACCGGGTGGCCCGCCTGGCCGCCCTCACGGCGGGCACCGCCGCCGACAACGAACGCAGGATGCGCCTGGAGTCGTACGTCCTGGCCGCACGCCTGGAGCAGGTCGCGGCCGCCGCGACCGTCCGCCTGCAGCGCATGTCGTCGGGCCGCTACACCCTGGTCCACTCCGACGACCGCACCGGACGCGGCCGCAGCGGGCTCGGGCTGCACGTCGTGGACGCGTGGACCGGCCGCGAGCGGGACACCGCCACCCTGTCCGGCGGCGAGACCTTCTTCGCCTCCCTCGCCCTCGCCCTGGGCCTCGCCGACGTCGTCACCGACGAGGCCGGAGGCGTCCGGCTGGACACCCTGTTCATCGACGAGGGCTTCGGCAGCCTCGACGACCAGACCCTGGACGAGGTCCTCGACGTCCTCGACTCCCTGCGCGAACGCGACCGCAGCGTCGGCATCGTCAGCCATGTCGCCGACCTGCGGCGGCGCATCCACGCCCAGCTGGAGGTCGTCAAGGGGCGGTCGGGGTCGGCGCTGCGGCAGCGGGGTCTGTGACGGCTCGTGAACCGGCACCTGGGGCCGGCACATTGCCGCCAGTCTGGAGGGCTTTGTTACCCGTCTTTCCGTCTCCTTCCTTGATCGTCCTCGGCCTTCTGTCCCCCGCCTGTCCTCCGGACATCCCCGGCACTAGCCGTCACGCGAGCCGGGCCTGATGGCGTGTCCGCAGCCGCAGGTAGCGAATGATGGAGGGTTCGATTGACTACCGCTTCGAGTTCGCGAGGTCTGGGGGATCGCTTGCATCGAGCTCAGTGTCGGCCGCCGAATTCTGGGCGGATGGTCCTAGGGGTGTGAGCAGGACGCCGTGGCCGTGCTGGACGAACGGAGCAGCGCATGTACGTCGGGAACGGACTCATCGATGCAGTTGAAGCCGCGCGTTCCTACCGATGGGACCACGGGGAGAGCGCGCGCAGGAGATTGCCCCCAACCTCAGCAGGCGAGTGACCTGTCCCGGCCCGCACCAGCAAACTCCGCGCTCTACCGCGCGTCCGTCGCTCTCAATCAGCTGGTCACAGGGGGACGAACTCGTGGCGCACGAGGTGGTCGAGTGTCCCACCGAAGCAGGCTTGGGCATGGGCCAGCGCACGCTCCAGGCCTTGGTCGTGCTCACCGCGCAATCCGGCAAGACCCGATTCGACTTGGCTGATGCGCTGATCGACGCACGCTGGTCCGCCCGGTACACGTCCTGGGTGACCACTTGGTCGAGGCGCGCGGCGAGTTGGGCGAGGTCGCCAGGCAGATCCTCACGCAATTGCGACACCGCGCGGTGCAGTTCCCCCAAAGCGGGCTCGGCGCGCGGCGGCACGGACACCGCAATCACTCCCGGCAGCCCCGCACCACAATCGATCTTACGCCGTTCAGGAGCGCATCCACCTTTGCGGCAAGCTGACTAGGAGCTGGCCCGTGATGACGGCGCAGGCGGGTCGCCTCTGTGCGCCATCCGGTCCGGTTCACCCAGGCTGGCGACGTTGACCCGCCCCCTGGCGGTGCCAACACGACGGGGTCGGAAATCCGCTCAAGGGACGGTCACTCCTCAGCTCGCGTCTCCCAGACGGCTTGCAGGTCCTCACAGCGGACGGTGATCGACGCGTCGGTGAGCGCGATCTCGTGGACGCAACCGCCGTTCTCGTCCGGGAGGATCTCGTCGAGGAGCACGGTGTCGACCAGCATCCAGTCGATGGAATGTTCATAGTCGATCGAGAAGTGCGTCACGCCTGAATAGCTGATGCGCAGGCCGGAGTCGTGTTTCCACTTGTTGGGCGCGAACTCCAGGACCAGTCCTCCGCTCTTGTCGGTGGCGAGGCGGACCCCGGCCAGCTCCAGGTCCTTCACACAGCGGGTGGCGCCCCCGATGTCGTAGTGCCCGGGGTCGGAGGCGAAGGACCAGGCACCCGGGGGCAGGCCGGCGCGCAGGCGCGGCAGCTCGGCCAGGTAGGCGCCCGCATCCAGACGGAACCCGTGCAGCTCGGAATCCCAGTCCGCCTTGATGAATTTCATGGACAACCTTCCTGTGACAGGGGAGGGCGACGCCATTTGTCGCCGGAGATGTCTTCGGTTCCCTTGGGGCCGATACGCCCGAGCCTGCGCATCGTGTCGATGGCCCGGCCCTTGATGGCATTCTCCACGGCCGGCGGAACGTCGACCTCCTCGGCCTTGAGGCTGTGTTTGTTGAACCAGCCGTCGCTGCGGAACGTCCCGACCTCACGGTTGGCTTTGTCGTAGACGTGGATCTCGAAGTCTGAGCCCTTCGAGCCCTCTCCCCAGATGTCCACCCGCCCGGTGTACCCCTGACCGAACTCGAGGGGGTTCCCCCTCGGCCCCTTCGGGCCCTTCCCGGCGAGGCCGAGGTGGTCGCTCCAGCTCAGCGGGTTTGGCACATAGGCGTGGTGATCGGGTGCTGGGAGCAGCCCCAGCGGGTCTGCGCTGATGTACCGCGCCGTCTCCGGGTCGTAGTACCGGTGGAGGTTGTAGTGCAGGCCCGTCTCGGGATCGGCGTACTGGCCCGGGAAACGCAGCGGGCAGTCGATCGGCGGTGTGTCCTCCTCCGGGTCTGGGAAACGGGTGCCCCACAGGCTGGTACGGCGCTGCCAGACCAGGTCTCCGGTTGCGGAGACCAGTTCCATGGGGGTGCCGACGGAGTCGGTGACGACGGCGTGGAACCGAGCGCCGTGCTCGGGATCCGATTCCTCAACCAGCTGCGCCAGGGACGACGCGTTGGCGGCTGTCGCGGTCGGCTTGTGGCTCGTCTGGGCGACCGGGCGGGGGCTGTTCGGCGCGTGGTCCCAGGTGGTGGCCCAGCCGTCCGGCGCGGTTTGCTCGGCCAGACAGAGGTCGTCCCAGACGAAGTCCGTACGGTCGGCCATGGAGCCGTCCTCGGCCACGCGGTGCTTGGAGACGCGTCGGCCGAGCGGGTCGTACGCGTACCGCCATCGGCTGCTGTCCGGGACGGTCACCTCCGTGAGACGGTCCTCGGCGTTCCATGTGTAGGTCCAGGTATGGGTCTGGCCGTTCAGCAGCTTGCGGGTCCTGCGGACGAGGCGGCCTTCGGCGTCGTACTCAAAGGAGGTGCGCCCGGCCGAGCGCACGAGCGTGCCGTCGAACCGGCGCTCACCGGTTGCCTCTTGGGCGGGTGTCGTGGCGTGTACCAGGTTGCCCGCCGGGTCGTACGCATAGGTCTCGCTCCAGCCGTGGGCACGCATCCGGGTGACGCGTCCCATGCCGTCCAGGTCGAAGCGACGGGTGCCTGAAGTCAGCTCCCGGATCTCGGTGAGGTAGCCGTCCGCCCGGTGGGCGTACGCCCGGTGCTGGAGGAGGCGATCCGGGGCGGCGGCGGACAGGGTTTGCGCGGTCAGCAGCCCCGTCGCGTTCCACGTCTGGGTCAGGGTGGTCACGGTACCGACGGTGCGCTGTGTCTCACGGCCCGCGGCGTCATGGGCGAAGTCCAGCGAGCCCACGGACGACCGCAGGGTAAGTGGCTGTCCCGCAGGGTCGTACGTCCACTCCGAGACCAGACCGGAAGGTGTCGTCCTTCGGACACGGTGCCCGACGGCGTCGTGGACATGGGTGGTCGTCCGGCCGTTCACGGTCTCCGAAAGCACCCGGCCGAGCAGGTCACGCTCCAGCACGACCTCGGCGTCCGCGTTGGCCGCACGGCACAGCCCGCCGTCGGGGCCGTAGGCGAATGTCGTGACATCACCGGCGTCCGAGTGCTGCTCCACGACCCGTCCGAGCGGGTCCCTCGCGAAGCGCAGAGTCTCCCCGGCGCCGTTGGTACGGGCAGACAGCCGCCCATCGGCGCGGTGCCTGTACGTGAGGTTACGGCCGTTGAAGTCCGTCTCCGCGGTCAGCCGGCCCGCTTCGTCGTAGATATACGACCAGGTCAGGCCCTGCGGGTTGGTGACGGCCGTCAGACGCAGCTCGGTGTCGTAGACGAACTCGTACCGCGCTCCGTCCGGGTCCGTGCGGGTCGTCGGCACACCGAATTGGCCCACCGTGTGGTGGGTGGTGTTCCCGGCGGGGTCCGTGTGGGTGAGCAGGTTGCCCTGGGCGTCCCAGGACCACGACTCGCGCGTGCCGTCGGGCTGCTCGCGCCAGGAGGGCTTGCCCTCCGTCGTCCAGCCCAGGCGGGTGGTGTGGCCCAGCGGATCGGTCACCTCGACCACCCGGCCGAAGGCGTCGCGGCGGACCGTCGTCGTGTGGCCGAGTTCGTCCGTCAGGGCTGTGGGCAGGCCCGCCGGGTCGTGCGCCACCGCGCGGGTGTGGCCGAGCCCGTTCGTGATGGCTGTCGGACGGCCGGCCTCGTCGTACGCGTACTGTGTCTCGGCGCCGATCGGGTCGACGGTCGTCAGCAGGTTGCCCCGCTCGTCGTACGTGTGCCGCCAGACCGCGCCGCCCGGCTCGACCACTTCCGTCGGCAGGCCGTGCTCGTTGTAGGCGGCCCGGGCCATCGAGCCGTCGGGCAGGGTGAGCTCGGTGACGTTGCCCGCGTTGTCATAGGTGTACCGGGTCGTGTGACCCAGGGCGTCGGTGACCGTCAGTGGCTTGTCGCCGTACTCGTCCCACTCCGTACGGGTGATATGTCCCAGCGGATCCGTCTCCTCCACCACCAAGCCCTCGGCGTTGTACCGGTGGGCCGAGACATGGCCCCGCGAGTCGGTGTACGTCGTCGTGCGGGCCGTGTCGTCGTACGTCAGCGTGCCCGAGAGGATGCCGTCAACACCCTCCGTGCGGACCACCCGGCCGCGGTCGTCGTAGACGTAACCGAACCAGGTGCCGTTACGGTCGGTCCAGCGGGTGACGCGGCCCTCGGCGTCGTACGTGAAGCGCAGGGGCTCGCCGCTGGAGTTGATGACCCCTGTCAGGTTGCCAGACGAGTCGTAGCTGTAGCGCATGACGACCGTGCCCTCGTCGGGCGCGGTGCCCGGACGGTAGCGGGAGGGTGGCTCGTCCAGCAGGCGCAGGGCCGTGATGCGCGGGCCCTCGGTGTCGACGGCGACGTAGTAGCCGCCCGAGTGGCGGATGCCGAACGGGATGCCCTCGGCGTCGCGTTCGACGTCGATACGGTTGCCGTTGCGGTCGCTCCAGGAGTCGAGGGCCAGGTGGAATACACCGAAGGAGGGCGAGGGAACGGGGGCGCCGAACATGCGGACGACGCCCGTGGCCGGGTCCGTGACCGTCATCGCGCCATCCGGCTTGCCGTCCCACTCCAGCGGCCACCGAGCGCCCTTCACTGGCATCGCGGGCACGCCCGGTTCCGGCACCGGATACACCAGGCGCATGCCGTCCGCCGCTGCGAAGACGACGCCCTCGCCGTCGATCTGAAGGCATTCGTCGAGGGTGGAGATCCAGGTTGGGCCGAAGCAGACGCCACCCCGGTACGAGGAGAGGTGGGTGCGCGTGAATTCCAGCGGCAGACTTCCCGGCAGCGTCAGATCCGTCTGCGTCATCAGCATCGCGCCGGTCGCCACGTCGATCGGCTCGCCCACGCAGGGGGTGCGTTCGGTGTTGCGGGCCGCCGGGCCCAGCTCGACCAGGTCGGGGCGGAGTGACGGCGGGCGCAGCAGCAGCGGGGTGGTGTCGGCGAGGCCGCCTTCCATGCTCGCCTTCAGCAGACCGCCGCCTGCCCCCAGCGCGCCGCCGAAGATCATGCCGTCCTTGGCGGCCTGGTTGACCTCGTCGAGACTGAAGCCGTGCTGCAGACCGGTCGCCATCTTCAGCGGCTGGGCCACGGCGAGGTCGACGGCGACTGACTCGACGCCGCCGAAGGCGGCGGCGACGAGGGTGCCGGCGGCGATCTCGGCCACCGTCGTGGTGACCGCGACGCCCATCGTGGCGCCGAACTCGATGACCGCTTCCGCCGCCGCGACGGCGGCCCCGGAGGCGAGGCCCGCGGTGAAGAAGGCGAGCGTCACGCCGCCCGCGATCACGGCGGCGTCGATGCCGATCTGCGTCCAGAGCTTGTTGATCGCGTCGTCGATGGCGTCGGCGAACTTGTCGAGCGCCTTGGCCATCTCCCGCGAGGACTCCGCGAGGTCGCTCAGCCAGCCGCTGTTCTGGTCCTTGGCATAGCGGCCCCAGAACTTGTCGAACGCCTCGATCGACTCACCGGTGTTGTGGTAGATGATCGAGGACGCGCTGCGGTGCACGGGGGAGCGGACGTCGTCCACGGCCCCCGCGAAGGTGCGCCAGGCCTTCGCCGCGTCTCGCAGCTTGCCGGAGTCGGCCTCGGGCCACCACATGCCCAGCTTGAGCAGGATGTGCCGGGCTTTGTCCTCAATGCTCACCGGAACCGTCGCTCTGCTTGTCGGTCTTCAGTTCGGTGAACATGCCGGCGATGAGCTGGTCGTTGTCCACGGTTCCGTCCGCCATGTCGACCATGGCCTCGTGAATGCTCGTCAGGCCGAGCACCAGGATGCCCGCCGCGCTCTCGATCTTCTTCTGCTGCGGCTTGTAGGCGCTGCCGAACTTGTCGCCCTGCTCGTCATGGCCCCAGGGCTCACCCAAGCCGTCCAGGGTCTGGATGAGAGTGGTCAGGGCCTTGCTCAGATCGATGGCCCCCTGGTGGAAGGCCGGTGCCGCCGCCTTGATGTCCGCGGTCTTGATGTCCAGCACCTTGCCGGGGACCTTGCCGTCGCCCATCGCTGTCGTCTCCCCCGTTCGCAGCTGCGGCTTCTGACCCTAGGAGCGGCAGGTCAAGGAAAGGTCATGTTGAACACATGCTCAGGTAATGTCTGGTAATGGGAATGCCCATCCATGAGGTCGGCTTTGCCGCCTTATGCCACCTGGGCAACAGCAACCCTCTCATGGTCGTCATGCCCGGCGACATCGCTCAGCAGGCCAGCGACGCCATGCCCTCCACCATCGCCAGCGTGCTCACCGGCACCCCCGGCACCCCGGCCTCCGCATAGGCGGCCGCAATCTGGGTGAACAGCCGCTCCGGATGGGCCCAGGTACCGGCGTGGCTCGCCTTGATCAGGCGGGCCGCGTCGGCCAACGGCACCCCACTTCGCACGCATGCGGCCGCCGCGTTACGCACGCTGCACGGGTGGTCGCGGATCGCTGTGACGCCGGCGCGGCTCAGTAGTGGCCCATGGCCCGGCACGAGCACGTCGGCGCCGGTGGCCAACAGAGCCTGGCACGCCGTGATGCAGCCGCTGAGCGATCCCGACCACACCACCATGTGCGCATCGGAGAACAGTGCGTCGCCGGCGAACACCACGCGCTCATCCGGAACATGCACGGCAACGTCCCCTGCGCTGTGACCGGCCTCCAGGCCGATCAGCTCCACTACGGTGCTGCCGACTTTGATCTCCTCCTGCCCCCGGAAGGTGCGCGTGGGCGGCTTCACCGAGATGCCGGAGAAGTCGAAGTGCCCGAAGTGCTCGACCACATACGCCGTGGCCCCTGCGGGTGACTGTGAAGAGGCAAGCAGGGCGAGCTCCTCGGGCCCGATCTCGTGACACCTGTTGTCCGCGCTCGTCTTGGACGTGACGATCTCGGCCTGCGGCAGAAGCTGATGCCCCCACGTGTGATCGCCGTTCTGGTGCGTGGACACCACGATGCCCACCTCATGAAGGGGGCAGACCTCTTCAACGGCAGCCAGGAGTTTCCGTGTGGCATCCCATGTGAATTGGGTGTCCACCTGGAGAGCCTCCCCCTGAGAGGCGACGAGGCCATTGTTCAGGCAGCAGGCTGCCGCCAGCCGAGCCGCCCCCGCTTCTCCGGGGCCTGGCTGCCCTCCGCACGCCCCACCCGCACGTGCTCGATCTCCAGCAGCACCAAGCCACGCTTCGAGGCGCGGCGCTGTGTGCCACCAGGCGATGAGGTCATGCACGTCACCGATGGGCAGATCGGTCATCTGCTCCAGGTACTTCAACCGGGCCTTGGAGGCACGCAGGTCTTCCTGGCCTTCTGCGCAGCAATGAACGCGGCCTTCACCATCAGGCCCCGCCCGTACAGTTCACCGATGCTCGCGAAGCGTTCGTCGGCGCCCCCAATGTGCTTCTTCAGGAGGGCGATCTCCGCCTCGATGTCCCGCTCCAACGTTGGCAGCCGCTCCCGTGCCTCCGGCTTGAGCAGCTCGGCCAGAACGTGCTCGGCAAGAAAGTCTTCGAGCTTCTCGGAGTTGATCCGAGTCCTGCCGCAGCCGTCGCACTTGTAGGACGGAGGGGCTTCGGCATGTGCGCGGCTGTATTCGATCTTGCAGCACCCTCTTCATCGACGAGGGCTTCGGCAGCCTCGACGACCAGACCCTGGACGAGGTCCTCGACGTCCTCGACTCACTCCGGGAGCGGGACCGCAGCGTCGGCATCGTCAGCCATGTCGCCGACCTGCGGCGGCGGATCCACGCCCAGCTGGAGGTCGTCAAGGGGCGGTCGGGGTCGGCGCTGCGGCAGCGGGACGTGTGACGGCTTCAGCGTCCGAGGGGCCGCCGGGGCAGAGGCGAGGAGTACACCACGCTCGTGGTCACCGAACCCAGCGCGCCGATCCGCCCGGAGATCTCCTCCAGATGTGCCATCGACCGCGCGGCGACCTTGATGACGAAGCAGTCGTCACCGGTCACGTGGTGGGCCTCCAGAATCTCCGGGGTCGCCGCGACCAGATCGTGGAAGGGCTTGTAGTGGCCGTTCGGGTAGCGGAGGCGGACGAACGCGAGGATCGGCAGGCCGAGGCGCTCGGGGTCCACGACCGCCGCGTACCCCTGGATGACACCGGCCTCCTCCAGCCGGCGCACCCGTTCGGTGACGGCGCTCGGTGACATGGAGACGGCGCGTGCCAGTTCGGCGTAGCTGGCCCGGCCCTCGCGCTGGAGGACCTCGAGGATGCGCCAGTCGGTGGCGTCCGGGGAATACACGGTCATCCCGGATGGATAGCAGGGAAATCCCCGGCCGATCAAGGGGAACCCCGGGGATCGCCCCTTCAGGGTCCGGGCCGGTGGCCATAGATTTCTGACCATGATCACCAACACCGTGAACCCCGTTCTGCGGAACGCCCCCGCCGCCCCCGCCGAGGCCGCCGCCTATTTCCGGGCCAGCCTCGCCTTCCACGCCGACGTCTCCGACGTGGCCGCCGCGCTCGCCGCCGACGGCGACCCCGGCTTCGTCGTCGTCGACTCCCGCTCCACCGAGGCCTGGGACCAGGGGCACATCCCCGGCGCCGTGCACCTGCCCACCGCGCTCATCCCCGAGCAGGCCGAGCAGCTCCTCGACAAGTCCGTGCCGGTGGTGACCTACTGCTGGGGCCCCGGCTGCAACGGCGCCACCCGCGCCGCCCTCGCCCTGGCCGAACTCGGCTACCAGGTCAAGGAGATGCTCGGCGGCTTCGAGTACTGGGCACGGGAGGGCTTCGCGTACGAGACCTTGGAGGGGGCGGCGCGCCGCGACACCGATCCGCTGACCGCACCCGTGGCAGGCGAGTGCGGCTGCTGACGCCCGCCGTGTAGGTTCTGCCCATGGCTCGATACGCGGATCCAGGCGCGCTGGAGTGGGTGGAGTCGGGCGGCGGCCCGCTGATAGCCGTACCGGAGACGGTGCTGCCCTTCTGGGCGGGGGCCGACAGCGAGGAGCTGGCCACGGACTACGACCGCGCCTGCGAGGTCGACGGGTACATCGGCCTGCTCCCGGTCGGTGACAGCGCGGCCCTCGTCTTCGGAGACGAACCCGCCTCCACCTCCTACCTGCCCGAGCACGGCACCTTCGTGCGCTGGTCCGCCGCGAACTCCGAGAGCGAGCTGCTGGCCCAGATCCCCGCCGCGCTCGACGCGGCCGTCTGGCACCCCGAGGTCCGCTGGAACGTGCCGGGACCGGTGGTGCTCTTCGACTCGGCCTGGCCGGGCGGCGCGGCGGAGGGCGCGGAGCACCTGCGCGTCCCGCTGGAACCCGGCCCCTACGTGGTGCGCGCCGCCTACGCCCAGCCCGGGCCGGAGACCTGGGTCGGCCTGGTCCGGCTCAGCCGGCTCGCGGACCGGGTGTATTGACCCGCGGCGTTGTGCACGCGGGTGACGGGTGGCCGGCCGCCGAGTGCAGGCCCCGCGACTCCGGCAGGATCCGCCGGACAGGCCCTGACCAAGCTGCCGCCGACGGTCAGTGCACGGCGTCGAAGGTGATCTTCAGATGGCGCGGGCCGCGCAGCACCGCGTTCTGCCGGTAGGGCGGCGGGTCCTCGACCAGACGGGGATTCTCCAGCCGCCGGACCAACTCGGCCAGCGCGATCTGGGCCTCCAGCCGGGCCAGCGGAGCGCCGAAGCAGCTGTGGATACCGCTGCCGAAGCCGAGGTGCTGGATGTCACCGCGATCCGGGTCGAAGCGGTCGGGGTCCTTGAACCGCTCCGGGTCCCGGTTGCCCGCGGCCAGCACGAGCCAGATCCGCGACCCCTTGGGGATGGTGACACCGCGTACGGTGATGTCCGCGATGCAGGTGCGCTGCGGCACGAGCTGCACCGGAGGTTCGTAGCGCAGCAGTTCCTCGACGATCTTGACGGACAGGCCCGGGTCCTCGCGCAGCCGGTGCAGGTACTCCGGGTGGCGCAGCAGCGTGAGCATGCCGTTGGTGATCAGGTTGACCGTCGTCTCGTGGCCCGCGATCAGCAGCAGCACCGAGGTGGCGAGCACTTCCATCGTCGTCATGGCGCCGTCCGGACCGTGGCTGGAGACCAGGTCGGACAGCATGTCGTCGCGGGGTTCCTTGGTGCGTGCTTCGACCAGCCCGGCCAGGTACATGCCGAGCTGCATCCGCGCCTCCTGCGCCTCTTTCTTGGACACGCTGTCGGCGCCGGTGCGCGCGTCCGGGTCCAGGCCGGCGACGATCGGGTCGACCCAGGCACGGAAGCGCGGCTCGTCCTCGCGCGGCACCCCGAGCAGCCGGCAGATGACCGTGACCGGGAAGGGGTAGGCGAACTGGTCGACCACGTCGATCTCCCGCGCGTCCCCGAAGCCGTCGATCAGAGCGGTGACGATCTGCTCGAGTTCGCCGCGCATGGAATCGATCCGGGTGGGCCGGTGCGGCGGGCCGAAGGAGCTGTTGGCGATCCGCCGCAGCCGGTCGTGCTCCGGCGGGTCGAGCCGGATGAAGCTCGGCGGCAGTCCGGTCTGCTCGGCATCGGACAGCTCGTCGTCGCCCGCGGCGGCGAGGTTGGCGGCGTCGGAGCTGATCCGCGGGTCGTGGAGCAGGCTCTCGATGTCCCAGTACGAGCTGATGACGTACGGACCGCCCTCCTCCTCGCGCAGCACCGGCGTCTTGCGGAGCTCCTCGTACAACGGATACGGGTCGGCGCGGTTCGCGTAGTCGGTGATCTGACTCAGGAGCGAGGCGTGCGTCATGAGGGTCCTTGGGGCGTGGAGGTCCGTGGCATGAGGGTGGTGGCCGGTGCCGGTCAGTGGGCCGGGGTGAAGACCAGCTGCCGGTCGGTCGGTGAGTATCCGGTGAGGGTCACGGTCGGGCCGTGGGTCGGCAGGGACGGGTCGGGGAAGTCGGCCGGGACCGGCTTGCGGCCCTCCGGACGGCGGTCCACCGTCGGGTACTCCACCGGGAACGGCGCACCCCGCTCGATCTCCCGCTGGTAGAACTCCAGCCACCGGGTGTTGTCGAAGCTCACGGCGGCGATGGCGCGGCCCTGGTAGCCGTACACGCCGACGAAACGGCGTTCGGCGAGCGAGCCCTGCGTGATCATGATCTCGTCGCCCATGGGCGGGACGCCGACCGACTTGATGTTCACACCGAACATCGACGACCAGAAGGCGGGCACCCACAGGTGCGGACGGCGCTCGCTGCCGGGGCTGATCATGTTGTGCGCGGCGACCTCGGCCTGGGCGACGGCGTTGCCCCAGTGCTCCAGCGAGAGGAACTGGTAGCCGAACAGCGCGTGCGGCGACCGCGCCACGTCGCCCGCGACGAAGACGTCGTCCGTCACGATGCCCCGGAAGTCGAAGGCCCGGCAGCCCGCGTCGCAGGCGATGCCCCGGGGGCCCGCGCCGAGCCCCGACCCGGTCAGCCACTCGGTGTTGCGCTGCGAACCCAGCGAGACGACCACCACGTCCGCCTCCACGACGCTCTCGTCGGACAGGTGCACGGCCCGCACCCTGCCGACCGAGTCACCCTCCAGCGCGGTCACCGTGACCCGGGTGCGCAGATCCACGCCGTTCTCGGTCTGCAGGTCGGCGGCGACCGCGCCGACGATCCCGCCGAGGGCGCCCACCAGCGGGGCACCGGCGCGCTCCGCCACGGTGACCTGGAGGCCCATCTCCCGGCAGGCCGAGGCGACCTCCGAACCGGCGAACCCGGCGCCGATGATGAACACCCGGCGCGGCCCGGCCTTCAGCCGCCGGTACAGCTCGGCCGCGTCGTCACGGGTGCGCAGCACGAAGACGCCGTCCAGCCGCGCCTCCGACTCCTTCGGCCAGGGCCGGGCGCGCACACCCGTCGCGATGAGCAGCCGGTCGTACTCCACCTCGTCCCCGTCGGCCAGCCGGACCCGCTTGGCCGCCAGGTCGAGACCCGCCGCCGCGACGCCGAGCCGCCACTTCGCGTCGATCTCCCGACGGTGGGGCAGCTCGGTGTGATGCGCGGACGCCTTGCCCAGCAGGACGCCCTTGGACAGCGGTGGCCGGTCGTACGGCTCGTACGGCTCGTCACCGATCAGGGTGAGTTCACCGGCGAAGCCCTCGGCGCGCAGGGTCTCGGCGGCCCGCAGACCGGCCAGCGAGGCGCCCACGATCACGATCCGGCCCTCGCGTCTGAGCCAGTCCACGTAGTCAGCGGCCATCGGAGGCCTCCCGGCCGGACGCGGCAGGCTCCGCCGTGCCGTCCAGACCGTCGGCCGTGATCGCCTGCACCGGACAGGCCGCGACGGCGCGGGCCAGCCGCTCCCGCTGCTCCTCGTCCGGCCGCGGGTTGTACACCAGCGACTCCTCGCCGTGCATGGCGAAGACGTCGGGCGCGAGGAACGCGCACTGCGCGTACCCCTGACACTTGTTGAGATCGACGACGAGCCTCATCGACACCCCGCCCTTCCGGGGCCAGGTCCGGTGCACACCACGGCGTTCCGCGCGGACATCTCCGGACGGCGGTCAAGTCCCGCTCGCCAGCATGGACGCGGCGACGGGGGCCTCGCGCGCGGGGCCACGCCGTTCGGGTGACCGGCCCCGCGGAGTCATGGCGAGGCCTCGGCGCTCGACCTGGCGCGGCCGGCCGCCACCAGGATGTGGACGCTGAGCACCATCGACCAGGCGGGGAAGACCAGCTCCGCCCAGGGGACGTTCGACGAGACGAACAGCAGCGTCAGGGCGGTGAGAAAGCCCAGCATGCTGAGCCAGCGCGGCAGCACGCCGAGGCGGTGCCCGATCACCGACATGGAGCACACGAAGACGGCCGCCATCCGCATCGCGTACCCCGTCATCAGCGTGTACGCGAAATGGCGGCCGAAGTCCCAGGCGGACAGCCCGGGACTGGCACCGGAGGGATGCCCGACGGCGAGCACGGCACCGGCCGCCGCGGCGGCGCCGAACATGGTGGCCGTGAAGACCAGTCCGCTGCCGAGGAAGACGGTGGCGAGGAACTTGTCCTCGACGGCCCCGACGTGGGCCCGGACGGCGCCGACGAACCACAGGAAGAAGATGCCGGCGAACGGTACGAGCGCGAGGGCCGTCTGCACCGCGCTGCGCCGCCCGGCGTCCGTGAACCCCTGCGCGGTGGCCGCGTCGGCCCCTTCGGGAATCCCCAGCCGGATCAGCACGATCGCCGCGGCCAGCAACAGCGCGAACACGACTCCGGCCAGCCCGGCGGCCCGCGGCGTCTCCATCGATTCCTGCCCCGGCCCCGGGCCCTTTGCCTGCATGTCCGGCCCGCCTCTCCCATTCAGCCTCCGGCACCAGCAAGCCGCCTCCCCGCTGGCTCCGCCACCGGGGGAGTCCGTACGGTCGAGGGGAGTGTTGGGGGCTGGGCCTGGCCGACGACCCGGCCCGGCTCATCGCGTGGCTGGCCACGGACGAGGCGGGCCGGGTCACCGGTGAGGTCGTCAACTCCGAGGGGGTGGCTTCCGGTGTTGAGACCCGGTGGAGGTCAGAGCCGGGACAGCTCGTCGACGAGGTCGTCCAGGCCCAGGGAACCCTGGGACAGGGCCGCCATGTGCCAGGCCTTCAGGTCGAAGGCGTCGCCGTGCCGCTTGCGGGCGTTGTCGCGGCCGAGCAGCCAGGCCCGCTCGCCGAGCTTGTAGCCGATCGCCTGGCCCGGAATCGTCAGGTACCGGGTCAGCTCGCTCTCCACGAAGTCCGCCGGGCGGCTGCTGTGCGCCCCGAAGAACTCCTCGGCCAGCTCGGGCGTCCAGCGCTCACCCGGGTGGAAGGGCGAGTCCGCCGGGATCTCCAGCTCCAGGTGCATGCCGATGTCGACGATCACCCGGGCCGCGCGCATCATCTGCGCGTCCAGGTAGCCGAGCCGCTCCTCCGGCTCGGTGAGGTAGCCCAGCTCGTCCATCAGCCGTTCCGCGTACAGCGCCCAGCCCTCCGCGTTGGCGCTGACCCCGCCGACCGTGGCCTGGTAGCGGGAGAGGTCCTTGGCCACGTGCGCCCACTGCGCGAGCTGGAGGTGATGCCCGGGCACGCCCTCGTGGTACCAGGTCGAGACGAGATCGTAGACCGGGAAGCGGGTCTGCCCCATGGTGGGGAGCCAGGTGCGGCCGGGGCGCGAGAAGTCCTCCGACGGGGCCGTGTAGTACGGGGCCGCCGCACCGCCGGGCGGGGCGATGCGCGACTCCACCTTCCGTACCCGCTCGGCGAGTTCGAAGTGCGTGCCGTCCAGATCCTCGATGGCCCGGTCCATCAGGCCCTGCAGCCACTCGCGGACCTCGTCGACGCCCTCGATGTGCCGGCCGTGCTCGTCCAGGTGCGCCAGCGCCACCCACGGCGTCTCGGCGCCGGGCAGGATCTTCTCCGCCTCCTGCTTCATCTCGCCGAGGATGCGGTGGAACTCCGACCAGCCGTACGCGTACGCCTCGTCCAGGTCCAGGTCGGTGCCGTTGAAGTAGCGGGCCCAGCGCGCGTACCGCTCGCGGCCCACCGTGTTCGGGGCGCCCTCGATGGCCGGCGCGTACACGTCCCGCATCCAGTCCCGCAGCTCCACCACGGCGGCGGTCGCCGCCCGGGCCGCCTCGTCCAGCTGGGTGCGCAGCGCGTCCGGACCGGCGGCCGCGAAGTCCTCGTACCAGCCGCGGCCCTTGCCGTCGGTGTCCGACCACTCGGTGAGCTGATCGACGAAGGTCGCGGTCGGCCGCGGCGACGCGTACAGCTTGCGCTCCAGACCGAGCGCCAGGGACTCCCGGTAGCCCGCGAGCGCGGCCGGCACCGCGCGCAGCCGCTCCGCGATCGCCGCCCAGTCCTCGTCCGTCTGCGCCGGCATGACCGTGAAGACGTCCCGCACCGAGTGGCCCGGGGTGCTCATGTTGCCGACCGCGCGCAGATGCTCGTCGGCCTCGTGCACGGCCAGCTCGGCGGTCAGCCGCTCGCGCAGCAGCCGCCCGCAGCGCCGCTCGACGTCACTGTCCGCGCCGGGCTGCCGCTCCGCCTCGTCGAGCCTGGCGAGGGTGGTGCGCGCCAGCTCCGCGAGGGCCTCCTGGCCCTGCGGCGAATAGTCGGGCAGCCTGCTCGAACTCTCCTTCACACCGAGGTAGGTGCCGGTGACCGGGTCGAGGGCGATGAGGTCGTCCACGTATGCGTCGGCGACCTGGCGGGGCAGCAGGCTCTGGATCTCAGACATGCCGCCCATCCTCATACGCGGACTATCCCTGCGTCACCCAGGTATCCCGGATTCAGCTCTGGGCGTGGCCGGTGGCAGCAGCGGCCCGCAGTCCCACTGCTGGAAGATCAACCGGGTCTCCACCCGGGCCACTTCCCGGTGCGCCGTGAACTCGTCCAGAACCAGCCGCTGCAGATCGGCCATGTCCGCGACGGCCACATGCACCAGATAGTCGTCGGGACCGGTCAGATGGAACACGGTCCGTGACTCCGGCAGCGCCCGGATCCGCTCCACGAACGGCCCCACCAGCTCCCGCCGATGCGGCCTGACCTGCACCGACAGCAGGGCTTCCAGTCCGCGCCCGAGCTTCGCCGGGTCCAGCCGCAGCTGATGGCCGAGGATCACTCCCGCGCGGCGCAGCCGGGTCACCCGGTCCAGACAGGTCGACGGCGCCACGCCGACCTGCGTGGCGAGATCGCGATAGGTGGTCCGGGCGTCGTTCTGCAGCAGCCGCAGCAGATGAAGATCGACCGGATCCAGTACGACAGATTCAGCCATTGGCCGAACGTAGCACGGTGTTCGATTCTTATGACCCGTCCGGTGTTCAACCTTCCGCCATGGACACAGCGAGCACAGGTGCCTACGACGACGTACGCACCGCCCCGAGAGCACTGGCCACCGAGGCCGTCCACGCCGGCCGCGACGACCTCGCCCGTCAGGGCCTGCACGCCCCGCCCATCGACCTGTCCACCACCTATCCCTCCTACGACAGCCGCGCCGAGGCCGCCCGCATCGACGCCTTCGCGACCGACGGAGCCGACCCGGCCGGGCCGCCGATCTACGGCCGCCTCGGCAATCCGACCGTCGCCCGCTTCGAGACCGCCCTGGCCCGGCTGGAGGGCACCGAGTCCGCCGTCGCCTTCGCCAGCGGCATGGCCGCGCTGAGCGCCGTCCTCCTCGCCCGCTCGGCCGAGGGTCTGCGGCATGTCGTCGCGGTACGGCCCCTGTACGGCTGCAGCGACCACCTGCTGACCGCCGGGCTCCTCGGCACGGAGGTGACCTGGACCGACCCGGCGGGCATCGCCGACGCGCTGCGCCCCGACACCGGTCTGGTGATGGTCGAGACCCCGGCCAACCCGACCCTCGCCGAGGTCGACCTGCGAGCCGTCGCCCACGCCTGCGGCTCGGTCCCGCTGCTCGCCGACAACACCTTCGCCACGCCCGTCCTGCAACGCCCCGCCGAGCAGGGCGCCCGGCTGGTGCTGCACAGCGCCACCAAGTACCTCGGCGGCCACGGTGACGTGCTGGCCGGCGTGGTGGCCTGCGACGAGGAGTTCGCCGGGCAGCTTCGGAAGATACGTTTCGCCACGGGTGGTGTCCTGCATCCGCTGGCCGGCTATCTGCTGCTCAGGGGACTGTCCACGCTGCCGGTGCGGGTCCGGGCCGCCTCCGCCAGTGCCGCCGTACTGGCCCGCCGGCTCGCCGCCGACCCGCGCGTCGCCCGCGTCAGCTATCCGCGCCTGGGCGGCGCGATGCTCGCCTTCGAGGTGCACGGCGACCCGCACGAGGTGATCTCCCGGGTCCGGCTGATCACCCCGGCGGTCAGCCTGGGCAGCGTGGACACCCTCATCCAGCACCCCGCGTCCATCAGCCACCGCATCGTGGACGCCGACGACCGGCGCGGCGCCGGAGTCAGCGACCGGCTGCTGCGGATGTCGGTCGGCCTGGAAGACGTCGACGACCTGTGGATGGACCTGGACCACGCCCTGGGCGAGCGGACCCGGACGCCGGTACGGCTCCAGGAGGCCATGGCCCTGCAGGAAACCGCAGGCTGACGGCCGCCCGTACGGCGGCGGCCCGGCACCGGGGACCGGGCCGCCGCCCTACGGCGACCTCAGTCGCGGCGGGCCGCCCCGCCCAGCCGCTCCGCGCCGCCGTCGGACGGCGGCAGCACCGCGACCGGGGCGGCCTCCAGACGGGCCGTGATGACGAGCGTGCCCTCCTCGATCTGGTAGTCCAGCGGCAACCCGAGACCGCGCATCGCGGCGACCATCCCGGTGTTGGAGGCCTGCGTCACGGCGTACACGCTCGCGCAGCCCGCCTCCACCGCCATCGCCACCAGCCGGACCAGCAGCTCGGCGCCGATGCCGCGCCGCTGCCAGTCGTCCTCGATCAGCAGCGCCACCTCGGTCTCGTCGCCGTCCCACAGCAGGTGCCCGAGGCCGACGATGCGGCCGGAGCTGGTCTGCGCGGCCAGCGTCCGCCCGAAGCGCGGGCTGAGCAGGTGGTTCAGATAGCGCTCGGCGTCGCCGACGGGACCGTGGTACCGCATGCCTAGCGTGCGCTTCGAGCACCGCTCGTGCATCGCCCGGGCCGCCGCCAGGTCACCGGTGTCCACCCGGCGCACGGTGATGTCGCTGCCCTCGGGCAGCGTCAGCACGTCCTGGCCGCGCGGAATCCGCGGACCGAGCCGGGTGTCCAGCTCCACCAGGGCCCTGGCCCGCGCGAACTCGGTCGGCGTGAACGGCAGATACGGCCGCTCCACCAGGAGCACACCGCCTTCCGGCGCCCGCAGCCGCATGACGGTGTCCTCGAGGACCCCCTCGACCGGCACGGGCTCCGGTCCGCGGCCTCCGCCGACCGGCGTGGCGGGCAGCGAGCGGATCGTGCACCTTCCCAGCAACTGCCGTAGGGCCAGCGGCAGTTCCGCCGCGTCCAGCGCGGTGCGCGCCGCGAGGCCGAGAACCCGGGTGGGGGCGTCCACCAGGTCGTGGGCGTCGGCCCGCTCGATCCAGGTGGACACGCCACCGGCGAGCGAGACCGCCCGGGTGATCTCGGTCGCCGTCAGCGCCTCGGGCGCCCGCAGCAGGAACTCGTCGACCGTGCCGTCGGCCAGCGGGTGCGCCTGCAGGCTCAGGATGTCGACCCGCCGCCCGGCCAGCGCCGTGCACAGCGCGGCCAGCGAACCGGGCTCGTCCCGCACCGTCGTCCGCATCCGCCACAGCGCGCTCGCCCCGGTCACGTCCTGCGCCGACGCGTCCGGTTCCGGCGAGAGCCCGGCCTGCCGCGGCACCGCGGCAGGCCGGGCACCGGTATCCTCGGTCGGCGGTGCGTGGCCGTGGCGCCGTGCCCACCAGGTGTGGAAACCTGCCGTCGCGGCCAGCACGATCGCCGAGATCACCAGCAGTGCCGGACCGCCGGGCCCGTGCCCGATCAGGTTCGCCACCCCGTCCGCGACCGTGACGGCGGTGAACAGGGCGGCGAGTTCGACGAGGTCGCGCCGCCAGTGGTGCACGGGCCGTCCGTGCTTCGTCCGCGTCACCTGAGACATGTCTGGAGTCATGCAACCACTGTGGAGGAGCGGTGTTGCGTGATCACGAACGACTTGTGTCCGACGAGTAAAGCATGCTTCCGCCCTCTTCGTTGCGTTTTCTACCGTTGGCAGGTACGGATATCCCGGCCGTTGATGGGTGCGGCCCGCCAGGTCCGGCTCAGGCGGCCACCTCCACTCCCAGGGCGTCCCGCAGCCGCCGCGCCTGGGTGACCAGACGGGAGGAGCCTGCGCGTGCGGCGGTCTCCGCCAGATGCGGCACATCTCCGCGGGCCCCGGACCGCTCGGCGCACTCCGCCGCCACAGCCAGCAGATCCCCGAGGCCCCGGGCCGCCACGGCCGCCGCCTCCGGGCGGGCGGTCGCAAGACCGGCCAGCGGAACGGGCAGGGCGTGCCGGAGCATCTCCCACATCGTCGCGTTGGCCCCCGTGGCCGCCGCTGTCCGCGCCGACTCGGCCAGCCGCTGCGGCTTCACCGCACCACGCCCCACCAGCTCGCCCAGATCCGTGCCCAGCCGCGCCGCGTCGAGCTGTCCCCGCGCGGCGAGCACCAGCAGGGCGTCCACGGCGGCGAGCCGGTCCTCCTGGTGCCGCGCACCGAGCCCGTACGCCACGCACAGGTGGACGGCCTCCCCCGCCTCGCCGCCCGCCTCGGCGAGCAGCGGAAGGACGGCGGCGCCGCGGTCGTCCTCCACGGCCGTGTCGGCCAGGTCGGGCAGCAGCCGCGCCGCGACCAGCTCCCGTCGCTCCGGGAGCACGGCGAGCCAGTGCGGGCGTATCGCGTGGTTCCAGTGGTTGCAGCGCCAGCGGTCGGTGAAGACGGACGTCGGGCGGCCGAGCCGGTGGAACTCCTGCGGGAATCCGTGCTGCAGCTCGATGAGTTCGGCCAGCTCCAGGAGGATCCGCACGCCCTTGGTGCGCCGCCGGGCCTCGGGCAGGGTGTTTCCGGCGCTCAGCCAGTGGGCCAGCCGTACCCCCTCCGGAGTGCCGAGCGCCCTGGCCCGTCGTGCCGCCTCCTCGGCCGCCGCACGGTCGTCCCTGCGTACCCGCAGCAGCGCCTGGGCGAAGTCGGTCGCGCAGACCCGGGCGTCCAGGCGCCGGTACTCGGCCAGGCGGTCCACCAGCTCCTCCGGCTCCAGCAGGCCCGTGCTCCAGGTGGGCGTGGCGAGGAGCAGCGGCATCGGATCCGTGCGCAGGCGGTAGGCCACTTCGCGGAGCCGGGCGTCGAAGACCCGGGCGAGCCCGCTGTGTGCGCACTCGTGTTCCTGCGGTCCCTGCCGCATCGCCGCGTGGAGCGTGGCCGTGGTCACCTTGCCGTGCAGGGTAACGAAGAGGAGGTCGAGGCCGTCCTGGGCGTCGAGGAGACCGTAGCGGGTGTTGCTGAACAGGTCGTCCGTGCGCGGCCACTGGCGGGGTTCGTCCTCGACCCACCAGCGGTTCGCTATCACTGGTGCCAGCGCCTCGCGCAGCCCGTCCGGATCCTGGTACGCATGGCGCACCAGGCCGTCCAGCGCCCGCTCGAACGCAGCCACGTCACCGCCGGCGACCAGCAACGCGCCCAGTTCCTCTGCCAGTTCCTCCGCCGTCGACGGCGCCGACTCCACTCGCACCGGCTCCGGGGCGGGCGGCAGCACCTCCTCGAACATCTCCTCGGACCCGACAGCGGCGACACCCAGCGCGGCGGCCGCCCGCGCGCGCAGCGCCGGGACCAACTGATCGGCGGTGCCGACGAGTTCGTCACGCACCTCGGTGGAGTCGAGCCTCTTCACATGCCGTTCGACGAGCTTGAGCGCCCGCTCCTGCACCTGGGTGTCCTCGTGTCCGAACGCCTGGGCCACGACCGGCAGCAGCTCCGCCGCCGTGGCGGGGGCACGGGAGAGCACCTTGCCGAGCAGGACCAGCTGGGCCCGTACGAGTTTCTTCTCCCTGCGGAACAGCAGCCCTTCGGAGGCCTCGGCCAGCTGCCGCGTGGTCAGGTCACCGTCCAGCGCCAGGGCGGTCAGCACCGCCTGTGCGTGGGAGGCGACGGGGGAGGCCGCGTCACGGGCCAGCGCCGTCCAGTCAGGGATCCGCGCCTGCCCCTCCTCTCGGGTGAGTGTGAGTTCCGTGAGCATGGGCAGGAAGATCCGGTGGTCGGTGGGGCCACCGCCGCGCAGCAGCCGGGCGATGCAGGCGTCGACCAGGAAGGTGCGGTCCAGGAAGCCTTCCCGGGCCAGTTCCGCCAGGGCGCTCTGCCACGAGCCCGGTCCTTCGCCCAGCAGCCAGCGGACCTCGCTGACATCCGTGAGGGTGAACAGCCCGCCGACCAGCGGGGCGAGGTGCGGCTCGCGGCGCAGCAGATCGGCGGCGTCCTCACGGCGACAGCTTCGGTTGCCGATGTGCCGGACCCAGCCGATCACATACGCGTCCGTCACCGGCACCTCGCACCCCGACCGGCTCACCAGACCCGCCATCAGGTCGTACGGCACCTGCGCGGACACCGGTCGCTGGGCCAGCCGGAGCGCCACATCGGCCAGCCAGCCCGTGTCCCGGTCCTCCAGTGCCCGCAGGAGTGACTTCGTGGGCGCCTGTCGCCACCGTAGGTCGCTCGCCGCGAGCCAGGCGGCGGCAGCCGCAGCTCCTGTGTGGCAGGCGGCGCCGGCCAGGTGCAGCGCCGGGCGGATCTTCTCCGACCGGTCCTCCCACGGTGGGACGGCCCGCAACTCCTTGCGCAGCTCCTTCAACTCCGGCAGGCAAGCGCGCCGTTCGGCCGGTGTCATGCCCTTCACCAGCCGCAGCGTCTCCGCCGTACGCCCAGCCTGTACCGCCTCCATCAGCGCAGTCATCGCATACCCCCGTCGATCGCCATGTCCCGTTCCACCGCGGCACCCCGCCGCGCCATCCGCACCGCCAGCGCGTGCTTGCACGGACCGCGCCCGCCCCGGTACTTCGCCCACCACAGGCAGCTGCAGGTGAGCACCCCCGCCTCGTCCCGCACCCGGTGCACATGTCCGTCCTCGGCGGTCACCGTCGCCAGCGTGCCGTCCAGGGTCACCGCGCCCGCCGCCACCAGCGCCCGGGCCGAGCGCAGCCGCGGATTGTGCCTCTCGACGCGCTCGGCGTCGTAGGGCAGCTCCCGGTGGAAGTAGGCCGCCTCCGCCGTGTCGTACCCGACGCGGCCCGAGGTGCCGAGGCGGACCAGGGCGGCCCGCACCCGCTCGGGCGTGAGGCCCGAGGCGTCCGCGAGGTCGGCCACGTCGATGCGGGGTTCCCACGCCAGCAGCACGGCGATCAACTCGGCGTCCCCGGCTGCCTCCTCGGTGGCGAGCGCGTCCAGGACCCCGCCCTCGCCCGAGAAGCCACGCGAGGCGTCCGGCGACAACGTGAGCGTGAGCCGCATGCCGGGCAGGACGACCTCCCAGGCGGCGGCCGTACTCGCCGCACCGCCGACCGTGGGGCCGTACACGCGCAGGGCCGTCGCATGGCGCAGTACGCGCTGCAGTGCGGCCAGTCGCTCCGGACCCGGCAGGCAGACAGCGCCCGGCACCGCGCGCGTCGTGGGCCGCAGCCCGCGCCCCACGGGCACCACCCAGCCTGGTCCGCCTGCGACCCGCCGTGCCCCGCTCGCCCTCGGCAGGCTCCGCAGGAACCGCACCGCCTCGCCCGCCGGCAGCTCCGCCCGCAGGTCGAAGCCGGCCGCGATCACCTGGGCCTCGGCGAAGCCGCGCAGCCACCGGTCGGGCAGCGGAACCTTCTTCTCCACCACCGGGCCGTCCAGCGTCGTGACAGCCAACTCGTCCGGGCCGACCCGCAGATGGAGCGGATCGTCCGTGCCGAGCCGGGACAGGGCCTCGCGCAGCGGGTTGTTGACGTCGACGTTCGTCGTCCCGTGCCCCACCTCGCCGCCGTCCAGGCCCGGGGTGAGCACGTCCAGCCGTGCGTACACCCCGCCGCAGCCGGAGAAGGACTCGAAGCGCAGCCGGTCGCCGTTGCCCGTCACCACCGGGTCCAGCGAGGCGCGCAGCTGCGGCTGGTAGTAGCGCGCGGCCGCCACGTCGGCCACCGCCAGCAGCGCCGCCGCAGCCACCTGGGGCGAGGTCAGAAAGCCCGCGAAGAACCGCGGATGATCCTCGACACCCGTGGGTGTCGCACCCCGGGACGTTTCCAGTCCGAGCCGGCGTCTGTCCGCCGCGGACTCGAGTACGGAGGGTCGCCGATAGGCTACGGCCTGCAGTGATCGCGTCATGGGAAAACCGTAGAGGCGACCACTGACAATCGGCCTGACCTGCGAAAACGCCCGTCGGACGGGAGAGTTGGCGGGCGCGGAACCGTGCCGCGCTCCGGGGGATGACGCCGGTGCGCGGCACGGCTTTCGAGCGTACGGGACCCCGTGGCCCCGCGGTGCCGCCTACTGGCCGACGCGGCCCGGCTGCAGCGTCTGGGTGAACAGCACGGTGCCGTCCTGCTCGCGCAGCCGTACCGTCAGCTCGGCGCTGTCGCCGTCGATGTCGACCTCGCCGAAGAACTGGTAGCCCCCGGCGGGCGAGACGTTCGACGCGGTCGGCGCCTTCACGAACACCCGCTCCGGACCGAACGTGTTGTCCAGCGCGTTGGCCGGGAACGCGCCGGCGTTCAGCGGACCGGAGACGAACTCCCAGAACGGCTCGAAATCGGTGAAAGCGGCCCGCGCCGGCTGGTAGTGCTGGGCCGAGGTGTGGTGCACGTCCGCCGTCAGCCACAGCGTGCCGGTGATCCGCTGGTGCTTGATGAAGCGCAGCAGCTCGGCGATCTGCAGCTCACGGCCCAGCGGGGCGCCCGGGTCGCCCTGCGCGACCGCCTCGAAGTTCGGCTTGCTCTCCATCGGGTCGGGCACCACGAGCCCGAGCGGCATGTCGGCGGCAATCACCTTCCACACCGCACGCGACCGGCACAGCTCCCGCTTGAGCCACTCCAGCTGCTCACGGCCGAGGATGCCCTGCGGGTCCACGGTCTGGTTGTCGGGCGAGTTGGCGTTGCGGTAGGTGCGCATGTCCAGCACGAACACGTCCAGCAGCGGGCCCTGGTGCAGCACGCGGTAGACGCGGCCCTCCTCCGCGCCCGGGCGCAGCGTGGAGATCGGGAAGTACTCGCTGAACGCCCGTCGGGCGCGCGCCGCCAGCACGTCGATGCTCTTCTCGGTGTACCGGGTGTCGGTGGAGGCGATCACCTCGCCCGGGTACCAGTTGTTGCGCACCTCGTGGTCGTCCCACTGGATGACGAACGGCACCTGGGCGTTGAACCGCCTGAGGTTCTCGTCGAGCAGGTTGTAGCGGAAGTTGCCCCGGTACTCGGCGAGGGTCTCGGCGACCTTCGCCTTCTCCTCGGTGGTGATGTTCCGCCAGGTGCTGCCGTCCGGCAGGGCCTGGGTGGCGGAAATCGGGCCGTCGGCGTAGATGTTGTCGCCGCTGCACAGGAAGAAGTCCGGGTCCAGCTTCGCCATCGCGTCGTAGATCCGGTAGCCGCCGAGGTCGGGGTTGATGCCCCAGCCCTGGCCGGCCAGGTCGCCCGACCACAGGAACCGCACACCGTCGCGGCGGTGCCGGGAGACGGTGCGGAAGGTACCGGTCACGGGCTCACCGGTGCGGCGCGGGTCGTCCGGGTCCGCGAGCAGCACGCGGTAGTGGATCTGCTCGCCGGAGGGCAGGCCGTGCAGCCGGGTGGTGCCGGTGAAGTCCGTCTCGGCGTCCAGCACCGGGCCGTACCATCTGCGCGGGTTGCGGAACGACTCGGTGGCCGAGGTCTCCACGACCATCCGGGCCGGCCGGTCCGAACGCACCCACACCAGGCCCGAGTCGGCGGTCACGTCGCCCGTCTGCACGCCCCAGCCCGCCTGGGGGCGCCCGGAGAGGGCGAACGCCGGTGCCGCGCCGAGGCCGGCGGGCAGGGTCAGGGCCGCCGACGCGGCGAGGGAGCCGCGCAGCACGCTGCGGCGGCCGGGGAACGGACGGTGGGACATGGCTGCGCCTCCAGTGAGGGGATCCGGCCGGTGTGCAGAGCCACACCTACTGGTGCGCTGCGGCGCACACGCAAACCAGAAGTGAACAACGGTTCGTCGCCCCAGGGGGACGAATCCGGTCAGCCGGTGAGCCCCTCGGCCAGCAGCCGTACCCCCGCACGGATCCGGGCCGGCGCGAGATGCGCGTACCCCAGCACCAGCCGCACCCTGCCGTCATCACCGGTACGCGCATGCGTGCAGGCACTGAGCGGGCGTACGGCGATCCCGGCGTCGGCGGCCCGCTCCAGGAAGGTCTCCTCCGGGCCGTACCGTTCGGGCAGTTCGGCGATGGCATGCAGACCCGCGGCGATCCCGGACACCCGCGCCTCGGGGAAGTGCTCGGCCAGGGCGGCGACCAGGGTGTCGCGCCGCTCCCGGTAGGCGCGCTGGCAGCGGCGCAGTTGGCGGTCGTAGTCGCCGCGCTCCAGGAAGTGCGCGAACAGCGCCTGGTCGAGTGAGGGATGGCCGAGGTCCATGGTCCGCTTCCGCTCCACGACCTCCTCCGTCAGGCCTGCGGGCACGAGCAGCCAGCCCAGCCGCAGGCCGGGAGCGAGGGACTTGCTGGCCGAGCCCATGTAGGCGACGCGTTCCGGATCGAGGCCTTGGAGGGCGCCGACGGGTGCGCGGTCGTAGCGGAAGTCCCCGTCGTAGTCGTCCTCCAGTACCAGGCCGTCCACCGACCGTGCCCAGTCCAGCAGTTCGGCGCGCCGCGCCGCGGAGTACGCGATGCCGGTGGGGTACTGATGCGCCGGGGTCGTCACCACGGCCCGGGCGCCGGACGCGCGCAGCGGTTCGAGGGCCAGGCCGTCCTCGTCCAGCGGCAGCGGTACGGTGCCCAGGCCGGCCGCCGCATACAGACCGTCGTGCTGCGGACTGCCCGGGTCCTCGACCCCGATCGTGCGCATCCCGCGCGCGTGGAGCACGGATCCGACCAGGGCGCTGGCCTGGGCGACACCGGAGACGACCACGATCCGCTCCGGGTCGGCCACCACGCCCCGGCGGCGGGCGAGCAGTCCGGCGAGCGCGGTGCGCAGCCGGGGCAGCCCGCGCGGGTCCGGGTAGCCGAGGTCGTGGTGCGGCAGCTCGGCCAGCACGGCGCGCTGTACGGCAGCCCAGGCGGAGCGCGGGAACAGCGACAGGTCCGGCGTTCCCGGGACGAAGTCGGCCCGGGTGCCGGGGGAGCGCGGAGCGAGGTCGCGCGCGGGGGGCCGGGACGCCCGTACCGCGTCGCCCACCCAGGTTCCCGCGCCCCGGCCGCTGCGCAGGTACCCCTCGGCCGTCAGCTGCTCGTACGCCTCCGTGACCAGGCCGCGCGACACGCCGAGGTCGGCGGCCAGGTCCCGGCTGGACGGCAGGCGCGTGTCCGGCGCCAGCCGGCCCGAGCGGATCGCCTCGCGCAGCGCGGCCTGGAGGGCACGGCCACGCGCGCGTGCCGGTGCCGAGGCCGCGGGCAGCAGCAGTTCCCACGCGGAGGAACCCGCAAGACCGCCTGGACTGGTCCCCGATGACGTCATGGGAGTGGACCTTAAACCGGACCGCCCGGCTTCGTAGCGTCGCCTTCATGAAAGCCACCAGCGCTCGTCGGAGGTCCGGCGCCACACGTACGAGTACGGGCACCCGCGCCGCCCGCCCGTCCGCCGCCACGACCCGCGGTGCCCTGCTCGCAGCTCTTGCCTGTGTGCTCGTCGGCGGGTCCTTCACCGCCAACAGCGTCCTGGGTCAGTACCCGTACGCCGGTGGCCAGTTCCTGCGGTACGCCCTGGCCTGTCTGCTGCTCGCCCCGCTCGCCGGACGGGACGGCATACGGCGGCTGCGCGCACTCGGCGCCCGTCACTGGACCCGTCTCGCCCTGCTGGCGGCCGTCGGCATGGTCGGCTTCAACCTGGCCGTCATCGCCGCCGAGCGCAGCGCCGAACCGGCGGTCCCGGGTGTCTTCGTCGGCTGCGCACCGGTCGTCGTGGCCGTCCTCGTCCCGCTCCTCGACCGGCGCCGCCCGCAGCGTGCGGTGCTCTACGGCGCCTCGCTCGTCGCCGTCGGCGCGTTCACCGTGCAGGGCTGGGGCCGCACGGACGGGCCGGGGATCGCCTACTCGGCGTGTGCGCTCGGCGGAGAGGTGGGGTTCGCCGTCCTCGCCGTGCCGGTGCTGCGGCCGCTCGGGCCACGCCTGCTGTCCGCGACGGTGTGCGCCGTCGCCGCCGTCGAGGCCGCGCTCGCCGGTGTGCTCCTGGACGGCGGCGCCTGGCTGCGCCGTCCCGATGCCGGGGAGGCCGCCGCGCTGCTGTGGCAGGCGGTGGTCGTCACCGTCGTCGGCTTCGTGTGCTGGTACCGGGCGATGCAGCGGCTCGGAGCGGAACGGGCCACGCTCTTCTCCGGGCTCATCCCGGTGGCCGCCGCCTGCACCGCCCCGCTGGTCGGCACCGGCTCCTACGGGCCCGCCCAGGCCGCGGGCAGTGCCCTGGTGGGCGCAGGGGTCGCCCTCGGATCCGGCGCGCTCAGCTCCGGCGGGTTCGGCAGGCGCCGGTCAGCGGCTGCCGTCGAGGAGCACGCGCGCGACGAGGGCCGGGTCGTCGTTCATCGGGCAGTGCCCGCAGCCGGGCAGCCGCACCAGCCGGGCGTGGGGGATGATCGTCTTGGCCCAGACGCCCTGGCGGCGCACGAGGAGGCGGTCCCGGGTACCCCAGGCCACGGTGACCCGCATCCCGGGCAGATCGTCGGTGAACCGGACGGTGGTGCCCGCCCGCAGGGTCGCGTCGAATCCCGTGGCCCGCGCCAGCGCGAGCGTCTCGGCGACCACGGCCTCGGGTGAACGGCGCGCGGGACGGGCGTAGATGGTGCTCGTCAGCGCGGTACGCCCGGCCCCGGTCCGCGACAGCTGCTCCACCAGGGGCACCGGGAGCCGCTGGGCGATGCCCCGCATCGTGAGCAGCAGAGCGAAGGCGTAGCGCCGCTCGGTCTCCGTCCAGAAGCCGGCCGGGGAGAGGGCCGTGACGGACCGTACGAGCTTTTCGCGGCCCAGTTCCAGGGCCAGCAGGCCGCCCAGCGAGTTGCCGGCCACGTGCGGGCGGTCCAGGTCCAGGGCTTCGAACAGGGCACCGAGCACCGAGCCGGTGGTGGGCAGGTCGTAGGCCAGGCCGCCGGGCAGGCCCGGGGACGCGCCGAAGCCCGGCAGATCGACGGCGATCACGTCACGCTCGGTGGCGAGGATGTCCACCACGGGGTCCCAGGCCTGCCGGTGGTGGCCGATGCCGTGCAGCAGGACCAGCGGCTCGCCGCGTCCCACGCGCGCGTAGGAGACGGTCACGTCCTTCGGGCCGTGTGGAGTGGGGACGGTGAAGGAGACGGTGGCGGACATGGGGTGCTCCTCGTCTGGGCTACTGACGGACGCCGTAGACAGCTTGTCAGCAATTGCTACCCGCAGGTAGCCCCCCGCTGTGGCGCGTGTCGCGTGGCGTGTGGCCGTAGACCTCCAGTGACACGAGGCCGCGCAGGTGCCCCCAGATGCGCAGGGGCGAGGGCGACGGCGGCGGGCGGCGGGTCGGGGAAGGCGGGGCGCACCTTGTGCGGCATCCGGAGCGGGGCCGCCTTCGGGAGCCTGGTAGCCGGGGACAGGGTCGCCGTAGATGAGGCGGAAGCCCTGGGGATTCACCAGGGCCCAGGTCCGGAAGGCGTTGGCCCGGGTCGCGAAGTAACCGTAGAGGGCGTTGGCGATGTCCTGATCAGTGGGTTCCAGCCGGGCAATGCCGCCAAGGACTTCGCGGACACCGTGCGCCGTTCGCTCGCCGACCCAACGTCTACGCCACGCGGCGCGGGCGCTGCTGAAGGCTTTGGAGAGCCACCCGCGGACGCGGCGGCCCCGCGAATACGCCGCAGCGGTACGTGGTCACCGGGACGCCCTGATGTCTTGCGGACCTCGAATCGGCTGTGGACCTAGTTCAGCCCTGCGGAGGAGATAGCTCCCGGCGAGCGCACCGGTCGCTTCAGGATCGGTGGCGACGCGCTACAGCAGGCCGATGTTGGTGAGCGGGATGTTCCAGTCGTCGCTCCCGATGTCGCCATGGCCGCCCCGAGCCGCGGCCGGTAACGCGGACAGCATCAGCCAGGCGACGGCAACGGCCAAGGCGGCGGCGACACGACGCTTCACGAATCCTCCTCGACGGCGACAGCACCGACCACCCTCATCCGAGCCAGCCACCCCGCCTGCCCAGACACGCCGCTCAGCCTGCGGATTCAGTCGCCCGGTGGCAGCGCCCCCTTCATCGGCGTGAATTGCTCCCTCAGAGTGACGTGTTGCATGAGCGCCACTCGACGGGGGTAGCTACTGGCACCGTCCGACGCCAACCAATCGGCGTGGCCCTGAACCGAGCGACACCCGGTCGCAGCCCTCCTCGCTCTCGTTCCGGTCGGTGCGCGTTGAGCAGCGGAAGTGCCAGATGGACGGTGTGTCCGAGAGCCGCACGTTGACCCACTGGAGGCAGCTGCATGTCTTCGCCGCCGATTTGAACTCGACGTGCTTGGGGTCGCTGAAGTCGCCTGGTGCGTAGACGTAGTACGTGTCGTCGCCGCCCTGCTCATTTTCTTCGAGCCACGTAGACCGCGCACCGCCGCCAACCATCAACCCCAGCGGCACGCGGAGAGGAGCACTGTCAGCCATGACGGACTGGGCAGTTACCGAGCTGGGACCCCATGACCGGCCGGTCGTGAGGGAGGCCATCAGCCTGTTCGATGCGGTTGTGGGGCGTGGCATGCTCAGCGTTGACCAGGCACTCTATGGCATCCGTGAAGGGACGCTGCTCTTCCTGGTCGCTCGCGCAGGGATGCAATCGGCTGTGGTGGGTGCGGCCACTGCCTGCGTGTTGGATGACGACAGTTACCGGGAATTCGTCGCTCCCATGCCGGTCAGCGCCCTTCCCACCACCTCACCGTCCGTCGACGGCCGCCGAATCGGACGTCTGGGCACCATGGCCGTGGCCGCCCGGATGCGCCGACGCGGCGTCGGAAGCGCCCTCGTCGCACGGCGCTCGCAATGGTTGCGACAACGATGCACCGAGGCGTACGCGATCTCCTGGTTGCACAATGAGCCGGACCGCAGCGACGGCGTGCTGAAGGCTTTCGGCTGGCAGCCGGTCACCCTTCTGCACGACTACTGGGTACGGGCAACGACGACCGGCGAGGCGGACTGCTCCCAGTGTGGTCGGCCCTGCCACTGCCCGGGCCTGCTGCTGCGTCTGCCCGGTGACTGCGGTCCCGGTGACAGGTGATGCTCGTCAGGGCGCCGCGGCAGCGTCTCGTACGGTGAGCAGGCCGCGGCTGGCTCCGGGCTGCTCAACGATCCGCACAGTCACCATGTCGGTGCAAGCTTCCTACGCCGCCACTTCCCTCGCGACAGGAGTCAGCTGATCAGGTGACGTCCGACGAGCCCCTTAGGTCCTGTCCGATGCTTCGTACGAGGTCGTGGGCCTGCGGTCGCTGCGCGAAGCCCCCCAAGGCACGATGTGGGTCATGGTCGGCGTGCAGACCAATGGCGCACCGCAGGAGGGTGCCCTCGCGGTCCTGGGTGGTGCGGCCACGACCACGCCCGCCCGCGTGTTCACCCCGATGGTCCTTGCCGGAACCGGCGCCCTCCTGGCCAAGTCCGTCATCCGTGCGGCCGGGCCCGATAATGCCTACCCCGGCGTTGAGCCGTGGATGTTGTCGACCGACCGCTGGCCAGGCTCTATCGACGAGTACGCAGCCACCCTGCTGTATTTGGTCAGGCATCTACTGGCCGCCCCTGACCGGTTCTTCCGCCCTGTCAGCGCGATCGAACTGACACGCCTCACGGACGTGCTCAGTCCGCCCAACCCATCGGACAGGCCCTAGAAGACCGATGAAGATCTTGTGAGGGCTGTCAGGGACCAGGCTCCGTTGTCGTGGTTGAGACCGAGGTCGACGACTCGGCGGAGGTTGAGGGCGGTGGCCCTCGCCCTACTCAGAGTCCGGATCCTCCAGCAGCCGTAGCCATCACGGAAGCGCGGTCGGAACCAGCCACGGCGCTCAGTCACCGCGTTCCCGAGGGCCTCAATGTGCCCGGCGCACCTCGAAGTTGAAATCCGCGTGCCCGAACTTCCGGGAGAGGCCGAGCCACAGCGGCAGCAGCATCTCCACGGCCCGCGCCGACCGGATTCCGCCCAGGTCCAGGACCCGCTCGGCCGGCCACCCGAACTCGCCCAGCAGCTCCGTCACCTGCTGCTTGGCGCGCGCGTCGTCACCGCACACGAACAGGTTGTGCTCGCCCGGCACCCGCCCCGGCGCAACCATCACCTGGCAGTTGACGGTGTTGAGCGTCTTCACCACGCGCGCGTGCGGGAAGGCCCGCTGGATCTGCTCGCCCATGCTGTCCGACTCCACCGGGTCCAGCCGTGACTGCCCGTCCTCGAACGCCAGGGGATTGCAGACGTCCACCAGGATCTTGCTGCCCAGGTTCTCCGCCCCCGCCGCCCGCAGGGCGTCGAGCGCCACCCGGCCGCCCACCGCGTTCACGACCACGTCGGCCGCCGCGGCCGCGTCCGCGAACGTGCCCGCGTGCGTCCGGCCGCCCACGGCCGTGGCCCACTCCACTGCGATCGGATTGTCCCGCGTACGCGACCCGAGGGTCACCTCGTACCCCAGCTCCACGAGCCTGTCGGCGAGTGTGCGGCCCACCTCGCCCGTGCCCAGCACCCCGTAGTGCATCGGTCACCTCCCGGACCCCGGACCCCGGCCGCCGGCCACCGGCGGTCCGCGGACATTGTGGTCCGGGGCGGTCCCGTGCCCGTCGTGCGACGGGGGCTTTGCCGGAATGTCACACATGCGGGCGCGTACGAACGCCGCATGAACGCTCCACGGCGCCGCCCCTGTGCCTTGTCCCAGGGATCGAGGATTGGTCTTGACCAAGGGTGACGGCAGCCCTATGGTCGCAGATAAGTGCAACAACCTTTAATAAACAAGGGCGCTAAAAACCGCCGGACCACGGCTCTTGCGGAGGACAGGGTGGGGACCACGCAGCTGGAATCGGTGCCGGAACCGAAGTACTGGCATCTCAAGACCGTGCTCAGTGAGGCACTGGACTCCGAGTTCTCGGTCGGCGAGATCCTGCCCAACGAGCGCGACCTCGCCGCCCGCTTCGGCGTGGCCCGCGCCACGCTCCGCCAGGCCCTGGAACAGCTGGAGCTGGAGGGCCGCCTGCAGCGCCGCCGCGGTGTCGGCACGACCGTCGCGCCCCCGCGCGTGGGCGTGGCCGTCGGCACCGAGCAGCACGCCTGGCCGGGTTCCGCGGACGACGCCTGGCAGCCCGTCGACAGCACCCAGGACGCGCCGCCCGCGGCCGTCGCCGCCGCCCTGGAGACCGGCTCCGGCGAGCTCGTACACATCGTGCGCCGCTCCCGGATGTCCCACGGCCAGCGCGTCGCCACCGACCTGCTCTACATCCCGGCCGCCTCGGTGCCCGACCTCACCGCGATCGACGCCCCGTCCGGTCCGGCACGCGCGCGTGCGGTGCTGCGCGAGCTGCAGCGCCTGGAACTGGAGGGCCAGGACCGCGCCGTCGAGCTGGGTTCGGCCCGCGCGGACGACGCCAAGGACCTCGACCGGCTGCCCGGCTCGCCCGTCCTGGTCGTCACGACGCGCTTCTTCGCCGAGGGCCGCACCGCGGCGCTCTCCGTGGCCACCTACCGCGCCGACACCTGCAGGCTCACCTTCGGCGACTCCGCAGGGGTGGAGATACACCACGACCCGGAGCGCCAGGCTTCCTGATCACCTTCGCGCCCTGGCACTGAGTCGGGGCGCACTGATATTCCCCTCCCCGGGCAGCTCTGGAACGCCGGGCGGGGACAGCCGATCAAGGGGCGCGGCGGGGCTGTATCGATAGGCGGCTCCGCCGCGGGGCGCGACCAGCCACGATGCTGCCGCAGGCGCACGAGGCCCGCGCTGGACGGACGGTCAGCGTCGGGCCGTCGCCGCTGCGTCCACCGCGAACAGCTGCTCCTCGACGTGGTCCAAGGCCAAGCGCAGCGCCCCCGTGGCCACGGCAGCCTCGCCCAGCAGGGACAGCGTCACCCGGGGCGGGCGCAGGCAGTAGCGGGCGAGTTCGCGGCGCAGCGGATCGAGGACGCCGTCCAGGCCCGCCGCCCAGCCGCCGATCACGACCAGCTCGGGGTCGAGGGCCAGCACCAGCGCGGCCACGTCGTGCACGAGCCGCTGGATGAACCGCTCGACCGCCGCCCGTGCCCGCTGGTCGCCCTCCCGGGCCAGCGCGAACACCTCGGCGACGGCCTGTTCGTCCAGCGGGTGCAGCGGCTCGTCGGTGGTGGACAGCAGCGTCTCCGGGGTCGCCTCCCGGCCCAGCAGATGCAGCGCGCCGATCTCACCGGCCGCCCCGCCGTACCCCCTGTGCAGCCGCCCGCCGATCAGCGAACCCGCGCCGGGGCTGAGCCCGGCCAGCACGAACACCACGTCGTCCGTCTCCTTCGCCGCACCCTTCCAGTGCTCGGCGACGGCCGCCGCGTTGGCGTCGTTCTCGACCAGCACCGGGCACTTGAAGGAGCGGCTGAGCCGCTCGCCGAGCTTCAGGCCGGTCCACTGCGGCAGGGCCGTGCCCAGCCGGACCGTTCCGTCGGCCTCGACGATGCCCGGAGCGCCCACGCCCACCGCCCGCAGCGAACTGCGCGCGACCCCGGCCCGGCGCAGCAGCTCGGCGACCGCGCCCCGCAGCCGCTCCAGCCGCTCGTCCGCCGGAGCCGTCTCGTCCACCTCTTTGGCCTGCGCGCCCAGCACCCGCCCGTCCAGGTCGGACAGGAGCGCGGCGACGCGGTGGGCGCCGATCTCCAGGCCCAGCAGATGCCCGGCCTCGGCCCGGAACCGGAACCGGCGGGCGGGCCGCCCCTGACGGCGCGCGGTGCCCTCCTCGGCCACCGTCTCGACCACGAGCCCCGCCTCGATGAGCCCTTCCACGACCCCCTCGACGGTCGGCCGGGACAGTCCGGTGACGCGGGTGATCTCGGTGAGCGTCGCGCAGTCCGTGGTACGCAGCGCGTGCAGCACCACCGCGGAATTGATCCTTCGCAGCAGCGAGGGATCGCCGCCGGTCAGCTGCCCCACCGTCCGTCCTTCCAGCTCGCAGGCGTGTTGGGCGGATCGTACTCGGGCCCGGCCCACCCCGGCGAGTGCCGGGCTGCGCCGACCCGGCGCGGCCCCGCGGATCAGCCCGGCGCGACGAATCCCGACTCGTAGGCGGCGATCACCGCCTGGGTGCGGTCGCGCGCCCCGAGCTTGGCCAGGACGGCGCTCACGTGCGACTTCACCGTCTCGGTCCCGACGACCATCCGGCCGGCGATCTCCGCGTTCGACAGCCCCCGCGTCATGAGACGCAGCACCTCCGCCTCCCGGTCCGTCAGCCCGGCCTCGGACAGCGGGGCACGCGGCTCGTGACGGCCGCCGTACCGGGCGGCGAGCTGCCGTACGGACGCGGGGAACAGCAGCGACTCGCCGTCCGCCACCAGCCGGACCGCATGGACGATCTCGGCCGGCCGAGCCCGCTTCAGCAGGAACCCGTCGGCACCCGCGCGCAGCGCCTCGTACACGAACTCGTCGTCCTCGAAGGTGGTCACCACGAGGATCTTGGGCGGAGTGTCCACGGTGCGCAGCACCGCGCGCGTGGCCTCGATCCCGTCCATCAGCGGCATGCGGACGTCCATCGCGACCACGTCCGGCCGCAGTTGGCGCACCAGCGGGATGACGGCCGCACCGTCGGCCGCCTCGCCGATCACCTCGATGTCGGGCTGCGCCTCGAGCACGGCGCGCAGACCTGCGCGGACCAGGGGTTCGTCGTCGACGAGGAGAACGGTGACCGGCATCCGGCCAGCCTAGATCAACCGAGCGGCAGTTCCGCACGCACCTGCCACTCGTCCTCGTCCGGCCCGGTACGGGCGCTGCCCCCGAGCAGCGCGGCGCGCTCCCGTATGCCGCGCAGCCCGCTGCCTCGTCCCGGCCCGGGTATCGCCGCCGGGAGCGGATTGCGGACCTCCAGAGCGAGCGTGCCGTCGGCGACGGACACCCGGACCCGCACGGGGACGGCACCCGCGTGCCGAAGGACGTTGGTGAGCGCCTCCTGGAGGATGCGGTACCCCTCGCGCGACACCGGCCCCGGCACCTCCGCCACGGGGCCGGTCACCTCCGCGTCGACCTCGGCTCCGGAGGTACGCGCCGAGTCCAGGAGCCGGCCGGCGTCGGCCAGTGTGGGCCGGGCGCTCGCGGGCCGCTCCGACTCGCGCAGGACACCGAGGACCCGCTCCAGGTCGGCGAGGGCGGCCCGGCCGGTCTCCTCGATGGCACCGAGCGCGCGGTCGGTGAACTCCGGATCGCCCGCCGCCCGCGCCGCACCCGCCTGCACCACCGCCACCGTCAGGGCGTGCCCGATGGAATCGTGCAACTCGCGTGCGATGCGGGTGCGTTCGAGCAGCTGCTCGGTACGCTCCTCCATGGCGGCCAGCCGCTCGGCCGCGGACGGCCCGAGGAGCCGGCGCGCGGCCGCCGTGACGAACACACCGAGCCAGAAGGCGGTCCCGTACAAGGCGAGCAGCGGCAGCGGCGCCAGCAGGGCGAACGCCCGGTCCGGCGGCAGCCGGTCCAGCAGGGGAACACCGGAAGGCGCCCTTCCCCACCCGCACTTCGCCAGCTCGTAGGTGACGACCAGCAACCAGACGGTGGCGAAACAGGCCACCCAGCCGAGGACCCACCGCAGTTCCAGCCACAGCACCGTGCGCGCCCGGTCCCGCCAACTCGCCGACCGTGTCTCGGAGATGCCGGGCTCCTCCTCACCAGGCGTCAGCAGCAGCCGGGCCTGCACTCCTTCGCCGATGCGCACGGCGGGTACGAGGCCGACCGGGACGAGGACGAGCGCGGGCACCCAGGGCTTCGACATGTCGATGAACAGCCACACGCTCTCGACCAGCATGGGCACCCACAGGTGCAGCAGGCGGGTGTACGTCGTCCCGCGCAGGAGCGGGCGCAGGATGCGGACCATGGGGACATCGTCGCAGGTGGCACTGACAACGGGCCTCCCCCGCACGGGGGAGACGATCTCCACCGGCGGGGGAGGCCCCGCGCCGCGCGCCCGGCCAGGCTGGTGCCATGACCAGCATCGACGTACGAGACCTCACCAAGGAGTACGGCAGCCGGCGGGCCGTGGACCACCTCACCTTCAGTGTCCGCCCCGGCCGCGTCACGGGCTTCCTCGGACCCAACGGCGCCGGGAAGTCCACCACCATGCGGCTCGTCCTCGGCCTCGACCGGCCGACCTCCGGTACCGCGACCATCGGCGGCCGCGCCTATGCCGAACTCCGTGAACCCCTGCGCCAGGTGGGCGCACTTCTCGACGCGCGGGCCGCACACGGCTCCCGTACCGCGCGGGACCATCTGCTCGCCCTGGCGGCGAGCAACCGCATCCCGGTCCGCAGGGTCGACGCCGTGCTGGAGGAGACCGGACTCGCCACGGTGGCCCGGCGCCGGGTGAAGACGTACTCCCTCGGCATGCGTCAGCGGCTCGGCATCGCCGCCGCCCTGCTCGGCGACCCCGGGGTGATCCTGCTCGACGAACCCGCCAACGGACTCGACCCCGAAGGCATCGTCTGGATCCGCACCCTGCTGCGCAGGCTGGCCGAGGACGGCCGTACCGTCCTGGTCTCCAGCCACCTGATGAACGAGACCGCCGCCTTCGCCGACCACCTCGTGATCCTCGGCCGGGGCCGCCTCCTCGCCGACACCCCCGTGCAGGAATTCATCCACGCTCGCGTGCAGCCCGAGGTGAGGATCCGCACCACCGACGCGGGCGCGCTCGGTGACCTGCTCGCCCGCCACGGCCACGATGCCTCCCGGGACGAGGACGGCACGTGGACCGTGCGGCACGCGCGCGTGGACGATCTCGGCCGCCTCATGGCCGAGGCGGGCGTGCCCGTACTGGAACTGGCCGCCCGAGAGGCCACCTTGGAGCAGGCCTACCTCGATCTGACCGCGGCCGAGGCCGAGTTCACCACCCAGCCCCAGGAGGCCTGACCATGCCGTTCACCCCCGTCCTGCACGCCGAGTGGATCAAGATCCGCACGCTGCGCTCGCTCGTCGGCAGCCTGGCCGCGATCCTCGTCGCCACCGCCGCGTTCTCCGCGCTCGCCGCCTCTTCCCCGGACTCCGGCGCCGATGATGCGGATCCGCTGTTCTCCGCCTTCTTCGGCATCAGCTTCGGGCAGATCGCCGCGATCGCCTTCGGTACGACGGCCCTGTCCTCGGAGTTCCGGGGCGGCGCCCTGCGGCTGACGCTGGCGGCCGCGCCCGACCGGCGGCGCTGGTTCGCCGCGAAGGTCACGGCGATCGCGCTGCCGGTGCTGGCCATGGGCCTGCTCACGGGCCTGGTGACGCTGCTGGTGGGCAGGGCCGTTCTCGGCTCCTCCGGGCCGGTCTGGGGAGAGGGGCTGCGCGGTGCCGTCGGCTGCGGTCTCCACCTCACGCTGATGGCGCTGTTCGCCACCGGAGTGACGGCCGTGCTGCGCAGTGGCGTCGCGACCCTCTCGATCCTGATCCCGTTCGTGCTGATCGTGTCCTTCGTGATCGGCGACCTGTCCGCGGGCGTCGCCGACTACCTGCCCGACCGGGCCGGCCAAGTGGCCCTGCACAGCACCTGGGACGGCTCCCTCGGCCCCTGGAGCGGGCTCGCGGTGACCGCGGCGTGGGCGGCGGCCGCCCTGCTCGCGGGAGCCTGGAGCATCCAGCGCCGGGATGCCTGACAGCCCGCCAGTTGTCAGTGGGGGCCCGCTTCACCGGATCACATGGACACCGCGAACCATCTGGACGGCGAACTGCCGTTCCAGCTGCCGGCGGTGGTCACGGAGACCGCCCCGCCCTGACCCGTCAGGTCTGCGCAGCCTCTCGCAGCCGCGCGAACTCCTCCGCCATCGTCGCCGCCGTCCAGTGCGCGTTCAGCCCGCTGGGATTGGGCAGCACCCACACCCGCGACTCCCCGATGGTCCGCTCCTGCGGCCCCACCTGGGCCCTGCGCTCCCCGAAGGCGGCCCGGTACGCGGTCACCCCGACCACGGCCAGCCACCTCGGCCGGCACCGCGTCACCTTGGCGGTCAGCAGCTGCCCGCCCTCGACGTACTCCTCGGCGCTCAGCTCGTCGGCCCGCGCGGTCGCCCGGGCCACCACGTTCGTGATGCCCAGTCCGTACGTGAGCAGTTCGCGCTGCTCAGCCGGCTTCATGAGCCTCGGCGTGAAGCCGGACAGGTGCAGCACCGGCCAGAAGCGGTTGCCGGGGCGGGCGAAGTGATGGCCCGTGGCCGCCGTCATCAGGCCGGGGTTGATGCCGCAGAACAGCACCTGGAGGCCGTCCGCGACCACGTCGGGGACGAGACGGTCGCGGGCGGCCTCCAGTTCCGCCTGGGTGAAGCGGGTCAGAGGATCGCTCCGGGCGTGTAGCCGGCGGCCTCCGGGTGCTGCTTGACGATCTCGTCGATCCGGCCGACGACGACGCCGACCTGGTCGGCGGCCGCGCCGGTGAAGGACAGCTTGTCGGCCATCAGGGCCGCCAGCTGCTCGCGGTCGAGCGGCAGCCGCTCGTCGACGGCGAGCTTGTCCAGCAGGTCGTTGCGCTCGGCGCCCTGCTCGCGCATCGCGAGCGCGGTGGCCACGGCGTTCTCCTTGATCGCCTCGTGCGCGACCTCACGGCCGACCCCGGCGCGCACGGCGCCCATCAGCACCTTGGTGGTGGCCAGGAACGGCAGGTAGCGGTCCAGCTCGCGGGCGACCACCGCCGGGAAGGCACCGAACTCGTCGAGCACGGTCAGGAAGGTCTCCAGCAGGCCGTCGAGGGCGAAGAACGCATCGGGGAGGGCCACCCGGCGCACCACCGAGCAGGAGACGTCACCCTCGTTCCACTGGTCGCCCGCCAGCTCACCGGTCATCGAGGCGTAGCCGCGCAGGATCACCATCAGGCCGTTGACGCGCTCGCAGGAGCGGGTGTTCATCTTGTGCGGCATCGCCGAGGAGCCGACCTGGCCCGGCTTGAAGCCCTCGGTCACCAGCTCGTGCCCGGCCATCAGCCGGATCGTCTTGGCCAGCGAGGACGGGGCCGCCGCCAGCTGCACCAGCGCGGTCACCACCTCGTAGTCCAGCGAGCGCGGATAGACCTGGCCGACCGAGGTGAAGGCCTGCGAGAAGCCCAGGTGCTGCGCGATCCGGTTCTCCAGCTCGGTGAGCTTTCCGGCGTCCCCGCCCAGCAGGTCCAGCATGTCCTGCGCGGTGCCGACCGGGCCCTTGATGCCGCGCAGCGGGTAGCGGCCGAGCAACTCCTCGACCCGCCCGTGGGCGACGAGCAGCTCGTCGGCGGCGGTCGCGAAGCGCTTGCCGAGGGTGGTGGCCTGCGCCGCCACGTTGTGGGAGCGGCCGGCCATGACCAGCTCGGCGTACTCGCCCGCCAGCTTGCCGAGGCGCGCCAGGACGGCCACCGTACGGTCGCGCATCAGCTCCAGCGACAGCCGGATCTGCAGCTGCTCGACGTTCTCGGTGAGGTCGCGGGAGGTCATGCCCTTGTGCACGTGCTCGTGCCCGGCGAGGTCGTTGAACTCCTCGATCCGCGCCTTCACGTCGTGCCGGGTGACCTTCTCGCGCTCGGCGATCGAGGCCAGGTCGACGGTGTCGAGGACACGCTCGTAGTCGGCGATCGCCTCGTCCGGCACCTCGATGCCGAGGTCCTTCTGGGCCCGCAGCACGGCGAGCCAGAGCTGCCGCTCCAGCTTCACCTTCTGCTCGGGCGACCAGAGCGTGGCGAGCTCGGCGGAGGCGTAGCGTCCGGCGAGGACGTTCGGGATGCGGGGCTTGGCGGGCGCAGAAGTCACGTGTCCAGATTCTACTGGCGATTAGTGCAGGCCAGCGCCATGGGGTTGTTCGGCGGATGCTACGAGAGCCGCGCCACTTCGCCGGGGGGCGGCCGGCTCTCCCAGCACACGCGCCAGTAGGGACGCTACGCCGGACCCTCGTACGGCATCAGCTCCGGCCGTTTCGCCGGGCGGCCGTCGCCGGAGGAGCGGCCGGTCAGGCGGCGGCCGATCCACGGCAGCAGGTGCTGCTTGGCGAAGCGTGCGTCCGCGGCCCGTCGCGTTGCCCAGCCGGGCGGCGGCGTGGCCGGCATCGGCGTGCGCCACTCGGTGTCCTCGGGCTCGTAGCCGAGCTGCTGCCACACCGCCTCCGCGACCCGGCGGTGCCCCTCGGCCGTCAGGTGCAGCCGGTCCACGTCCCACAGCCGCGGGTCGGCCAGCGACGGTGCCCCGTACAGGTCGACCACCAGGGCGCCGTGCTTGTGGGCCAGGTCGTCCACGCAGGCGAACAGCTCCTCCATGCGCGGCCGGAACCGCTCCAGCACCGGGCCCTGCCGGCCGGGGCTGCGCATCAGCACGAGCTGCCTGCAGCTGGGCGCCAGCCGCTCGACGGCCTCGGTCAGCAGGCCCTTGACCCGGCCCATGTCGCACTTGGGCCGCAGCGTGTCGTTGAGACCGCCGACGAGGGTGACGACGTCGGCGTTCATCGCGGCCGCCGTGTCCACCTGCTCGTCGACGATCTGCCCGATCAGCTTCCCGCGCACGGCGAGGTTGGCGTACCGGAACCCGGGGGTGCGGGCGGCCATCCGCGCGGCGAGGAGGTCGGCCCAGCCCCGGTAGGAGCCGTCGGGCAGCAGGTCCGACATGCCCTCGGTGAAGGAGTCGCCGACCGCGACCAGGCTGGAGTGCGGGGGAGGTGTGGGAATCGTCTGCATGGCGACAGCGATCGTATCCCGCCTCCATACCCGCCGGTCGGTGACCCCGGAAAGCCCGGAAAGGCCGACCCTGGCAGGCCCGGAACGGCTCAGGAGACCCGCCGGTCGGCGAGCCCCGGCCGCTGCGGAACGGCTCACGCGGGCTGACCGAACAGCTCCTGGAGCACGTCCTCCATGGTGACCAGGCCGGCCAGCCGCCCGTCATCGCCGAGCACGCCCGCGAGGTGCGTACGGCTGCCGCGCATCGCGGTGAGCACGTCGTCCAGCGGGGTGCTCTCGCGCACGCGCGCGATGGGTCGCATGTCGCGCAGCCGGAACTGCAGGTCCCGGGGCGAGGCGTCCAGCGCGTCCTTGACGTGCAGATAGCCGACGATCCGGCGGCCCTCGTCGACCACGGGGAACCGGGAGAAACCCGACTCGGCCGACAGCCGCTCCAGCTGTTCCGGGGTGACGCCCATGCGCGCGTACACGACCCGCTCCAGCGGCACGACCACGTCCCGCACCGGACGTCTGCCCAGCTCCAGGGCGTCGTGCAGCCGCTCCTGCGCCCGGTCGTCGATGAGGCCCGCCTGGCTGGCGTCCCTGACGATCTCGGCGAGCTGGGCGTCCGTGAAGGTCGCGGCCACCTCGCCCTTGGCCTCCACCCTGAGCAGCTTCAGCAGCCCGTTCGCGAAGGCGTTGACCGCGAAGATCACCGGGCGCAGCGCCCGGGCCAGCGCGACCAGAGGAGGGCCGAGCAGCAGCGCGCTGCGCACCGGCTCGGCGAGCGCGACGTTCTTGGGTACCATCTCGCCCAGCAGCATGTGCAGGTAGGTCGCCAGGGTCAGCGCGATCACGAAGGACACCCCGTGGCCCGCGCTCTTGGACACGCCGACCGCATGGAACACCGGCTCCAGCAGATGCGCGATCGCCGGCTCGGCGACCACACCCAGGACCAGCGTGCACAGCGTGATGCCGAGCTGGGCGGCGGCCAGCAGCGCGGAGACGTGCTCCAGGCCCCACAGCACGCTCTTCGCGCGCCGGTCGCCCTCCTGGGCCAGCGGTTCGACCTGCGAGCGGCGCACGGAGATCAGGGCGAACTCGGCGCCCACGAAGAAGGCGTTGACGACCAGCGTCGCCAGACCGATCAGCAGCTGTACGGCGGTCATCGCGCCCCCTCCTTCTTCCCGCGGCTCTTCCCGTGACGCCTTCCGTGGCCCTTCCTGTCGCTGCTCCCGGTGGCCGTCCCCTCGGTCTGCTCATCGTCCAGCGGTGCGTGCAGCAGCACCCGGCAGGCCCGGCGCCCCGAGGCGTCCACCACGTCCAGCCGCCAGCCGGCCACCTCGACGGTGTCCCCGACCGCCGGTATCCGGCCCAGCTGCGTGGCGACCAGGCCGGCCAGTGTCTCGTACGGCCCCTCGGGCACCCGCAGACCCACGCGCGCGAGCTGGTCGGTGCGGGCGGCGCCGTCCGCCGAGTACAGGGCGCGGCCCTCCTCGTCGGCCCCGGCGGGCGCCAGGTCGGGCGTCTCGTGCGGGTCGTGCTCGTCCCGCACCTCGCCGACGACCTCCTCGACGATGTCCTCCAGCGTCGCCACGCCCGCCGTACCGCCGTACTCGTCGATGACGACGGCCATGGTGCGCCTGCCCCCGAGCCGGTCCAGAAGCCGGTCGACGGTGAGCGACTCGGGCACCAGCAGGGGCTCCCGCATCACCTGGGCGACGGTGCGGCGGGGCCGTTCCTCGGCGGGCATCGCCAGGACGTCCTTGATGTGGGCGGTGCCGACGACCGAGTCGAGGCTGCCGCGGTAGACCGGGAACCGGGACAGGCCGGTCGCCCGGGTCGCGTTCGCCACGTCCTCGCAGGTCGCCTGGGTGTCGAGGGCGACGACCTGGACGCGCGGGGTCATCACGTTCTCCGCGGTGAGGTCGGCAAGGTTCAGCGTCCGCAGGAACAGCTCCGCGGTGTCCGCCTCCAGGGCGCCCTCCTTGGCGGAGTGCCGGGCGAGCGCCGCCAGCTCCTGGGGTCCGCGCGCGGAGGCCAGCTCCTCGGCGGGCTCGAGACCGAACCGGCGCACCATGTGGTTGGCCGTGTTGTTGAGGTGGGTGATGAAGGGGCGGAAGGCGGCGCTGAAGATGCGCTGCGGGTTGCCCACCCGCTTGGCCATGGCCAGCGGCGAGGAGATCGCCCAGTTCTTGGGCACCAGCTCGCCGACGACCATCAGGAACACCGTGGACAGCACCGTACCCAGCACCAGCGCGACCGAACTCGCCGTGGTCGCCGAAAGGCCCATCGCCCGGAACGGCCCGGCGAGCAGCTTGCCGATCGACGGCTCGGCGAGCATGCCGACCACCAGGTTGGTCACGGTGATGCCGAGCTGCGCGCCGGAGAGCTGAAAGGTCAGGTTCCGTACGGCCTTCAGGGCGCCGGCCGCACCGCGCTCGCCGCGTTCGACCGCCCGCTCCAGCTCGCCGCGCTCGACCGTGGTCAGCGAGAACTCGGCCGCCACGAAGGCGCCGCAGGCGAGCGAGAGCAGGATCGCCACCAGGAGGAGCAGCACTTCGGTCATCGGGTCACCCCGGTCCCATGATCGGACAGGGCGGGGCGGGGCGCGCGATGTCGCGGACTGGGAGGCTCGTCCATCGGGGGACGCTCACAACCTTTCATGGAGGGCCGGATGCTCCTTCAATAGTAAAGGATGAGCAAAGAGCCTCCGGGGGGTCCGTCCGCGAGGTCCGCGGGTTCAGTCCGCGAGGGGCTTCACCCAGCGCCGCCACTGCTCCTCGGGCGCGTACCCGGCCGTCCGCCACGCGTGCTGGGCGGTCTCGTTGCGGACCAGCACCATCGCGTCCCCGCGCCGCCCCCCGAGCCGCACGAACCGCTCTTCGGCGGCGGCCAGCAGCGCCGAGCCGATGCCCTGCCGCCGCCGCTCCGGATGCACCGCGAGCCGGTACAGATGGCAGCGCCAGCCGTCGAAGCCCGCGATCACCGTGCCGACCAGCCGACCCGCCTCCTCGGCGAGGATCAGCGCCTCGGGATCGCGGGCGACGAGCCGCTCCACTCCGTCGCGGTCGTCGCTGATGCTGGTGCCCTCGGCGGCCTTCTTCCAGAAGGCGAGGACGCTGTCCAGGTCGGCGGGCCGGGCGGAACGCATACGCAGTTCGATCATGGAATCACCCCATCACACGGGGGTGCTCCCGTCCGGGAGTTCCATCATGCGGACTCCTCCCGCAGCCGGGCCATCACCGGCGCGAACGCCTCCATGGACGGCTCCAGGACGGTCAGATACGAGAACCCGAACCGCTCCCGCTGCGCCCGCACCCGCGCCACGACGTCCTCCAGCGGGCCGGCCAGCACGATGGGCAGGGCCATCGCCTGGTCCAGGCTCAGTTGCGGCTGCCGTTCCAGCAACGGCTTGAGCACGGGCTCGGGGTCGTCGGTGACGGCCACGAGCTGGAGGAGCAGGTTCAGCTCGGCGGGCTCGGCCCGGCCCGCCGCCAGCGCCTGGTAGCGGGCCACCCGCTCGTCCAGTTCCCCGTCGGTCAGGGGCTCCAGTGTCCCCTCGGCGCGCCCCGGCCGGGCTCCGGTGAAGGCCGCGATGTCCGCGTGCTCGGCCGTCAGGCGCAGCATCCGGTCGCCGTTGGCGCCGATCAGGAGCGGCACCCGGCGCTGTGCCGGGCGGGGCTCGTGGTCGTCGGAGCCCAGCAGCCGGTCCAGCTCCTCGACCGTGCGCCGCAGGTGGTCCACCCGCTCACGCGGGGAGCCGTACGGCAGCCCGGCCACCTCGTGCTCGGACCGGACGTAGCCGGTCCCGAGGCCGAGTTCGAGCCGGCCGCCGGTCAGCGCGTCGGTGGTCGCGACCTCGCGGGCCAGCAGGGCCGGGTTCCAGAATCCGGCGTTGAGCACGAACGTGCCGAGCCGGGGCCGCTCGGTCGCTTCGGCGGCCGCCACCAGCGCCGGGAACGGCGCGACCATGCCGAGGTGGTCGGGGACCAGGATCACGTCGTACCCGAGCTGCTCGGCGCGGCGGCACTTGGCCCGCCACTCGGCGGCGGGTGCGGGCGTGAGCAGGTTGACCCCGAAGCGGAACGGGCGCGGCATGAAATCTCCTCAGCAGCACGTGACTTGAGTACCTGCCGGTGATTCCATCACGCCCGCGACACGCTCAGAAGAAGGCGCCGTCACTCGTGCGCGATCGCCGCCAGCACGTTCATCCGGGACGCCCGCAACGCCGGCAGCAGCGCCGCCACGATGCCCACCACGGCCGAGCCGATCACGACCGCGACGATCGTGCCCCAGGGGATCGCGAGCGCGGTCATGCCCTGCAGGGCCAGCACCTGCTGGGTGCACACGCCCCAGACGAGTCCGAGCCCCAGCCCGAGGACCGCGCCGAACACCGCGATCACCACCGACTCCAGCCGGATCATCCGCCGCAACTGCCGCCGGCCGAGCCCGATCGCGCGCAGCAGCCCGATCTCCCGGGTGCGCTCCACCACCGACAGGGCGAGGGTGTTGACCACACCGAGCACCGCGATGACGATCGCGAGCCCGAGCAGTGCGTACACGAGGTAGAGCAGCACGGCGATCTGGTCGTGGACGAGCTTCTTGTAGTCGGCCTGGTCGCGCACCTGGACCTGCGGGTACGGCTTCAGTGCCCGTTCCAGGCGGGAGCGCAGCTCCTTGGCCCCGGTTCCGGGGGCCGCGTTGACGTAGACCGCGGAGTCCTGGCCGCCGGGCACGTACTTCTCGAGGGTCGCGAGGCCGAAGAAGATGCCGCCCTGGGTGCCGAAGGCCTGGGACCCCTCCTGGTCGGTGAGGGCCCCCACGGTCAGCTCCGCCCGGCGACCGCCCTGGAACTCGACCGGGAGCACACTGCCGACCCGTACGTGGTGGTCCTCGGCGAAGCCGGCGTCCATGGCAAGGTGCCCGTCCGCCAGCGCCGCGGCCGAGCCGCCGCGCGCGTAGGTGATGTGGGCGACGTCGTCGAGCCGGGGGTCGTATCCGGCGGCCGCCGTCTGCACGCGCTTGCCGTCCGGGAGCCGCACGGCGATCGGGGCGATCCGCTGCCGTACGACGAGCCCGACGCCGTCCGTGGCGGACAGGGTGTCCGTGACCTCCTTGGTGAACGGCGTGAAGTTGGCGTTCTGCACGGTGAAGTCGGCGCCCAGTGTCCTGTCGATCTGCCGGTCGAACGACGCGGACATGGAGGCGCTCGCCACCGACATCCCGCCGACCAGCGCGAGGCCCACCATCAGCGCGGCCGCGGTGGCGCCGGTACGACGCGGATTGCGCAGGGCGTTGCGCTGGCTCATCCGGCCGACCGAGCCGAACACCGCGGGGAAGGCGCCGCCCAGTACCCGGATCACCGGCCGGACCAGCAGCGGCCCCGCTATCACGGTCGCGATCAGCGTCAGGACCACGCCGAGGCCCAGCAGGGAGGCCGCCGAGCCGGTCTTCGTGGCCGCCGCGCACCCGGCCAGCGCGGCCGCACCGGCCGCTCCGACCACGGTCCCGACGATCGCCCGCGCCTTCAACGGCTTGCCCACACCGGCGACTTCGGCATCCGCCAGCGCCGCCATCGGTGAGACGGCCGCCGCGCGCCGCGCGGGCAGGTACGCGGCCACGAAGGTGACCCCGACGCCGACGGCGTAGGCCGCGACGGGCGTACCCCAGCCGATGACCATCTCCGTGGCCTTCAGGTTCATCCCGAACACGCTCATCAGCCGGATCAGCCCGAACGCGAGGCCGATCCCGGCCGCGAGGCCCAGCGTGGAGCCGACGACACCGAGCAGCACCGCCTCGGTGAGCACCGACCGCCGCACCTGCCGCCGGTCGGCGCCCAGCGCCCGCAGCAGGCCCAGTTCGCGGGTGCGCTGGGCGATCAGCATGGAGAAGGTGTTGACGATCAGGAAGATGCCCACGAGCACGGCGATGCCGGCGAATCCCAGCATCACGTACTTGATGACGTCCAGGAACCCGCCGAGATCGGCCGCGGCCGACTTGGCCTGCTCGTCGGCGGTCTTCAGGTCGTAGGTGCCGGTACCGATCGCCTGGCCGACGCGGCGCTTGAGGTCCGCGTCGGTCACCCCCTTCGCCGCGTCCACCGAGATGCTGGTGGCCCGGTCGGCGGAGCCGAGCAGCTCGCGGGCGGCCACCGCGGGGTCCAGGTAGACCAGGGCCGCGCCCGGGTTGGTGGTCGTGAACGTGGCGATGCCGACGACCCGGACCCGGAACGTGCCCGGCTGTGCCTGCACGGTCAGCGTGTCGCCGATCCGTACGTGCTTCTTGTCCGCGGTGTCCGCGTCCAGCAGAGCCTCGCCCGCACCGTTCGGCGCATGACCGGAGGTCAGCTTCACCGGGCTGCGACGGGTGACGTACCAGGAGGTGGCGATGGTCGGGGCGCCGGTGGTCGGGCCGACGGACCTGTTGCGGCTGTCGACCACCACCACGTTCTGCACCGCCACGTCCGCGTGGACCGCCGCGACTCCGGCGACCTTCGCCACCTGCTCCTTCAGTGCCGCGGGCACGGTCTGGACCGCGCCGCTCGGCACCGGGGACTTCAGGTCCTCCTTCGGCTCGACCGTCACATCGGCGGAGGACGAGGCGAACAGCCGGTCGAAGGTACGGGTGACGGTGTCGGAGAAGATCAGACTGCCCGCGACGAACGCCACGGACAGCACGACGGCCAGTGCCGACAGCGCCAGCCGCCCCTTGTGCGCGAGGAAACTCCTCAAGGTCGCCTTCAGCACCGGGTCAGTCCTCCAGGGCGGTGCTGTCGTCGCCGAGCCGTCCGCGCACCACGTCGAACGCCTTCATACGCTCCAGCACGGCGTCCGCCGTCGGCCGCTCCATCCGGTCCACGATCCGCCCGTCGGCGAGGAAGAGCACCAGGTCGGAGTGGGCGGCGGCGCCCGGGTCGTGGGTGACCATGACGACGGTCTGCCCGAGGTCGTCCACGGCGCTGCGCAGGAAGCCCAGCACCTCGAGGCCCGCCCGCGAGTCCAGGTTGCCGGTCGGCTCGTCGGCGAAGATCAGCTCGGGCCGCGAGGCCAGCGCCCGCGCGCAGGCGACCCGTTGCTGCTGGCCGCCCGAGAGCTGCGCCGGGCGGTGGGTCAGGCGTCCCCGCAGCCCCAGGGTGTCGATGACCTGGTCCAGCCATGCCTGGTCGGGCTTGCGGCCCGCGATGTTCATGGGCAGCGTGATGTTCTCGGCCGCGGTCAGCGTCGGGATGAGGTTGAACGACTGGAACATGAACCCGACCCGGTCCCGCCGCAGCCGGGTCAGCTCCCGGTCCTTCAGACCGGTGATCTCCGTGGTGCCGAGCCAGACCTGGCCGGCCGACACGCTGTCCAGGCCCGCCAGACAGTGCATCAGCGTGGACTTCCCCGACCCCGAGGGGCCCATCACGGCGGTGAACCGGCCGCGCACGATGTCCACGTCGACCGAGTCCAGGGCGAGCACGGCTGTCTCGCCCGAGCCGTACGCCTTGGTCAGCCCGCGGGCGCCGGCCGCGATCCCGTTGTCCGGCGCCCGGCCCGGCACATGCTCCGCAACAGGTGTGGACAAGACCGCCTCCCGGTCGTCGACTCCCTCGTTCCGGCCGAGACTAGTGTGACCAGTCCCATAGCCGGAATCCCTCCTGCGACCGAGGACGCGGACACCGTGTAAGGGGCACCTTCCCTCGTGCTCCCTTGCCGTTGATAGCACCTGGGCGCTAGCGTCGAAGCATGGCGAAGACCCAGCTGAACGTGCGCGTGGACGAGGACACCGCCCGCGCGGCCCGCGAGCGCGCCCTGGCCCGCGGCATGAGCGTCAACCGCTACATCGAAGAGCTGGTCAGACAGGACGCCGGGGAGGCCGGCCGCGCCTTCGTGGACGCCGCCGCCGACTTCATGAAGCAGTACGAGTCCGTGTTCGCCGAGGAGTTCGCCGAGGCGCGCGGCACCGACTCCGGTGAAGGTCGCAGCTGAACCCTTGAACGATCTCAGCATCGACCTCGCCTGGCTGCTCATGCTCGCCGAACAGAAGACACCCGGGGACCCCCAGGTCACCGACTGGGGCGCGCTGGTCGCCGCCGTCGCCCGCCACCGGGCCGAGATATTCGGCGTGCCCGTCTACGACACCCCGCACGACCGCGCGGCCGCCCTGCTCCAGCTGCTCATCCACGTGCCCGCGCTGGAGCGCTCCAACGCGCTGTTCGCCTCGGCCGTCGCCTACGCCTACCTGGTCGCCAGCGGCCTCAAGATCGCCACCACACCCGAGCAGGTCCGCGACCTCGCCCGCCTGGTGAAGGACGGCGAGGCGAGCCTTGAGGACATCGCCGGGGAACTGCGCCGCTGGAGCCTGTGAATCATCGCCGCACGGGCTCGGCGGGCCGCCAGGCGGTCCCCAGTACCGCGTACGAGGTCGGCAGCTTCGGACCCTTCTCCGGCAGCGACACCCGCCGGTACGGGCCGAGTTCGAAGCCGGCGGTGCGCAGCGCGGCGACCGGCTCCCGGGCCACGTGGCAGCCGCCGCTCAGCGCGGGCCAGAGCGTCCGGTCCAGGGTGCGCTGGGTCAGCGTCATCACCCGGCCGCCGCCCCGGCCGTGCTCGAAGAACCGCACCTCGCCGCCCGGTTTGAGCACCCGCCGTACCTCGCCCAGCGCCCGTGTCACGTCCCGCACGCTGCACAGCACCAGCGACAGCACGGCCGCGTCGAAGGCCTCGCTCTTCACCGGCAGCGCCTCCGCCACTCCGGGCGCCACATCGACCGGCACCGGGGCGTGCAGCGCCGCATCCCGGGCCAACTTCCTGAGCAGCGGCTCCGGTTCGATCGCGACGACCTCCGCGACGGTCTCCGGATAGTGCCCGAAGTTCAGCCCGTTGCCGGCGCCGATCTCGATCACCCGCCCCGACAGCCCGGCGAGCAGCCGCTCGCGCATCCCGGCCAACCCGAGCCGGGTCTCCGCGCCCACACTGATCCGGGCGTAGTACCGGGCGAAGATCGGGTGGTGGACGGGGCTCTGCGCCACCGCGCCGGATCCGGTCGACAACAGCCGCATGGCAACCTCCCGTACAGGTCGGGCCTACGCTGATTGTCCCCCGGAGAAGCCCCGTCGCACCCCGCCCGACACCTCAGGCGATGAAGTCGCGCACCTGTTCGTAGACGCCGTGGTCGTTGTTCATGTCGGTGTGCGCAATGCAGCCGACGTCGACGTTGGTCGCCCCGTTCAGCTCCGCCGAGGTGTCGGGGTTGATCGCCTCGTCGCAGTCCGACCAGTAGGCGGCGTACGCGAGGCTGCCCGGCGTCTCGTCACAGGCGAACAGCTGCGAGGAGCTGTAGCCGTCGGCCTCGAAGTCCGCGACCCAGTCGTCCCAGCTGCTCGCCGAACTGCTGATCCCGTGCACGAAGACGATGGGGTCGTGGCCCGCCGCCTGGGCGGGGGCCGCCGTGAGGGGGAGTGACAGAAGGTGTGTTGCGGTGATCGCCGACAGTGCCGTGGCGATGCGACGCTTGTGGCGCTGCATGATGCCTCCTGAAACGGGTGGGAACGTCAGGAGTGTCGGGAGGGGTCTACGCGCGCCGCATCGGTGAAGTCGCCAGTCTTTACGAGTCAACTAACTCGCCAGTAACGTCGATGGAGTGGTGACTCCGGTCAACCCCCCACCCCAGCACCGCACTCCGTGCCCTCGGCGCCCCGGTGTCCGCGCCCGCCGCCGGCGACCCCGCGGCCCTGCTCACGGCCCAGCAGCTGACGATCGCCCGCATGGCCGCCGAGGGCGCCACCAACCGCGAGATCGCCGACCGGCTGGCGCTCAGCCCCCGTTCCATCGACCACCACCTGCGCGGAGTCTTCACCCGCCTGGGCATCCGCTCCCGGATCGAACTGGTACGACGTCTCGACAGCCCCCAGGACCCTGGGGCCGCTGGACGTACCCGTCCCTAGGGAGCCTCCCGGATCCGGAACGCCTCCGCGTCCCACGTGCCGTCCAGGCGCGGTGCCAGCCAGTTCGGTGCCGCCGCGCGGAAGTCGGCAGGCGGGAGCGCCCCGGCTCCGGCGGGCAGCGCGCCGAGCAGGGGGGCGCCCGCGACCTCCGGGAGGTCCAGCACGTTGCAGCGGGCGGCGAGGTCCGGGGCGCCGGGCCAGCTCCCGATCACGACGCCGGCCAACTCCAGCTCACGCCAGAGCAGTTCACGGGCCGTCAGTTCCGTCGTGTTCAGGGTGCCGAGGCCCGCGGCCGCGACGACCAGCACCGGCGCGTTCAGCAGCCGGGCCGCGTCCGCCAGGGTCCCGCCCGCCGCGTCGAACCGTACGAGCAGTCCGCCCGCCCCCTCGACCAGCACCAGATCGTGCTCGGTCGCCAGCTTGGCCGCGGTCTCGGCCACCTCGTGCGGATGCACCGGTGCCATCCGGGCCCGCCGGGCCGCCGTACCCGGTGCCAGCGGCTCCGGATAGCGGGCCAGTTCGGCGGCCGTCACCGGACCGGCGAGCCGGGCGACCTCGTCCGCGTCCCCGCGCTCGTCCGGCCGTACCCCCGTCTGCGCGGCCTTCAGCACGGCCACCGTACGCCCGGCCGCAAGGGCGGTCGCGGCGACGGCCGCGGTCGTGACCGTCTTGCCGACCTCCGTGCCCGTGCCCGTGATCACCAGTACCGGCATCTCATCCCTCCCGTGCCGCGGCGCACACCGCGCGTGCGATCCGTGCCACGTCCGCGTCCCCGGTGACGTACGGCGGCATCGTGTAGACCAGGTCGCGGAACGGGCGCAGCCACACGCCCTCCCGCACGGCGGCCCGGGTGGCCGCGGCCATGTCCACCTCGTGGTCGAGCTGGACCACTCCGATGGCGCCGAGGACGCGGACGTCCTTGACACCGGGAAGGTCCCCGGCCGGAGCGAGCCCTTCGCGCAGGCCCGCCTCGATCCGCCGGACCTCCGACAGCCAGTCCTGCCCGAGCAGCAGCTCGATGGAGGCGCAGGCCACCGCCGCCGCCAGCGGATTGCCCATGAACGTCGGCCCGTGTGCGAGCACCGGTACCTCGCCCCGCGAGATCCCGTCGGCCACCCGCGCGGTGCACAGCGTGGCCGCCATCGTCATATAGCCGCCGGTCAGCGCCTTGCCCACACACATCACGTCCGGCGTGACGCCCGCGTGGTCCGCCGCGAACAGCGCACCCGTGCGCCCGAAGCCGGTGGCGATCTCGTCGAACACCAGCAGCACGTCGTGCGCGTCGCACGCCTCGCGCAGCACCCGCAGATAGGCGGAGGAGTGGAACCGCATCCCCCCCGCGCCCTGCACCACCGGCTCCACGATCACCGCGGCCAGCTCGTCGGCGTGCCGCTCGATCGCCGAGCGCAGCTGCTCCGCGTACGACTCCTCGTACTCGGTCGGCGGCGGGCCCACGAACACCTGGCGCGGGAGCACCCCGGTCCACAGCTCGTGCATCCCGCCCTCGGGGTCGCACACCGACATCGGCTGCCAGGTGTCCCCGTGATAGCCGCCCCGCCAGGTCAGCAGCCGCTGCTTGCCGGGGCGGCCGAGCGAGCGCCAGTACTGCAGGCACATCTTCACGGCGACCTCGACCGACACCGACCCGGAGTCGGCCAGGAACACATGCTCCAGACCGTCGGGTGACATGTCGACAAGGAGCTTCGCGAGCCGTACGGCGGGCTCGTGCGTGAGCCCGCCGAACATCACATGGCTCATCCGCCCCAGCTGCGCGTGCGCGGCCTCGTTCAGGACCGGGTGGTTGTAGCCGTGGATCGCCGACCACCACGACGACATGCCGTCGACGAGCTCGCCCGAGCCGTCGGCGAGGCGCAGCCGGACCCCGCTCGCCGACTCCACGACGAGCGGTTCGACCCGCCCGGGCATCGGACCGTACGGATGCCACACGTGCCGCCGGTCCAGCTCCAGCAGCTCGGGCACGCTCAGGCCGGACGGGTCAGGCATTGGGTGCGAGATCCGTTCCGGCACCCCGGCGGCGGACGGCGACGAGGTCCGTGCGCGGCTCGTTGACGGCGGGCGCCGCGGCCGTACCGCACACGTCCGCTCCCTCGTGCGAGCCGCAGACGGATCCGCACCCGGCGCTCTCGTGCGAGCCGCAGCCGCCCGCGGCGGCATCCGCCCGGTGTTCCGGCAGGGTCACCTGGTCGGCGCCCTCCACCTCGAAGCCGGCGTCCGCGATCATGTCCAGGTCGGTCTGGCCGGCCTGGCCCTCGCTGGTGAGGTAGTCGCCGAGGAAGATGGAGTTGGCCAGGTGCAGGGCGAGGGGCTGCATCGTGCGCAGGTGGACCTCGCGGCCGCCGGCGATGCGCACCTCCACGTCCGGGCAGACGAAGCGGACCATCGCCAGGATGCGCAGGCAGCGCTGCGGGGTGAGGTTCCACTCGGTGGAGAGCGGGGTGCCCTCCATCGGGATGAGGAAGTTCACCGGAACGGAGTCCGGGTCCAGCTCGCGCAGCGAGAAGACCACGTCCACCAGGTCCTCGTCGGTCTCACCCATGCCCGCGATCAGACCCGAGCAGGCGGACAGGCCGGCCGCGTGCGCCTTCTGCACCGTGTCCACCCGGTCGGCGTACGTGTGTGTGGTCGTGATGTCCCCGTACGTCCCTTCGGACGTGTTGAGGTTGTGGTTGTAGGCGTCCGCGCCGGCCTCGCGCAGCCGTTCGGCCTGGCCGTCGGAGAGCAGGCCGAGGCAGGCGCACACCTCGACGCCCTCGTTCTGGTCCTTGATCGCCTTGATGGTCTGCGAGACGCGGTCCACGTCGCGGTCCGTCGGGCCGCGTCCGCTGGCGACCAGACAGACCCGCTTGGCCCCGCCGGCCAGGCCGGCCGCGGCCGCCTTGGAGGCGTCCTCGGGCTTGAGCCAGGTGTACTTGAGGATGTCGGCCTTGGAGCCGAGCCGCTGGGAACAGTAGGAGCAGTCCTCCGGGCACAGGCCGGACTTGAGGTTGACCAGGTAGTTGAGTTTCACGCGCCGGCCGAACCAGTGCCGGCGCACCTTGCCGGCCGCGGCCACCACATCGAGCAGGTCGTCGTCGGAGGTGGCGAGTACGGCGAGTGCTTCCTCGCGGGTCGGCAGCTCGCGCCGAAGCCCCTTGTCCACCAGCGTGTTCAGCAGGTCCATGGGAGCCGATCCTGTCCTACGGGGCCGCTCCGGGCCAAGGAGAGTTCGCACAACACTGGCAGATCGACGTGTGGGTATTGCCACACCGTGGGCGGCGGGTCGTCCGGCTAGTGTCTGTCCGCTACCTACAAAAGCCCCGGAGGACCCATGGCGTTCGGCTGGATGGACGAGCAGGCCGAGGCGCGCCGCCGCGCAGGACTCGTACGGACCCTGCGCCCGCGCCCCGCCGACTCGCCGCTGCTGGATCTGGCGAGCAATGACTACCTGGGTCTCGCCCACCACCCCGAGGTCGTCGAAGGGGCGGCCGCGGCGGCCCGGACCTGGGGCGGCGGCTCCACCGGCTCCCGGCTGGTCACCGGCACCACCGAGCTGCACACCACGCTGGAGCGCGAACTGGCGGACTTCTGCGGCTTCGAGGCGGCTCTGGTCTTTTCGTCCGGTTATGCCGCGAACCTGGCTGCGGTCACCGTTCTCGGCCCGCACGGCTCCCTGATCGTGTCCGACGCGGGCAACCACGCCTCGCTCATCGACGGCTGCCGCCTCGCCCGGGGCGCCACGCAGGTGGTCGGGCACGCCGACCCGGAGGCCGTGCACAAGGCGCTCGGCACCCACGCCGGGGAGGCGATCGTCGTCTCCGACACCGTGTTCTCCGTCGACGGTGACGCGGCGCCGCTGACCGCCCTGGCCGAGGCCTGCCGGGCGCACGGCGCGGGACTGGTCGTGGACGACGCCCACGGACTCGGCGTGCTGGGCGACGGCGGCCGGGGCGCGGCGCACGCGGCCGGGCTCGCGGGCGCCGCGGACGTGGTCGTCACGGCCACGCTGTCCAAGTCGCTGGGCAGCCAGGGCGGGGTGGTGCTGGGTCCGGCCCGGGTGATCGACCACCTGGTCAACGCGGCCCGGACGTTCATCTTCGACACGGGCCTGGCCCCCGCGGCCGCCGGCGCGGCGCTCGCGGCGCTGCGGCTGCTGCGGCGCGAACCGGCGCGGGCCGGGCGGGCCCGCGGGGTCGCCGCCGAACTGCACGCACGCCTGACCGCCGCGGGTCTGGAGGCGGTACGTCCGGACGCCGCGGTGGTCTCGGTGCGGGCTCCGTCCCCGGAGCAGGCCGTGCGCTGGGCGGCCGACTGCCGTACGGCAGGCCTGGCCGTGGGCTGCTTCCGTCCTCCTTCCGTGCCCGACGGCATCTCACGGCTGAGGCTGACCGCCCGCGCGGACCTCTCCGGGGCCGAGATCGAACGCGCTGTACGTGTGATCGGCGAAACGCGACCATGAGTCGGCGTGACACGGCCGGACTTCGCACGAAAGTGATCGGATCTGATCAGTAGGGATCGGTCGGGTCGGGTCGGAAGGGGATCACCGCAGCGCGGTCACGAAGCCCGCCCAGCTCTCGGGGGAGAAGAGCAGTGCGGGTCCGGCCGGCGTCTTGGAGTCGCGCACGGCGAGCGCTCCGGCCCAGGGGCCGGAGCGCGGCCGGGCCGTCTCCACGCAGTTGTTGGCTCCCGTGCTGTAGCTGCTGCGCAGCCATGGCACGTCGTGCAGATCGGTACTGACAGGGACGTTCCGAGGCAGTGCTGACATGGTGCCTCCTTATGCGCCGTCACCTATCCCGGCGATGAAATCCACCGAGTCCTCCGGGGAAAGGGCGTGGCTCTGAAGGGTGTTGAAGGCCTCCAGGTAAGCCTTGAGGTCTTCTTTCCGTTCCAGGTAGAGGCTACTCGTCAACTGGTCGAGAACAACCACATCCAGATCAGAAGTGCTCGGAAATGAGAAGATAACGAAAGGCCCGGTGAGGCCGACATGCGCCCCCGTGGCGAACGGCAGTACCTGGAGGCGGACTTGGGGCAGACGGGCGGCCTCGATCAGTCGCTCCAGCTGCCGCGCCATCACCTCGGGCCCGCCGATCTCGCGCCGCAGCACCGCCTCGTCCAGTACCGCGCTCAGCTCCAGCGGCGGGTCGGAGCGCAGCACGTCCTGCCTGGCCAGCCGCACCTCCACCAGCGCGTCCAGGCGCTCCTCGTCCACCCCCTCCACGGCCGCCCGGGTCACGGCGCGGGCGTACTCGGGCGTCTGCAGCAGCCCGGGGATCACGGTGGTCTCCAGGGTGCGCATCCCGCTGGCCTGTGACTCCAGGCTGATGAAATCCCGGTAGGTGGGCGGCAGGATTCCGCGATAGGCGTGCCACCACCGGCTGCGTCCGCCGGCCTCCTCGGACCCCGCCAACATCAGCAGCAACTCACGCAGTTGGCCGTCGCGCACCCCGTAGGCGTCGAGGAGTAACCGTACATCGGCCGGTTTCACCCCACTGGCGCCGGTCTCGATGCGGCTGACCTTCGACTGGTGCCAGCCCACGAGACGGGCCGCCTCACCGCTCGTGAGCCCCGAATCGGTACGCAGCGCGCGCAGTTCGGCGCCCAGTTTGCGGCGCCGCACCGCGGGACCGTTCTGCATGGGTACTCCCTACTCCTTCCAGGCCGCCCAAATACGGTCTCGCGTCGCAGAGTTCACCGCTTTGAGCGACAGATATATGCATATCTCGGTGGATCGCTCCCCTGACCGGCCCGGTGATGGCAGTCTGGCGGCGAATGCACCAGTCCGGGACCGTACTCGAACCATCCGCTCCTCGTCGGACTGCGGTCCCGTGGGAAAGGGACGACGTCGCCATGGCAGACCATTTGGAAGCATCCGTCACTCTGCCGAGCGATCCCGCCTCGGTCTCCGCCGCTCGCTCCTACGTGGTGGGAACCCTTGCGGAGTGGGGCCTGCCGTCGGACACCGAAGTGGCCGACACCGTACGGCTGATCGTCTCCGAACTCGCCACCAACGCCGTACAGCACACCTTCGGGCAGTCACCCACGTTCACGGTCGACATCGCGCTGCACCATGACGAACACCTGCGCATCGGCGTCACGGACAGCCATCCGCGCTTTCCGAAGAGACTGCCCGCGGCCGTCCAGCAGGACAACGGCCGCGGCCTGGTCATCATCCGCTGGCTCACCGCCGAGTGCGGCGGCAGGCTCCGCATCCGCCCCACCCGCGAAGGCGGCAAGACGGTCTCCATCGAACTCCCCTGGACCATCCCGGCCGAACCGATCCCGGCGGGCCAGGAGCCCTGACCCGCCTCCCTGGACGCCGTGTCCCCGTCAGGCACGTGCACGGCTCCGACGCGGTCTTCTTCGCCATCGAGGCAGCGTAGCCAAGCCCACCCGGCCGGGCGACGGACTACAGGGACGGGCGCTGACGCAGCGGTGTCTGCTGGGCGCGGCCGAACGCGCCGTGCAGCAGGGCCCGGAAGGCCTCCGCCGCCGGAGCGACCTCGTCGGCCCGGTAGGCGACCGAGATCGTGCGGCTCAGACGCCCCGCCTCCAGCGGCCGCACCCCGACCGGAGTGACCGCGGTCCACGCCACCATCTCCGGTACGACAGCCACCCCGAGCCCGGCGCTGACCAGCGCGCACACCACGGCGTACCCGGGGGTCGGCACCAGGAGCGCAGCGGTGGCGCCCGCCTCGGCGAGCAGCGCCTCCACCTCCCGCCGCGCCGGATGATGCGGCGCCATGCTGATCAGCGGCTGCCCGGCCAGCTGCTCCAGCGGCAGCCGCGACGAGGCACTGCTCAGGGCGTGCCCCGGGGCCGTCACCAGCACCAGTTCCTCCACCAGGACCGGCTCCAGCGCGACCGAGGCCGGCACCGGGGCGGCCTCGCCCGGGTGATAGGCGTGGGTCAGCGCCAGGTCCACCTCACCGGCCGCCACCGCGAGGACCCCGGCCGGCGGGTCGTAGTCGGCGACCGACAGCTCGACATCCGGATGCGCCCGGCGGAATGCGCTCAGCGCCGGCGGCAGCAGATGGACGCCTGCGGTCGGGAAGGTGCCGAGCCGCAGCACTCCGCCCGACAGACCGGTCAGCCGCGCCAGTTCGTGCCGGGCCTGCTCCAGCTCGTCCAGCACCCTCCCCCACTGCCTTAAAGGCGTGGGAGGTACCCCCAGGCCCGCGTCACCAGCACCTGGCCCGCCTCGGTCAGCCGGGCCCCGCGGTGATGCCGTACCAGCAGCGTCGTGCCCGCCTCCCGCTCCAGCTTCGCCAGCTGCTGGGAGAGGGCGGGCGGCGTGTAGCCGAGCTGGTCGGCGGCCCGCGTGATGGAGCCCGCCTCCGCTACGGCGACCAGCGCGGCCAGCCGGGTGGGGTCGTACATGGTGCCAGCCTAAAGCACTGCTTAAGGCTCGCCTTTCTGATTCGAAATACCTGCTGAAGGCTCTCTGCAGGCACGCTGGCCCCATGGACGGACAGCTCATCGCCTTCACCGGGATCGCCGCCGGACTCGTCGCCATGCCGGGCGCCGACTTCACGGTGGTCGTACGCAACGCCCTGGTCTCCCGCCGGGCCGGCGCGGTCTGCGGACTGGGTATCGCGGGCGGCCTGCTGGTGCACACCACACTTGCGGTGGCCGGGGTCGCGGCCGTGCTGGTCGCCGTACCCGCGCTCTTCCGCGCGCTGCAACTGCTGGGCGGCGCCTATGTGCTGCAGCTCGGTGTGCGGACCCTGTGGTCGCTGCGGCGGCCCGCCGCCGGTACCGACGAGACGGCGCCGTCGGCCGGGCACCCGCTCCGGCAGGGCTTCGTCACCAACGTCCTCAACCCGAAGGCCTCGCTGACCTTCCTCAGCCTGCTGCCCCAGTTCGTGCCGTCCGGCGGTTCCGCTCTGCCCAGGACGCTGCTGCTCGCGCTGATCGTCTGCGCGCTGGCGCTGGCGTGGTTCCAGGTGGTCGCCCTGCTGGTGGACCGGCTCGGCCGGTGGCTGCGCCGGCCCCGGGCCGCCCGCATGCTGCAGACGGGCACCGGGGTGGCGCTGACGGCGCTCGGAGCGGCCCTGCTGCTGGAGCCGCTCCTGACCTGAGAGCCTGTCTCTGAACCCCCGTCGGGGCGCAGGCGGGGGTTCAGAGACAGGCTCTGAACCGGTGTCAGCTGACCCGGCCGTACCAGACGCTCCTGCTCCAGATCTTCTCCAGCCGCACCACGGACCCGGTCTTCGGGGCGTGCCAGATCTTGCCCTTACCGGCGTAGATGCCGACGTGGTAGACGCTGGAACCCGAGTGGAAGAACACCAGGTCGCCGGCCTTGCGGTTCCTGGCCGAGATGTGGTGCGTCTTGTTGTACTGCTGGGCGGCCGTACGCGGCAGCTTCTTGCCCGCCTTCTTGAACGAGTAGAGCGTCAGCCCCGAGCAGTCGAACCTGCGCGGCCCGGTGGCCCCCCACGCGTACGGGGCGCCCTTCTTGGAGGCCGCGATCTGGAGTGCTTTCGTCGCCAGAGTGGCGGCCGAGGCCTCGTTGGCGAGGCCCGGGACCGCGATCGAGCCGCCCACGGCGGCAAGGGTGAGAGCCGAGGCCGTACCGGCCCGGGCCATGAGCGACGGGACACGATTGAGCGCAGTCATGCGCAACCCTTCGTCAGCCGCCTGTGAAGGATGACCTGTCGGATTCGGGCTGGCGAAGTTGCCCGGCCGCGTTGCCGCGGCTTCACCCCAAGGGCTGCTCGGCACGACCGCCCGTCTGCGACGAACGTCCGTCCCGGCGACCCGTCTTGCTTGGGTCCTCCACTCCTGCCGATCCACTCCTGTCGACCGGTCATCCGGGCGGCGGCAGGATTCGGCGTCCGCCCGGACCGCCCCGCCGTTGTGGCGGGGGCTTGTCGTCAGACACGGATCTTGACTCACAGCGGTCGGAAAATCCCAACGGAATCGGGAGTTTGTGGCGTTACTCACCACTCGCCCGTTCGGGTGGACACTGCTCTGTTCGAGTCGCCGTCAGATCCCGTACGTAGCCCCCGACCTGCGGTGGAGCAGGTCTGCGGAGAGCCCGGAACCCGTGTGCTGCGCAAGTCGGGAGGCCTCGAAAGAAATCTGAAGATACGTCGGCCGGGGGTAGGCCATTCGTGCGGTTTCCCGTCCGGCTCGGACGGCACGTCGACATGCGGGCCCCGCCGGGCCGGACGCGCGTCCGGATCAGCCGACGCAGTCCGGCGGGAGCACGACGCGAGCAGTGCGGCGCTCTCCGTCGAGCACCCTCAACGCCCGTGCCAGCGTGTCCCCGTGCAGCTCCGATTCGCCCCGTCGGTGCATGAGGGCGAGCGCGTCGCGCAGTTCGGCCGCCTTGCGCACCAGGGCCTGCGCCGCGCGCAGCCCACGATAGGTGTCCCCGGTCTGCGCCGGGTTGATCCGGCCCAGCAGGTCGACCGCCTCCAGGTAACGGTCGATCAACTCGCCCTCGGCACAGGTCAGTGCGGGCAGCGGAGGAAGCTCGGGTGGCAGCACCGACTCCTCACCCCGCGTACGTGCCGGGGGTAGCCCTACGGCTCGGAAGGACGCCGTCCACCAGGCCGTACGCCAGTGCGCCCGGCGCGTCCAGCACCAGGTCCCGCTCCAGGTCCCGGGCGACCTGCCCGGCGTCGCGCCCGGTGTGCCGGACGAGCATCTCCTCCATCAGCGTGCGCATCCGGGTCAACTCCTCGGCCTGGATGAGGAGGTCGCTCGGCTGCCCCTGCGCCGGCTCCGGCAGCGAGGGCTGCCGCAGCACAACACGCGCGCCGGGCAGGATGAACCGCCTGCCCGGCGTCCCGGCCGCGAGCAGTACCGCGGCGGCCGAGGCCGCCTGGCCGAGGCAATAGGTCTCCACATCGCAACTGACGTACCGCATCGTGTCGTAGACCGCCGTCATCGCACCGAACGAGCCGCCCGGGCAGTTGAGGTACAGCGTGATGACCTGGTCCGGGGCGGTGTGTTCGAGCTGCATGAACTGTGTGATCACATCGGTCGCCGCCGTGTCGTCGAGCGGTGTCCCGAGGAAGACGATCCGGTTCTCGAACAGCTTCGAGTAGGGATCCAGTGTGCGGTGGCCCGTGCTCGTGCGTTCGGAGAACTCGGGCAGGACGTGGCGGGCGGACGGTCGGGTCATGGGCATACCCCTTCCTCGGCGCGACAGGGCCTCGGGCGGCCTCGCTTCTGTAAAAAATGTACAGGACGTACATGACGTTATGATGGGGACATGGCCTACGAGATTCCGGTGACCCAAGCCAGGGCTGAGCTCGCCGACCTGATCAACCGGGTGGTGTACGGCGGTGAGCGCGTCGTCGTGACCCGGCACGGCAAGCCGTTGGTCGCGCTGGTCTCGGCCGCCGACCTGGAGCGGCTCGATGCCCTCGACGAGCCGGCCGGGGGGGAGCAGGTGGTCACGTCGGTGTCCCGTGTTCGCGAGGTCGAGCCCGCGGCCCAGGAGCGGCAGCGCTTCGGGATCGCGGCGGAGCACCGGGGTCCCGGCGTCTCGTAGCCGGGTATGTGCGGGCCCATCACGCAGTCATGTGTTGATCAAGGTCTGGTTAACGTCGCTGAAACTCCGGCGAACTAGCCTGCCGATCCACGTCACCAGGGGTTTCTCTGCCCGGATTGATCACCATCGGGGCAAATTTGTCTGTGTGTTACACCTATCCCCGTCGTGGTGGCTGCGGCAACCGGACCCCGCACGGTCCGGAGCAAGGACTGTGAGGTGGGACGTGCAACTGACCCCGCACGAACAAGAGAGACTGCTGATCCATGTGGCGGCCGACGTGGCCGAGAAGCGCAGGGCCCGTGGGCTCAGGCTCAACCACCCGGAAGCGGTCGCCCTCATCACGTCGCACATCCTGGAGGGCGCGCGCGACGGCCGTACGGTCGCCGAGCTGATGTCCTCCGGCCGCAAGCTCCTGACCAGGGACGACGTCATGGACGGGGTCCCGGAGATGATCCACGACGTACAGGTCGAGGCCACCTTCCCGGACGGCACCAAGCTCGTCACCGTCCACGAACCGATCATCTGAGGGGGCCGCGATGATTCCCGGAGAGGTTCTTTTCGCGGACGGCCCGGTCGTCTGCAACGAGGGCCGTGAGGTCACCCGGCTCACCGTCCTCAACGCCGCCGACCGGCCCGTCCAGGTCGGCTCCCACTACCACTTCGCCGAGGCCAACCCCGGCCTGGAGTTCGACCGGGCCGCCGCGCGCGGCAAGCGGCTGAACGTCGCCGCCGGCACCGCCGTGCGCTTCGAGCCCGGCATCCCCGTCGCCGTCGAACTCGTGCCCCTCACCGGCGCCCGGATCGTGCCCGGACTGCGCGGGGAGACCGGAGGTGCCCTCGATGCCTGAGATCTCCCGCGCCGCCTACGCCGACCTGTTCGGACCCACCACCGGCGACCGCATCCGGCTCGCCGACACGGACCTGCTGATCGAGATCGAGGAGGACCGCTCCGGCGGCCCCGGACTCGCCGGGGACGAGGCGGTCTTCGGCGGCGGCAAGGTCATCCGCGAATCCATGGGGCAGTCGCGTGCCACGCGCGCCGACGGCACCCCCGACACGGTCATCACCGGTGTCGTCATCGTCGACCACTGGGGGATCGTCAAGGCCGACGTCGGCATCCGCGACGGCCGGATCACCGGCATCGGCAAGGCGGGCAACCCCGACACGATGGACGGGGTGCATCCGGATCTGGTCATCGGTCCGGAGACCGAGATCATCGCCGGCAACGGGCGCATCCTGACGGCCGGCGCCATCGACGCGCACGTCCACTTCATCTGCCCGCAGATCGCCGACGAGGCGCTCGCCTCCGGCATCACCACCCTGGTCGGCGGCGGCACCGGACCGGCCGAGGGCTCCAAGGCGACCACCGTGACGCCCGGACCCTGGCACCTGGCCCGGATGCTGGAGGCGATGGAGCAGTACCCGCTCAACATCGGCCTCCTCGGCAAGGGCAACACCGTCTCGCACGAGGCGATGCTCTCCCAGATCCGCGGCGGCGCCCTGGGCCTGAAGCTGCACGAGGACTGGGGCTCCACCCCGGCCGTCATCGACGCGTCCCTGACCGTCGCCGAGCGCACCGGCATCCAGGTCGCCATCCACACCGACACCCTCAACGAGGCCGGTTTCGTGGGCGACACGCTCGCCGCGATCGCCGGCCGCGGCATCCACGCGTACCACACCGAGGGAGCCGGCGGCGGGCACGCGCCGGACATCATGACCGTGGTCTCCGAGCCGCATGTGCTGCCCAGCTCGACCAACCCGACCCGGCCCTTCACCGTCAACACCGCCGAGGAACACCTCGACATGCTGATGGTGTGCCACCACCTGAACGCGGCGGTACCGGAGGACCTGGCCTTCGCCGAGTCCCGGATCCGGCCGTCGACCATCGGCGCGGAGGACATACTCCACGACCTCGGCGCGATCTCGATCATCTCCTCCGACTCCCAGGCGATGGGCCGGGTCGGCGAGGTCGTCCTGCGCACCTGGCAGACCGCGCACGTGATGAAGCGGCGGCGCGGCGCGCTGCCCGGCGACGGCCGCGCGGACAACCGGCGGGTACGGCGCTACGTCGCCAAGTACACGATCAACCCGGCGCTCGCCCAGGGCCTGGCCCGCGAGATCGGCTCCGTGGAGACCGGCAAGCTCGCCGACCTGGTGCTGTGGGAGCCCGCGTTCTTCGGGGTCAAGCCGCACCTCGTCATCAAGGGCGGCCAGATCGCGTACGCGCAGATGGGTGACGCCAACGCCTCCATCCCGACGCCGCAGCCGATCCTGCCCCGGCCGATGTACGGGGCGATCGGACGGGCACCGGCCGCCAACTCGTTCAACTTCGTGGCGCCGCTGGCCATCGAGGACGGGCTGCCGGAGCGGCTGCAGCTGGGCAAGCGCTTCGTCGCCATCGACTCCACGCGCGGGGTGACCAAGGCGGACATGCGGGAGAACGACGCGCGTCCCGAGGTGCGGGTCGACCCCGACAGCTTCGCGGTGCACATCGACGGCGAGCTGGTCGAGGCGGCACCGGCCGCCGAACTGCCCATGGCCCAGCGCTACTTCCTCTTCTGATGGCCAGGGCAGCACTGCTCGTCCTGGCCGACGGCCGCTTCCCCGCCGGAGGGCACGCGCACTCCGGCGGGGCGGAGGCCGCCGTCAAGGCGGGCCGGATCACCTCCGCCGCGAGCCTGGAGGACTTCTGCCGGGGGCGGCTGCACACCGCCGGGCTGGTCGCGGGGGCTTTGGCCGCTGCCGCTGCCCTGGGCGTCGACCCCCGGGAGCTGGACGCGGCGGCGGACGCCCGCACGCCCTCACCCGCCCTGCGGACCGCCGCGCGCAGGCTCGGCCGGCAGCTGATGCGGGCCGCGCGGGCGAGCTGGCCCTCTGTCGAACTCGACGCTCTGGCAGGGGAGTTCCCCAAGGGAGCCCATCAGCCGGTCGTGCTCGGCGTGGCGGCGAGGGCGGCCGGTCTGGGCCCCGTGGACGCTGCGTACTGCGCGGCGTACGAGAGCGTGAGCGGACCGGCGACAGCCACCGTGCGTCTGCTGAGCCTCGACCCGTTCGACGCGACGGGCGTACTGGCCCGGCTGGCACCCGAGCTGGATCGTGTCGCGGATATGGCGGTGGAGGCGGCGCACAGGGCGCTCCACGAGGGCGTCGATGCCCTGCCCGCAGCGTCGGGGCCGCTGTTGGAAGTCGGTGCGGAGTGGCACGCGGCCTGGCCCGTGCGACTGTTCGCATCATAGAAACTGGAGCCGTACATGCACCTCGACCACACCCACCACGGTCCCTCCGCCGTCAGCGCGGACGCGCACCGCCCCGACGGCTCGCGCCGCGCCCTGCGCATCGGGCTCGGCGGGCCCGTCGGCTCGGGGAAGACCGCGACCGTCGCCGCGCTGTGCCGGGCGTTGCGCGACGAGCTGTCGCTGGCCGTCGTCACCAACGACATCTACACCCGCGAGGACGCCGAGTTCCTGCTCCGGGAGGCCGTGCTGCCGCCCGAGCGGATCACGGCCGTGGAGACCGGCGCCTGCCCGCACACCGCGATCCGCGACGACATCTCCGCCAACCTCGAGGCCGTGGAGGACCTCGAGGACGCGGTCGGGCCGCTGGACCTGATCCTCGTCGAGTCCGGCGGGGACAACCTGACCGCCACCTTCTCCAGGGGACTGGTGGACGCACAGATCTTCGTGATCGACGTGGCCGGCGGTGACGACATCCCGCGCAAGGGCGGGCCCGGCGTCACCACCGCCGACCTGCTCGTCGTCAACAAGACCGACCTCGCGCCGTACGTCGGCTCCGACCTCGCCCGGATGGCCGCCGACGCCAAGGCGCAGCGGGCCGAACTCCCCGTCGTCTTCCAGTCGTTGCGCGACGAGACGGGCGTCGCGGACGTGGCCGCCTGGGTGCGCGAGCGGCTCGCCGCGTGGACGGTATGACGGCGACCGGCGTCCGGGCGCACGCACGGATCGTCGCCCGCGCCGACGGACGCGGTGGTACGGCCCTGCCCGTGCTGGACGGCGACGGCCCGCTGGCGCTGCGCCGCACCCGGGCGAGCGGCGGCGAGGCACGCGTGATGGTCGTCGGTGCGATGAGCGGCCCGCTCGGCGGCGACCGCTTCGCGCTGGACGCGCGCGTGGAGGAGGGCGCACGGCTGCACGTCGGGTCGGCCGCCGCCACCCTCGCGCTCCCGGGACAGACCAAGGGCGAGGCCCGCTACGACGTACGGCTCGACGTGGCCGACCGCGGCGAGCTGCACTGGCTGCCCGAACAGCTGATCTCGGCCGGCGGCAGCGACCTCCACGTCACCACCCGGGCTGAACTCGGCGCCGGTGCACGGCTCGTGCTGCGCGAGGAGCAGGTGCTCGGCCGGGTCGGGGAGGAACCCGGGCGGCTCACCAGCCGGCTCACGGTGCGCGTCGCGGGCCGTACCGTGCTGGACCAGGAGCTGTCCTGCGGGCCCGGGGCACCGGGCGGCTGGGACGGACCCGCCGTGCTCGCCGGACACCGGTCGGTCGGCCAACTGGTCGTCATACGGCCCGAGTTCGCCGAGCAGCCGCCCGCCGCGCGGATGCTGGGGGAGAGCGCCGCGCTGGTACCGCTCGCCGGGCCCGCCGTACTGGTCAGCGCCGTGGCCCCCGACGCGCTCGGGCTGCGCCGACTGCTCGACGAGGCCCTGACCCTGCTCGCCTAGTGTGCTCCGCTCAACGGGACGCGGGCGTCCGTTTATCGGATTGGTAAAGAAAAGCCGGAACCCCCTGTTCTCAGACGCCTCACAGCCGAGAAGATCCCCGCCTGACCACTTCTGAGAATCTGTACGGGGAGGGGCCCACTTGAGGGAGAACAGACCGAAGAGCCGCCTGATGGCACTCGGTTCGGCCGGAGCACTCGTCACCGCGACCCTGATAGCCGGCGCGGTGTCCGCGCCCGCGGCCAGCGCCGACAGCCGCCACGGACAGGACCGCGAGGCCAGGGGCGCCGCCATCGCCGCCGCCCGTGCCGCCAAGGCCGGCATCGACTGGCAGGACTGCCCCGCCGACTGGGGGCTGGAGAAGCCCATCCAGTGCGGGTGGGTCTCCGTTCCGCTCGACTACGCAAAGCCGTACGGCAAGCAGATCAAGCTCGCCGTCGACCACATCGGCAACACCGGCACCAAGAACGACCGCCAGGGCGCCCTGGTCTACAACCCCGGCGGCCCCGGCGGCTCCGGACTGCGCTTCCCGCGCCGGGTCGTCACCAAGAACCCCATCTGGGCGAACGTCGCGAAGGCCTACGACTTCGTGGGCTTCGACCCGCGCGGCGTCGGCCACTCGGCGCCCATCTCCTGCATCGACCCGCAGGAGTTCGTCAAGGCGCCCAAGGCCGACCCGGTGCCGGACACCCAGGCCGACAAGACCGCCCAGCGCAAGCTGGCCCGCGCGTACGCGGACGGCTGCGCCAAGCGGAGCGGCGCCATGCTGCCCCACATGACCACGCCGAACACCGCCCGCGACCTGGACGTCGTCCGGGCCGCGCTGGGCGAGAAGAAGCTCAACTACCTCGGCGTCTCCTACGGCACCTACCTCGGCGCCGTCTACGGCACCCTCTTCCCGGGCCACCTGCGCCGCATGGTCGTGGACAGCGTGGTCAACCCCTCCCGCGAGAACATCTGGTACCAGGCCAACCTGGACCAGGACGTCGCCTTCGAGGGCCGCTGGAAGGACTGGGAGGACTGGATCGCCGCGAACGACGCCACCTTCCACCTCGGCACCACCCGCGCCGCCGTCCAGGCCAAGTGGCTCGACCTGCGCGCCACCGCCAAGAAGAACCCCATCGGTGGGGTCGTCGGCCCGGCCGAGCTGATCTCGTTCTTCCAGAGCGCCCCGTACTACGACTCCTCGTGGGTGCCGGTGGCGACCGTCTTCAGCAAGTACGCCGCCGGTGACACCAAGGCGCTCGTCGACGCGGCCGCCCCCGACCTGTCGGACACGGCCGGCAACATCAGTGCGGAGAACGGCAACGCCGTCTACACCGCCGTCGAGTGCGCCGACGCCAAGTGGCCCACCAGCTGGCAGAAGTGGGACCGGGACAACACCCGGCTCAACAAGGACTACCCGTTCATGACCTGGGCCAACGCCTGGATGAACCTGCCCTGCGCCACCTGGCCGACGAAGCAGCTGACCCCGGTGGACGTCAAGACCCACCGAGGCCTGCCGCAGGTGCTGATCGTGCAGTCCACGCGTGACGCGGCGACCCCGTACCAGGGCGCCGTCGAACTGCACAAGCGCTTCAAGGGCTCCCGCCTGATCACCGAGAAGGGCGCGGGCTCCCACGGTGTGACCGGCCTGGTCAACCCGTGCATCAACGAGCGGGTCGACAGCTACCTGCTCGGCGGCAAGCTGGACACCTCCGACGTGACCTGCGCACCGCACGCGACGCCCAAGCCGTAACCCCTCCGGTACGGCGACGAGGGGCGGCCGGACTCTCCGGCCGCCCCTTCGTCATGCCTCCGTAAGCCAGGCGTCCTCGGCCGCGTAGTCGAAGAGGCCGGGATAGACCTGCGCGAGCAGCGGAAAACACTCCCGCCAGTCCCGCTCGGCCAGTTGGCGGCGCAGCCACTCCACGGTCTCCGGCAGGCTGTCCTCGTACGACACCACCGGCCGGTAGTCCAACTCCCGCTCGGCGGCGGACATGCCGAAGACGGCGGGCAGCGGCACCGACCACGGAGTCGCACCCACGGACTCGGCGGGCGGCGGCCCGTCCACGAGCGTGGTCCGCGTCTCCACGCCCATGACCACGTCGATCGCCGCCCCGATCCCGGCGACCGTCGGCATCTGCGGATCACAGGCGTTGAGCACCCGCGACCCGGGCCGGGCCGCGGCCAGCCGGACCAGTTCGGCGATGTTCCGGGCGCTCGCCGGATGGAACCGGCTCTCCCCGCCGTACGCGAGAACTCGCCTGTCCCGCCCGTCCAGGTTCCGCTTCACGAAGTACAGCTCGCGGGGGAGCGGGCTGTACGGCCCGTGCACCGCGCCCGCCCGCAACACGGTCGTCGGCAACTCCCCGCCCACAGCGAGCAGTTCATGCTCCAAGGCGGCCTTTCGGGTGCTGTAGGTCGCCTCGCCCGGCGCGACCGTCGGCTGGGCCTCCGTGACCGGCACCGGGTACACCGGGAAGCCGTCGGGCTCGTCCTGGGTGTCGAAGCCCCGCCCCTTGCCGTCCTCGTACACCGACACGCTGGAGACGACCACCGCGGAGCCGACCCGGCCCGCGAAGGCCGTCAACTGCCGTGCGTGCCCGGCGTCGTACGCGACCACGTCCACTACCAGGTCACAACCGTCCCCCACCACGGCCGCGAGCGCCGCGTCGTCGGAATGGTCCAGCCGGACCGCCCGCACCCCCTCGCCCCACGACGCGTCCCGGCCACCACCCCGCGAGGCGGCCGTCACCTCCCAGCCGTCCCGTTCCAGCGCCGCCACCGCCGGACGGCCGATCTGCCCGCTCGCCCCGATCACCACAGCCCGTTTCATGCGGTGAGCCTAGGCAGGCAACCCGCCCCGGCCGAAGCCTTTCTGCCGACGGCAGAGGTCAACCGAGCGGGGCCCGTGGGAACTTGCGGTCCTTCTTCTCGGCGGCCTGCTCCGCCTTGACGACGGCCGCGTACCGGTCGACGTACTCCTGCTCCGACAGCGAGAGGATCGCGTACATGATCTCGTCGGTGACGGCCCGCAGGATGGCCTTCTCGTTCTCCATGCCGACGTAGCGGGAGAAGTCGAGCGGCTTGCCGAAACGGATGACGACGGGGTGGATGTTCGGAATGACCTTGCCGGGCGGCTGCGCCTCGAAGGTGCCGATCATCGCGCAGGGCACGACCGGCACCCCGGCCTTCAGCGCCATGACGGCGACGCCCACCTTGCCCTTGTACAGCCGGCCGTCGTGCGATCGCGTCCCCTCGGGGTAGATGCCCAGCAGCTCGTCCTTGCTCAGCACCCCGAGGCCCTCGCGGATCGCGGCCTGTCCCGCGTCCTTGCCGGAGCGGTCCACCGGGATCTGCCCGGCGCTGCGGAAGAAGAACGCGGTGAGCCGGCCCTTGACCCCGGGCCCCGTGAAGTACTCCGCTTTGGCGAGGAACGTGATGCGCCGCTTCAGGATCGCCGGCATCAGGAAATGGTCGGAGAAGGACAGATGATTCCCGGCGACGATCGCGGGCCCCGACGCCGGCACGTTCTCCAGCCCCTCGATCCGGGGCCGGAAGACCAGCCTGAGCAGGGGGCCCAGCAGCACGTATTTGAGCAGGTAGTAGAACAAGCGGTCGCTCCTCACTCCGACGGATCAGCTCAACTGCCTTGTTCTCCCAGGTCAACCGGCATGGCGTGGGGTGTCAGTGTAGGTGGAGGCGCAGCTGTGGGGAACCGGTCCGGGCCCTCGTCAATGGTGACCCACTCCTGGCACTACTGACGGGTAATCAAGACAGCCGGACGCCTGGATGGCCGACCGGCGGGCTCACGCCGGACGCACCCGAGGTCGACGCCCGGTCAATGCTGCCCCCGCGCGGCCTTTGCTGACGAGTACTCAGGCGGGCGTCCGGGTGGTTCCGGCGCGCGTGTCGTGGTCACCGAGAACCAGCCGAGGAACGCGACGACGAACAGTCCCTCGGCGAGCAAGGACAGGGGGCCGTACGGCGCTTCCCAGCCGTCTTCGTAATAGCCGCCCGGCAGGCCGACGGTACGCGACAGCGCAAACCCGATGACCATGCCGAGGCTGACGAGCACTCCGGTCAGCCAGGCGGCCAAGGGGCGTTTCATGACGGTGACGGCCACCGCCACGACGAGCATGGCGGCGCTTCCCACGGCGAACAGCAGGCCGATGTAGAACTTCTCCTCAAGGTGATCAGGGATGAGCAGCGTGTGCAGCACGGCGTTGGCGACGGCGCAGGACACGGCCACTCCCGTCCAGGTGACTTCTGCGGCATGCGTGGAGTTCATGACGAATCCCCTGAATGGAGCTGATTTCCGGTCGGAATTACTGCATGTCCTCCATACGAAAAACGCCCCTCCGAGGGATTGCGCCGTCAGCCGATTCGGTCTCGTAGGATGTGCCCGATGCACAGCACCGGACAGCACACCTCGCGACCACCGCGGCGGTGGCGTGCGTTGCTGGTGCTGGGGGTGCTGGCCGGGCTGCTGGGCATGCACGCCCTGGCTCCCGGTGGGGGCGCGGCGCATGCGATGCACGTCGGGCCTGCGCATATGCGGGTCACCGTCACCGTTCAGGGCGACTGTCCCGAGGGTGACGGCCACTGCGGTGGCCCTGGGATGCACCACGCCGACCCCACCTGCGCGTCCGGCGCCGTGAACGGCGGTCCGCAGTTGCCCGCGCTCGTTCCGGACCCCGTGACCGCCCCCGTACCGGCCGGTGCCCTGCGCCCGTGCGCCGTCACGGCACGGGACGGGGCCCGTGCCCCACCCTCCCTGGCGGAACTCCAGCTTCTGCGGATCTAGAGGCCGCGACGACCGCATGCCCGGCCCACGGGCGCTGCGGTCGTGCCTGCACGCCTACCCGAAGATCTTTCGACCAGCAGGAGTTCCAGCATGACCACCCGTACTCTCACGCGCCGTGCCGCCCTCGTCACGGTGACCGCCGTCGCCTCCCTCGTCCTCGCCGCCTGTGGCAGCGGTGGCAGCGGGGCCCACGCGGGCCACGGCGCCGCGGCGACCCCGAGCGCGTCCACCACCGCCGCCCACCACAACGCCCAGGACGTCGCCTTCGCCCAGGGCATGATCCCGCACCACCAGCAGGCACTGGAGATGGCGCGGCTCGCCGACGACCGGGCCTCCTCGGCGCAGGTGAAGGACCTCGCCTCGCGCATCGAGAAGGCGCAGGACCCGGAGATCCGCACCATGACCGGTTGGCTGAAGGCCTGGGGCGAGCAGGTGCCCATGGCCGGCATGGACCACTCCGGTCACTCCGGGATGTCTGGGATGTCCGGGATGATGAGCGACGAGGACATGGCGGCCCTGAAGAAGGCCACCGGCAAGGACTTCGACACGAAGTTCCTGTCCATGATGGTCGAGCACCACCAGGGCGCCGTGGAGATGGCCACCACGGAGAAGAGCAAGGGCGCGTACGGCCCCGCCAAGGGCATGGCCGACGACATCGTCGGCGCGCAGAACGCCGAGATCAAGGAGATGAAGCAGCTCCTCGGCAACGGCGGCAAGGGCTGACCGAGCGGGGGGGGGGGCGGCCGGACACCGGCGGCCCCCCGCCCCGACTCAGCCGGCCTGGCCGAGCACCTTCTCCAGCGCGCCCAGCGCCGAGCGCAGCTCCTCGGCCGTGATCGTCAGCGGGGGTGCCAGCCGGATCGTGGAACCGTGGGTGTCCTTGACCAGGACGCCCTCCCGCATCAGGCGCTCGCTGATCTCACGGCCGGTACCGATGGCCGGGTCCACATCGACGCCCGCCCACAGCCCGCGGGCACGGAAACCCGTCACACCCTTGCCGACCAGCTCGGTCAGACCGTCGTGCAGGATCTGCCCCAGCTCGGCCGCCCGGCGCTGGAACTCGCCGGTCTCCAACAGCTCCACCACGGCCGTGCCGACCGCCGCCGCCAGCGGGTTGCCGCCGAACGTGGAGCCGTGCTCGCCCGGGTGCAGCACGCCCAGCACCTCGCGCCGGGCCACCACCGCCGAGACCGGCACGATGCCGCCGCCGAGCGCCTTGCCGAGCAGCAGCACGTCCGGGACCACGTCCTCGTGCTCGACGGCGAGGGTACGGCCGGTGCGGCCGAGGCCCGACTGGATCTCGTCCGCGATGAACAGACAGCCCTTGCGGCGCGTCAGCTCACGCACACCGGCCAGGTAGCCCGCGTCCGGGATGATGACCCCGGCCTCGCCCTGGATGGGCTCCAGCAGCACCGCCGCCGTCGTCTCGTCGACCGCCGCCTCCAGCGCGGCCAGGTCGTTGTACGGCACGATCCGGAAACCGGGCGTGAAGGGGCCGAAGCCCGCCCGGGCCGTCTCGTCCGTGGAGAAGCTGACGATCGTCGTCGTACGGCCGTGGAAGTTCTCCGCCGCCACCACGATCGTGGCCTGGTCGGCGGGGACGCCCTTCACGTCGTACGCCCACTTGCGGGCCACCTTGATGCCGCTCTCCACCGCCTCGGCGCCGGTGTTCATCGGCAGCACCATGTCCAGGCCGGTCAGCTCCGCGAGCCGCTCGGCGAACTCGGCGAGCCGGTCGTTGTGGAAGGCGCGGGAGGTGAGCGTGAGCTGGTCGAGCTGGCGGTGCGCGGCCTCGATCAGCGCCGGGTGCCGGTGGCCGAAGTTGAGCGCCGAGTAGCCGGCCAGCATGTCGAGGTAGCGGCGGCCCTCGACGTCCTGAACCCAGGCGCCCTCGGCCCGGGCGACGACCACAGGCAGGGGGTGGTAGTTGTGCGCCAGAACCGGCTCCTCCGCCCGGATCAGGTCGTCGGACGTACGCGTGCGCGCGGGTACTCGAGTAGGCGCTGTCATCAGCGGATCTCCTGGGTGCAGCACTTGATGCCACCGCCGGCCTTGTGGAACTCCGACAGGTCGACGGGGACGGGGACGTAACCGTGGTCGGCCAGGCGCTCGGCCAGCGCCTCGGCCTGGGGGGCGATGAAGACGTTGCGGCCGTCGGACACGGAGTTCAGACCGAACGCCATCGCGTCGTCGCGGGTGGCGAGCACCGCGTCCGGATACAGGCGCTTGAGCACCTCGCGGCTGCCCGGCGAGAAGGCCTCCGGGTAGTACGCGATGTTGTCGTCGTCGAGGACGAACAGCGCCGTGTCCAGGTGGTAGAAGTACGGGTCCACCAGGGTCAGGCCGATCACCGGGTGGCCGAGGAACTCCTGCGCCTCGCGGTGGGCCTCACGGGTGGTGCGGAACCCGGTGCCGGCCAGCACATACCGGCCCGTCCACACCAGGTCTCCCTCGCCCTCGGTCACCGCCTCGGGGCGGTACACGTCGTAGCCCGCCGCCTTGAACCAGGTGTCGTAGTGGAGCGACTCGGGGCGCCGCTCCGGCGCGTGGAAGAGGGAGCCGAAGACCCGGCCGCCGACCACGAACGCAGCGTTCGCCGCGAAGACCATGTCGGGCAGGTCGGGGACCGGTTCGACCGCCTCGACGGTGTGGCCGTGGGCGCGGTAGGTGCGGATCAGCTCCTGCCACTGCTCCTGGGCCAGATCAACGTCGACGGGCGTGTCGGGGTGCATCCAGGGATTGATCGCGTACTGCACGGCGAAGTGTCTGGGTTCGCAGACAAGGAAGCGCCGGGCGCGCGGCACACGACTTTCGGCCACAGAGGGTTTCCTCCGCTTTCCTGTGTGTCACTGGGGGTTGGCACAACGGTAGGAACGGAGGTAGGTGGTAGACAAGAAACAAAAGCTGCGCGCGTACGCAGTATCGCTGCGTTGTCAGTCGGCACAACGCAGTAGAACTGCGCGCTTCGATGTTTACTGCGCGATCATTCGGGTGCCGCGTGGGTGGCGCCCGCTTCCGGGCTTTCCGGGAGCAGGTGGGACAGCACCATCACGCTGATCGTCTTCCGGATGAACGGTTCGACGCGGATCCGCTCCAGCACCTCCTCGAAGTGCTCCACGTCCCGCGCCCGTACGTGCAGCAGCGCGTCCGCGCCGCCGGTCACCGTCATGGCCGCCGTGATCTCCGGATGGTTGCGCACCACCTCCGCCAGGCGGCGCGGCGGGGCGGCGCCCTCGCAGTACACCTCGACGTACGCCTCGGTGCGCCAGCCCAGGGCGGAGGGCTGCACGGTCGCCGTGAACCCGGTGATCACACCGGTCTCCCGCAGCCGGTCCACGCGCCGTTTGACCGCGGTGGACGACAGCCCGATCGCCCCGCCGATCTCGGCGAAGCTGGTCCTGGCGTTCGCCATCAGCGCGGTGATGATCTTGCGGTCGAGGTCGTCGAAGGACGCGGTCCTGCTGTTCATGCGGGCACTGTAATCAGCCAAGCCCGCGGCGAGAGTGCCTAGGACTGGGTGACGACCATGGTGAGCGTCAGCAGCCCCAGCACCACCCATCCGAACCACAGCCAGCCGTTGCTGCCGAGGGCGACCGTGTAGGCCGTCACCAGGACGAGCCCGCCGACGGTCATCGCCCCCATCGCCTTGGTGGAACCGTTCGTGGAACCGGGCATCGCGACACCCTCCTCATGGTCCGTCCTCGACCATGGTGCCCCGGTTTCCGCCCGGGCGGGATACCCGGGCTGGAATCCGCCGGCTCAGCCCTCGCGCGCGTTGAGGGAGGCCAGATAGGCGTTGTACGCCTCCAGCTCCTTGTCGCCGTCCCGGTCGGCGGCCCGGTCCTTGCGCCTGGCCTGCCGCTGCTCGGAGCCGTACCACTGGAACAGCAGCGCGATCAGCACCAGCACGGACGGGATCTCGCTGAACGCCCAGGCGATGCCGCCGGCCGCGTTCTGGTCGGAGAGCGCGTCGATGCCGAGCGAGGCGGGCGGGTGCTTGAACGTCTCGACCATCGGCTCCGAGCCCATCATCAGCGCGATGCCGAAGAAGGCGTGGAACGGCATGCCCGCGAACAGCTCCAGCATCCGCATCAGGTGACCCGGCCGGTGCGGTCCCGGGTCCACGCCGATGATCGGCCAGAAGAACACCACACCCACGGCGAGGAAGTGCACCATCATCGCGATGTGCCCGGCCTTCGACCCCATGAGGAAGTCGAACAGCGGCGTGAAGTACAGCGCGTACAGGCTCGCGACGAACAGCGGGATCGTGAACACCGGGTGGGTGATGATCCTCATGTACCGGCTGTGCAGCAGCGCCAGGAGCAGCTCACGGGGGCCCTTGCGACCCCGGCCGGCCACCGGTAGCGCGCGCAGTGCCAGCGTGATCGGAGCGCCCAGCAGGATCAGGATCGGCGAGAGCATGCTGATCACCATGTGCTGCACCATGTGCACGCTGAACATGACCATGCCGTAGTCGTTCAGCTTGGTGCACATCACCAGCGCGATGGTCAGCACGCCGACGACGTACGACACCGTACGGGCGACGGGCCACGCGTCCCCGCGCCGCCGCAGCCGCACGACACCCCACCCGTACAGAGCCAGCCCGGCCACACAGGCGATGAGGAAGAAGGGATCCGCCGACCACTGGAGCCCCCGCCCCAGCGTGAACGGCGGCAGATCCATCATCATGCCGTGCCCGCTGTGATCCATCCGGCGGCTCCTGATTCGTGGGGGTTGTACGCGTCTGTCCGCCCCCAAGAGTAGAACCGCCCCCGGTCACGGCTGCGACCGGGGGCGGGTTGTACCTGGGTGAACTACAGGACGCACTCCGCCTCGTCGTACCGCTCGGCAGGAACGGTCTTCAGCGTCTCCACGGCCTCGGCGAGCGACACCATCACGATGTCGGTCCCGCGCAGCGCGGTCATCATTCCGAACTCCCCGCGATGCACAGCCTCCACCGCGTGCCACCCGAACCGCGTGGCCAGCACCCGGTCGTACGCCGTGGGCGTTCCGCCCCGCTGGACATGGCCCAGGATCACCGGCCGCGCCTCCTTGCCGAGCCGCTGCTCCAGCTCGATGGACAGCTGCCGTGCGATCCCCGCGAAGCGCTCGTGGCCGTAGATGTCCTTGCCGCCCTCGTCGAACTCCATGGAGCCGGGCCGCGGCTTGGCACCCTCAGCGGCGACCACGATGGCGAACCGCTTGCCCGCCTCGAAGCGCTCGCCGACCCTCTTCGTCAACTCCTCGATGTCGAAGGGCCGTTCCGGTACGACGATGGCGTGAGCGCCGGCCGCCATGCCGGAGTGCAGCGCGATCCAGCCGGTGTGGCGGCCCATGACCTCCACGACCAGCACGCGCTGGTGGGACTCGGCGGTGGTCTTGAGCCGGTCGAGGGCCTCGGTCGCGACCCCCACGGCGGTGTCGAAGCCGAAGGTGACGTCCGTGACAGCGATGTCGTTGTCGATGGTCTTCGGGACGCCGACGACGGGCAGGCCGTTGTCCGACATCAGCCGGGCCGCCTTCAGCGTGCCCTCGCCGCCGATCGGGATGATCGCGTCGAGGCCGAGTTCCTCGACATGGCCCTTGGCCCGCTCCACGCCGTCCCGCAGGTGCGAGGGCTGGACCCGGGAGGAACCGAGGATGGTGCCGCCGCGGGCCAGGATGCCGCCCACGGCGTCGAGGTCGAGCTTCATGTAGTCGCATTCCAGGAGGCCCTTCCAGCCGTCCCGGAAGCCGATGACCTCGTCGCCGTGGTCGGCGACGGCGCGGTGCACGACGGACCGGATGACGGCATTCAGGCCGGGGCAGTCGCCGCCGGACGTGAGGACACCAATGCGCATAGCCCGAAATACCTTCTCAACGTGGGCCGGGAAACCGGACCACGTCGTCCGGCGGATTCCGGGCCAGCCTACCGGCGTGAGGGGGTGGCTCCGTAGCGGGCGTCCGCCTGCTGGACGCGCCCGCACATGTGAGCGGACGGACCGTCAGGCGGGCCCGCTACGAGCCTGCCGGAACACGCTGAAAGGTCCCTGACGTGAGGCTTACGCAGGCTGCTGCGCAACAGTGTCTACGCAGGCTGCTGCGCAGCAGTATTTACGCAGGCTGCTGCGCAGCCGCGATGCGCTCGTTGCGGAGTGCCTCGTACCAGCGGTCGTCGATCGGCGGCAGCGCGTTGACGTCGAGCGCCAGCTTCAGTAGCAGATCGGCGATCTGCGGGTTGCGGGCGAGGACCGGGCCGTGCATGTACGTGCCGAACACCGTGCCGTTGTACGCGCCCTCCGTGCCGTCCCCGGTGCCGTTGCCCTTGCCGATCAGCGTCCGGGCGAAGGGGCGGGCCGTGGGGCCGAGGTGGGTGACGCCCTGGTGGTTCTCGAAGCCGGTCAGCTGGGGCAGGCCGAGCTGCGGGTCGATGTCCGCGAGGACGTCGCCGACGCACCGCTCGCCCTCGCCGCGCACCGACACCACGTCGAGCAGGCCGAGGCCGGGCTCGCGCTGGCCGAGGTCGTTGATGAACTCGTGACCGAGGATCTGGTAGCCGGCGCACACGGAGAAGACGATCGCGCCGTTCTCCACCGCACGCTGCAGATGGCCGTCGCGCCGCAGCCGCTCGGCCGCGAGCCGCTGCGGCCGGTCCTCGCCGCCGCCGATCAGGTAGATGTCGCCGGAGGTCGGGATCGGCTGGTCGCTGCGCACGTCCAGCCGGGCCACGTCCAGGCCGCGCTGCCGGGCCCGGCGCTCCACGACGAGCGCGTTGCCCTGGTCGCCGTAGGTGCTCAGCAGGTCCGGGTAGATCCACACCAGCCGCAGTTGGTTGTCGCTCATGAGGTGATCGCCCTTCCTGATCAGTTGCCGACGCGGCGGCGCAGGTCCTGGAACGCGGTGTAGTTCGCGATGACCTCGATGCGTCCGGGCGGGCACATCTGCACGGCCTGGTCGAGGTTGTCGCAGACCTGGAAGTGCTGGTTCGCGACCTCCAGGCGGACGGCGAGGTCCAGCTTGCGGTCACCGATGACGAAGATCGGGTGGCCGGTCAGCCGCGTGTAGTCGACGTCCCACAGCCAGGAGGTGTCGGTGCCGTCGGCGCCGCGCGCGTTCACGGACAGGATCACCGGGGCGGGCGGCGGATCGATCAGGGAGAACGTCTCCAGCCAGCCGGCCGGGTTCTTGGCCAGCAGCAGCCGCAGATCACGGTTCTGGAACTGCACCACGTCGTACCGGCCGGCCACCGCCTGCACCTGGTACATCCGCTCCAGGGCCACCTGCGGCGGCACCCCGAAGACGGCGGCGACGGCCGCGGAGCTGGCCGCGTTCGCCTTGTTGGCGCGGCCCGGCAGCTGGAGGTGGATCGGCCAGGCGGACCCGTGCGGATCCAGCACATGGTCCCCGGAGAGCGCCCAGCTGGGCGTTGGCCGGCGGAATCCGCACTCGCCGCAGAACCAGTCGTCACCGGGGCGCTGCATCACGCCACCGCACGACGGGCAGGACCAGGCGTCCTCCTGCCACATCTGCCCGGCTGCGACCCAGATCACATTCGGGGACGAGGAGGCTGCCCAGACCACCAGCGGGTCGTCGCAGTTGGCGACGACGACGGCCTTGGTTCCGGCGAGGCCCTCGCGCCAGTTCTCGGCGAGCATCCGGGTCTCGGCCGCGCGGTCCAGCTGGTCGCGCGAGAGGTTGAGCAGCGCGATGCACTTCGGGTCGGTGTCCCGGGCGACCCCGGCCAGGTACTTCTCGTCGACCTCGATGACGCCGAACTTGGCGTCCGAGCCCCCGGCCAGTGCCGAGGTGATGCCGGCCGGCATGTTCGCGCCGAGCGCGTTCGAGACGACCTCGCCCGCGGCCCGCAGGGCCTCCGCGATCAGCCGGGTGGTCGTGGTCTTGCCGTTGGTCGCCGAGACCAGGACGACGTCCAGGTTCTGGGCGAGCCGGGCGAGGAGGTCGGGGTCGAGTTTCAGCGCGACCCGGCCACCGATCACCGATCCGCTGCCGCGTCCCGCGGCACGCGATGCCGCAGCGACCGCCTTGCCCGCGGTCACGGCCAGCTTGGCCCGCGGCGTGAGCGGGTCCGAGTTGCCTGCCATCAGTTCCTCGATCCTCCTTGCGTACGCGCCGCGCCTGGGGCCATCCGGCTACGTGGTGTGGGGCTCAGCCTATCGAGATCCATTCGCACACCCGAATCCCGGCCCACACCTGCGCGGCGGGCATGAGCTGAAGGAACCGTACCCTTGCCGCCATGCGACACGGCTCGATCCCGGGCGCCCGCGGGCGCGTCCGGCCCCTCTCCCTGCTCCACGCCCCCGTCCTGCACGAGCCCTGCCGGGACGTCACGGACTTCGGCCCCGAACTCGCCGCCCTCGTGGAGGACTTGTTCGCGACCATGTACGCGGCCCAGGGGGTGGGCCTGGCAGCGAACCAGATCGGGGTGCCGCTGCGGGTGTTCGTCTACGACTGCCCGGACGACGACGATGTACGACATCTCGGACATATCGTGAACCCGCGGCTGGTGGAGACTGACGGCGTGGTGCTCCGGGGCCCGGAGGGCTGCCTGTCCCTGCCGGGTCTGGAAGCGGGTACGGAGCGCTATGACCACGCGGTCGTGGAGGGCTGCACGATGACGGGCGAGCCCATCACGATCCACGGCACGGGTTTCTTCGCGCGCTGCCTGCAGCACGAGTGCGATCACCTGGAGGGCACGGTGTACGCCGACCACCTGAAGGGCTGGCGCCACCGCAGGTTGATGAGACAGGTCTCCCGATCTGCATGGCACCGCTGAGCTGTGGATGTCAGGGGCGGTCAGAACCCCGGACCGCCCATTTTGTCCCCCGCAGCCGCAAGACGCCCCCACAGCAGATCAGCGAGAGACCTCACCAACTCGGCCCGGGAGCACGGCCGCTCCCCGAGCCACCAGTCCCCGGCCGCATGCATCATCCCGACGATCCCGTGCCCCCAGACCCGGGCAAGCTGCTGACTCCCGGGTCCGAGATCCAGCCGGTCCTCGATGACCTGAGCCAACTCCTCGCCCATCCGCCGGAGCAGCGGAGCGGAATGCTTGCCGACGTCGAACCCCTGGTCGCCTCCGGTGCTGCCCTCCGCCGGATGCATGAGGAACCGATACACCTGAGGCCGTGCCTCGATCGCGGCAAGATACGTGTCCAGGGTGGACTCCACCCGCTCCCGCCGATCCGCCGGAGCGTCCAGTGCAGCCCTCAGCGAATCCAGTAGCGCGTCCGTGTGCCGCTTGGCCAAGGCCGCGTAAAGCCCGCCCTTGTCGCCGAAGTGGCGGTACAGGATCGGCTTCGTGATACCCGCTTCCGCGGCGATGGCGTTCATCGACGCCTGCGGGCCGTCACGCAGCACCACCCGGTCGGCGGCCTCCAGCAGCTCGCGCCGTCGGCGGTCGGCGGACCGCTGCTGATCGGTCCGCTGCGTGGTGTCCATGAGCTCTCCCCACCCGTGCTGATTCGGTGACGCCTGCGCAAACTAACACTGTCCATGCCCCTGACATCGAACGGGATGCCGAGGCGTCATCGGGAGTTGACTTTTCCTACCCGTCGGTAACAGACTCGGGTTACCGCTAGTAACACCGTACGTGCCGCCGCTGGAGGGGACATGGCCGAGTTCACCATGGAGCTCAACGACGAACAGAAGGAGGTCCGGGACTGGCTGCACGGCTTCGCCGCCGACGTCATCCGCCCCGCGGCCGCCGAATGGGACGAGCGTGAGGAGACTCCCTGGCCGGTCATCCAGGAGGCCGCGAAGGTCGGCATCTACTCCCTCGACTTCTACGCACAGCAGTACTTCGACCCCACCGGCCTCGGCATACCGATGGCCATGGAGGAGCTGTTCTGGGGCGATGCGGGCATCGCCCTCTCCATTGTGGGCACCGGCCTCGCCGCCGTGGGCGTTCTCGCCAACGGAACCGAGGAGCAGATCGGCACCTGGATCCCGCAGATGTACGGCGACCAGAACGACGTCAAGGTCGCAGCCTTCTGCTCCTCCGAGCCCGACGCCGGCTCCGACGTCGCCTCCATGCGCACGCGTGCGGTGTACGACGAGGCCAAGGACGAGTGGGTGATCAACGGCACGAAGACCTGGGCGACCAACGGCGGCATCGCCAACGTCCACGTGGTCGTCGCCGTCGTCGACCCGGAGCTGGGCTCCAAGGGACACGCCTCCTTCATCATCCCGCCGGGCACGCCGGGTCTCGCCCAGGGACAGAAGTTCAAGAAGCACGGCATCCGCGCCTCGCACACCGCCGAGGTCGTCCTCGACAACGTCCGTGTGCCCGGTTCCTGCCTGCTCGGCGGCAAGGAGAAGCTGGACGAGCGGCTGGCGCGTGCCCGCGAGAGGGCGAAGTCCTCCGGCGAGCGGGTGAAGAATGCGGCGATGGCCACGTTCGAGGCTTCGCGGCCGGCGGTGGGTGCGATGGCCGTCGGCACGGCCCGGGCCGCGTACGAGGTGGCCCTCGACTACGCGACGACGCGTGAGCAGTTCGGGCGCCCGATCATCGACAACCAGGGCGTCGCCTTCCAGCTCGCGGACATGCGCACGCAGATCGACGCCGCCCGGCTGCTCGTCTGGCGTGCCTCCTGGATGGCGATCAGCGGCAAACCGTTCACCGCGGCCGAGGGCTCCATGTCCAAGCTGTTCGCCAGCGAGACCGCGAAGAAGGTCACCGCCCAGGCGATCCAGATTCTGGGCGGCAACGGCTACACCAGGGAGTACCCGGTGGAGCGTATGCACCGTGACGCGGCGATCTACACGATCTTCGAGGGCACGAGCGAGATCCAGCGGCTGGTGATCGCCCGTACGTTGTCGGGGATGCCCATCCGTTAACGAAGTCTGAGCGGCGTCAGCTGCTCGATGTCGTACTGCCTCCGCAGCTCCTCGATCGCGTCGTGGTCCGGCGGGCCCCCGTCTCCCAGGATCTCCAGCAGCTCCTCGAAGTAGCGTTCGTGGTCCGGTGGGGGAGAGGCCTGGAAGAACATCTTCGCCGGGCTGTCCGTCGGGTTCGCGAAGGCGTGGGGGCAGCCGGGGGGTACGACGATGACCGTGCCCGGTGTCGCGCGGACCACCCGGCTGCCCGAACTCGACTCCCACTTCTGCCAGTTGTCGGGAGTGCGGACGCGCGGCTCGAAGGCGAGCACGTCCAGTTCGCCTTCGAGGACGTAGAACAACTCCTCGCTGCGCGTGTGCACATGGGCGCCGACGTCGAAGCCCGGCGGGACCTCCACCTCGAAGGTGGAGGCCGTCCGTGAATGGGTGCCCGTGACCTTGAAGGTCACGCGCTGGGCGGGCGTCGCGACGACGCGACCGTGACCCGGCGGTACGAGCAGTCCCTCGGTCTGTGTCATGGGCGGCTCACCAGGTCACCGGCAGGGCCGCGGGCCCGCGGATCAACGCGCCCTTCTTGAAGGGCACCTGACCGGGCGGCACAGCCAGCCTCATGCCCGGCACCCGGCTCAGCAGGGCGTCCACCAGCAGCTCCGACTCCAGCCGCGCCAGCATGCCGCCGGGGCAGTAGTGCGGGCCGAAGCCGAACGCCACATGCGGGTTGGGGCTGCGGGAGAAGTCGATGGTCTCCGGGTCGGGGAAGACGTCCGGGTCGCGGTTGGCGGCCAGGTAGGAGACGTAGAGCGCATCGCCCGCACGGATCCGTACGCCCCCGATCTCCACGTCCTCCAGGGCGATCCGGGAGAGGCCGACGGCGTTGCGGTGCGGGATGTACCGCAGCAGCTCGTCGATCGCCTTCGGACGGATCTCCGGCTCGCAGCGCAGCCGTTCGGCCAGGTCGGGGCGGGTCAGCAGGAGGTAGAACAGCTGCCCGCTGTTGTTGGTGACCGCCTCGCCGCCGATCTGGAGGAGGACGGCGAGACCGACGGCCTCCTCCAGGCTGACCTCGCCCCGGCCCACGGCGGCGCCGAGCAGCGAGGCGACGTCCTCGGCCGTGCTGCCCTCGCGCAGCCCGATCAGGTCGCAGAAGTAGGCCCTCATCTCGCGCTTGGCCTTCTCGCTGAGCTCCTTGCCGTGCGCGGAGGACAGGATCAGCTGCGTCCAGGTGTGCATGCCGTGCCGGTCGGCCGCCGGCACACCCATCAGCTCGGAGATCACCGCGATCGGGAAGGGGCTGAGCACCGCCGCCGTGAGATCGGCGGGCGGGCCGTCCTGGAGGAGTTCGTCGACCAGTTCGTCCAGCATGGCGCGCGCCTTGTCCCGGACCCGCTCCACGCCCTTCGCGGTGAACGCGGCGGCGACCGAGCGGCGCAGCCGGGTGTGGTCGGGCGGGTCCAGGAAGCCGACCGCGCCCCGGTCCGGGATGAAGTGCGGGGCGAGCCGGGTGACCTGCTGCTCCGTGACCGCCTCGCGGCTGAAGCGGGGGTCGTTGGTCACCGTGCGCACGTCCTCGTACCGGGTGACCAGCCACGCCCAGCCCGCGCCGTTGGGCAGCTGGACACGGGTGACCGGGCCCTCGCTCATCAGCTCGGCGAGCACCGGGTCGAAGTCCGTCCCGGTCAGGTCGAGGGCCGGCCAGTGCCGGATCGGGGGCAGGGTCCCGGTGAGGGTCTCTTCGCTCATCGTGTCGTCTCGCCGTTCCGGACCCAGCGGCCCACGGTCATCTCGGCGGTGATGCCGGGACCGAACCCGGCCAGCAGCCCGCGCGCCCGGTGCTCGGCACCGCCCTCGTCGAAGAGCCGGCGCAGCGCGTCCAGCACGACGGCGCTGGCGATGTTGCCGTACTCGGTGAGCGTGGACCGGCTGAACCGGAACGCGTGCGGGTCGACCTGCAGGAACTTGCTGAGGTCGTCGAGTATGCGGGGACCGCCCGCGTGGATGATGTAGAAGTCCAGGTCGGCGGCGTCCCAGCCGTGCGTGCCCGCGAGCTCCTGGAGCGCCGGGGCGAGCGGCTCCATGGTGGTCGGCACCCGCTTGTCCAGCAGGAAGTGGAAGCCGGTCGCCCGGACGTCGTACGCGATCCAGTCCTCCGTCTTGGGGATCAGGTACGAGCCATTGCGTTCCAGCTGGACGCCCGTGCCGCCCCGGCCGCGCACCACGGCCGAGGCGATGCCGTCGCCGAACAGGCCGTTGGAGAGCAGCGAGCCGACGCCGAGGTCGGTGGGCTGGTAGCACAGCGAGCAGAACTCGCAGGCCACGATGAGGGCGTTGGTCTCCGGGTAGGCCGAGCAGAAGTCGTGGGCCCGGTTGATGGCCGCACCGCCGGCCGCACAGCCCAGCTGGGCGATGGGGAGCTGGCGGGTGGTGCTCGGGAAGTCCATCTCGTTGATCAGCCACGCGGTCAGCGAGGGCATCATGAAGCCCGTGCACGACACGTAGATGATGACATCGATGTCGGAGGTCAACAGCTCCGCGTCGTCGAGCGCGCGCTGGATCACCGCGGGGACCCTGGCCTTCGCCTCGGCCTCGTAGAGCTTGTTGCGGTCCTCGAACCCCGGATGCTTCAGGGTCTCCTCGATGGGCTGCACTATGTGCCGGGTGCGGACGCCCGTGTTCTCGATCAGCCGGAGGGCCAGCGGGAGCTGGGGGTGGTCCGCGTGGTGCTCGCGGGCGAGCTCCAGCGTCTCCTCCATCGTGATCACGTGTTCGGGTACGGACACCGAGGGTCTGCACAAAGTCGCCATGAGCCGTCCCTGCTTTCGCCGTCCGGCGGGTCTGGGCCCACCGGTCAGAAGGTGGTCCACCCAGGTTCACCCGAGGGGGCGACGATCTCTCGTCGGATTACTCCGAACCGGGGACAACGGGTCGTGATCGGACCTGGCGCCCAGACCCCCCTCAGGGGGTCCCGATGAGCCTCTCGGCCGCTGAACTACTGGCCTCCCGGGCAACGCCGGGGGAGCCAACCCGAGGGGAGCGGGGACACGACCGAAGCGACTACGGCGCCCCACTGCTATGAGCGATACAGGCCACGTCGATACGATCCGCCAGCTTCGCCAACTCAATGGTCAACGCGGCGACCGTGTTCTCATCAAGCCCCTGCTCCCCGGCCTCGACAAGGTGCAGCCACCGCCCGCCCACGGTCCGCAACAACTTACTCACGTCGGACGCAGCCACCTGCAAGGTACCGCGGTCGTCGACGATCAGAGGCAGAGTCACTTCGCGGTTCACAAACGGGATGGTAGCCGCGCGGCGCTCACGCACCCTGCCAAACCGTGGTGATGTTGCAGAACTCCCGGATTCCGTGCCCGGACAGCTCACGGCCGTAACCGGACCGCTTCACTCCGCCGAACGGGAACGCCGGGTGGGAGGCGGTCATCCCGTTGACGTACACGCTGCCCGCCTCCAGGTCCCGCGCGAACCGCTGCACCTCGTTCTCGTCCCGCGTCCACACGTTGGAACTCAGCCCGAACAGCGAGTCGTTGGCGATCAGGACCGCCTCGTCCACGTCACCGGCCCGGTACAGCGTGGCGACCGGCCCGAACGCCTCCTCGCGGTGGATGCGCATCTCCCGGGTGATGCCCGCCAGCACGGTCGGCGGGTAGTACCAGCCCGGCCCTTCCGGGCGCTCGCCGCCGCACAGCACCTCGGCACCGCTGCGCTTGGCGTCGTCGACCAGCTCCTCCAGGTCGGCCCGCCCCTGCTCGCTGGCGAGCGGCCCGATCTCGGTGTCCTCCTCCAGCGGGTCGCCGATCCTGAGCGCCTTCATGCCCGCGACGAACTTCTCGGCGAAGGCGTCGTACACGTCGGTGTGCACGATGAACCGCTTGGCCGCGATGCACGACTGCCCGTTGTTCTGCACCCGCGCGGTCACGGCGACCTGTGCGGCCCGGTCGAGGTCGGCGGAGGGCATGACGACGAAGGGGTCGCTGCCGCCCAGCTCCATGACCGTCTTCTTGATCATCTCGCCGGCGGTGGCGGCGACGGCGCGTCCGGCCGGCTCGCTGCCGGTGAGCGTCGCCGCCTTCACCCGCTCGTCGCGCAGGATGGCGTCGACCGCTCCAGAGCCGATCAGCAGCGTCTGGAAGCAGCCTTCCTTGAAGCCCGCCCGGTGGAACAGGTCCTCCAGATACAGGGCGGTCTGGGGGACGTTCGAGGCGTGCTTGAGCAGACCCACGTTGCCGGCCATCAGCGCGGGCGCGGCGAACCGGACCACCTGCCAGAGCGGGAAGTTCCACGGCATCACCGCGAGGACGGGCCCGAGCGGCCGGTAGCGGACCCGCACCCGGGAGGCGCCCGAGTCCGTCACGTCCGACTCGGCCGGCTCCTCGTCGGCGAGCAGTGCCTCGGCGCGTTCGGCGTACCAGCGCATCGCCTTGGCGCACTTCGCGGCCTCCGCGCGGGCCTGCTTGACCGGCTTGCCCATCTCGGTGGTCATGACCCTGCCGATCTCGTCCTGGTCCTCGTCCAGCAGGTCGGCGGCTTTGTTCAGCAGTCGGGAGCGTTCGGCGAACGTGGTCGTCCGGTAGGTGCGGAACGTGGCCTCGGCGAGCTGGAGCCGGCGTTCCAGCTCCTCGTCGCCCATGGGCTCGTACGTCTTGAGCGTCTCGCCGTTCGCCGGGTTCACCGTCGCGATGGGCATGGCAGACCTCCCTGGGAGCGGGCTTGCTTAGACCTTCGCGCGCGGCGCTGCCGACCGCAACGTGTAGTGCGCTGTCCTGGCGTGCCCCCGCGGCTCGCGGTCAGCCCGTGTGCTCCGCCAGCCGGTCGAGAAAGGCCGCCTGGGCCTTGACGATCACCTCGCGGGCCCGGTCGAGGCCGAACCACGCGACCCGGTCCAGCTCCGGGAACTCCTGCGTCCGACCGGACCGTGGCGGCCACTCCATGGTGAAGGTGCCCGGCTCGATCGTCTCCGGGTCCAGGTCGGCCTCGACCGCCCACACCGTCACGATCTTGCCGTTCGCCTGCGCGACCTCGCCCAGCGGTACGGCCTCGCCGTCGGGCGGCGCCAGCCCCAGCTCCTCCCGGAACTCGCGGCGGGCGGCCTCCCAGGCGGGCTCGTCGGGCTCGTACTCGCCCTTGGGCACCGTCCACGCTCCCGCGTCCTTCTTCGCGAAGAACGGTCCGCCCATATGGCCGAGCAACACCTCCAGTCCGTCGTCGGTGTGCCGGAACAACAGCAGTCCCGCGCTCCGCTTCGTCGTCCGCACCGTCACGGCGTGACCTCCGGATGGGCCGCCAGCAGGGCCTCCACCGTATCGGCCTCCTCGGGCCGTTTGTCCTCGCGATAGCGGACCACGCGGGCGAAGCGCAGGGTGACGCCGGCCGGGTAGCGGGAGGAGCGCTGCAGACCGTCGTAGGCGATCTCCACGACGAGTTCGGGGCGCACGGTGACCACCCAGCCGTTGTCCTCCACGGCCAGCTCCTGGAGCCGCTCGGTCTGCCAGGCGAGCATCGCGTCGGTCATGCCCTTGAAGGTCTTGCCGAGCATCGCGAAGGTGCCGTCCGGGTTGCGGGCGCCGAGGTGGAGGTTGGAGAGCCTGCCGGTGCGGCGGCCGTGGCCCCACTCGGCGGCCAGCACGACCAGGTCGAGGGTGTGCACGGGCTTGACCTTCAGCCAGGACGCACCGCGCCGGCCCGCGCTGTAGGGGGCGTCCAGCGCCTTGACGACCACGCCCTCGTGGCCGCGGGCCAGGGTGTCGGCGAGGAAGCGTTCCGCCTCGGTGACCTCCTGCGGGCCGGACACCACCGTCCGGCGCACCCGGAGGGGCTCCGGCACCAGCCGGGCCAGCTCCGCGTGGCGCTCGGTGAAGGGAAGGTCCAGCAGGTCGTTGCCGTCGACCGACAGGGCGTCGAAGAAGACGGGGGACACCGGGACCTGTACGGCGGCCTTCGCCACGTCCGTCCGGGAGCCGACCCGGCCGGCCGTCTCCTGGAAGGAGCGGGGCCGGCCGCCGGTGTCGAAGGAGATCACCTCGCCGTCCAGGATGAAGCGTTCGCCCGCCAACCCCAGCGCGGCGGCGGTCACTTCGGGCAGCCGGTCGGTGATGTCGTCCAGGGTACGGGTGTGGATCCGTACCGAGTCGCCGTCCCGGTGGACCTGCACCCGGATGCCGTCCAGCTTCTCCTCCACCGCGCACGGGCCGAGCTTCTCGACCGCCTCGGCGACCGAGGAGGCGCTCTGCGCCAGCATCGGCAGCACCGGACGGCCCACCGTCAGCCGGAACCGGTCCAGGGCTCCGGGCCCCTCGGCGAGCAGGGCCTGGGCCACCGTCTGCAGCGACCCGGCGAGCATCACGGCCCGCCGTACGTCCGCCGGGTCCGCGCCGGTCGCCCGGGCGAGACCCTCCACGGCGACCGCGTCCAGCGCGCCCTGCCGGACCTCGCCGGTGAGCAGGCCGAGCAGGAAGCGCTGCTCCTCCTCGGTGGCCGCGCCCATCAGCTCGCCGACGAGCCGGGCCCGCTCCGCCTGGGAACCGGGCCCGGACACCTTGCCCAGTTCGCTCAGCCGGGCGTCCACCTCCCGCACGGTGAGGGAGGGCTCGGCGGCCGGCGGGACCGGACGGCTCAGCACCTTCCAGCCGACGCCGAGCCGGCCCTGGGGGAGCCGTCCGGCGAGATAGGGGATGACGATCGGCACGTCGTCCGCCTCCGCGTCCCGGAACAGCTCCGCGAGCAGCGCGGTCTTGCGGGACCGGGCCGCCGTGGCGGCGACCTCCCGGGACACCTCCGCGAGCCGGGTGAGCAGCATGCAGTCATGGTGCACCGGGCGTGCGGCGGCTACACCCGGACGGACGCGTCGAGGTCGGCGAAGAGCAGCTCCCCGTTGATCGCCGCCCCGGCCCGGTAGCCGCGGCTCGCCGCGTTCACCACCTGCTCGGCGAAGCCGCTCGCGTTGCCCGCAGCCCACAGCCCCGGCACGGTCGTCAGGCCCCGCTCGTCGATCACCGGGTAGCTGCCGAAGGGCGTCTCGCGCAGCTCCGCGCCCAGGCGGACGAGCAGGTCGTTCTGCGGAACGGCACGCGGAGCGCAGTACAGCACCTCGCGCTCGTGGACCGTGCCGTCCGCGAGCCGGACCCCGGTGAGCCGGTCCTGTGCGGCGAGCACCTCAGCCACCTCGCCGGGTACGACCGTGACCCCGGCGGCGGCCAGTCTGCGCCGATCGTCGTCCGCCAGCTCGGTCTCCCGCACCTGGTGCAGGAAGAGCCGCACGTCGTCGGACCACTGGGTGACCATCAGCGCCTGGTGCACGCTCAGCGGGGTCGTGGCGAGCACTCCGGTCGGCCGGTCCCGGACCTCCCAGCCGTGGCAGTACGGGCAGTGGACCACGTCCCGGCCGAACCGCTCGGCGAGCCCCGGGACCGGCGGCAGCTCGTCCCTCAGACCGGTGGCGACGACCAGCTGCCGCGCCCGCACGGTACGGCCGCTCGCCAGCGACACGGTGAAGTCCTCGCCCTTGGCGGCGTCCAGGACCCGGTCCCGGACCAGCTGCACTCCGTACCGGGCGATCTCCTCGCGCCCGATCGCCAGGAACTCGGCGGGCGACATGCCGTCCCGGGTCAGATAGCCCTGCATGTGTGCGGACGGCGCGTTGCGCGGCTCGCCTGCGTCCACCACCAGGGTGCGGCGCCGGGCCCGGCCCAGCACCAGCGCGGCGGACAGACCGGCCGCGCCGCCCCCGACCACCACCACGTCAACGTTCTCGGTCACGGTGACCACCTCCGTCGCCGACGGTCGCCCAGGCACTGCCGTATTGACAAACGTCTTTGCCGAATCTGCAATACGAGCATGAGCACCGAGAGCACCGACGACGTTCTGGCGGGCGTGGGCCCGCGGCTGCGGCGGATCCGCAAGGAGCGGGAGGTCACCCTGGCAGCGCTGTCCGAGGCGACCGGTATCTCCGTCAGCACCCTGTCCCGGCTGGAGTCCGGCCTGCGCAAGCCCAGCCTGGAGCTGCTGCTGCCCATCGCCCAGGCCCACCAGGTTCCGCTGGACGAGCTGGTCGGTGCCCCGCCGGTCGGCGACCCCCGGGTGCGGGCGAAGCCCCTTGAGCGGCACGGCCGCACCTTCTGGCCGCTGACCCGCCAGCCCGGCGGCCTCCAGGCCTTCAAGGTCCGCGAACCCCAGCGCACGCAGGAGCCGGAGCCGCGCACCCACGAGGGGTACGAGTGGCTGTACGTGCTCTCGGGCAGGCTCCGGCTGGTGCTGGGCGAGCACGACGTGGTGCTGTCGGCGGGGGAGGCGGCCGAGTTCGACACGCGGGTGCCGCACTGGTTCGGGTCGACGGGAGAGGGGCCGGTGGAGTTCCTGAGCCTGTTCGGGCCGCAGGGGGAGCGGATGCACGTAAGGGCGCGGCCGACGCGCAAGTGACGCACCGACGCGCCCGACTGTTTCCCGATCGGCAAGCGACCGCTTAGTATGCGGTCGGACCCGGTCAGACGAAGCAGTCCCGTGGAGGCCCCGCATGCAGGCATGGCAAGTGCACGAGAACGGCGAGCCGAGCGAGGTGATGCGCCTGGCGGAGGTGGAGCGGCCCACACCCGGCGACGGCCAGGTGCTGCTGCGGGTGCGAGCCGCCAACATCAACTTCCCGGACGCCCTGCTGTGCCGGGGCCAGTACCAGGTACGCCCGCCGCTGCCCTTCACGCCGGGCGTGGAGATCTGCGCCGAGACCGAGGACGGCCGCCGGGTGATCGCCAACCCCGCGCTGCCGTACGGCGGTTTCGCCGAGTACGCGGTCGCCGACGCCCGCGCCCTGCTGCCCGCGCCAACGGCGCTGGACGACGCCGAGGCCGCCGCGCTGCACATCGGCTACCAGACGGGCTGGTTCGGCCTGCACCGCCGGGCGCACCTGGAAGCGGGGGAGACCCTGCTCGTGCACGCCGCCGCCGGAGGTGTCGGCAGCGCGGCCGTGCAGCTCGGCAAGGCGGCCGGGGCCACCGTGATCGGCGTGGTCGGCGGTGCCGACAAGGCCGCCGTCGCCCGGGAGCTGGGCTGTGACGTGGTCGTCGACCGGCGCAGCGAGGACGTCGTCGCGGCCGTGAAGGAGGCCACCGGCGGCCGGGGCGCCGACGTGATCTACGACCCCGTCGGCGGCGCGGCCTACGCCCAGTCCGCCAAGCTCGTCGCCTTCGAGGGCCGGATCGTCGTCGTCGGCTTCGCCAGCGGCACCATCCCGAGCCCTGCGCTCAACCACGCCCTGGTGAAGAACTACTCGATCCTCGGCCTGCACTGGGGCCTGTACGCCACCAAGAACCCGAAGCTCATCCTGCACTGCCACGAGCAGCTCACCGAGCTGGCCGCGCGGGGTGCGATCAAGCCGCTGGTGAGCGAGCGGGTGCCGCTGAGCGAGGCCGCCGGGGCCGTGCAGAAGGTGGCGGACGGCCGGTCCACCGGCCGGATCGCCGTGGTGATGGAGGAAGCAGCATGACCGACGCCGACGAACTGGTCCGCCGCACCCAGGAGTTGCTGGCCCAGTACCCGCCCGGGAGCACCGACCGCCTGGACTTCCTGCGAGCCCGCTTCGACGCCGGGCTGGCCTGGGTGCACTACCCGGAGGGCCTCGGCGGGCTCGGTGCCCCGCGCGCCCTCCAGGTCGTGGTGGACGCCGAGCTGGAAGCAGCCGGCGCCCCGGACAACGACCCCCGGCGCATCGGCATCGGACTCGGCATGGCCGCGCCGACCATCCTGCGCTACGGCACCGAGGAGCAGAAGCGGCGCTATCTGCGGCCGCTGTGGACGGGGGAGGAGGTCTGGTGCCAGCTGTTCAGCGAGCCGGGCGCCGGCTCCGACCTGGCCGCACTCGGCACCAGGGCCGTCCGTGAAGGCGACGACTGGGTGGTCAACGGGCAGAAGGTGTGGACCTCCAGCGCCCACCTGGCCCGCTGGGCCATCCTCATCGCCCGCACCGACCCGGACGTGCCCAAGCACGCGGGCATCACCTACTTCCTCTGCGACATGACCGACCCCGGCGTCGAGGTGCGGCCGCTGCGCCAGATCACCGGCGAGGCCGAGTTCAACGAGGTCTTCCTGACCGACGTCCGCATCCCCGACTCCCGCCGCCTCGGCGAGGTCGGCGACGGCTGGCGGGTCGCCCAGACCACGCTCAACAACGAACGCGTCGCCATCGGCGGTATGCGGCTGCCCCGCGAGGGCGGCATGATCGGCCCGGTCGCCACAACCTGGCGCGAACGCCCCGAACTGCGCACCCACGACCTGCACCAGCGGCTGCTCAAGCTGTGGGTGGAGTCCGAGGTCTCCCGGCTCACCGCCGAACGCCTGCGCCAACAGCTCGTCGCCGGACAGCCCGGCCCCGAGGGCGCCGGCATGAAGCTCGCCTTCGCCCGGCTCAACCAGGAGATCAGCGGCCTGGAGGTCGAACTCCGCGGCGAGGAGGGCCTGTTGTACGACGACTGGACCATGCGCCGCCCCGAACTGGTGGACTTCGTCGGCCGCGACGCCGGCTACCGCTACCTCCGCTCCAAGGGCAACAGCATCGAGGGCGGGACCAGCGAGGTCCTGCTGAACATCGTCGCCGAGCGCGTCCTGGGCCTGCCCGCCGAGCCGCGCACCGACAAGGACGTCGCCTGGAAGGACCTCGCCCGATGAGCACACAGCCGGATCTGCTCTACTCCGAGGAGGAAGAGGCGCTGCGCGCCGCGGTCCGCGACCTGCTCACGGACCACTGCGCACCGGCCGACGTGATCGCCCGCACCGAGTCGGACGCCCCGCACGACCTCGCCCTGTGGAAGTCCCTGGCCGTCGACATGGGCCTGGCCGGACTCCTGGTGCCCGAGGCACAGGGCGGCCAGGGTGCCGGCCACCGAGAAGTCGCCGTCGTACTGGAGGAGTTGGGGCGCGCGGTCGCACCCGTGCCCTACCTCACCAGTGCGGTCGTGGCCACCGAGGCCCTGCTGGCCTGCGCGGACGAGGAGCTGCTGGGCCGCCTGGCCTCCGGACGGACCATCGGTGGCCTCGCGGTCGGCCTGCACGCGGCTCCGGGCGCCGCCCTCAAGGCCGTACGGCTGGAGAACGGCACTCTGCACGGGGAGTTGACGGGCATCGCGGACGCGGCCGCCGCCGATGTGCTGCTCGTCCCGGCCGACGACGGCGGGCTGTACGCCGTGGCAGCCGACGCGGTGACCGTCACCCCGCAGATCTCCCTCGACCTCACGCGCCCCCTCGCCACCGTCACCCTCGACGGCGCGCCCGGCCGCCGCATCGGCGACGCGGAACCCGCCGTACGACGGGCCCTGCGCGCCGCCGCCGGACTGCTCGCCTCCGAGCAACTGGGCATCGCGGACTGGGCGTTGACCGAGACCGTCCGGTACCTGAAGGAACGCAAGCAGTTCAACCGGCCCGTCGGCGGCTTCCAGGCGCTCAAGCACCGGCTCGCCGAGCTGTGGCTGGAGGTCGTCAGCCTCCGGGCCGCCGCCCGCGCCGCCGCCGACGCGCTGGCCTGCGGCGAGGACGCGGACGTCTCGGTCGCCGTTGCGCAGGCGTATGCGGCGCCCGTCGCCGTCCACACGGCCGAGGAGGCGCTGCAGTTGCACGCCGGGATCGGGATGACCTGGGAGCATCCGATCCACCTGTACCTGAAGCGGGCCAAGGCCGACTCGATCGCCTACGGCACTGCGGGCGCCCACCGGGAGGCGCTGGCCGAACTGGTCGGTCTCCAGGCACCCTGACCCACGGCGTGTGAAGCCCGCCCCACCTGGGGCGGGCTTTCTCGTGCGCGCACCCGTCACCAAGTGAACAGAGGGCACCACTCCGGCCAACTCCCCGCAGGAAAGGGACCTTTGAGTGGAGAGCGCACGCATACTCTCCCCGGTCCCATCCGGCCCCTCAAGGGAGGCAGCGCATGGCCCTCACCACCCGCCGCAGAGCCCTCACCACCCTCGGCGCCGCCCTCGCGGGCGCGATCGCCCTGCCCGCCGGCCAGGCCCGGGCGGACGGCGGCCACCGCGGCCCGCGCCCGCTGTGGCACGCGCACGCCCACAACGACTACGAGCACCCGCGACCCCTGTTCGACGCCCTCGACCACCGCTTCGGCAGCGTCGAGGCCGACATCTTCCTCGTCGGCGACCAGCTGCTCATCGGCCACGACGCCTCCGAGCTGGACCCGACCCGCACCCTCGAATCCCTCTACCTCGACCCGCTCGCCGCCCGCGTCGCGGCCAACCACGGCCCGGTGTACCGGGGCCGGCGCCGGCCTCTCCAGCTCCTCGTCGACATCAAGACCGAGGGCTCCTCGACGTTCCTCGAACTCGACCGCCACCTCAGGCGCTATCCGCGCCTGTTCACCCGGTACGCGCACGGCCGCGTCCATCCCGGGCCGGTCACCGCCGTCATCTCCGGCGATCGCGCGGCCCGTATCCCGATGGAGGCGCAGACCGAGCGCCGCGCCTTCTACGACGGCCGGCTCGCCGATCTCGGCAGCGCGGCCCCCGCCTCCTTCATCCCGCTGATCAGCGACAACTGGACGCTGAACTTCACCTGGCGGGGCGAGGGCGCCTTCCCGGACGCCGAGCGGCAGAAGCTGCGGAGCATCACCGCCGCCGCCCACGCGCGAGGGCAGGAGATCCGGTTCTGGGCCACCCCGGACGCCGCCGGACCGGCCCGGGACGCCCTGTGGACCGAACTGCTCGCGGGCGGCGTCGACTACCTCAACACCGACGACCTCGCCGGGCTCGAGGCGTTCCTGGACGCACACCCGTCCGCCTGACACCACACGATCGGAGGACACGTCAGCCGCCCGGACGAACCCTCCGCTACGCCACACTTACGGCCGAACGCCGCTCATGGGGCGTGGCGGAGGAGGTTCCCGATGGCCGTTTCGATCTCTGTGGTGCTGCTGCTCCTGATCATCGCCGTGATCTTCATGCGCAACGGCGCGCTGAAGATCTCGCACGCCCTGGTCTGCATGCTGCTCGGCTTCTACATGGCCAGCACCAGCATGGCGCCCACCATCCACAGCGGGCTCACCGCGACGGCCGACCTGGTGAGCAGCCTGCGGCCCTAGGGGCAGCCGCAGGCTGTTCAGGTCACGACGAGAAGACCCCGATGCCGTTCGGCACGGGACGCTCGGCGCCGCCGCTCGGGTGGTTGCGGACCGTCACACTGCTCGCGCCCGCATCGCGGGTGACCATCTCGCTCGAACCGCCGCCGTCGAGGTTGAACGCGTCGGTCGCGCCGAGGTCGTTCATCAGGTCGGCCTCCTCCGCGACGGTCATGCCGGTCCGGTAGTCGGCGGCCCCGTCCAGCGCGAGCAGCAGCATCTGGTGCCCGTCGTCACCGAAGCCCACGACGGTGCGCACGGCGGAGACGGAGTCGTCGAGACCGGACAGCGGCTCGCCGTCGCGCAGGACCGGGTAGCCGCCGATCGCGAACGCGTACGGGACCTTGGCCGTGGCCGCCACCAGGTCGTGGGTGACGGCCACCGGGTCGCCCACCGACAGCTTGCGCAGCTGCTGCGCGCCCTGCTCGCGGCCCACCAGGACCGTGGTGTCCGCGGCGATCGCGCCGTTGCCCGGGGTGTCGGAGGCGGAGACCACCTTGCCGCCCTTGACCTTCACCTCGTAGGTGTCCGTGCTGCACGCCGCCGCCCGGTCGGTGTCCGTGCCGCAGACGGCCCGCACCCGGGAGACGCTGCCCCACCGCGAGGTGAAGGCACCGACGGAGTTCTGCGGCAGGGCGTACTGGTTGAGGCCCTTGAGCGGAAGGCGCCCCTCGGGCGTGGTCACGGAGCCGGCCAGCGTGAGGCGGTCCATGCGGGCCCGCCGGTCGGTGCCCACGCCGAAGACGTCCGTCGTGGTGGTCCCGGGCGGCAGCGACGGCCCGAACCGCTGGCCCTTCGGCACCGCCGCCTTCAGCACCTGCTGGGCCGCGATCGCGGGTCCCACGCTCGCGCCGGTCGCCTCGACGCCCGGGTGCTGGGTCTCGGTGATGTTGAAGAAGTCGCCGTTGACGCCGGCGACCGCGCCGGCCGAGTCGGCCAGCTTCGAGACGGTCGCGCGGGTGGCCACTGTCCCCGGGTACAGCAGGTCCAGTCGGACGTGGGGATTGTTCAGGTCGACGGTGAGCAGGTGGGCGTGGGTCTCGCCCGCCGCCACCTCGAGGTCGAACTGCCGGTAGGTGACCCCCGGCGCGACGCCTTCGCCCAGCGGAACGGCACCGGGCGGTGCCGCCCCCGCCAGGGCCGCACCGGCCAGTACACCGAACGCCGTGAGAACCGAGAGAACCGATCTGCCTGCTGCCGTCTGCCGCCGATCGTGCGCCACTGCGCCCCCTGATGTCTCGTCAACTTTCCCAGAACTCAGGGGAAGTGCAGCAGACGGTGGTGGCGTGCGGGGGTGCTAGGCGTCGACGACGCGAGAACGGGTGAGAAAACGCACCCCCTCGGGTGCCTCCAGCGAGAAGCCGCTCCCCCGTCCGGGTACCACGTCGACGATCAGCCGGGTGTGGCTCCACACCTCGAACTGGCTCCTCGACATCCAGAAGGTCACGGGCTCCTCGACGCCCTCCATGGCCAGCTCCGCCAGCAGCACGTCCGAGCCGCCGGTCCGGAACTCGCCGTCCGGGTAGCACATGGGCGCGCTGCCGTCGCAGCACCCGCCGGACTGGTGGAACATCAGCGGGCCGTGCTCGGCACGCAGCCGCCGCACCAGTTCGGCGGCCTCAGGGGTGAGTTCGACGCGGGGGACTTCCTCTTCCATGGTCACCGTCCTGGAGAGCCGGGGGCGTCGGACCCGACCCAGTCTCACGGCTCGTCAGGACCACGTCCAGCAGGCGTCCTTCGCGGCCGGGCCGGACCGCCGGTCAGCGGTGAGCGAGCACGTTGACCACCCTCCCGTTGGGATCCCGTACGAAGAACCGTCGCACGCCCCACTCCTCGTCGGTGAGCGGGTGCACGATCTCGGCGCCCCGCTCGCGCATCGCGGCGTACACCGCGTCCACGTCCTCGACCTCGATGCTCAGGTCCGGTGCGACGGGCGCGGTGCGGTCCTCGATCATGAGGCTCAGCTGGACGGTGGGGTTCTCGGCGGACGCGAGCGTCACGATCCACCCGTGGTTCATGACCTCCTCGAGCCCCAGTACCCCGTAGAACTCCGCGCTCTCCGGCAGGGCGGTCGACTGGATGTTGGGCACGACGCGGCGTACGTGCATCTCGCGGCTCCGCTGGTCGGTCGGACGGTGAAGGGCAGTGCGGGCAGGGTAGTGGGAGGCGTTCTTCGGCGAAATGAAGTCGACGGGTGGGCAGGTGCAGGGGAGAGGATGTCCCCATGCGCTACCACTCGCCCTTCCACCAGCCCGAACCACGCCTCGTGGCCGAGGGCGAACACCCGCTCTGGGACGAGGCCCTGGCGGTGGTCAACCGGGATCTGGCGGTGACCCTGCCCGAGCAGCGGCCCCTGTGTCTGTTCGCTGTGCCGCCCTGGGAGGGGGAGGAGGAGCAGGTGTACGTCGCTCTCGCCAACGGCGAGTGGCACGGGAACTCCCTGTGGTCCGGACTCAGCACCGCCACCCACGCCCTTGAGGCCGTGGCCGAGGCCGCCCAGGACACGGTCTCCGAGCGGCTGTGGCGGGCCTGGCCGGTGTGTGCCGTGCACGACCTGGGGATGCATGTGCGCAAGGTGTCCGGGCGCCCGTCGTGGTGGTGCGCCGGCTCGGGGACCGAGGGCGATCCGGCACACGTCCGGGCCGCCATAGGCGAGTTGGACACCCTCCAGCGCCCGCACCGGCCGAACCGGAAACGCCGGAAGAAGGGCCCGCTGGGCTGACCGGCACGGCGGGCTGTCATGATCCCCGGATGCGGGAGATCGAGGAACTGGCCCAGGTGGACGATCCGGCCTGGCCGGAGCTTCAGGAGCTGCTGGAGGCCAGTGCCGTACCGGTCCGCGTGCTGCCGGGCGACCCCGGCGAGGGCCGCCGCTGTCTGCTCCAGATGCAGGTCACCGCGCGTTCGGCGCTCGGCGCGCTGGTGCTGAACTGCGGCGGACTCGTCCTGGACGACGGCTGGGTGCGGGTGTTCGGCGGCGGGTCGCAGGCCGGCGGCGGGTTGCCGAGCCTCGGGCGGGTCAACGGCTTCCCGGAGCGGTTCGATCCCGGCTGGCACCCCGCGTCCGGGCTCGTCGTCGGGCACGACGTGCTCGGCGGGGTGTTCGTGCTCAGCGGCCACGACCCGGCCGCAGCGGGCCGCCCCGGCGCCCCCGGGCAGATGACCTACTTCGCGCCCGACACCCTGGAGTGGGAGGCGCTGGACATGGGCCACTCCACCTGGGTGTGGTGGCTGCTGTCCGGCCGACTGGAGACGTTCTACGACGGACTTCGCCGGCCGGGCTGGCGCGCGGAGGCCGCCGCCCTGGACCCCTCGCAGGGCATCACCGTCTATCCGTTCCTGTGGTCGCAGGAGGCGCACGACGACCTCGCGGCCACGAGCCGTCGAGCCGTGGCGATGCGCGAAGTCCTCGGCGTGGCAGCGGACTTCGCCCGGCAGGCGGGCCCGGCCGATCCGGGTTTCCTGGGCGAGGTGTGAGACACCACCGCCCAGACGGTCACCCGTCCAGCAGGACGTTCCCGACCGTGTCCAGGAAGTCGGACACGAGCAGCGCGTAGAGGTGCCGGCGGGCCGGCCCACGCACCGGGCCGCCGGCCTGTAGCCGACGGCCCGGGAATCGTTCGGGTCAGCTTTGGGGAGGCACCGCTTGTCCGGGCGGGCCCGCGGCGGCCGTCGCCTGTAGCACGTCGACGTCACTCGCCCGGACATAGGCGAGCCGGTGGCCGAGCTGGATCTCGTAGTACGCCTCGCTGCCCTTCACCACCGGGGACGGGGAGTCATCGGAGGAAGGTTTCTCCAGATAGGAGCCGAGGACGCGGGACTGCGTCACGTACCGCTGGCCCGCGCGGAGGGTGTACGGGAGCGGCGACTCTTCGGGCTGTTCGTCCGCCTCCTCCGGAAAGGCGTCCTCCTCCGGCAGGGCTCGGCCGAACACCTCGATCTCCTTCAGGCCCTCCTTCGGAGTCACCATCCGGCCGAGCGCACCGACGGCCGTCGGGTGACCCTCCGGGTTCTTGAACCAGGCCTTGTGGCCCTGGTACCAGATCGCCGTCCAGTCGCCGCTGCGGTCCGCGACCGCGAAGGTCTGGCCCGCGGAGACCCGCGACCCCAGGTCGTCGACGTCCTCCGTGGAGTCCTCGCCGTCGGGGTGCCGGCCCGGGTCCTGGATCAGCGGAGCGCCCTCGTCCGGATCGGTGTGCAGGCGGACCGCGCTGGAGCCGTGCGGCGCACACTTCACACCGCTCTTGGTGCAGCCCGTGAACCGCGGCTTGTAGGTGGGGTAGTCCGGAAGGATCATCACGACGTCGCTGTCCGGCCCGGCCGTCGCCCTCAGCGGCGCGCCCAGCAGGTCGAAGTAGTGCCGCCAGTCCCAGAAGGGGCCCGGGTCGTCGTGCATGTCCGGGATGGTGTCCTCGGTCGGGGCCGGCACATTGTCGTGGCCGAAGATGTGCTGCCGGTCGAGCGGAACCCCGTACTTCGTCGCCAGGTACTTCACCAGGCGGGCCGAGGACCGGTACATCGTCTCCGTGTACCAGGCGTCGGGCTGCCGCAGGAATCCCTCGTGCTCGATCCCGATCGAGTGGGCGTTCACGAACTGGCTGCCGGAGTGCCAGGCCGCGTCCTTGGTCTCGACGTGCTGGGTGATGTGACCGTCCCGGGACCGGATGGAGTAGTGCCACGACGCCTCCTCCGGACTCTGGATCGTCTGCAGCATCGACGCCAGCGGCGCCTCGGTGTCGTGGATGACGATGTAGTCGATCCGCTGGTCCCTGGGCCGGTCGGCCAGCTGGTGGTTGCCGTACTGCTCGTCGTCGATCTCGACGTACGGCGCGCTGAGCCAGGAACAGGACAGCTCCCGCGGGCAGTCGACCTGCCTCGGCCGCGGCGCGCCCTCGGTGACGAGGCGGGGCGGGCGGACGCGGGGGCTCGCGGCGAGGGTGACGCGCTGGCCCGCGTCGGTGGTGCGGTCCGCGCCCCGGCGGATCACGTCGAAGACGTCGTTCGCATACGTCGTCGCCGAGGTGCGGTCGGCGGCGCCCGGGAAGCGGGCCACGGTCTCCCACCAGTCCGCCGGGTTGGGGCTCAGCGGCTTGCCGAGCTGCCGTTGGGTCGCCGCGAGGAGGGCCGCGCCGCCGCGCACGTTGGCGGCGTCGTCCGTCCGCAGCTGCTCGGCCGTCAGTCCGGTCAGACGTGCGGCCCGTTGCAGGTCGGCCGAGGCGTTCGTCCCCTGCGGGGCGGGCGGACCCGCCGCCCCCACGTGCGGCCGGCCCCGCATGTGCTGCGGCGTCTGCTGTGGCTGGGTCCTGGACGCGTCCAGCAGGTGCATCGGACCGTAGCCGCCGACGACGCTCGGGGCGCCCTGATGGGAGTCCCAGCGCGACTGCAGGTAGGACACGCCCATGAGCACGCTCCGTGGGATGTGGAACTCGTTCGCGGCGGCCGTGTAGTCGTCCTGCAGGCGTCGGTCGGAGGGGGTGCCGTCCCCCGAGCGGTCGATCAGCAACGGTACGAGAAGCGCCGCCGAAGCGGTCACACAGATGATCCGGCGGTGTCCGCGTACGGCTCTGGAGACGCGGGGGGCGACGCGTTTTTTCATGGAGGTGCCTCCGACGAGGTTCAGCGTGGCCAGGACAAAATGCGACCAGGGCACGGAGCGTTGCCCTCCAGGACGAAAGACGGCCGCCCTGCGCGTCACCCCTCGTACGTTTCCGTGCCTCGCGCGCCCCGTCGCGCCGAGCGTCACCGGCGTGGACCAGCCGCCCGGCACAGGCCACCCGGTCGGCGGCACCTCGTCGGTCCCGGCGGGGGAGGGGATCAGTCCTCGACCGGGTCCACCTGCCAGTCGGGGTGTCCGGGCATCGGCGGGGTGTGCGGCCCGTACAGCCACGGGGTCAGAAAGGACGTCAGATCCTGGCCGGCGACATCGGACGCGAGCCGGATGAAGTCGCGGGTGCCGGCGGCCCGGCCCCGGTAGGTCGTCACCCAGGACCGCTCGATCCGGTCGAAGGTGTCCTCGCCCACCTTCTCCCGCAGCGCGTAGAGCACCAGCGCCGAGCCGTCGTAGCGCATCTGGCGGAACAGCGTGGGCTCGGTGGGCTCGGCGGGCGCGCCGTCGTCGTGCCGCCACTGGTCGTGCTGCTCGTACGCGGCCCGCATCATGTCCTCGAAGTCGATGCCGCCGTGGGTGTGGGAGTAGAGAAGCTCGTAGAAGCGGGCGTGCCCCTCGCTCAGCCACAGGTCGGACCACCGCCGGATCGCGACGCTGTCGCCGGTCCAGTGGTGGGCGAGTTCGTGGACGAGGTTGCGCTCGGCGGCGACCTGATCGCCCGACAGGTCCGCGCTCGGCACGACCGACAGCGACTGGGTCTCGAGGGCCACCGGCAGGTCGGCGTCCCCGACCAGGACGCCGTACCGGCGGAAGGGATACGGGCCGAGCCGCTCCTCCAGCCACGCCAGGTGCCCGGGGGTGAGCGAGCGGTACGCCTCGGTGGCGGTGACCAGGTCCTGCGGGACAGCGTCCCGGACGGGCAGCCCGCGCGGCCCCCGGCTCTCCACGAACGCGTACTTTCCGACGGCCATCTGGACCAGCTGGGCGGCGACCGGATGCTCGGAGTCGTAGGTCCACCGGATCCGCCCGTCCCTTTGCCTGGCGCGCTCGACGAGCCGGCCGCCCGCCACCGCCGTCAGCCCCGGCGGCGTGGTGATGCGGAAGGTGAACGGCGCCCGCACGCTGGGGTGGTCGTCGGCGGGAAAGATCATCTTGGCCCCGTCGGGCTGGAGGGACAGCAGGGTGCCGTCGGGCGTGGGTACCCAGCCGTAGTCCTGGATCGCGTCGTCACGATGGCGTCGCTGCGTCGGGTCGGCGGTGTAGGCGACCCGGACGGTGAACGCATGCCCGCGGGCGATCGGCTTCGCGGGGGTGACGACGAGTTCGTCGCCGTCGCGCACGGCCTTCGCCGGTGCACCGTCCACGGTGACCGTGTGGAGCGCGTTGCCCGCGAAGTCGAGGTCGAAGCGGGACAGGGCCTGTGTGGCGGTGGCGCTGATGCTGGTGCTCGCCGGGAACGGCGTGCGGGGTGCGCGCCAGTCGAAGTCGAGGGTGTAGCGGCGGACCGTGTAGCCGCCGTTGCCGTCGAGCGGCAGGAGCGGGTCGCCGAGTCCCCGGGCGCCCGGGGACGGGGCCTCGCCGGGCGCCCGGGCCGAGGCGCCGGGCGCGGGGTGCCCGGCGCGGGCGGGCTCGTGGTGCTCCCCGGGGGAGAGGACGACGACGAGGACGACGGCCCCGGTGATCCCGAGGGCCCCGGTCAGGGCGAGGGCCGTGCGACGGAGGCCGGCAGACGTGATGTCCACGGCGGAACTATGTCATAAAAGATCACTAATGCCTGGATTGCCCCGATAGTGATCGACGTTCCGTTTGACTTCGAGTGCACTCCACTTCGTAGCGTTTCGGCCATGACCACTGCACAGCACAAGATCGGTTCGGGTTTCGGCGCCGAGAGCACTGCCGACGACGTCCTCCACGGCATCGACCTCACCGGAAAGCTCGCGATCGTCACCGGCGGCTACTCGGGGCTCGGCCTGGAGACCACCCGGGCCCTGACCAAGGCGGGCGCCCGGGTCGTCGTCCCGGCGCGCCGTCCGGACACCGCGCGCGAGGCGCTGGCCGGCCTCGACCGTGTCGAGGTGGACGAGCTGGACCTGGGCGACCAGGACAGCGTGCGGGCGTTCGCCGAGCGGTTCCTCGCCTCCGGCCGCACCGTCGACCTCGTGATCAACAACGCCGGGATCATGGCCTGCCCCGAGACCCGCGTCGGGCCCGGCTGGGAGGCGCAGTTCGCCACCAACCACCTCGGCCACTACGCCCTCGTCAACCGCCTGTGGCCGGCGATCGAACCCGGCGGTGCCCGCGTGGTCTCGGTCTCCTCCCGCGGCCACCACTTCTCCGGCATCCGCTGGGACGACGTCCACTGGCAGCACGGCTACGACAAGTGGGAGGCCTACGGCCAGGCCAAGACCGCGAACGTCCTGTTCGCCGTCCACCTCGACAAGCTCGGCAAGGAACACGGCGTGCGCGCCTTCTCGCTCCACCCGGGCGGCATCATCACCCCGCTCCAGCGGCACCTGCCCAAGGAGGAGATGGTGGAGCGCGGCTGGATCGACGAACAGGGCAACGCGCTCAACCCCGAGGGTTTCAAGACCCCGCAGCAGGGCGCGGCCACCCAGGTGTGGGCGGCGACCTCGCCCCAGCTGGAGGGCATGGGCGGGGTCTACCTCGAGGATTGTGACATCGCCGAGCCGGCCCCCGAGGGCGATGAGCGCTCCGGCGTCAAGGCCTGGGCGACCGACCCCGAGCAGGCGGCCCGCCTGTGGGCGCTCTCGGCGGAGCTGACGGGCGTGGACGCATTCGGGGCATGACCCGAAGGGCCGCCCGCTCGCCCCGCAGCGCAGCCGGACGTCGAACGGGCGGGCGCCGCTACGGTCTCGTCCGCCGGTTCGGCTGCTTGGAAGCGGACTTGTTCCTCGAGGCGGTGCTCATGTGCTCGGAGTCGAGGATCTGGTCGCCGTACAGGTCCTGCAGCCAGTTCGTCTGGTAGATGGTGTCGAGGTAGCGCTCGCCGAGATCGGGCGCGATGGCCACCGCGGTGAGGTCACGGGTGTTGTGCCGGGCCAGCCAGTCCGTCGCGCCGCTGACCACCGTCCCCGTCGAGCCGCCGAACAGGAAGCCGTGTCTGGCCATGCGGTGACACGTACGGATCGTGTCCGCCTCCTCCACCCGCGTCACCTCGTCCACGAAGGACTCGTCGAGCAGCGGGGGAACCATGCTCATGCCCAGGCCGGGGATCATCCGGCGGCCCGGTTTGCCGCCGAAGGCCACCGAGCCCACGCTGTCCACGGCGACGATCCGCACCGGCCGGTGCCACTCACGGAAGTAGCGCGCGCATCCCATCAGGGTCCCGGCGGTGCCCGCCCCGATGAACAGCACGTCCAGCCGCGGGAAGTGGGCGGCGATCTCCGGCGCCGTCGTGCGGTAGTGCGCCCTCCAGTTGCCGGCATTGGTGTACTGACTGAGCCACACGTACCGGTCGTCGGAGGCGCACAGCCCGCGGACGTACTCGATCCGCGTGCCCAGGAAGCCGCCGTTCGCGTCCAGGTCGGCCACGATGTGCACCTGGCTGCCGAGCGCCTCCATCAGCAGCCGGGTCGACAGGTTGCAACGGGAGTCCGTCACACACAGGAACCGGTAGCCCTTGCTCGCGGCGATCATGCTGAGCGCCACGCCCAGGTTCCCGGAGGACGATTCGACGAGGATGGAATGCGACGTCAGGACTCCGTCCCGCTCGGCGCTCTCCACCATCTCGTTCGCGGCCTTCAGCTTGATGGAGCCGGCGAAGTTGAATCCCTCGCACTTCAGGTAGAGGGGGCATCCGAAGATCGACTCGAGGTCGACGAAGAGTCGGCCTTCGTTGAAGTCCTGGGGAGCGGATATCACGGGCACGGTGAGCCTCCTGGTACCAGGGCTGAGGACAACGGCCTCAGCCGTACCGGCGCAGGTCGTGGAAGAAGTCGTCGATGAGGCGGAGGTCGCCCGCCCCGGCTGCCTCGTCGTAGACGTACTTGCCGACGGCGAGATCGAGGACGCCGAGTCCGAAAGGCGAGAAGATCACCGGCCGGTCGTGCGGCGGAGCGGCCCGTCCGAGCATCACGTCGTTGAGCGTGCCGTTCAGGAAGTCGCGGTTGCCGGTGCGCTGTTCGACCAGGTGCGGGGAGGTGTCGGCTTTCAGGCAGTGCTCGACGTCGTCGACGAAGTTGGCCGAGGCCAGCAGGACCTCGGGTGCGAGGTCGCGCAGGGAGATGTGCAGGACCAGCGGGTTGTGGGTGAACCAGGCCGGGTCGGTGACATGGGGTTCACCGGCGACGGTGGCGAAGACCACGAGGTCGCTGGAGCGGACGAGGTCCTCGGCACGGTCGTGCACGGTGATCTCGGCGGTACTGCCCGACTGCCGCAGATACGCGCAGAATCCGCCGGTGCTGTCGGGGGACACGTCGTGCACGCCGATCGTGTCGAACGCCCAGTCGGTGCCGGCCAGGAAGGCGTGGATGTACCGGGCGATCAGACCCGTGCCGAAGAACCCGACCCGGGCCGGGCGCGGCCGGTTGCGGCTGAGCCAGTCCGCGGCCAGCGCGGCGGACGCCGCGGTCCTGGTCGCGCTGATGATGGAGCTCTCCAGGCACGCGAACGGGTAGCCCGTCTCCGGGTCGTTGAGGATGAGGACCGCGGAGGCCCGGGGCAGCCCGGTCCGCACGTTGTCCGGGAAGCTGGAGATCCACTTGAGGCCGTCCACGTGGACCGATCCGCCGACGGAGGCCGGCAGGGCGATGATCCGCGCGGTGGGCCGGTCGGCGAAGCGCAGGAAGTAGGACGGCGGGTTGACCGTGTCCCCGGCGCCGTGCAGCCGGTAGGTGGCCTCGACCAGTTCCACGATCTGCTTCTCGCGCCCGCTGAGGGCCTGCTGCACCTGTGTGCCGGAGATCACCGCGAACGTCGGTGCCGAAGCCGGCTGCGGCGGAGCCGACCGGGGTGCGGTGGACAACAGATCGCTCATCGCTGGCTCGCTTCCGGGGTCGGGCAGCAGTCGGCCAGGCGGCGGGGCTCGGCCATGCCGACCAGAACCTCTCGCTCGCCGGTGTAGGCCTCTCGGCTGTGTGCGGTACGGATGTTGTCGACGAGCATCAGGTCACCGGCCTGCCAGGGCTCGCGCCGGGTGTGCTCGTCGTAGGTGCTGTTGAGCAGCGCGACGACGTCCTCGCCGATCGGGGAGCCGTCTCCGTAGCGGGTGTTGAACGGCAGTCCGTCCTCGCCGTAGATGTCCAGCAGGTACTCGCGCACCTCCTCGGCCAGCGTCCACTGGTTGAGGAAGGCGATCTGGTTGAACCAGCAGCGCCGGCCCGTGAGCGGGTGCCGCACGACGGCGCTGCGGCGCTGCTCGGTGTGCAGGGAGCCGTCGGCCCGCCAGGTGAAGTCGATGGCGTGGGCCCGGCAGTAGCGCTCGATCTCGCCGCGCTCGTCGGTGCCGAACGACTCCGTCAGGGACGCCCCGATCTCGTCGTTGTAGGAGCGGGTCAGCAGCCAGCCCTCGCGCTCGAACCGTTCCGTCAGCGCGGCCGGCAGCGCCTGGAGCATCTGTTCCGCGTCGGCCACCGCGGTCGCCCCGTCCTGGTCGGGCGCGGTCAGACACGCGAACAGCATCAGGCCGGGCACCTCCAGTGTGTAGCTCAGTTCGTGGTGCATGCACATGGGCTGGTTGGCCGGCCAGGTCGCGGAGGAGTACAGCCCGGAGCCGTACGCCTCGCGCGGTGCGAAGGCCTCGCGCTCGGGCATCAGCGCCCCGGCGAGCCCCGCGAAGACGGCACCGACCTGGGACGCCTCCCGCAGCGCCAGACCGCGGACGACCAGCGCCCCGTGCTCGGTGACCTGCGCACGCAGCGACTCGCGGTACTGGGCCGCCCAACTCGCCGCGTCCCCCGGGGACTCGACGCGCAGGATCGCAGGTCTGTCCGGTCGCAGCTCCACGTCGAGGGGTGCTGCCAGAGGTGAGGAGGACATCTTGGATTTCCCTTCGGTTGCCCTTGTGGTGGCTCTGCGGGGCTCAGGAGGAGGCCAGTGGTGCCACGACACCCAGGACGGCCTGTGCTGCCTCGGCCGGACGGGTGCGCGGGAAGTAGTGGCCGCCGTCGGCCAGTTCGTGCAGGTCCACGTGCTCGGCCAGCAGCAGCCAGTCCCGGTGGCGCTGGGCGTGGCCGGCCGTGTGCGGATCGTCGGCTGCCACGACCACCGAGACCGGCGAGGCCAGCCGCGTCGGCGGCGGGGATTCCAGGACGGCGCAGAAGTAGCGGTGCGCGGACACGCAGTCGTGCCGGTAGGCGGCGCCGATGTGCTCGCTGTGCTGCGCGTTCAGTTCCGCGAGTTCGGTGTAGCCGGCGTCCGAGGTCAGCTCCGCGGCGATCTGGGCGTTGCTCCGGCTCGTCAGTGCGTCCACGGCGGCGCGCCGGTCGGCGGCGGTGCCGAGCAGCTGCGCACCGAGGAACACCCGCGGCACGTCCACATCGGCCTGCTGGAGTCGCCTGGCCGTCTCCACGGCCGGCGCGGTACCCGACGAGTGGCCCCACAGCAGCACCCGGGTCAGGCCGCGCGCGGTGATCTCGGCGGTGATGCGGTCCGCCACCTGCGCGATCGACGCGAACGGCTCCGGGTGGGACGCCAGGTCGTGACCGGGCAGGTCCACCGCGAGGACCGCGATGCGGTGGCTCGCCAACACGCTCGCCATCGGCTGGTAGTTGACCGCGTTGCCGCCCGCGTAGGGGAAGCACACCAGGGTGCACTCCGGCACCCCGCTCACCTGCGACAGCGGCTGGAGCAGCTCCGGCTGCTGCCGGCGCGTGCCGTCGAGCAGGGCGGCCAGGTCGGCGAGGACCGGGTGCCGGGTGATGTCCTTCAGGGACACCGCGCGGTCGAGCGCGATGGTGAGCTTGACCGCGGACAGGGAGGTGCCGCCGGAGTCGAAGAAGTGGTCCCTGCGGCCGATCCGGTGCTCGGGGACGCCCAGCACCTCGGCCCAGGCGGCCGTCAGCTTCCGCTCGGTCGGGGTGAGCGGGGCGTCGTCGCGCTTGTCGGACGCCGCCCGTTCCGTCTCCTCCGCGAGCGCGGTGAGCGCCTTCCGGTCGGTCTTGCCGTTGGCGGTCAGCGGCAGGCCGGGCCGCCAGTGGAATGCCGAGGGCACCATGTAGCCGGGCAGGACGGCACCCAGCGCCTCGCGCAGCAGGTCCGCCTCGAGCCGCCGGCCGGTGTAGAAGGCGATCAGGTGCTTGCTCTGCCCGGCCAGTTCCGCGACGACCACCGCACCGTCCCGTACCCCGGTCACCCGCAGCAGGGCGTTCTCGATCTCGCCGATCTCGATACGGAAGCCGCGGATCTTGACCTGGTTGTCCCGGCGGCCGAGGAACTCCAGCTTGCCACCGGGGTGCCAGCGTCCCCAGTCACCCCCGACGTAGAGCCGCTGACCGGGCCGGAACGGGTCCTGCCGGTACGCCTCACGGGTCCGCCCGGGATCGTTGACGTACCCCCGGCCCACGCAGACACCGGAGAAGGCGATCAGGCCCGGGGCGCCCAGCGGCACCAGGGACAGGTGCTCGTCCACGACGTGGACGTGCACGTTGTTGACCGCACGCCCCAGCAGAACGCGCTCCGGGACAGCGTCCATGACCTCGTGGTTGGTGTCGTCCGAAGTCTCGGTCAGTCCATAGGCGTTGACCAGCTTGATCCCCGGCTGGACGGCGAACCAGCGCTGGACCAGCTCCCGTTTCAACGCCTCACCGGTCACCGACACGCACCCCAGGTCCGGCAGCGCGCGCGGGTGCTGCTCCAGGTACGAGACCACGACCTCCAGATAGGAGGGCACGACCTGCGCCACCCCGGCCCGGCCGCGCACCAGCGTGTCGACGAACCGCTCCACGTCCGTGATCACGTCCTGCCCGACCAGCAGTGTCCGCCCGCCCACCAGCAGCGCGGACACCAGCTGCCACAGGGAGATGTCGAAGCACTGCGGGGCGGTCTGCGCCACCACGCACCCCTCACCGATCCCCAGGTCGTCGATCTTGGCGAAGAGATGGTTGAGCATGCCCGCGTGTTCGCACATCGCCCCCTTCGGCTCGCCGGTGGAGCCGGAGGTGAAGTAGATGTAGGCCAGCTGAGCGGCGTCGACCGGCACCCCGGGATCGGTTTCGGGGTGCGGTTCCGCGTACGCCGTCCCGATCAGCAGCCGCTCGGTTCCCGGCAGTGCGGCCAGTGCCTGGTCGAGCGTGTGGGTGCTGCCGGACTCGGTCAGCACCAGCCGGCACCCCGCGCGCGACAACGTTGCCGCGATCCGGCCGGCCGGGAAGTGGGGTTCGATCGGCAGGTAGGTGCCGCCCGCCTTGAAGACCGCCAAGGTCGCGGCCAGCCAGTCGAGGGTGCGCTCGGTGACCACGGCGACCACGCCCTCGCGGCCCAGACCGCGTGCCAGCAGCGCCCGGGCCAGCCGGTTCGCGTGCGCGTTGAGCTGTCCGTACGTCCACTCCCGCTCGCCGTGCACGGCCGCCACCGCGTCCGGATGGGCCCGTACCCGCTGCTCGAACAGCTCGTGCGCCCGTGCGTCGGGCAGCGTGCGGCGCGGCCCGGCCAGCCCTTCCAGCTGCTCGCGCACCTCGTCGGCCGACAGCAGACTCTGCCGTGTATGGTCGGCGTCCACGTCGGCCGTCATGAGCCGGAGCGCCGTCAGGTGGTAGCCGCCGATCCGGGCCGCACTCCCGGCGTCCAGCACGTCCGTGCGGTACCGGAGCCGCAGCCTGAGCCGGCCGTCGCGGTCGCACCAGCGCACGTGCAGCACGCCTGCGTCGGCCGGTGGGTCCCCGGCCGCCCGGGGGCCGAACACGACCTCGTACGACGGCTCCTCGACCCGCAGCTCCCGCCGCAGCTCGTCCACCGGGAACTCGCGGTGCGCCAGCACCTCCGCCTCGGCACGCCGGGCGGCCGCCACCAGGTCGCGCCAGGACCCCTGGGGAACTGCCAGCCGGCACGGCAGCGGCTCGCCGTGCACCCCGGCGGCATAGCCCGTCACGACCTCCTGCTCGCCGGACAGGGCGGCCAGCACCCTGGCGTGTGCCGCCAGCAGCAGCGCGCTGACCGGTACGTCCAACTGCCGTACCAGCCCCCGCGCCGCGTCCGCGACCTCGTCCGGCACCGCAGCCTCGTGCTCGGCCGTTCCCGGCACGGGCTCCTGAACCCATCGCGGCACCGCCGTGCTGCCGCCGGCGGTCAGCACACGCCTCCAGAACTCCCGGTCCGCTTCCACGCGCGTTCCCATCGAATGGCCTTCCTCAACTCACGGTCGCCGCAGGGGCGTCGGCCGAAGACGGTGATGCCGGCCGGGCGCCGGGGCCCGGCTGGTCGACGGCATCCGGCAGATCCACGGCCGGATTGCCGCCCCACCGTGCGTACGGGGGGACTTCCTCGCCCTTCATGAGGAAGGAATCGGGTGCCAGCACCGCGCCGTCGCCGATCGTCACGCCGTAGTGCACATGGGCGCCGACGCCCAAGGTGCAGCCGGCGCCGAGCGTGGTGCCGTCGGACTTGAAGGTGCCGTCCTCCTGCGAGTGGCACTGAATCTTGCTCCCGAAGTTGAGGGTGCAGTCGTCGCCGATGGTGGACAGCGTCCGCTCGGTCAGGTAGCAGCCGTCGTCGAAGACCCGGCGGCCGATGCGCACGCCCAGCAGACGCCAGACAAGGGCCTTGAAGGGCGTTCCGTTGAAGACGTTCAGGTAGTGGTCGGGCACCTTCCACAGGCGCTCGTGCCACCAGAAGTAGGGCTCGTAGATGGAACACAACCGGGGCCGCAGCGCACGGAACCGGGCGAGACAGCGCTCCACCAGCACGAAGTAGGCGGTGGTGAAGGCGAGCGTGATGGCCAGATACCCGGCGATCACCGCCTGACCCACCACTCCGTACAGATCGACGGTCGCGAGCCCGAACAACGTGAGCGCGAAGGTGTGCAGCCACCGTATGAGCAGCCAGAGGACCATCGAGCGCAGGTTGTAGCGGTTCTTCGCGGCGAGACCGCGGCGCAGTGCGTCCCCGGTCCTGAGGCCGTCGAACCGTGCGTCGCGCTCCACCGACCGGGGGATCTCGAAGCTGGGTGAGCCGAGAAGGCCGACACCCTCGCGGACGGCACCGTCGAGGGGAACCATCACCTTGGTCGCGAGCAGGCAGTTCTCGCCCGTCCTGCCGCCCGGGGGATAGGCGATGTTGTTGCCCAGGAAGTTGTGCGCACCGATCGCCGTCCGGGACACCCGGAAGGACGTGCTGGAGAAGTCCGCGTTGATGACGGAGAGCCCGTCGGCCACCATCGTGCCGCTGCCGACGGAGACCAGCAGGGGATTGTCGTGCTGCACCTCGGTGCCGAAATTCGAGCCGGTCTGCTCGACCCGGGACAGGTCGTATCCGATGCCCTGGAGATAGGGCACGATGTAGGAGCTGTCACCGAACAGCCAGGCGAAGAACCTGATGTTCGTCATGCGAGCCGTGGCCCGGTGCACCGCGTAGTGGAACCCGTAGAGCGGATAGACCCTGTCCGGCTTCACGGCCAGACTCAGCAGCCGCGGAACGGTGCACAGGACGACGAGGCCCACGACGAGGAAACCGAGGAACACCACGAGGGAGAGGGCCAGCGCGTCGTCGATCATTTCCGGCCGGGACAGCGCGGCCGTCTTCGGGTCGAGTCGCTTGCCGATCGCCGGTACTTCGGTGAACAGCATGTACATCCCGCCGACGGCCAGCGGTATGTACAGGAAGAACAGCTGAAGCAGGGTGACGAGACCGAACCAGGCCCGGCGCGGGGTCCCGCACCTGGCCGGCGGGATCCGCATGTAGTCGATCGCCGTGGGCTGCGCCGGAGACCCGTGCCAGCGCTCGCCGTCCGGGACCGCCATGCCACGGTGCAGGGCCGACGCGTGACCGAGCTGCGCGCCGTCGCCCATCGAGGTGTCGATGTCCAGGACGGTCTTCTCACCGATGTACACATCACGGCCGAGCGTGACCGGGCCGGTCTGGATACGCCCCGCGTGCGCCCGGTAGCCGAGGAGGAACGCGTCCTTGCGGATCACGCTGCCGGCGCCGATCGTCAGCAGGTCGGTGCAGACCGGGACGGAGGGGGACAGGATCGTGACACCCTTGCCGATCCGTGCGCCGAGAGCCCGGAGGTACAGCACGTACAGCGGATTCCCGACGAAGAGAATCATCGGATTCGCGTGGAGGAGGACCTTGACGAGCCAGAAGCGCAGATAGGTGAGGCCCCAGAGCGGGAATTCGCTCGTTCTCCAGCGGCCGACGAGAAGCCACTTGGCGGCGATCGGGAAGACACACAGGGCGATGAACCCGGCCCCTCCGAACAGCAGCGACCGCAGATAGATGCCGGCCAGACCGGAACCGGAGTCGACCCACTGGTATCCGGCGGAGGTGACGAAACCGGCGACCAGGGAGTACCCCAGGAAGAACAGCAACTGGAAGACTCCGCAGAGGAAATGAGCCCGCCCGCTCGGCCGCGTCTCCGGGGCCGGCGGCGCCGTCTGCGGCGGCGAGGAGTTCGGTGCGCCGACAGGATCCGGGGCGCTCTGCGCGAGGGACTCGGCCAGGCTGCGGATCGTCGAATACCGGTAGATGTCCTTCATGGACGGGGACGGCAGATCCGACTGCTTCCTCACCCGGGCACAGAACTGGGCCATGACCAGGGAGTTGGCGCCGAGATCCGTGAAGAAGTGGCTGTCCACCGGGACGCTCTCGGCGCCCACGAGGTCGGCCAGCACTTCCGCGAGTCTCCGCTGGGTGTCCGTCGTCGAGCCGGCGGGGTTCCGCCTGGTGACGGCGGCTTCGTCCGGCCCGGATATATGGACCTCGGAGGACTGCTCCACCATTCGATCTCCTGGAGGACGTCTGGATCGCCGGGGGCCGCCGATGGGTGTCCGGGGCCCTCGCCACAGCAGAACGGCCCGCCGAGCCATCGGAAGCTCGAAGCGCGTGCTCTTTCCTGATCACGAATTCCTGATCACGAACCGCCGCGTTCAGTTTCAGTCGGCCCCCGTTCCGTTGCCATTCGAATCGACCGCCGTTTCGAGCGGGGAATGCTCGCCGGGCCCGTGTTCTCAGGCCCGTCGCAGAACCGGGGCGCGTCACGGATCACCCGAATGGCGGGCCTTCCGAGCGCTCCACGACGCCGAGCCTCGCCCCGGTGCGAGCAGATCGAAGGAGCGGAGAAGGAACTGTGCGTCACTCCCGCCGACGACACCCCGTCGGCAGCGCGCCCTGGCCGATGCTGTACGTCGGCACCCCCGCACCCCAGCCCTGCGATCCCCCTACGGCGGCCCCCGCATTCTGCTGCGCCAGCTGGAGTACCTCGTCGCGCTCGCCAGGGAGCGGCACTTCGCCCGCGCCACGGCCGCCTGTCACGTGTCGCAGCCGCCGGTGTCCGCCGCGATACGACGACTCGAACACGAGCTGGGCGTGCCGGTCGTACGGCGGGGGAGGCGTTACGAGGGCCTGACGCCCGAGGGCGAGGTGGTGCTGGCGTGGGCGCACCGGATCCTCGCCGAACGCGACGCCCTGCAGCAGGAGTTGTCGATGCTGCGCGGCGATCGCGCACGGGGTGACGGTGGCCGAGGTGACCTACTGCAACAGCATCAGCGTCGCCGAGAACGTGGTGATGACGACGCTCACCCTCGTGCGCACCTACCCGCCCTCCCACCAGGTGGTCCTCGACGGCGGTTGGAACATCGCCGACTGCGTGGCCCGCTCGTACGACCTGGAGGCTATGCACGTCGGCACGGTCGCCGCCGGGCGGATCGGCCTCGCTGTGCTGTGGCGGCTCGCGCCCTTCGAGGTGAAGCTGCACTACACCGACCGGCACCGCTGCCCGCGGACGTCGAGCCGCGAGCTGGGGCTGGTCTTCCACGCGAGCGCCGCCGACATGGTGCCGCACTGGACGTCGTCACGATCAACGCAGCCCTCATCGACACCGCCCGGGCCAGGATCGTCGACCGGGACGCCGTCGACCGCGGCCTGCGCAGCGACCGGCTGGCGGGATACGCGGGCGATGTCTGGTACCCGCAGCCAGCCCCCGCCGACCACCCCTGGCGCACGATGCCGTACCACGGCATGACCCCGCACATCTCCGGCTCCTCCCTCTCCGCGCAGGCCCGCTACGCGGCCGGCCGATCCGCGAGGAGTACCTGATCGTCGACGCCGGCGCCCTCGCCGGGGCCGGCGCCCACGCGTACTCCGTCAAGGGGTGAGCGGGGGAGTCACGGGCAGCGGGTGAGGTGACCGGACCGGTCAGGATCGGAGAAGCCCCGGTCACCTCTCCCGATCTAAGGTCGGTCTGACGTTAGGCTCGGAGCCGGTCGGACCGGGCCGGGCGATGCCGACGAGGACCGCGCAGGCCGCCCCGCCCGCCCCACGGATGGAGACACGATGAGCATGGCCCCGAGGACGGACACGAGGTCGCCCGCGCCGCACGCTGCCGACAGCCACGAGTGGATCCGCGTGCACGGCGCACGCGAGAACAACCTCAAGGACGTCAGCATCGAGATCCCGAAGCGCCGGCTGACCGTGTTCACCGGCGTCTCCGGCTCCGGCAAGAGCTCGCTGGTGTTCGACACCATCGCCGCCGAGTCGCAGCGGCTGATCAACGAGACGTACAGCGCCTTCGTCCAGGGCTTCATGCCGAACCTGGCGCGACCCGAGGTCGACGTCCTCGAAGGGCTGACCACCGCGATCACCGTCGACCAGCAGCGGATGGGCGGCGACCCCCGCTCCACGGTGGGCACCGCCACCGACGCCAACGCCATGCTGCGCATCCTCTTCAGCCGGCTCGGCACGCCGCACCTCGGCTCGCCGAAGGCGTTCTCGTTCAACGTCGCCTCGATCAGCGGCGCGGGCGCGGTGACCGTGGACCGCGGCGGACAGAAGGTGAAGGAGCGCCGCTCCTTCAGCATCACCGGCGGCATGTGCACGCGCTGCGAGGGCCGGGGCTCGGTCACGGACCTCGACCTCGCTCAGCTCTACGACGACTCCAAGTCGCTCGCCGAGGGCGCGTTCACCATCCCCGGCTATACGGCGGGCGGCTGGAACTACCGGCTCTACACCGAGTCCGGCTTCTTCGACCCGGACAAACCGATCCGCAAGTACACCAAGAAGGAGCTGCACAACCTGCTCCACCACGAGCCGACCCGGATGAAGATCGCGGGCATCAACATGACCTACGAGGGTCTGATCCCGCGCATCCAGAAGTCGATGCTCGCCAAGGACAGGGAGTCGATGCAGCCGCACATCCGCGAGTTCGTGGACCGCGCGGTCGCCTTCACCACCTGCCCCGACTGCGACGGCACCCGGCTCAACGAGGGCGCCCGCTCGTCGAAGATCAAAGGGGTCAGCATCGCCGACGCCTGCGCGATGCAGATCAGCGACCTGGCCGAGTGGGTGCGCGGCCTCGACGAGCCGTCGGTGGCGCCGCTGCTCAGCACGCTCGTGCACACCCTCGACTCGTTCGTGGAGATCGGCCTCGGCTACCTCTCCCTCGAACGGCCCTCGGGCACGCTGTCGGGCGGTGAGGCGCAGCGCGTCAAGATGATCCGCCACCTCGGCTCCTCGCTCACCGACGTCACCTACGTCTTCGACGAGCCCACCACGGGCCTGCACCCCCATGACATCCAGCGGATGAACAAGCTGCTGCTGCGGCTGCGCGACAAGGGCAACACGGTGCTCGTCGTGGAGCACAAGCCGGAGGTCATCGCGATCGCCGACCACGTCGTCGACCTCGGCCCCGGCGCCGGCACGGCGGGCGGCACCGTCTGCTTCGAGGGAACCGTCGAGGGGCTGCGGACCGGCGGCACCATCACCGGCCGCCACCTCGACGACCGGGCCGCCGTCAAGGAGACGGTGCGCAAGCCCACCGGCGCGCTGGAGATCCGCGGCGCGACGATGCACAACCTGCAGGGCGTCGACGTCGACGTTCCGCTCGGGGTGCTGACCGTCGTCACCGGCGTCGCGGGATCCGGCAAGAGCTCGCTCGTCCACGGGTCGATCCCGGCCGGCGCGGGCGTCGTGTCGGTCGACCAGAGCCCGATCCGCGGCTCGCGCCGGAGCAACCCGGCGACGTACACCGGACTGCTCGAACCGATCCGCAAGGCCTTCGCGAAGACCAACGGCGTGAAGCCGGCCCTGTTCAGCGCCAACTCCGAGGGCGCCTGCCCCACCTGCAACGGCGCCGGCGTCATCTACACCGACCTGGCGATGATGGCCGGTGTCGCCACCACCTGCGAGGAGTGCGAGGGGAAGCGGTTCGACGCATCGGTGCTGGAGTACCACCTCGGCGGCCGCGACATCAGCGAGGTGCTGGCGATGTCGGTGGCCGAGGCCGAGGAGTTCTTCGGCGCCGGCGAGGCGCGCACCCCCGCCGCGCACCGCATCCTCGACCGGCTCGCCGACGTCGGGCTCGGCTACCTCACTCTCGGCCAGCCGCTCACCACGCTGTCCGGCGGCGAGCGGCAGCGGCTGAAGCTGGCGACCCACATGGCCGAGAAGGGCGGTGTCTACGTCCTCGACGAGCCGACCGCGGGCCTTCACCTCGCCGATGTCGCACAGCTGCTCGGCCTGCTCGACCGGCTGGTCGACTCCGGCAAGTCGGTCATCGTCGTCGAGCACCACCAGGCGGTCATGGCGCACGCGGACTGGATCATCGACCTCGGCCCCGGCGCCGGCCACGACGGCGGCCGGATCGTCTTCGAGGGCACCCCCGCCGACCTCGTCGCCGTCCGCTCCACCCTCACCGGCGAGCACCTCGCAGACTACGTCGGCGCCTGACCGGGTCGGCTCGGGGTCAGGGGCTCGAATTCCCTTGCGGACTGCGGGACATGGTTGCGCAGTCCGCCTTCCGGTAGTCACTCCGCGGCATGCTGGCGGATCTGGCCACTACGCCGGAGATCGACGTCGTGGTGGTCAGCGGTGACATCGCGGACGACGGATCGCCGGAGGCGTACACGGCCGCGCGTGAACTCATCGGGTCCTTCGCGTCGGCCCGGAATGTGCCCGTGCTGTACAGCACCGGAAATCACGACGAGCGCGGCGCCTTTGCGAAGGTCCTCGGCAGCGGCCATCGCCGCGATCGAGGCGGTCGCTCCGCACGGCATGGTCACCGGCGACCGCTACGCACCCGAGTTCATGGGGACGCTCAACGGCTGAGAGCCGCCGATACCTCCCCCGCACACCCCCCCGAGCCCCGACGGCTTCTCGTTCGGAATCCTTCCTGATCCGAGCCGGAGACCAGAGGATTCTGGTGGATCTGGCCGTGGGGAAGATCGACGTGGACACGTGATGGCTGGGTGATGGTCGCCGCTATCCATCAGTTCGCTGCTGGTTTGCCGATGCCGCATCGCGAGGGGCCTGGTGGGGTCGGCGCATGTGTGGGAGGGGCGTCTGGGCGGCGAGGTGGTCCTGTAGCAGTGCGTGACGGAATTGGTAGACCGGGCCGACCTGCCGGAGGATTCCCAGGCGGTGGGCATCCTGAAGGAATGCCATCGTGTTCCGGGGGAGTCCCCCGCGCCGGGCGAACCGTAGCCGGGCAGCGGCGAAATGGCCCCAGTTTGTTGCTGACAGCGTCAGCAGAGTGCCGAGCGCCGCTGACGTCGGCAGGTCTCCGCCGGCTGCGTTGCGCATGCCTTCGACGAGATTGTCGAGATGTCCGTAGTACTGCTGGGGAGCATGGCGCATCGCGGAATAGACCATGAACGCGAGAGCGGACAGGGCGGCCACGGCGAGGGTGTAGCGGCGATCCGCCCGCAGTGAGGACACGGGGGTGGCACCGCTGTCCGATGCCAGGGGCGCGCGGACGAAGCGCAGGAGTGCCAGCCCCAGCCCGAAGAGCACCCCTAGTGCAAGCGGCGTCGTGTTGTCGGTGATGTTGCTCAGCAGGGTCAGCGGGCTCTGCGGCTGCAGCGTGAAGACGTGGGGCAGCACGTTGCACAGCAGACCGAAACCGAGGACAGCCAGAGGGACGGAAGCAAGTTCGGTGGCCAGCAGCCTCCCTCGGCCGCGTACGCCGAACCGGGCCCGAACGGGCAGGGACGGCGGGTGCGGCGGACCGGCCGCCAGCACGGTCACGGTGTACGGGATCACCGCCATGGCCATCGGCGACACGTAGCGCCATGGGATGAATACGGGTTCGCCTCGGATGTAGGCGCGTGCCAGGTCGTACAGTCCCCCCTGCAGCATCCCGGCGCTGCAGCCGAGCAGCAGGGCCAGGCCGGCGGCTGCGGCCCCGCGCGAGGGGGTGCACCGGCGCAGCACGGGAGCGACCACCACGAGGAACAGCACGGTGCATGCGTACTCGCCTGCCCGTGGTGCCACCCACGAAGACTGTCCTCCCGCCCAGAACCCCGCACCGAGGAAGGCAGCGAAGACCCCCAGTGCGAGGCAGAGCGCTCGGCGCCATGTGCGGGCCGGGGTCGGATCTGCCCGGTGAAGACGCCACCACTCGATGTCGTAGGTGCCCTTGCTGTGCAGTTGGGAGGCGAGTTGCCCGAGGCGGCGCGGCGCGTCCCCGAGTTCGCTCCTCGCGCGGCGGGTGCCCGGGTGTGCGACGGCGAGCCGGGCATCCCGGTCACAGAGCGCGGGGACCACGCCGGCGAGCAGGTGCTTGGTGACGGCAGCGCTGTCGGGGAAGCGGACGACGTCGGTGAGTTCTTCCGGGCCGACCGTACGCGTCGAACCGGACGGCGCTGCGTAGACCAGCCTGGCCATGGAGGCATTGAGCGGGTTGGTGAGGGCGGTTGCTGCCGGGCCCTGCGGATCGGCTCGCAGTCGCTGGGCCAGCCTGCTCCAGCCGGGGTTGACGTCGCCGGGGGCGGCGCCGAGGGTGAGGAACTCCGCCACCGCATCCACACTCACCGGCTGCGGCTCGATCACGGCTGCTGCGGTCAGCACGTCCTGGCACCGAGCCACCGCCTGCTCGTAGGCGCCCGTACGACACGTGAGAACGAGGGAACCACCCTCCGCCAGCCAGTCGTTGACCATGGTGAACACCCGCACCTGATGCGGGGCAGGTACCTCGTCGAGCCCGTCCAGCACGGGCAACAGACGGTGACTCGCGAGAAGTTCGGCCATGGCTTCGCTTCCATGGACTCGCCGGTCGCCGAGTGCCGGGTACTCGGTGGTGAGCCGTTGCTGCAGCCAGGCCCGCAGGTTCGTGTGGCCGAGCACGTCTGAGGAGAGCGAGAGGATCACCGGGACCGGATCGCCGGGCGCGCGGGTGCGCAGGAGGGCGAGGGTCAGCAGAAGTGCCAGAGTGGTCTTGCCCGATCCAGCCGGACCGATGATGACCAGCCGCTGCCGGGCGAGCGCGCGAAAAGCCGCAGCGAGTCCTGCGGCGTCGTCCGCGCGGCAGTCGAGCGGTGTTCCGACGAGCGCGCGATGGTCGGCGAGTGGGCGTGGGCTGTCCACCCAGCGGACGTCCAAAGGCCGTGGATCGTCCAGCCGGCGCAGCGCTGCCTCCCGGATCCAGACCTGCTGGACGAGGCGGGCCAGCCGGTCCTCCGCAGCGGCGAGCTGCTCGGCCGTCGGTGGCGGCCCGCCGGCGGAGTTCTCACGGGCCCAGAGGATCAGCGCGACCACGGCGCCCCAGGCACCGAGTACGGAGGCGGCGTTGCCGGCGTACTCCACGCTCTTGCCGATCCAGGCCGTCACCATCGCGGCGATGATGACGGCGGACGCCCCCACTGCCACGACCCAGCGCCAGCGCAACACGGCTTGCCTCCATGACCTGTCGATCACCCGATCCGGGACGTCACCGGACCAACGAGAGGCAGAAGCGGAAGGCAACGAGAACGCCTTGACCCCGGTCGGCTACATGCCCCAGACGGCGCGCACGGCGCCGAACCGGCCTACGGGGAAGTCGGATCCGGCGCCGACCAGGGCGCCCTGGTCTCGCCGGCCTCGGGCGGGGAAGAGCGCGGCGACGCGTTCGGGGCCGGCCAGGTCGCCGTGCTCCATCACCAGCAGGGTCAGCCCAGGTACACCGGTGCCAGGGCGGACGTCAGCCGGCGGGTCGGGGTGCCCGAGCCGTCGGCCGGGACCGTGTACAGGTCCGCGCCGTAGTCGCCGGGCAGCGCGTACGCCACGGTCCGCGAGTTCACCCAGACCACCTGGTCGTCGACGCTCCGGGTCTCGGCCAGCGGGGTCTCCTTGAAGGTGGCCAGGTCCAGGGAGTACAGCCGCCACGGGGCCTCGGCGGGCAGGCCCTTCACCCGCTTCTTGTAGACGACGTGTGTGCCGTCGGGGGAGAGCGACGGGCACTCTGCGTTGGTGTGCACGGCCGTCAGCTTCCGCTCGGTGAGGTCGCCCCGCATCAGGTACGTGCGGCCGCCGGTCGCCATCGTCGCGTAGAAGTGCCGGTCGTCGGAGTCGAAGGTGACCCCCCAGTAGTTGACGTCCGTCGCCGCTACCCGCTTGCCGTCCCGGACCGCGGTGAACTGCTCCAAGGATGCGGTGAGATGGCCGGTCCGGGTGTCCAGGACGGCGGTTCTGGTGGAGAAGTCGGTGCCGGCATACGAGTCGCCGCCCACGAAGACCGTCCAGGCGACCAGATGCCCCGAGGGAGAGACCCTGGCCCGCGTCGGAATGCCCGCAAGGCTGTAGCGGGCGCGTTCCCTCAGGCCGGCGTCCAGGATCACGGCCCGGTAGCCCTTCAGCAACGGGCCCTGGACGGACCGCAGGCAGACCCCGGTCCCGGCGGCGGCGTGGAAGCGCAGGCAGCGCACCCCCGAGGCGGTGCGCGGGCCACCCGGTGCCGCGGCGGGCACGGTGGCCAGTTCGTCCCGGTGCGGGCCCCAGGCCATGGTGCGGAAGACGATCCGGCGCTGTCCGCCCGGGGCGAGGGAGACCTGCCCGGCACGCACGTCGGGACCACCCGCCTGCGCCTGGGTCCTGTCGTCCGCCCGCCCGGCGGCACGCCAGACCGCCGCCCCGGCCGCACAACCCAGGACGAGGGCAGCGGCCAGCAGGACCAGCAGCCGGTTGCGGTGGGTCATTCGGGGGCCTTTCTCGGAGCAGCGGGAGCGGGGTCGGTGCGATCCCCGGAGCGGCCCGGATCCGCCGGGTCTCCGGGGCCGAAGCGGGTGGCGAGGAGGACCGTCACGGTCAGCCCGGCGGCGGCCGTGCACAGGGCCGGACGCTCCCCCCAGGCCGTCCACGCGGCGCCGAAGGCCAGCGAGCAGGCGAACCGCGCCAGCGCCTGACCGGTCTGTACGACGGCCAGCCCGCCCCCGCGCAGTTCGTCCGGTACGGCTCCGGCGGCGGCCGCCATCAGCACGCCGTCGGTGGCCGCGTAGAACAGGCCGTGCAGGAGCAGCACCGCATACGGCAGGGCCGGGCCGCGCCACGGCGACAGCATCACCCCGTAGGCGAGCAGCAGCGCGAGATGGCCGGCGAGGAACACCCGCCAGCGGCCGAACCGGTCGGCGAGCCGGCCGAGCGGTACCGCGAGCAGGAGGAAGGCACCGGCGGTGCCCAGGGGCAGGAGTGCGAACCAGCGGTCGGCCAGCCCGGAGCGGTGCTGGAGGAGCAGGAAGACGAAGGCGTCGCTGATGGTGGTCAGGCTCAACATCAGGGTGCACAGGGTGATGCGGCGCAGATCGCGGCGGCGCAGCAGGGCAAGGGAGGCCCGCAGCGAGACGCGTCGGCCGTCGGGGGCGGGGGCGGGGGCGGGTTCGGCACCGTACTCCGTGGTTCGCCCAGGGCGGGGTGCCCGCCCGGGGACGAACAGCACGAGGACGAGCACGCCGAGTACTGCCACGCACCCGCTCACCGCGAACACGGCGTCGTACCCGTCGGCCGCCTGACGCAGGATCAGGAAGGCGGTTGCCGGGCCCAACAGGGCGCCGACGGTGTCCATGGCCCGGTGCACGCCGAAGGCGCGCCCGCGCTCGGCGGGGTCGGCGGCCAGCGAGATCAGTGCATCGCGGGGTGCGGTGCGCAGTCCCTTGCCCGTGCGGTCGACGGCAAGCGCCGTACTGATCGCGGGGAGCGAACCAGCGGCCATGAGGAGGGGCTTGGCCAGCGCCGAGAGGCCGTAGCCGAGGCCGGCGATCATCTTGTGGCGGGCCCAGCGGTCGGCGAGATGGCCACCGGTCAGCCGGACGAGGGCGCTGACGCCGTTGTAGAAGCCGTCGAGAAAGCCGAAGGCGAGTGGCGTCAGGCCCAGTCCCGTCACCAGATAGAGCGGCAGTACGGCCGTCACCATCTCGGACGAGACATCGGTGACGAGACTGACCATGCCCAAGGCGTAGACCGTGGGCGCGAGGGCGGGCCGTCGTGCGGAACGCTTCGGGACAGCGCCGCCCTTCGCGCGCGTGCTATGGCTGTCTGCTACGTACACGGCTCGGGTCAGATCCAGCTGATGGTGAGGGGGAAGGCGGCGCCGGCGGTGGTGCCGGCGGCGTCGGTGGCGGTGGCGGTGATCTGGATGGTTCCGCTGCCCCACGGTTTGCCGGTGATGCGTCCGGTGGCGGAGTCGATGGACAGGCCCCAGGGCAGTCCGGTGGCGCTGTACTTCAGGGGTGCTGTGCCGCCGGTTGCGGTGATCTGAATGGTGCAGGACTGGTTGAACTTGCAGCTCTGCGGACCGGGGCTGGTCACCCTCAGATCACCCGAAGGCGGCTCCGTACCGCCGCCCGACCCGAAGACCTCGGAGATCGGGGTGGCGCTCGCGGCGTTGCCCGCGTGGGCCGTACCGAACAGATCCTCGAAGGTCCGCAGCAGGTGGAAGTGGTTGTACGCCCCGCTGTACTTGCCCGGCCTGACGTCCGCGCCGTAGAAGACCGTGGCGATCTGGTTCGAGCCGAGGTAGTTGTCCTCGTCCCAGGTGAACACCAGGAGGCTGTGGTGGGTCTTGGCCCACTGGGCGTAGCCGTCCAGGTTGTTCTTCAGCCAGGTGTCGCCGCTGCCGACCGCGCAGTCGTGCATGTCGTTGCACAGGTTGGGCACCACGAACGACAGGTCCGGCAGGGAGGCGAAGTCGGTCGTCGGGAACTGCGCCCAGGTCTTGCCCGTGGTCAGCGGCACGTTCTTGAAGGCGAACCACGGGTTGTGCTTCTGCGCGTACTTGCCGCTCGTGCAGGCCGTGGAACCCTCGGCGGGCAGGTCCTCGTTGTATGAGGCGAAGGTCTTGCCCGCCGCGATCAGCTCCTGTCCGAGGTTGGCCGCGGACATCGACTGGGCGGTGTAGCAGCCGTCGCCGGTGATGCCCTGTGTCGCGCCGGAGAAGAGGTTGAAGTAGTTGGGCTGGCTCGGGTGGGTGAGTGCCTTCATCCCGGTCAGACTCGCGCCCCCGCCCGCCAGTTGGTTGATGTACGGGGCGCTCGCGCTGCCGATGATCTCCCCGTACTGCTTGTTCTCGAACACCACGACGACCACGTGGTCGTAGGCGGGCAGGGCCGCGGCGGCAGCGGTAGGACGGGCGTCCGCGGCCGGGGAGTTGCTCAGGGCCGCTGCGGCGATCAGGCCGAGCGCGGCGAGGATTGCGCCGACGGTCGTCCCTCGCGGGGCGGGGTGTCTCATGGCTGTTGTCCCTTCTGCACGGTCGGTGTTGCTTCCTGTTCCTTCACCGGGTCAGTCCTCTCGCCGGGCCGCTCCGGCCACGGCGATGTTCAGCAAGCGCGGTACGGGCCGCTGCCGGGCGCGGAAGTCCTCAACCACCGTGGTGCGCACGGCGATCCGGCGGTCCTCGGGCAGCAGCATCAGCACGCTGCGCGGGACCGGCCCGCCCGTCGGCCAGACGCTCAGCGCTCCCGCCCGTCGCGCGCACTCCACGGCCCGCGGCGAGATCCGCGGCCCGGTCCTCCGGTCCGGCGCGGGCGGCCATCAGCACCAGCCGGGCGCCCAAGGCGGCCGGATCGAAGGAGACATGGCGGCGCGGTCCGTCGCCGAGCAGCAGCGCTGTGCCCGGCCGGGCGTACAGCACCCCGCCGCGCAGGGCCTCGTCCTCGTACGGCGCGACCTCCCGCAGGATCTCCGCGATGCGGGCCCGGGAGGCCGGACCCTCCTGCGAGGCGTGTACGTCGGCGGCCGCCAGCGCCACCACGCAGTCGGCCGGCTCCGCCAGGGAGAGCCCGGCGGCCTCCGTGAGCGTGCCGTGCACATGGAGGTCGGTGCCGCAGCGTCCGTACCCGGCCTCGGCGAGAGCGCGCAGCAGGGCGTAGGGGCGCCGGACCCAGCGCGGTACCTCCGGTGGCCGTGTCCCGGACAGCGGCAGCGTGCAGCTCTGCGCCGGGTGGCCGAGCGAGCTGAGCCGCACCAGCCCGTCCGTCCGCGGGGCCGCGGCCGCCGCGACCGGCCTGCCCGCTGCGGCCACCAGACCAGGGGAGCCCAGGTGAAAGGCGTGCGGGGCGCTCCACACCGCGGCCGGGGGACGGCCGTGAGCGGTCTCCAGCGCGTACGCGACCAGCCGGAACAGCGGGTCGGCGGTGGCCCGGCGGGCGAGCGAGATCGCCGCCCCCGGCACTGCGGCCGCGGGAGGGTGGTTGTTGGGTCCGGTCGGGGTGCCGGCCAGCCCCCGCACGTCGGGCGGGAGGTCGTCGGGTCCGGTCGGGGAGCCGACGGGTACCCGCGCTTCGGGCGGGAGGTTGTTGGGTCCGGTCGGGGGCCGACGGGTACCCGCACGTCGGGCGGCAGTCCGTTGGGTCGGGTCGGGGAGCCGACCGGTACCCGCACCTCGGTCGGCAGGTCGTCGGGCCCGGTGGGGCAGCCGACGGGTACCCGCACCCCGAACGGACCCCTCAGCCGCGCGGTCAGCTCGGCCAGGGCACGGCGCGCGGATCCCGCGTCCCGGCCCAGATCGAGCAGGCCGAGGGCGCCGGCCCGTTCGGCGGCGAGGACGATGGGCGCGTGGGGCTCCTCGAAGGGACTGACCGCGACGACGAGGTCACGGCCGGCGGGGGACTGGGCCGACTGGAGGGTCATAGGCGCTCCTTCTCCGGTGCGTCGTGCTGCGGGGGTACGCGATACGCGGTGCCGGGGGGGCGGGCATGGCTTGGCCGGGGCGGCGAGGGGGGGCGCCGGATCCGACGGTCAGCGGCGACGGGACGGCCCTGCGCCGCGCGTTCACGACCGGGGGCAGATCGTGCGATCGCCGCCTTGCACTGTCAACGCCCCTTCACCACGGGGACGTTCGCTTCGCGTGTCGCCATCGGTGCTGCGAAATCCGAAGCTGGAACGGGTGTGTTCGGCCCCCGCCTGCGCTGTTCCCCGTGGCACACGGGGCAGATCCGAGCCGCCGGGGTGGGAGGGAACCGCCCGCTCATGCCGGGTCGGTATGGCTTGCTACCGAGCCGGCATACGTCAGCTCAGGCGATGCCCGGCTGTTCGCCCGACTGCTCCTTACACCGGAACCTTTCGGGGGTTACCGTCCGGTCATGACCCCCACACTCGCGCAGCTTCGCTATCTCGTCGCGGTCGCGGACTGCCGTTCCATCACCGGCGCCGCAGCGTCGGTCTTCGTCGCCCAGTCCGCCCTGTCCCGGGCCGTGCAGGCCATGGAGCGCGATCTCGGTGTGGCCCTGCTGACCCGCACCAGCCGGGGTGTGGACCTCACACCCGAGGGCGCCCGCGTCGTGCGGCTCGCCCGGACCGTACTGGACGCGGTGGAGGCCATCGAGGACATCGGGGTCTGCCACACCGGGAACACCCAGGCCACGCTGCACCTGGTGACCACACCCACACTGGCCCTGGACCTGGCCACGGAACTGGTCGAGGCCTTCACCGCACGGCATCCAGGCATCGACGTACGGTTGCACCAAAGGGGGAGCCGGGAGGCGCTGGCGAGAGAACTCACGCAGCGCGAAGCCGAGTTGGGTCTCGTGGATCTGCCGGTGGACAAGGAGCTGTCGGCGCACCATCTCGTCGAACGCGAGATCGTACTCATCTCACCGCCGGGCACCCGGCTGCCCGACCCCGTGCCGTTCCGCTGTCTCGACGGGATGAACATGGTGCTGCCCACCCCGGGCGCGGGTCGGCGCACCGAGCTGGAGGCCATGTTCAGCTCCCTGGGGGTGCGCCCCGTCCCCTCGCTGGAGACCGATGAGCGGCTGGCCTGGGTGACGGGTGTGACGGACGGCCGGGGCTCGCTGATCTGGTACCGGGACGTGGTGTTACGGGCCTTCGGCCGCCGGGTGGAAGTACGGTCGTTCACCCCGCCTCTGCTCCGCCCCGTCGGGGTGGTCCACGCTCGGCGCCCGCTGAGCCGGGCGGGGCGGGCGTTTCTCACCCATGTGCGGCACAACTCACCCATACGCGAACCGATTCGGTGACGGGAGCGGGATGCGGGGGAGAGGAGCGAGGCGTATCGGAGCGGTGGGAGGTGAGGCTGGAGGGGGCGGGGGATGCCCGGGCGGAGGACGCGGAGGCTGGAGGGGGCGGGGCATGCCCCGGCGGAGGACACGAGGAGGCACCGGTGGGGGGCATGCACGGGTGGCATCGGGCCATGCCCAAAGGGCGCCCGATCGTCGCTTGGCCCTTGAAGGAACCGCAGTCACATTGTGCCCATGCCTCGACTCCTCACCCTCTCGCGGGCCACGGCGGCGGCGCTCGCCCTGGCCCTGTGTCCACTCCCCGCCGTGGCCTCGGCGTCGGCTCGCCCCACGCCCCGAGCCATCACCGTGCCCCGGTCGGGGCTCGCGCCGGAGCGCAAGTGCACTCTTCCCGCGGGGCTGACGGAATTCAGCGGCCTCGCCATGAGCGCCCGCCATCCCGGGATCTTCTACGCGGTCAACGACAGCGGGAACTCCAACCAGGTCTTCGCCGTCGACTGCTCCGGCGCGACCGGCAAGCTCAGAGCCACCCTCACCCTCTCGGGCACCACCAACACCGACTGGGAGGCCCTGGCCGTCGGCAGGGACACGGCGGGCCGCCCGGTGATCCTGGTCGGCGACATCGGCGACAACTTCGGCAGTCGCGCCTAGATACAGGTCCACAGCCTGCCCGAGCCGGACACCCTCGCCGACGCCACCGTCACCCCTGTGACGTACCGGTTCGCCTACTCCGACGGCAGGCACGACGCCGAGTCCCTGCTCGCCGACCCGGTCACCGGCCGGCTGTACGTGGCCAGCAAACTGATCGGCGCGGCCGGCCGGTTGTACCAGGCGCCGCTGCCGCCGGTGACCGGACAGGTCAACACCCTCAGCCCGGTGCGTTCGGGGCCGGTCTTCGCCACGGACGGCGCGTACGCGCCCACCGGGAAGTCGTACGTCATCCGCAGCGGCGGCCCGTTCGGCGCCAACACGGCCTATGTGTACGACTCCTCCGGCGGCAAACTCGCCGAGGTGGCGCTGCCCTCGCAGCCCCAGGGGGAGACGGTCACCTACGCCGACTGCGGCACGCTTCTCGTCGGCTCGGAGAACGACAGCCAGGTCTGGCGGGTCCCGCTGCCGCCGGAGGCCGCCCCGGGCTGCGGAGGTACCGAGCCTCCGCAGCCAGGTGATCTGAAGGTGACCAGCCCCGGCCCGCGGAGCTGCAAGTTCAACCAGTCCTGCACCATTCAGATCACCGCAACCGGCGGCACAGCACCCCTGAAGTACAGCGCCACCGGACTGCCCTGGGGCCTGTCCATCGACTCCGCCACCGGACGCATCACCGGCAAACCGTGGGGCAGCGGAACCATCCAGATCACCGCCACCGCCACCGACGCCGCCGGCACCACCGCCGACGCCACCTTCCCCCTCACCGTCAGCTGGATCTGACGCGCTCGGGAGAACAACCCCGGACGACGTCGAAGGCGCCCGGCTTCACCAGGTGACCGGCAGGCGCAGGGGGAAGCGGCGGATGGTCCCGGTGTCCCATCGGATGTCGTCGGGGGCGACATCGAGGCGCAGGTGGGGGAAGCGGGTCAGCAAGCCGGCGACCGCGCTCTCCAGCTCCGCCCGCGCGAGCGGTGCGGCAAGGCAGTGGTGTCCACCCCAGCCGAAGGTCATGTGCGGGCGCACCGGCCGTGCGAGGTCGAGCGTGTGCGGGTCGGGGAAGACGGACGGGTCGCGGTTGGCGGCCAGGTAGGACACGTGCACATAGTCGCCGGCCCTGATGGCGGTTCCCTCGACCTCCGCGTCCTCCAGCGCGATCCGTGGGATGCCCACGCCCTTGCGGAAGGGGATGAACCGCAGCAGCTCTTCCAGCGCGCCGGGGAACCGGTCGGGGTCGCGCGCGAGCGCGGCCCGCTCCTCGGGCCGGGTCAGCAGCAGGTAGGCGATGTTGCTGATCTGGCAGGTCGCCGTGTCGTTGCCGCTGAGGATGAGCGTCACGGCCAGGACCGCCAACTCGTCGTCGCTCAGGGGCTCCTCGCCCGCCGGCACCGGGGCAGCGGCCATCGCGCTGAGCAGGTCCTCACCCGGCGTCCTCCGCCGGTCCGGGACCAGTTCGGCGAAGTACGTCCGCAGGCAGGCCTTGGCGTCGGCCGCGTCCTTCTGGGCGCCGGGTGAGGTGGCCAGGAGCCGCATGGTGTACGCACGCAGCTGGTCGCGGTCGGCCTCGGGGACGGCGAGCAGCTCGCAGATCGTCAGGTGCGGCAGCGGAACCGACAGATGGGTCACCAGATCCGCGGGCGGTCCCGCCTCGGCCATCGCCGCGAGCAGCCCGGCCACCACCCGGTCCACAGCCGGCCGCATGCCTGCCACCCGCTCCCGGGTGAACGCCTGGGCCGCCACGTGCCGCAACCGGGTGCCGTGCGGCGGGTCCGCCACGTTGATCGATTCCGGCGACACGATGGGCTCGGGCGTCATCCTCGGATAGTCGCGCCCGACGATCGCCGCCCGGCTGAACCTCGGATCGCACGTCACCTGACGCACTCCGGCGAAGCTGGTCACCAGCCACGCCTCGGCCTCGCCGTAGGGCAACCGGATCCGGCTGACCGGACCGCGCTGCGCCAGCGAGGCCAGCGAGGGGTCGAACTCCAGCGCGTCGGCGAAGTCGAAGGGGCAGTCGAGCACTGCCGGGTCGTGGACGGACATACAGCCTCCTTTGTGCGCCGTCGGGCGCGTCACTTCCGAGGGTGTCGGTCTTTCCCGTGCCGGCCGTCCGGTGTCGTTGCGGCGGCCCGCGCGGTCGTCCGGCCTGATAGAGATCATCGTGCCCACTATGCGATAGTTTGATCAGCTTCGCAGAACAGGCGCTTCAGGCAACGAACTGGCCAGTTGGGTGAAAGCCGCTCAGATCCCCGCGTCCGCGCCGTGCTGCCGATGGGTCTCACGACGGACCCGGGGACGCCGGAGGAGACGACTGAAGGCGGGGGTCCCGACGGGACCGGTCGATGTCGTGCGCGGTGATGATCCCGCGCAGCCGGCCGTCGTCCACCACCAGGATCGGCAGGAAGCTCCCGGCGGCGCCGAGGCGCTCCAGGACGGAGTTCAGCAGTTCGTCCGGTGCGGCGAGCGTGCACTGGGACAGCGGGGTCGCGACGTCCCGTACCCGCAGTGACACCCGCTGCTCGGACGGCAGGGCGGCCAGTCGGCGTGGCCGTACGACACCGCTGGGCCGGCCGTCGAAGTCGAGCACCGGCAGCGCCGAGTGCCCTGTCCGGCCGGCCACCTCGGACAGGAAGCGGTCCACGGTCAGCCAGTCGGGGCCGGTGGCGACCGGCGTGGTCATCGCCTGACCGACCCGCACCCCGCGGAGGGCTGTGACGAGTTCGGACCACCGGCGTTCGGCCGCGGCGGCGCCCGCCACGAACAGGCCGACGAGCATCAGCCACAGCCCGCCGGACTGCCCCCTCACGAACGCCAGCCAGCCGATGACGCCCAGCGCCACCCCGACGACCTGGCCGCTGCGCCCGGCCGCCTGCTGGGCGCGTTCCCGGTCCCCCGTGCGCCACCACAGCACGGCCTGCAGCAGTCGGCCTCCGTCCAGCGGGGCAGCGGGCAGCAGGTTGAAGACGCCGAGCAACAGATTCGTGCCGCCGAGCCAGCCCAGCAGGACAAACACGATCCGCCAGCCCGGCACCTCCGCCACCGCTACCGCCGCTCCCAGCCCGATCCCGCCGAGCAGGAGGCTGGCGAGCGGTCCGCTGACGGCCACCGCGAACGCTGTCCGTGCCGTCGCCGGGCGGTCCATCCGGGTGAGTCCGCCGAGGGCCCACAGCGTCACGTCCCGCACGGAGATCCCCGCCCTGCGTGCCACCAGCGCATGCGCCACCTCGTGCACGATCAGACTCGCCAGCAACAGCAGTGCACCGGCGACTCCGGCGATCGCGTACGCCACCGGCGCCAGACCCGGCGCGTACCCGGGCAGTGTCCGGGAAGCCAGACCGTACGCGAAGAAGAGCATGATCAACGGCACGCTCCAGTGCGCCCGCACCGCCAGCCCCCGGACACTCCCGAGCCGGATCGAACGCTTCATCGCCATCACCGCCGACGACTCGTGCCCTCCGACTGGCAGGCATGGTCCGCCCCCTGTTGGCCCTCAGCCGCCCACTGCTTCGCGCTGGGCGAGGGCTCCTTCGGCGCTGTCCCGATCCAGCAGGCCCAGCAGGTGCCCCTCCGGATCGGTGACCGGGACCGCGGCCGTGCCCGTCTGCTGCATACGCTCCAGGAGCGGGGCGAGCAACTGGTCGGCTCTGACCGTGGTCGGCCCCGGTCGCATCGCGGCCCCGACGGTGTCGCCGCTCCGGTCAGCCGCTTCCTGGTGCCGGAGGAGCCCCATGACCACCTGGTCGTCGTCCACCACCACGGCGACCTGGCGGCCCGTCTCGTCGAGGATGTCCACGACGTCGTCGACCGACTGGTCCACGGTGCACAGGGGGACGTTCCGGTCGGCGACGTCCCCGGCCAGGGGCGTGTCGGCCGCCTCGCCCTCCCTCGGCAGACCGGCGGCCAGCCAGTCGGCCTTGCCGGGCACGTAGTCGAAGACCTCACGGAAACCGAGCCCACGCAGCCGTGCGGCGGCCCGCGGGCTCATGTCGCACAACTCGTCGGCGCAGTAGACGATGACGGGCCGGTGGGCGTCCAGCTGCCGCGGCGCCTCCTGGTCCAGGTCGCGCAGCCCGATGTGGATCGCGCCCGGCAGATGCACCTGGTCGTACGCCTGCTGGGGCAGTACCTCGACCAGTTGGGCCAGGTCCTGCTCCACGAGACGGAACACCTCCTGCCGGTCGAAAATGCGCGCCGACATGGCCCACCTCCCTTCGGCCTCCGAACCACCCGGGTACCCGGGTGGCGACACGTCACACGGACCACCTGGCCAGGGAACGGCCCGCCTCTGCGTGCGCAGGCCCGCACTCAGATCTCAGCACCGTCGGGCCTTGCCGCTGCACGCAGGACGGCGAGATCCGTACCCGGCAGGTGGATCCAGCCTTCCTGCCGGGCGGCCGCGCGCTCGTCCGCAGAGCGTGGCCACAGCGTGTCCCCGACCAGGACGGCGCGGGCGACCAGGGCGCAGACCAGCGCGTCGAGATGGTCGTGGCTGTCGACGCACCTCGCGCGCACCGGCGCGGGAAGAGCCGACCCCAAACCCGCCTCGATGGAGCGGACGATGTGCTCCCGGACGGCGTGCGCTTCGGGCATGGCGGTCTTGTAACTGCGGGTGAGGTGGATCCCCCAGCGCCGCAGCGCGGCGGCGGGATACACCTCGGCGACCGGCCCGGACCCGTCCCTGGGCACGGGGACGCCCGACGCCGCGAGCGCGTCGAGCAGATGGGCCGCTCGGAGCGCCACGACACCCAGCAGGTCGGTGGACACCGACAGGGGCGGCCGCATCGCGGTCGCCTTCCAGGTGAGGTCGTCGGTCAGCCGGAACCGCAACGGGTCCAGACCGGGCCTGCCGTCGGCACGCTCCTCGAACCGGACAGGAGGCGGCAGCCGCACGCCCTGGTGGTGGGCCACCACCGTCGCCACGAAGCTCGACGGCCAGCCGAGGGGGCAGTCGAGGCCGGTCTTGTCGGCCGCCCGGACCACAGCGAGCAGCTGCTCGTCCCCCTCGGGCACGACGAACTCCACCGCCAAGCCGTCCTGGGATCCCCAGACCACCCGGCACACGGCCGTGCGCCGTGCACGGGCGGCCAGATCGACGCCGACCGTCACCGTCTGCCGTCGTTCCATGCCTGGATCTTCCCGCAGCGAGCCGGGCAGGCCCACCCGTCAGCAGTGCCGTGGAGCGGCCCTCGGCGCGACGCCGCTGTCACTTGCCCCAGATCTTCCGGTACGCCTCCCGGTAGCCCGACGGGTCCCAGGTCGTGGCCCCTTCGCTGTTGGCCGCCGTGGCGATGTGGACGGGCGCGACATAACCGCTGGCAAGACGGCCGGAGAAGGCGCGGTTGAACTCGTCGACGATCTGCCAGCCCTGCAGCGACAGCGGCTCGGGAACGGTGGCCGCCTGGTACTGCCTGCTGTTGATGCGCTGGAAGGCGGACGGGTCGCCGTCGCCGGCGCCGATGTTGAAGGGCGGACCGGAGCCCTTCTCTCCGGCCGCGCGGAAGGCGGGGGCGGCATCGGCGAAGTACAGGTCGTTGATGGCGACGGAGTAGGTCCAGCTGCTCCCGAAGCGGGAGAGGAGGGAGGAGACCTCCCTCGGGGTACGGCTGCTCGCGTCCGGGATCGGGATGTTCTCGTACGCCAGCAGCCGCACGCCCGAACAGGCGGCCAGCCCCTTCCTGATCAGCTCGGACTTGTTCTTGGCGAAGGGAATCGAGGCGTCGGTGAAGAGGACGACCCCGGCGTTGCCGTGGGAGCGCGAGATGACCCACTGCGCGCTGATCGCGGCCACGTCGTCGACGTTGGTGGTGACGTTGGTGAAAAGCCTGGGCTTCTCGCTGGGGCCGGGGGAGGCGACCGCGTGCCAGCCGATGAGCGGGATGCGCGCCGCGCCTGCCCGTGCGACCTGCTGCGAGGTCGAGTTGGGGTCGAAGCCGCCGATGACGATGCCCGAAGGCTTGAGGGTCACGGCCGCGCTCAGTGCGGCCTGGATGCCGGCGGGGGTGCCCTCGCCGTCGATCACCCGGACGTGCCAGCCGATGACCCTCGCCGCCTCCCGCACGCCCTTCGCGGCGCCTGCGACTCCGGGGTTGGTCATGGTCTGCGCGACGTAGACGATCGTCTTGCCGGGCACCGCCGCGGGGCCACTGGTCGGCCCGTTCCAGGGGACGTCGGTCTTCTCTGCCCGGGCGACGGCGGCCTGGGCCGCTGCCTGGGCCGCGGGGCAGCCGCTCGGGCCCGTGGTGGAGACCCCGGAGGCGTTCGACGAGCCGCGTTCACAGCCCACGACGGCGGTTGCCGCCGCCAGCAGGGCGAGGGAGACGGATCGTGCCCTGACGACGCCGGGGACGGCCTTGCGGTTGCGGTGCACGGGAGCTCCTCTCGGAGGAATGAGCGGAGGAATCAGCGGGAAGAGCGGCCGGAGTGGGCCGGACGTGGGGCCCACGGCGTGGGTCATGGAGTGGTTCCCGCCGTGCCACCGTCCCGCGCCGAGGGCGGCGGCTGCGGAGGTACGGCGGATGCGTCGCGGGCCGCGCCGGCCCCGGTGCGCAGACGGCGGGCCGAGTAGCCGGCCAGGCCGACGGCGAGCAGGAGGGTGCCGCCGTAGAACAGGGGGATCGTCCAGAAGTCGGCGCCCATCTGGCCGATGCCGGTGAGACCGACGGCGAGCACGGCCACGGCGACGAGCGTGCCCAGGGCGTTGGGGCGGCCGGGTTTGATCGCGGTGGAGCCGAGGAGGGCGCCGACGAAGGCGGGCAGCAGATAGTCGAGGCCGACGCTGGGGTTGCCGATCTGCTGCTGGGCCGCGAGCAGCACACCGGCGCATCCGACGATCAGTCCCGATGCGGCGAAGGCGTAGACGGTGTACGTGCGCGTCGGGATGCCGACGAGGTCGGCGGCGCGTGGGTTCGAGCCGACGACGTAGAGGTACCGGCCGAGCGGCAGCCGCTCCAGCACCAGCCACAGAGCGACGGCGAGGGCGAGCACGTAGAAGGCGGGAACAGGAAGGCCGAGGAACCTGGAGTCGTAGAGGTCGGTGAAGGCGGCGGGGAGACCTTGCGGGCCGGGGACGATCCGGCCGCCGCCGGTGACCCAGCCGGTGACGGCGTACAGCATGCTGCCGGTCCCGAGGGTGGCGATGAAGGAGTCGATCCGGCCGAACTCGACGACGACACCGTTGAGGATGCCCACGACCGCGCCTGCGGTGATCACCGCGAGGCAGGCCCACGGCCAGGGCCACCCGTCGTTGACGACGAGCTGCATCACCATGACGTGCGCCAGGCCGAGGCCGTAGCCGATGGAGAGGTCGAACGCGCCGGTCACGATGGGGACCGTGGCGGCGAGCGCGAGGACGGCCGGGATCGACTGGTTGGACAGGATCGCGTCGACGGTGTCCCGCGTGGGAAACGTACGCGGCAGGGCGAGAGAGAAGATCAGGAAGAGCAGGACGGTGAGGGCCAGCAGGCCGTAGGCGCTGGTGAGATGTCCGGCGGGGCTCCGTCGGCGCGGCCGGGACGGGGACGGGGAGGAAGAGGGCGAGGCGGTCATGAGTCCGTCGTGGTTCCTGCGGGGGGCATGGCCGAAGCCGCCCGGGTGAGCCCGGCGACCGTGAGTGCCGGACCGCTCAGCTCGGCCGTCACGGACCCGCGGACGAACACCAGGGCCCGCCGGCACACGCCCGCGACCTCCTCGAAGTCCGTGGAGACGAGCAGCACCGCGAGGCCGGCGGACAGGGCCTCGTCGAGCAGGCGGTAGACCGCGGCCTTGGCTCCGATGTCCACGCTTGCGGTCGGCTCCTCCAGGATCAGCAGGCGCAGGCCCACCCGGAGCCACCGGCCGATCATGACCTTCTGCTGGTTTCCGCCGGACAGCGTGGCGATGGGGGCCTCGGTGTCGCGGGGACGCACCGAGAACCGTTCGATCAGGCCGGCGGCCTCGGCGCGTTCGCGGCGGGGGGCGACCCAGCGCAGCGCCGGCAGGCCTCCCGCGCGCGGGTTGGCCAGGAGGTTCTCCCGCACGGTCAGCTCGGCGGCGCAGCCCTCCCGCAGTCTGTCGCCGGGCACGAGGCCGACACCGAGGCGGACGGCGTCGGGGACGGTCCGGGGGCGGTACGGCCGGCCGCCGAGGAGTACCCGGCCGCCGAGGACGGGCCGGCTACCGGCGAGCGCTCGGCCCAGGTCCATGTGCCCGGCGCCGGAGAAGCCGACCAGGCCCAGGACCTCCCCGGCCCTGAGTTCCAGGCCGACCGGTCCCGCGCCGGCGGTCCGTACGCCGTCGAGGGTCAGGACGGCCGGGCCGCCGGCGGGGACGGTGGCCGGGCGGTAGGGGGTCGGTTCCTCGCCGACGATGTCATGCACGAGACGGGCGGGGCTGTGGCCCGCCAGCGGGCCGTGGCTGACGAGGCGGCCGTCACGCAGGACGGCGAAGGTGTCGGCGACCTCGTACACCTCGTCCAGGCGATGGCTGACGTAGAGGATGCCGTGACCCCGGTCGCGCAGGGTGTGCAGGACTCGGAAGAGCCGGGCGCAGTCGGTGGCGGGCAGGCGGGCGGTCGGCTCGTCGAGGACGATGAGCCTCGCCCGGGCGGCGAGGGCTCGGGCGATGGCGACCAGCGCGCGCTCGGCGGGGGCGAGGCAGGCGATCGGCGCGTCGGGGTCGAGGTGTCCGGCGACGATCCGCAGGGCGTCGGTGCAGCGCTCCCGGGTCCGCCGCCAGGAGATCAGTCCGGCGCGGCGGGGATATCCGGTGCTCAGGGCGATGTTCTCGGCGACCGTCATCCACTCCACGAGACCGAGGTCCTGGTGGATGAAGGACATGCTGCGGGAGGCGGCATGACTCCCGAGCGGGTGCCCGTCCACCGTGATCTGTCCCGCGTCGGCCCGGTGGACGCCGGCGAGCACCTTGATCAGCGTGGACTTTCCGGCTCCGTTGGGGCCGAGGAGGGCGAGGACGCTGCCGGCGTGGACGTCGAGGTCGACCCCGTCCAGCGCGCGGGTCCCCCCGAACCGCTTGGCGAGCCCGCGGATGCGGACCAGGGGCTGCGCAGAGGCGTCGGGAGGGTCGTGCACGGACATCTCCGAGGGTCGGCCTGGCGAGTTCTTCCCGACGTTCGCCAGTGATCCTAGTGGGATGAGTCATGGAATATCAGATATATGTCGCACGCCATGACACCAACGGGTCAGCGGCGCCGCCGGTCTCAGACACCATCGAGGCCGCATTCGGCCCAGATGACCTTGCCCTGCGGGAGGTAGCGCGTACCCCAGCTCTGTGCCAGCTGCGCGACCAGGAACAGGCCCCGGCCGCCCTCGTCGGTGGTGGCCGCCCGGCGCAGGTGCGGGGCGGTGTTGCTGGTGTCGGAGACCTCGCAGATCAGGGTGCGGTCGTGGAGCAGTCGTACGCGGACGGGCCCGCAGCCGTGGCGGATGGCGTTGGTGACCAGCTCGCTCAGCATCAGCTCCGCGGCGAACGCGGCCTCGTCGAGTCCCCAGTCGGCCAGCTGCCGCATCGCGGCGGCGCGGACCTCACTGACCAGGGCCGGATCGGCGGGCAGGTCCCAGGTGGCGATCCGGTCGGGGTCCAGGGCATGGGTGCGTGCGACGAGCAGGGCGATGTCGTCGCAGGGGTGGGCGGGCGCCACGGTGTCCAGGACCGCCTGACAGGTCTCCTCGGGCGTGTGCTCCGGGTGGGCCAGGGCTCCGCGCAGCTGGTCGAGGACCACATCGACGTCGCGGTCCCGGTCCTCGATCAGACCGTCGGTGTAGAGGACCAGCCGGCTGCCCTCGGGGAGGCCGATCTCTGCGGCTTCGAAGGGCAGGCCTCCGAGGCCGAGGGGAGGCCCGGCGGGCAGGTCGGGGAACGACACCGTGCCGTCGGGGCGGACCAGCGCGGGGGGAGGATGCCCGGCGCGGGCCATGGTGCACTGCTGCGTGGTCGGGTCGTAGACGGCGTACAGGCAGGTCGCGCCGATGATGCCCGCTTCGTCGGCGGCGGGGTCCTCCCGGTCCAGGCGTCCCACCAGGTTGTCGAGGTGGGTGAGGACTTCGTCCGGGGGGAAGTCGAGTTCGGCGAAGCTGCGTGCTGCGGTGCGCAGCCGGCCCATGGTGGCGGCGGAGAGCATGCCGTGGCCGACGACGTCCCCGACCAGGAGACCCATACGGGTGCCGGAGAGGGGGATGACGTCGTACCAGTCCCCGCCCACGTCGGATTCGGCGGGCAGATAGCGATGGGCGATCTCGACGGTGTCCTGGTCGGGCAGACCGTGCGGGAGCAGGCTGCGCTGCAGGGCGAGGACCATGGTGCGTTCGCGGGTGTAGCGCCGGGCGTTGTCGATGGACAGGGCGGCGCGGGCGGCGAGTTCCTGGGCCAGCGAACGGTCGTCGTCGCCGAAATGGGCGGGGTCCTGCCCGCGGTAGAAGCCGGCGACGCCCAGGACGACGCCGCGGGCGACCAGGGGGACCGCGATCAGGGAGTGGACGTGGGCCAGCAGTTCCTCGGTGTGCTCGGGATCGTGGGCGAGCCAGCCCGCGGCGGCCTTCAGGTCCGGTTCCAGCACCGCCTGCCCGCTGGTCAGGCAGCGCAGCTGCGGCGTGGTCGGGCCGAAGTCGACCCGTTTGCCGACGGGGTGGAACGGAAGATCGTCGCGGATGCCATGGAGCACCGTCCTGCACAGGTCGCTGCGGGGGTCGGCGGACTCCTCTCCGCGCAGTACGGCCTCGGGCAGGTCGATCGTGACGTAGTCGGCGAGCTGTGGCACCGCCGTCTCCGCGAGTTCCTGGGCGGTCCGGCGCACGTCCAGGGTGGTGCCGATGCGCGTGCTGGCCTCGGACAGCAGCTCCAGGCGGCGTCGTGCGGCGAGGGCGTACTGCCCCACCTGTGGCTCCCCCACCAGCACGAGCCCTCTCGCCGCGGGAGGGGAGGCACGATGATCGTGCCTCGCTGCGACGGGAGCGGCTCCGGACGGCGGGACGACAGGGGAGGCGGCAGGCTCGGCGGGCTGGCCCGGCAACTCGTCGACCCGCCGCGGGACGACGACGGGCTCCCGTGGCGAGGGGTCGGGCAGGACGGCCTCGATGGCCAGGCCCTCCACCCCGGTGGCACTCGTCATCGGACGGCTCACCAACGTGACACGCCGGCCGTCGGGCAGGGGGACATGGACGGCGGCCCGCTGCGCACAGGAGATCAACTCGGTGGCCCTCTCCATGAGGATCGCGTGGTCATGGGGGTGCTGTCCGAGGGCCAGTTCGTCCAACCCGATGCTGTGGTGGAGGCCGACGGCGGCTTCGGCCTCGGCGTCCAGGTACGCCTGCAGCAGAGCGCGCTCGCGTTCGGAGCTCTGCCGCAGCAGCCGCCGTTCGATGGCCTGGGCCGCCTTGCGTATCACGGCTGCCAGCGCGGGGTCGTCGAAGCTGCGCGGATAGCCGAGGCACAGGACACCCTCGATGCGGCCGCTGAGGGGGTCGCGGACCGGGAGGGCGCGGCAGGCGCTGCCCTGGGAGCGCTCGGCGAAGTGCTCGGCGCCGCAGACCTGGATGAGCTTGCGCTCGGCCAGCGCGAGGCCGATGCCGTTGGTGCCGGCGACCTGCTCGGCGAACACGAATCCCGGCACGCGCTGGATCGCCGGGAGGCTCCTGGCGAAGGACGCCTCGCCGAAGCGGCGCAGGAGGACCGTTCCGCTTTCATCGGCGACGCAGATGTTCATGCTGCTGCCGGCGAACCTGGACTGCAGTCGGTCGAGCACCGGCACGGCCGCGCGGACGATCCGGGCGTCCGGATCGAAGTCGTCCCGGAAGGGGAGGTCGGACTGGTCCGGCGAGAGCCCCAGGGACCGGCAGCGCTGCCACGAATTCGAGATGGACGCGCGCACGCCCGCTTCGACCGGCTCACCCTCCAGAAACCGCTCACGCGAACGAACGGGCCCCGCGCCGCCTGTCGCACGCCCCGTCGGCATAGGTGCCCCGCCGGACCGAACCACGCTTCGCCTCACCCGCGCCCACGATAGTCCGCTTTTCGGAAACAATCTGACATATATGAGAATACGGACATTCGGTCATTTGGGGGGTCGGCGGGCGGGCCCGTCCCGCCCGGGATGTTCAGCGGCGCCACGACCAGCAGTCCAGCAGTGGTACGGCGCCCAGGTGATCTCCTTCGCACGCGTGGCTTGTACTCACCGTTCTCCGGGGTGACGCGGGGGAGCGTGGGCAGGTTCACCCGGTTGGCGGCGCTGTTCCCGGCAGGGGGCGAGGCCCGGCCCTCGTGCCGTTCACCGTGTTCGGCGACCCGCGGTCCCTGTGTCGTCGGGTGTGCGGGGTGCTTTCGCGTCGGTGGTCCGCGTGTGTCCCTGCCCCAGAAGGTGACCCTCCGTTTGCGGCCGGGGCGACGCCAACTTAGCTTCGGTGCGTCGGTATGTACCGATAAGGCCCACATAGAGAACTATGTCGGCTTTCCATGGCATCGAACGGAGCATTCATGTCGGTGATGACCGGTACCCAACCCCTGCAGCAGTTCGGCCAGCAGGCCGGCGCCCCGCAGCAGCAGATCGCTCAGGTCGTCCAGCAGACGATCCAGCAGGCCTGTCAGCAGGCGAGCATCCAGATCGCGCAGCGCATGCAGCAGACGCTGCAGCACATCCAGCAGGTCCAGCAGCAGCTCCAGCAGCAGGGCATGGCCCACCAGGCGCACCCGTACCTGGCCGTTGCGCTGCACCACACGCTGCAGCAGGGCGTCCGGAGTGCGGTGGAGCAGTCCGTGCAGCAGGCGCTGCCGACCGCAGTCGTGGCGCTGCTCCAGCAGAGCCAGCTGGGTCAGCAGGGTCAGCCGGGCCAGCAGCAGTGGGGTGGCGGGTACGGCCCGCAGGCCTACGGCCAGCAGTTCCCGCAGTACCAGCAGCCCGGCTTCGGCTTCGGCCAGATGGGCGGCCAGCCCTTCGGTATCGGCTGATGCACGGCTGACGTAGGCGGCGCGCGATGCGGTGTGCCCAGGAACTGATTCCCGGGCACACCGCATCCTCGTGGAAGCGCGAGCCGCCCGTCACCGGATCAGGAGTACGAGGACGACGACATAGACGTGGTGAAGGTGGACGTAATGGCCAAGGAAAGGTCCGGAAACAACCGCGAGAGCGGGTCCGAGGGCGCGGGGGTCGGCGGGCCGGGACCCGAGGGCAAACAAGAGGCGGGGCCGCGCGGCAAGGGCGCGCCGTCGCCGATCGCGGTACAGCCGCGCCGATCGCGGTACATGGTGACACCGCTGCCGCAGCAACTCCTCCCCCCGGGTGTTCCGGAAGTCGGCATGGATGCGGTGTGCGACCGGCTGGCTCGGATGCCGGAGGTCACGGTGATCCGCAGACTCCGGCCGTCGGAGAAGCTGCAGTCGGCGGGGCTGCCCCCCTCCTGCCCGGAGATCGCGGTCGTCGAGGCGGCCGAGGCCCAGGTACCCGTGATGCGGTCGCTGCACGTGCACATCGAACCGGACCTGCCGCTGTCCGGATCCGTACCCCTGGCCACGCAGATCGCCGGCATGCCGCCGCTGCGCGATCCGGGGCTGGTCATGCCCCTGGAACAACCCGTGGAGATCGCGCTGCGCGTCTGCGGACCGGACGGCGAACCGCTGGCGGGTGCGGGGGTGTTCCTGATCGGGGCGACCTGGCCCGGCCAGGGCATCACCGGAGCCGACGGCACGGTCACCGTCACCCTGGCGACCGAGACCGAACATTCCATCCAGTCCCTCTACGTCCGGCCGACGGGCGGGTACGCGGACCGCTGGATCCATCGCCCCGACCTGTCGGCGACCCAGGAGAACCTCGTCACCCTCACCCCGCTGGCCAAGGTGTACCCGGAACTGGAGCAGCGGCAGCAGTACGGCTGGGGCCAGCAGGCGATGCGGCTGGACCGGCTGCCGCCCACGTTCCGCGCCTTCGGAGTGCGGATCGGGGTCATCGGTACGGGCGTCAGCGTCGAACACCCCGATCTGAAACAACGGGTGCGCTCGGGTGTGGATCTGGTGGGCGGTACGGACGAGGGCTGGGCCCACGACACGGTGGGCACTGGCACCCACGCGGCGGGCGTCATCGCCGGAGCGGACACCGGCAAGGGCGTCATCGGCATCGCCGTCGACGCCGAGATCGAGGTCTGCCAGGTGCTGCCCGACGGCCACTTCAGCGACCTGATCGCAGCCCTGGACCACTGCATCGAGCGCGAGGTCGACATCGCCCACATCGCGGTGGCGACCCCGTACCCCTCGGCGCTCGTCTCCCGCAAACTCGCCGACGCAGGCGCCGCGGGCATCGCCTGCGTCGCCCCGGCAGGCGACACCGGCGGACCGGTCTCCTTCCCCGGCACACTGCCCACGGTGTTCACCGTCGGCGCGCTGGGGGTCTTCGGCTCGTATCCGCCCGACACCTCCCAAGCAACCCACACGGGGCCGCCGTTGAGCCCGGAAGGGCTTTTCGCCGCACCCTTCAGCTGCTACGGCCCCGGAGTGGATGCGGCCGCCCCCGGCGTGGCGGTCCTGTCATGCGCCCCGCAAGGCGGCTACACGGCCCTCGACGGAACCGGTACGGCCTCCGCGCACGTCGCCGGACTCGCCGCGCTCGTTCTCGCCCACCACGAGGACTTCCACGGCCAGTTGCTGCCTCGCGGCCCCGGCCGGGTGCAGCACCTGTTCGAGATCATCGCGGCAAGCTGCCGCCAACTGGCCGCTCCGGGAACCCTGGAGGCGGTCCGCGTCGGACGGGGCTTGCCCGATGCACTCGTCGCCCTCGGTCTGGCTCCCGGAGTGCAGCTCGCCCCGGCCCTGTCGCCGTACACCGCGGCCATGTCCGGCTAGGGCCTGTTGCGAAAGTCCCGTCGTCCGCCCGGAGGGCGGGCCCGGCGGCGTCCGGTGCGTGCTCTCGGCGTGCCGGGTGCAGGCCCTCGTACTGGACGTACTTGGGTCTGCGCCCGGTGCGGCGAGAGTGCGTGCCGGGCGTCGCCGGGCAGGCGGGACTTTCGCAACAGGCCCTAGGTGTATTGACCCGCAGGGTTGTTCACGCGGGTGATGGGTGGCTGGCCGCCGAGTGCGGTGTGGCAGCGGTGGTGGTTGTAGGTGTGGA
>NZ_JBVIGN010000014.1:0-95575 GCF_055570785.1 Streptomyces sp. NPDC031100
TCCCCCCCCCCCCCCCCCCCCCCCCCCTCCCCCCCCCCCCCCCCCCCCCCCCCCCCCCCCCCCCCCCCCCCCCCCCCCGCCCCGCCAGGCCGCCCGTCAGGCCGCCGCACGCCGGCCCGGGCGGGCGCCAGAGCAGGTGGTCCAGGTGCAGATCGGCCGGCTCGAGGTGACGGCCGGCCAGTCGCCGTCGCGGAACGGGACACGGCAGCCCGCGCGGCCCGCCTCGCGACCGGGTACGGCCCTCAGCCTGGCCGAGTACCTGGCCCGGGGGCGCGAGTGAACCGCGCGGGCAGTGAGCGCGGCGGGAGAGGCAACACGAGAGGAACCGAGGAACTGACGCCATGAGCAACGCACTTGCCCTCGCCCATGTCAGCCAGGCCCTCGCCCTGCTGATCGAGTCCCATCTGCAGCCGGAGATCGACATGGCCGTCAAGGTGGAGCCGCGCAAGCCGCCCACCGAGCCGCCGACGGACCCCACCATCTCCGTCTTCCTGTATCAGGTCACGCCCAACGCCTCGCAGCGCAACAACGACCTGCCGACGCGCGCGCCCGACGGCAAGCTGGTGCGCCGGGCCGCCGCCGCACTCGACCTGCAGTATCTGATCACCGCGTACGGCGACGAGACCGAACTGGTCGGCCAGCGGCTCATCGGCTCGGTCGTGCGCACCCTGCACGAGATACCGATCCTTCCCAAGGACGTCATCGAACTCGCCGGTGAGAAGCCCTACTTGGCGGGCAGCAACCTCGCCGAGGCGGCCCAGCGGGTACGGTTCACGCCGACCGTGATGGACGTCGACGAGACATCCAAGCTGTGGGGGATGCTCTACCAGACCCCGTACGCACTGTCCGTGGTCTACCAGGCCTCCCTCGTCTTCATCGACGGCCTCGAGACGCCGGTACCGGCCAAGCCGGTCGAACGGCCCGAGGTGCGGGTGCTGCCGTTCGGGGCGCCGGGGGCGCCGGTCCCTCCGGGGGCCGACCAGCAGCCTGAGGGGCCGTCAGAGTGGCGATCCGGCAGGGAGACCGAGGCTCAGCCTGCCGAGAAGAAGGCAGCCAAGGCCGTCGCCAAGACCCCGGCCAAGGCTCCGGCGCGCACCCGCAAGAGCACGTCCCGGGCGGCCAAGTCCACGCAGCCCGCAGCCCGGAGGACGGACGGCGGCCGCAGCGGTGGCGAGGACACGGAGAACTGAACCGGATGGGCGACTCGACGGGGGCAGGTGAACACATGGGCATGCACGAGCAGGGCGCTACGGACGCGGGCGACGGCGGGACGGCGCTGACCTCCGGGATCCGGCGCGTCCTGGCCCGCGTCGACGCCCACGCGGCACGCGCCACCGGGCACACGGAGGGCGCCACCGGGCAGCAGTCCGCAGACACCGACACCGCCGTCGTACCCGTACCCGAGGCCACCGCCCCCGTCGACGCGCTCGTCGCCTGCTTCGGCCTCACCCCCTTCGAACGCGACCTCGTCCTGCTCACCGCCGCCGACGAACTCGACCCCACGACCGCCGCCCGGTGCGCGGCGGCCTCCGGCGACCCGCAGCGGGCGTACCCCACCTTCTCGCTCGCGCTGGCCGCGCTGGACGGGCCGCACTGGAGCGCGCTCACCCCCGTGGCGCCGCTCAGGCGCTGGCGGATCGTGGAGCTGGAGGACGAGACACGGCTGACCGTCTCCCGGCTCCGGCTGGACGAACGGATCCTGCACTTCCTGCTCGGCTCGCCCTACCTGGACGCCCGGCTGCACGGCCGGCTGCGCCCCGCCCCGGCGCCGCACACGCTGCCGCCGTCGTACGACCTGGCCGCGAGCCGCCTCGCTGAGGGCTGGACGGAGGACGGCCGCAGCTCCGACGCGCCGCTGCTGGTCGAGGTGACCGGCGGCGACCTGCGCAGCCGGGCCGACATCGCCACCGCGGCGGCCGCCCGCTGCGGACTCGGGCTGTACGCCATGAGCGCCGAGGACGTGCCGACCGACCCCGTCGAACGCGACCGGCTGGCCCGGCTGTGGCAGCGCGAGGCGATCCTGCTGCCCGCCGCGCTGCTGGTCGAGGCCGGCGACCTGGACCGCGACCAGCGGGCGGCGACCGAGGCGTTCCTGGCCGGGGCCGCCGTACCCCTCGTCGTGTCCAGTGAGGACCCGTTGCGCACGGAGCGCCCGCACGGCCTGCGCGTGGCCGTGCCCCGCATGGACGACGACGAGCAACTCGCGCTCTGGGCCGACGCGTTCGAAGAGATCGCCGACCTCGGCGACGGGGAACTCGGCTCGCTGGTCGCGCAGTTCCAGCTCCCGCCGCACGTCGTGCGGTCCGTCGCGGCTGCCGTACGCCGGCGCCTGCCTCACGAGGACGAGACGGACGCCGCCGAACTCGCCTGGCGGGCCGGGCTGGAGGAGGCCCGGATCGGCATGGACGAACTCGGCCGGCGTATCGAGCCACGGGCCGGCTGGGACGACCTCGTGCTGCACGAGCGGCAGACGGCCGTGCTGCGGGAGATCGTCGCGCACGTGCGGCAGCGGCCGACCGTCCACCACGACTGGGGCTTCGCCGCGACCCTGCGCCGCGGCCTCGGCGTCACCGCCCTGTTCGCGGGCGGCTCCGGCACCGGCAAGACGCTGGCCGCCGAGGTCATGGCGAAGGAGCTGGGCCTCGACCTGTTCGTCGTGGACCTCTCCCAGGTGGTCAGCAAGTACATCGGCGAGACCGAGAAGAACCTCCGCCGGGTCTTCGACGCCGCCGAACGCGGTGGCGCGCTGCTGCTGTTCGACGAGGCCGACGCCCTCTTCGGCAAGCGCAGCGAGGTCAAGGACAGCCACGACCGGTACGCCAACCTCGAGGTCAGCTACCTGCTCATGCGGATGGAGGCCTACCGGGGCCTCGCCATCCTCACCACCAACATGAAGCAGGCCCTCGACACGGCGTTCCTGCGCCGCATCCGCTTCGTCGTCGACTTCCCCTTCCCTGCCGAGCACGAACGCGCCGAGATCTGGCGCCGGGTGCTGCCGCCGCAGGCGCCCCTCAAGGACATCGACCCCGCCCTCCTCGCCCGGCTCACCGTCGCCGGCGGCTCGATCCGCAACATCGCCCTGTCCGGGGCGTTCCTCGCCGCCGAGGAGGGCGACCGGCTGCAGATGCGGCACATGCTCGCGGCCGCCCGCACCGAGTACCTCAAGCTGGAGCGCTCCCTGACCCCGACGGAGGTCCGCGGATGGGTGTGAGCGGACGGCCCGCGGCGATCCGCGTGGAGATCGGCGAACTCGTGCTCGACGGCTTCCGGGCCGACCCGGCCCGCGTCTCGGCCGCGTTCGAACGCGAACTGACCCGGCTGGTACGGCTGCACGGCGTACCCCTGGCCGCACACGGCACCCTGACCCTCGACGCGCTGAGCGGCCTCGCGCCCCTGCCCGCCGGGCTGTCCGCGCGTCGGCTCGGCCAGGAGCTGGCCCGCGCGGTACACGAGGGGCTCAGCGGCCACGGGGAGGTGACAGCGTGAACTCCCGGTCCCGGCAGGCGAACTCCGAGCAGAGCGCCGAGCAGCGTCGGCGCAAGCGCAAGGAGCGGGCCGCCGCGTCGCGTGTCCCCGAGCCGAAGAACATCGTCAGCGGCGCCGGCCAGCCACTCGACCCCGGTGTACGCCGGGAGTTGGAGGAGCAGCTCGGGCACGACCTGAGCCGGGTACGCCTGCACACCGGCCGCGACGCCGCCCAGCTCACCCAGCTGCTCGGCGCGGACGCCGTAGCCGTCGGCCAGGACATCCTCTTCCGCGAGGGCGCCTTCAAGCCCGGCACGGACGAGGGCCGCCGCCTCCTCGCCCATGAGCTGCTGCACACCGTGCAGAACCCGCACGGCCTGGGCGCCCTGCGGGCCGGGCGTGAGCCGGGGGCGGTGAGCCTGCCGCAGCATGCGATCGAGCGGGAGGCCGAATCGGCGGCCCAGGAGCTCGTACGGCCCGAGCGGGCCGAGTCCGCGCCCGAGGTGGCGGAGGGGCAGGCCACCCCGGGCTGGCTGCGGTACGCCACCGTGGACGCGGACCGCAGCCGTGCGGAGGCGATGGATCCGGCGACCCTCGTCGACCGGCTCGCCAACTCGGTCGTACGCTCGCTGCGCGGCGACCCGGAGGATCTGTCCAAGCGCACCCGCAAGCAACTGGCCGGGCTGCCGGCGGAGTTGCTCGACGGCGTCCTCGACCGCCTGGAGAACCGGCTGCTCGGCTCCGAGCACGACCGGGTCCTGGACCTCGTCGACGAGATCGACGCGTACGACGACTACGCCGACGACGGACTGGAGCGCGAGTCCCACGACGCGCCCGAGATCGAGCCCGACGCGGCCGAGGAGATACAGGCCGAGCGGGAGAGCACCCGGCGCAGCGACGCGGAGGAGCGGGCCCGGCAGGACAAGCCGGAGCCCGCACCCGGTCCGGAGAAGGACCGGGCCGACCACGACGGCGCGTCCGGCAGCACCCCGCCGAACGGCGGCACCCGTGAGGAGCAGCGACGGCAGGCGGGCGCCGAGCCGCGTGCGGGCGGAACCCGGCAGCCCTCCGGTGCCGGGCCGTCCTCCGCATCCGGGCCCTCTTCCGGAATCGCGCAGGGGCGGACGGCGGCCACCACCGCGTCGGCAGGTGGGTCCGCCGGGCAGGGCGCGCAAGCCGGCGAGAAGACTCACGCCCAGGGAGCCGACCACGGCGGCAAGGACCAGAAGGGCCAGAAGGAGGAGGGCGCCGAGGAGAAAGCCGACCAGCAGGGCGTTCCGGCGGCCGGCGCGGAGGAGTCAGCGGCCCGTAACCGCCCCGGTGCCGCTCAGCAGTTCGTGGCCGGCCGGCAGGTACGCAAGGAGGACAGGCGCGGCTCCGACCAGCCGACCGCCTCGCCCGCGGTGGGCCGGGACACCGCGCTGCCCGCTCCGTCGAGCAAGCTGGACGGCGTACGCAGTCAGGATCTCGACGGCCTGGAGGAGTCGGCCGACGAGGAAGCCGACCTGCCCGACAGCACCTCGGAAGTGGAGGTCGGGGGCGCGGAGCAGAGCGCCTGGGACACCAGGCTCCAGCCCGAGGATTTCCTGCCCGATCAGGATCCCGACGTGTCCGGTGTGCCTACGGCGGACCAGCGCGGGACCACCACGGTTCCCGACTTCCCCGCACCGCCGCAGACCAAGGCCGACCGGGTGCAGGCGGAGCGTGACGCCGAGGACGCCGAGGATGCGGCGGCCGAAGCGGAAGCGGAGCCCGATGAGGACGCCGTCGCCGAACCGGATGCCGAACCCGCGCCGTCGCCCGAGACGGAGGGCGGGCCGGGTGACACCCTGCTCGCCGACCTCGACGCGGACCGCACGGTCGCGAGTCTGCCGGGGCCCGGGGCCCCCGCGAAGAACCCGAGGAGCGGTGACGATCCGAAGGCCGGTCCCGTCACGGCCCAGACCACGGTGCAGCAGGCGCCGGGCGCACAGGACGGCGGACGGTCCGAGGAGAGCGGGGCCGCCAAGGAGAACGCGGCCAAGCAGGAGAAGGGAACTCCGGCTGCGGGGGACGGAGCCGCGGCGGGTCAGGAGAAGAACTCCCCGCAGGCGGCGGGCGGTACGGCCGCGGCGCCGGAGGCCGAGGGCAAGGGGGCGGCGCCGAAGGGCGAGCAGCAGGCCGCCTCGGCCCCGGCGGGCGGAAGTGAGCCGGCGGCCTCGGCCGCCCGTGACTCCCACGTCACCGGCGGCTCCAACGCGGACCGGCCCGGCGGCCCCACCAGCAGCTCGCAGAGCGGGGCGGCGCCCGAGGCCGACCGCGCCGCCGAGCGCTCCGCGAGCGAGGAGAGCCCGGCTCCGCAGCCGGCGACGGTTCAGGCGCCCGCCCACGCGACGGAGCCCGCGGCCGCGCCGAAGGCAGCCGATGCCGGGCCCTCCCCGAAGGCAGCCGACGCCGAGCCCGCGCCGCAGGCGGAACGGGCACCCAGGACCGCGGTCCCGAAGACGGCACCGGCAGCCGCATCCGGCGCCGCGGGCGGCGGCGTCGCCAGCAAGCCGGCCGGCAAGGGCAAGGGGAAGAAGGACTCGGGGAAGGCCCCGAACCTCTCGCAGGTCTCGCCCGAGGCGGGCCTGAGCACGGCCGCCGGGCTGAAGCCCCACCAGGCACTCGAGGCGATGGGCGGGGTGAGCGGCTCGGTCGACCGCAGTGTCGGCGACGAGCACCGGCAACTCGCCGCCGCACCGCCCTCGATGCAGCGTCCCGCAGGTGCGCCGCAGACCTTGGAGGGCAAGCCGAAGACCGACGCGCCCGCCCGGTACTCGCAGGACCCGGCTCAGAAGTCGGAGGCGCCCGAGCAGAAGAACGCCGAGGTCACCGGGGCCAAGCAGCCCGAGGGGCAGATCGAGGCGGAAAAGGCGGAGGAGCCGAGCGGCTGGCAGACCTTCAAGATGGCGCTCGGCTTCGGCATCGGCTGGCTCGCCGAGAAGCTCGGCTTCAAGGTCGACAAGCAGGAGCTGGCGGCCAAGTTCGCCGGGCTGCCCACCAAGGACGAAGCCCTCAAACAGGCCCAGGCGGGCAACGCGCCCGGCGTGCAGATGAAGGGTGACGCCGACCGGACGGCCGACGAACAGGGTTCCGCCGTCGACGCGAAGGGCCAGGAGGCGGTCGACACGGCACGGGACGACTCCGGCCGGTCGATGGGCGAGGACCAGGTGTACCCCGACGCCCCCCAGGAGCAGCTGAAGGGCAAGGTGCCCGGCGCGGAGGGCGCCAAGGCCGCCGCGCCCGGCAAGGCGTCCACGGGCGCCGTACCCCCGGACGCGGCGTCCGCGGTGGCCGAGCACGACCGCGGGCCCGAGTTCCAGGCGGCGTTCAGCCAGGGCCAGAAGGGTATGTCCGACAGCCGTCAGACCAAGGACAAGGACTTCCGCGACTCTCAGCAGAAGCACAAGCAGCAGGTCGACGGCGAGATCGGCAAGAACACGCAGGACCAGGCGGGCAAGCGGACCAAGGCCCTGGACGAGGTCACGGCACAGCGCGCCGACTGGCGCCAGGAACAGGACCAGGAGCTTCAGAAGCTCGGCAGCAAGAAGACCGAGCGGTCGGAGAAGCTCCGCAAGGACGTCGAGGACCGCGAGAAGAAGACCGACGACGACGTCTCGAAGCACAAGACCGACAGCGACGAGAAGATCAAGGACGAGGGCGACAAGGCCGAGAGCGACGCGAAGAACAAGGCGGACGGCGCGGCCAAGGACTCGGGCAACTGGCTCACCAAGGCCTTCGACTGGATCAAAGAGAAGGTCATCGAGATCAAGAACGCGATCGTCCGGATCATCCGGGACGCGCGTGACGCGGTCGTCGGCTTCATCAAGAACTTCAAGGAGACCGTCGAACGCTGGATCAACGAGGCCCGGAAGTTCGTCGTCGACACGATCAAGAACCTGATCAACGACCTGATCGAGTTCGCCAAGGCGATGGTCCGGGCCGTCATCGAACTGGCCGCCCGCATCCGGAAGTTCATCACCAACCTGATCGCGGCGGCGATCGCGTTCGTCACCAGGCTCGCGGCACAGCTGAAGCAGATCGTCACGGACCTGCTCAACGCCCTCGCCAAGATGCTCAGCGACATCCTGAACATCCTCAAGAAGATGCTCATGGACGTCATCAAGTCCGTGATCGACGCGATCAAGACCGTCCTCGACTACGCCTCCAAACTCCTTGGTGCATTCGGCGAGTTCATGATGATCGCGATCGACTTCCTGGACGATCCCGGCGGCTGGTTGAGCGGTGCGAAGAACTCCGCGGTGGACGGCGCGAAGCACCACCTGTTCCGCGAGGTCCAGGCCGCCGTCAAACAGTGGTTCCAGACGAAGATCGAGGAGATCATCGGCGTACCCAAGGCCATCATCGACAAGCTGATCAAGGGTGGCTTCTCGCTCGAGCGGATCGTGAAGGAGACCTGGGACGCCGTGGTGCCCCAGCTCCCGTTCATCATCGGCGAGATCGTGATCACCAAGGTGATCGCGAAGCTGATCCCCGGCGCGGGCTGGGTGACGGCCGTCATCGACGCGATCCGCACGGCGATCGGCGCCCTCGGCGAGATCCTGCGCGCCATGGGAGCGGTCCTCGCCTGGCTGAGGGCGGTCCGCCAGGGAGGCGCCGGCATCCTGTTCGCCAAGGCGGTCGCGGCAGGCATCGTCGCCCTCCTGGAACTGGCCTACCAGGCCCTGCTGGACGGCATCGGCAAGTACGTCGCGAAGGTCGGCCGGCGCCTGAAGGGCGTGGCGGCGAAGCTCGGCCGGGGCGGCAGGGAAGGCCGGGGCGAGGGCAGGCCTTCGGCCGGAGGCACGGAGGAAGGGGGCGCCCCGCGCCGGGACCGGCGCGCGGAGAACGCTCCGGCGGACCGGCCGGCGACCAGGCCCGCGCCGGCTGCGCGGCCCAAGGACACGGGCGCGGCCCCGAGCAGGCCGAAGGAATCCGAGGACGCCGGCCGGAAACCCACGACCGGCGACACGCGAACGCCCGCCCGACCGAAGACGAACGAGCCCGGCACCACCCGCCCGGCCGACACGCCCGCCGCCAAGCCGGACACGCGTCCCACTCCGACGGCGAAGCCGAAGCCGGAACCCCGGCCGAAGCCGAAGCTCGACAAGGACGAAACCCCGGGCAGGCCGAAGGACGAGAAGAACCCGACCAGGCCCAAGGACGACCAGAAGCCCCCCGCCGGCAAGGAGCCCGAACGGACCGGGTCGAAGGACGACGGCAAGGACGCCGCGAACAAGCCGAAGGACAGCGGGGGCGACGGCAAGGACGCTCCGAAGCGGCCCAAGGACACCAAGGACGACGGCAAACCGGCCCGGCCCAAGCCGGACAAGGACACCGACCGGCCGAAGAAGCCGAAGGGCGACAAGGAGGAGGACCCCAAGAGGCCGAAGGGCGACAGGGGAGCGGATCCGAAGAAGCCGAAGCACGAGAAGGACGGAAAGCCACGTAAGCCCAAGCGCGACGAGCATGGTCCTCACCGGCCCAGGAAGGGGCCGGACAAGCCCGGGCCGGGCAGGCCCAAGAGCAAGGAGGACAAGGACCGGCGCAAGCAAGAGGAGGAGAGGAAGGAGAAGCGGCTCGCGGAGATCGTCGCACGCATCCGCCCCCTCATCCGCAAGAAGCTGGCCAAGGGGATGGACCAGGAGGCAGATCGCCAACTGCTCGAGAATGTGCGGCGCTGGTACCGGCTCACTCGTTTGACGAAGGTCGGCCGCCCGGGGTTCGAGATCGAGGCCACGCTGAACCCCACGGCTCCGGTGACGAACGGCTACACCAAGGCCGAGGACCTCGACACGAACGACTACGTGGAGCACACCGACTACCTCACGGACCCGCCTGATCCCCGCCTGCCGGCGCCCCGCACACCGAATTTCGTCAATGGTGAGCTGGCCAAGAACTTCAAGGCGCAGTACCTCAACAAGAATTTCGCCCAGGGTCACGGGCAGAAAGCGAATTCGAGCCTGCTCCAGGAACCCATCGGCTTCCGGTACCTCAACAAGTACGACCTCAACACGGATCGGAGTAGCCGCTGGGTCCGGATGCACTTGCTGACCGAGAAGCTGGGCGGGCCCTTCCTCGGATCCAACCTGGTACCGGCCCGGAACGCCGTCAACAACCCGGAATTCAAGTGGAGCATCGAGCAGTACCCGGAGAAGGAGGTGCGGCGGAACGACGACACGCGCCACGACAAACTGCGCATGGTCTGGTACCAGATCGATCTGACCTGGCACCAGAGCACGGTCAAGGGCTTCCCCCGTTCCATCACCGCCACCTGGGGCACGTACCGCTACGACAGGGACGCCGGGGAATGGAGAGAGAAGCAGCCGAGGAACCGTGGACCGCTGACCTACACGGCTGGGCCGCTGGAGCAGCCGCCCGCACCGGCCGCGAACAGTCTCGTCAACGTCAATCGCGACTCCGTCCGGCGCATGGTGCGCATGCTGAACGTCTCCCCTGCCTTCGCGGAAGCCATCAGATACGTCCGCGACCACGACGGAGACGGATCGGCGACGACCACCACGCCGGGCAACGCCCAGGAGCTTGTCGACCGCCTGGACAAACTGCCGGAAAGGCGTAAGAACCGAATGCTGGACTTCAGGGCGGGAATCATTGCCCTGGCAGTGGCAGATCAAGACCGACATCTCAAGTTCTGAGGCGGCACATGCGCACTCCGACCGATATCGAAAGAAAACTGCTCCGGGCCCAGCAGGAGCTCCTCGACTGCGCTGTAGTCACCGTGGACCGCTCCGTCACCGGCGAGCTTGGTCAGGTCTTCGAGGAGGCGCCTGTGCTCTTCTCCTATCTACCCGAATGGGAGGGCATCACGTTCAGCCGTGACCTGTGTGTGCTCAGCCCCCGCATCTCGGAGATCGCCAACTGCTGGCACTGCGATCCGGCTGCCGGAATTCCTGAAATCCGTGGCGAATTCCGTGTGACCGACCTGTTCACCGCGGTGCGCATGCCGTCGCCGAATCTGGCCTGGAGGGGCTCCTCCGACGCTGAGCGCGAGTTCTTCAGCGAGTTGCGGGTCGTCGACGACACACCACTCGCCGCGACCGGGCAGCTTGCGGCAGTTCGCATCCGACGCCAGGCCGACCCATGGGAACTCTGGTACTACGACATGGAGTTGACCAGCGTCGAGGGATGGACCCGGCAGTACGTGAAGCTCGACCTCACCTATCCGGAATACATGGAGCAGCTCGCCATCACGAAAGGCACGCTGGGCTGGCAGTACCTCTTCACCGATGAGGTCCCGCTGGGTCACCCGGACTTCGAGGACGTCAAGAACCAGCTGACGGTGATGCTGGAGCTCTTCCCCCAGCTCTTCCCCGCCTGGAGCTACACAGAGCTCACGAGCCGCCTGGAGGCCCGCCTGTGACCCGCTACGCCGACATCCCCAAACCCATCCGCTCCGGAATAGTCGTCGTCAACCCCGACACCGGCACCCCCCAGCGCATCATCGTCCTCCAGTTCAACCCGGACACCCTGGAGCGCAGCATCGCCCCGCAGTCCGCCGGCGACGGCGGCGACGCGGGCGGGGGCGGAACCGGCAGCGGAGACCGCAATGAGGCCCTCCGGCTCAAGGGCCCCGCCCAGGAATCCTGGAAGTTCACCGCCGAGATCGACGCGACCGACCAGCTGGAGATCGCGGCGCCCGACGGGATCCACCCGCAGCTCGCCACCCTGGAGATGCTGGTGCAGCCGACCACCGCGCAGCTGCGGGCCGCGAGCAAGCTGACCCGGAAGGGGAGCATCGAGATCAGCCCGATCGAGATGCCGCTGACGCTGTTCACCTGGGGCAGCAAGCGGGTCATGCCCGTCAGGCTCACCGAACTCTCCGTCAGCGAGTCCGCCTTCGACGTCAACCTGAATCCGATCCGGGCCTCGCTGAGCATCGGGATGAAGATCCTGACCGTGAGTGACCTGCCCGCCGGGCACCGCGGCGCCGACCTGTACATGGCGCACCTGGCACAGAAGGAGCGGCTCGCGGCCGCGGCGCGCGGCGGCAGCCTGGGCGCCCTCGGCCTCGGCGGCGTCGGACTCGTGACCGGAAGGGGATGAGGAAAGGGACATGGCCGGCACCGAGCCTTACGAGAGCGCACTCGACTCCATACCCGGAGCGCACCCTTACCCGCGCACCAGCCGCTACCACGACGCCGAGATCGGCGTGCACCGGCGCGCAGACGGGACCGAAGTGCGGTACACCAAGCGGCGGTTGCTGCCTCGGCTCGACGAGGAGACCGAGCCGCACGTCGTCGGCGCCGGGGAGCGGCCCGATCTGCTCGGGCAGCGCTTCCTCGGCGACCCGGGACAGTGGTGGCGGATCGCCGACGCCAATCCCGTGCTCGATCCGCGGGAGTTGACGGACGAGGCGGGGCGCGTCATCGGCATCCCGGTCATCGGCGGGTTCCCGCGTGGAGAGCGGCGTGTCTGAACAGCCCGTGGGGCAGGGCCCCGTCCACATCCAGCTCCTCATGGGGCCGACGCTGGCCCGCCCGGTCCCGGTCGAGGTCGCCGAAGCGCTGCTGTCCGCCCAGATCACCGCCACCGCGGGGGAGCGCAGCGGCTTCCAGTTCGCCTTCGACCTCACCAAGAACGGACTGCTCAACCAGCGGCTGCTGCCCGAAGGGTTCTTCGATCCGAAGACGCGCGTCATCCTCACCGTCAGCGTCCGCGGCACACCCGAGGTGCTCTTCGACGGGCTGATCGTCCGGCAGGAGGTCGGCGCCAGCAACATTCCGGGCCACTCCACCCTCACCGTCACGGGCGAGGACCTGACCCTGCTCATGGACCTGGAGGAGCGCACCGCCCGCTACCCCAACCTGCCCCCGTCCGAGCGCGTCCTCGCCATCCTGCGCCGCTACTCGGACTACGGCATCCGGCCGGACGTGTACACGGAGAAGGTGTCCCAGCCCCCGCACCAGGACCTGCGCGTGCACTACCAGACGGGGACGGATCTTCAGTACATCACCGACCTCGCCCGCGCCAACGGCTACACCTTCTATCTGGAGCCCGGTCCCAACCCAGGCCAGTCGTCCGCCCGTTGGGGACCGGAGGTCCGGCTCGGACTGCGCCAGCACGCCCTCAACGTCAACATGGACGCCAACACCACCGTGGACCAGCTGACGTTCGCGTACGACGGCACGGCACGCGAGGAGCCGCAGGCCCGCTGGCAGGACCCGGGAACACGCCAGGCCACCCTCCTGCCCCAGCCGCCCATCAGCCCCCTGCGCCCGCCGCTCGGCCGACGGCCCACCCCGGCCCTCAAGCGCAGGACCCTCGCCGGCACCGCCAAGCAGCAGCGCGAGCAGGCCGAGGCCGAACTCCTCGCCCGGGCCGCGGTCTCCGCCGACGTCGTCTCGGGCTCCGGCTCGCTCGACGTCAACCGGCACGGCTACCTCCTCCAGCCGCGCCGGCTCGTCGGCGTCCGCGGCGCCGGACGGGCTTACGACGGCGACTACTTCGTCAAGTCCGTCACCCACAACCTGCGCCCGGGCTCCTTCCAGCAGAACTTCACCCTCTCCCGGGAGGGCCTGGAAGCGCGCAGCGACCGCGTCCGGCCGTAAGACCCTCGACCCACCAACAGGAGCACCCCAACCATGGCGGCACCCAGCAATCGCTACCTCGGCAAGTTCCGCGGCCGGGTGGTGGACAACAACGACCCGCTGCACCTCGGCCGGATCACGGCCGAGGTCCCGGACGTCCTCGGTGACGAGCCGTCCACCTGGGCGCTGCCCTGCCTGCCGTTCACCGGGCCGCAGTCGGGCCAGTTCGTGGTGCCGGCGCCCGGCGCGGGCGTGTGGGTGGAGTTCGAGCAGGGGGACCCCAGCTTCCCGGTGTGGACCGGGTGCTGGTACGGCGACGCCGGCGAACTGCCGCCCGACGCGCGCCGCGAACTCGAGGCGAACGCGGCCAGCAAGCCGGTCGTCGTGCAGACCCCGCAGGCCCACAAGATCGTGCTCAACGACACCGCCGGCGCCGAACAGGGGATCCTCCTGCAGGCCCAGGGCGGCGCCTACATCCGTATCACCAAGGAAGCCGTGGTCATCGCCACCGGCGCCGGCGCCGAGGTCGTCCTGCGCGGTCGCGAAGTGACCATCAACGAGGGCCAGTTGACCGTCCTCTCCAAGCGATAGACAACGGGGGAAGAAGTTGTCCGGAAGTCTGTTGGACGCGAGCGCCGTCATCGGCTGCCCGCACGGCGGCCGTGTCGCGCCGGCCACCACTGCCTCCGGCGGCCTGCGGATCGCGGGTGCCGCCGTCGCCACCGCCGCGCACGCGTACGTCGTCACCGGCTGCCCGCACATCGTCGACGGCGTGCCCTCGCCGTGCGCCACGGTCCGCTGGACGGCCGAGGACACCGGCGTCACGGCCGACGGAGCGCATGTGCTGCTCGACACCTCAGCCGCCCAGTGCTTCAGCGCGGCCTTCGTCCCGCAGGGACCACCCGTCGTCCAGGCCGCGCAGCGAAAGGTCACCGTCCGATGAGGCCGACGAGTCACCGCACCCGCACCGACATCGCGTTCCCCTTCCGCGCCGACCGCCGGGGACGCACCGCGCACGCCCGCCCCGCCGAGCACGTCCACGACCTGATCGAGCAACTGCTGTTCACCAGCCCCGGCGAGCGCGTGATGCGGCCCGACTTCGGCTGCGGACTGCTCGACCTGGTCTTCGCCCCGAGCAGCCCCGAACTGGTCAGCACCCTCGAACTCTCCGTCCAGGCCGCGCTGCAGCGCTGGCTCGGCGACCTGGTCGAGGTCGTGTCCCTCGACATCGAGAGCGACGACGACGTGGTGCGCGTCCAGCTGTCCTACGTCGTCCGCGCCACCGGAGCGGTCCGCGAGGACGTCTTCGAGGGGAGGGCGGCATGAGCACGGGAACCACCCGGCGGGCCAAGGTACGGGCCGCCCAGCTGGGCGGGGTCGACGCCGTCGAGGTGAGCGACGACGGGCTGCTGCTCAGCGTCACCTTCCTCGGCAAGGCCCCGCACGGACTCGGCCCCGAGAACGTCCGCATCGACGGCGGCCGGCGCATCACCGGCATCACCGCCGTCGACGTCAGCGTCGAACGCGAGGAGGACCCGGAGCTGGACGACCGGCTCCACGTCACCCTCGACCGGGCCGGCGACACCTCCCGATACCGGCTCTCGCTGGTGGAGGCCGACCCGTACGGCCGGCCGGGCACCGAGCCGTACCGCGGTTTCGACCAGCGCTACCACAGCGCGACCTTCGCCTTCCGGCCCGACTGCCCCACCCCCTTCGACTGCACGGACGAGACCGAGGAGCCCCCGGCTTTCCCGGCCGCCCCGGTCGTCGACTACACGGCCCGCGACTACGACACCATCCGCAAGCTGCTGCTGGACCGGCTCGCGCTGACCACCCCCGACTGGGTGGAGCGCAACCCCGCCGACCTGGGCACCACCCTCGTGGAACTGCTCGCGTACACCGGCGACCAGATCAGCTACCAGCAGGACGCGGTCGCCACCGAGGCCTACCTGGACACCGCGCGCCGCCGGGTCTCGGTGCGCCGGCACGTCCGGCTCATCGACTACGCGATGCACGACGGCTGCAACGCCCGCGCGTATGTGACCGTCGAGACCGCAGCCGACCACACCCTGGCCCCGGGCACGTTCCGCTTCGCCTCGGTCGACGTCCGCACCCTCGACCCGCACGACCGTCCCGAGCCCGGCACCGTCATCGACGAGAACGACCTCGGCGACCTGGACGAGCGCGGCTCGGTGGAGGTCTTCGAACCGGTCGTCGCCGCCGATCCGCTGCGGCTGCGCGTCGCGCACAACGCGATCCGGCTGTGGACCTGGGGCGGCGAGGTGTGTGCCCTGCCCGCGGGCGCCACCACGGCCACCCTGCGCGACGAATGGGCGGACCCCGAGACCTGCAGGGAACGCCGGCTGGACCTGAGGCCGGGCGACGTCCTGGTCCTGGAGGAGGTCAAGGGCCCGCGCACCGGCACCCCCGGCGACGCCGACCCCGCCCACCGCCAGACCGTACGCCTGACCTCCGTCACCCCCGGCCTGGACCGCATCGAGGACCAGCCCGTCCTGGAGGTCACCTGGGCCGCCGAGGACGCCCTGCGCCACCCGTTCTGCCTGACCACACGCGGCGGACGCGACTGCCTGCCCGTCGAGGACGTCACCCTCGCCCGCGGCAACGCCGTCCTCGTCGACCACGGCCGCTCCGGACTCCACGAGACCGTCACCGTGCCGCCGGTATCGGCCGTCGTGGCGCCCTGCGACCCTCCCGAGTTCGGCTGCCACGACCGCACGGAGGGCAACGCGCCCGCACGGCTCGTCACCTCCCTCACGGACAAGACGGAGAGCGGCCGGGCCCTGACCCCGGACGACATCCGCGAGCTGTTCGAGATCGTCGGGGAGCGGGCCACCGTACGGGCCGGACTCGGCCTGGAGCGGGCCGGACAGCGGCACGAGCACGTCGTGCCCGGCACGGCGTACGCCCAGGCCGCCGCCCTGCGAACGCTGCTCGCGCAGTCCGTCTACCCGGGCATCCGGCCCCGCTTCCGTCCCGTCCTCGGCCGGGCACCGGTCACCCAAGCCGTGCCGTTCCCCGACCCGGGCACGGTCGCCGCGGGGCAGGCCGAGCGGATCGCCGCCATCCCGGGCCGGGTCCGGCAGCGGCTCGTGGAACTGTGGCGCAGCGCCCGCGACCGCGACGGCCTCGGCGAGGAGGAGATCACCGAACTCGCCCTGATCTACGGCCTGAAGGTGCTGGAACGGCTGGAACTGCGCCGCCACCCGGTCCGCGCCCTGCGCGAACTCCTGCACCGCTCCGACGAGTTGCTCGACGCCAAGCTGCGCCGCATCGCGATCCTCACCGCACGGGCCCGCGCCAGCACCGTCCTCGACGGGCACATCGCCTGGGAGATCGCGCACAGTTGGGGCCCGGGGTACGCGGCCGGACTCCATCCCGAGGAGCCGGTGCTGCGCGGTTCGGCGACGGCCGCCCTCGCGCAGGACCCGCGCCGCGCCCTGCCCGCCGTACGCCTCCACGACCGCGACGAGACCTGGGAGCCGCGCCGCGACCTGCTCGACAGCGCCTCCCGTGACCGGCACTTCGTCGGTGAGCCGGAGGACGACGGGCGGCTCGCCCTGCGCTTCGGCGACGGACGACACGGCGCGGCGCCCACGCCGGGAGCACGGCTGGCGGTGCGCTACCGGCTGGGCGGCGGAGCCGCGGGCAACGTCGGCGCGGAGGCCATCAACCACCTCGTCGTCGAGGCGGGCAGCGGCGCACCCGCCGCCACGGTCCGCAACCCGCTGCCCGCCACCGGCGGAACCGAGCCCGAACCTCTGGAGCAGGTACGGCAGTTGGCCCCGCTCGACCTGCGCCGCACCCGGCTGCGCGCGGTCACCGCCGAGGACTACGCGGCGCTCGCCTCAGCCCTGCCGGGAGTGCAGCGGGCCGCGGCCACGATCCGCTGGACCGGCAGCGTCCAGGAGGCCCATGTCGCGATCGACGCGTACGGCAACGGCACTCCGTCCAAGGAGCTGCTGTCCTCGGCGGCGCAGGCCCTGGAGGCCTACCGGCGCATCGGGCACGAGCTCGTCGTCGGCCCGGCCCGCCTGGTGCCCCTCGACATCGCACTCAGCGTGTGCGCCGCCCCCGGCCATCAGCACGGCCAGATCCTGGCGGATCTGTACCGCGTACTGGGAAGCGGCCGCCAGGGCTTCTTCCACCCCGACGCGCTGACCTTCGGCGAGCCCGTCCGGCTCAGCCGCCTGGTCGCCGTCGCGGCAGCGGTCCCCGGGGTGGAGAGCGTCGAGGTCACCCGGCTGCGGCGGCTGTTCGAACAGGACCGAGGAGAGAGGGAGGACGGCGTGCTGCGGCTCGGCCCGCTGGAGATCGCCACCTGCGACAACGATCCGGACCGGCCCGAACAGGGCCGACTGGCGATACTCCTGGGAGGCGCCCGATGAGCCAGGCCTGCTCCTGCGGCGGTGCGTGCGGCGGCCACGACGAGCGCCTCGCCCCCGCCCCGCTCCACAACCCGCCCGGCCGGACCGCCCTCGACTACCGCGTCGGCGAGTACGGCTCCTTCCTCGCAGCCCTCCTGGACCGGCTCGCCTCGCCCGCCTATCCGGCGCTCGCCGGGCTGACCGTCCGCACGCCCGACGACCCGGCCGTCGGGCTGCTCGACGCCACCGCTGTCCTCGGCGACCTGCTCACCTTCCACTCCGAGCGGATCGCCGACGAGGCCTACATCCGCACCGCCAACGAGCACCGCTCGCTGGTGCTCCTCGGCCGGCTCGTCGGACACCGGCCGCGCCCCGGAGTGGCAGCCGGCACGCACCTGGCGTACGCCCTCGAACGCGATGCGCGCGCAGAGGCCCTGCCGGTGCTGATCCCGCGCGGGGCGCGCAGCCACAACGTGCCCGCCGCCGCCGACGAGCAGTCGCTGACCTTCGAGACCGCGCGCGACCTCACCGCCCGCTGGGACTGGAACGAACTGAAGGTACGGCGCCGCCGCCCCTCCCTCGTGACGCCCGAGGACCTGGACCGCCGCCCCGAACTGTTCGTGGAGGGCACGGCGAACTCCCTCCAGACCGGCGACCGGCTCCTCTTCGTCTTCGGTGAACAGGCGGGCGGCGAGCGGAAGGTGCTTCCCGTCGCGGGCGTCCGGATCGACCGCGAGGACGAGATCACCGCGATCTCGCTGCCCAAGTCGGCCCCTCCCACGCTGAAGGAGCTGGTCGACGAGGTACGGCGCTGGACCGCGGAGCCGGCCGCCCCGGGCGAGCCGGGCGATGAGCCGCCGACGCCGGAGGTCCCCAACCCGCGCCCGGTCAGCCGCCTGATCGAGGACTTCGACGACCAGGTCCTCGCCCCGCTGCGCACGGACCTGGACGGCATCAAGACCCCGGAGAGCCTCGCGGCCCGCCTCGGCGAGCCCGTCGCCCGACTGCGCGAGGCCGAGGTGCTGGCCGAGCCGTACGTGGACGTGGCGGCGTGGTTCGAGCAGCTGGAGGCGGTGCTCGCGGAGCTGGCCGAGCGGGCTCTGGAGCTGGCCCCTGCACAGCCCGCACAGCCCGCACAGCCCGCGGAGGCCGCACAGGCCACCCAGACCGTCGCCGCCCAGCAGGCCGCCCTCCCCGACCCCCGCCAGGCCGCCCTCCAGGCCCTGAGCGCAGTCCTGCCCGCCCTGCGCACCGCCGCCCCCGCCCCCCGGCAGGGGACGCGCACCCGCCGCCCGGGCACCGACACCGCCCGCCTCCTGACGGCCCTCAACCCCGGCCTGGGCAGCCTCTACCCGGCCTGGCGCACGGCCGCCGCCCCGGACACCCCGCAGCTCCTGCGCGAGCTGCTCGCGATGCGCGTCACCGCGGCCCCCTTCGGCGCCACCGCCCCGCTCAAGCCCGTCCAGGACGAGCGCGGCCGGGTCATCCGCACCGCCGACTGGCCGCTGACGGGCGCGGTGCTGGCGAGCATGCGCGTGGTGTACGACCCGGCCGGCAAGGTTCCGGTCCGGGCGGAGTTCCAGTACGTCGAGGGCAGCAGCAGCGACCAGCGGGCCGAGAACCTGCCCGTCGCCCAGCCGGTCGCCTTCACCCTGGGCCCGGGCCAGGTCGACCTGTCGACGCGCGCCCCCCATGACCGTGAGCTGAGCTGGCTGAGCCGCCGTCCGGCCACCGCCGAAGAGCCGGGCGTCACCGCCCGCCTCCACTCCGGCCTGCCCGAGCGCACCCTGTTCGTGTCCCGCCCGGACGACGAGGGCGTGGTGCACGTAGGCATCCACAACGGAACGGCCGAGGAGATCCCCCTGCGGCCCGGCGGCAGCAAGCAGTTCACCCACGGCGAGTACCAGGTGAGCGTCACGTACACGGTGGGCAGTACCGAGCCCAACGTCGAGATCGTCATCGCCGGCAAGCCGGAGCCGGTCAAGCGCCGCGTCCTGCAACTGGACAGCGTCCACGACGGCATCACGGTCGGCAGCTGGGTGGTGATCCAGCGCCCCTCCAAGGGCACGGGGGTCCCCGGCGACGCCAAGCTCGCCTTCGTCACCACCCAGGTCGTGGCGGCCCGTACGGCGGCGTACTCCAACTACGGCATCACCGGCCGCGGCACCGAACTCACCCTCGCCGACCCGTGGCTGGACGAGTTCGACGTCCTGCTCTCGCACATCCGCGACACCACCGTGCACGCGGCGGGCGAGCGGCTGCGCCCGGCCGACGAGCCGCTCGGCGAGGACGTGCACGGCAACGAGATCGAACTCGCCGAGCTGTACGACGGGTTGCGCCCCGGCCGCACCCTCATCGTGAGCGGCGAGCGCACCGACGTCCCGGGCGCGACCGGCGTCACCGCCACCGAGGTGGTCACCATCGCCGCCGCCGACCCGGCCGTCGACCCGCAGCTCCCGGGCGACCACGTCCACACCCGGCTCACGCTCACCACCGACCTGGTCCACCGTTACCGCCGGGCGAGCGTCCGCATCCTCGGCAACGTGGTCGAGGCCACCCACGGCGAGAGCCGCGAGGAGGCGATCGGCAGCGGTGACTCCGACCGAGTCGACCAGACCTTCGCCCTCTGGCAGTCCCCACTGACCTGGCTCGCCGCCGACAACCCCCTCGGCGCCACACCGGTCCTGGAGATCCGCGTGGACGGCGTGCTCTGGCACGAGGTCGACAGCCTCGCCGGGCGCGGCCCGACCGAGCGGGTGTACATCACCGGCACCGCCTCCAACGGCCGGACGACGGTGACCTTCGGCGACGGTATCCACGGCGCCCGGCTGCCCAGCGGCCACGAGAACGTCCGGGCCCGCTACCGCTTCGGCACCGGCAAGGCCGCCAACGTCCCCGCCGACCGGATCACCCAGCCCCTCACCCGCCCCCTAGGCGTCACCGCGGTCACCAACCCGCGCCCGGCGACCGGCGGCGCGGACGCGGACGGTCCCGGCCTCACCCGCCGTACCATCCCGCTCGCCGTCTCCGCCCTGGACCGGCTGGTCTCCGAGGCCGACTACGAGGACTTCGCCCGCTCCCGCGCCGGAATCGGCCGGGCCGCGGCCCGCGAACTCTTCGACGGACGGCGGCGTGTGCTGCACGTGACCGTCGCCGGCACCGACGACGTGCCGCTCGCCGAGGACAACCTCCGGCCCCTGCGCGGGGCACTGACCGAGTACGGCGACCCGAACCTGCCGGTGCGCGTGGACGTACGCGAACTCGTCCTGCTGCTCATCGCCGCCAAGGTGAAGCTCGCCCCGGACCACGCCTGGGAGATCGTCGAACCGAGGCTGCGCCAGGCGCTGTTGCTCCGACTCGGCTACGAGGGACGGGAGTTGGCCCGGCCCGCCCGCCTCTCGGAGGTTCTCGCCACCGCGCACACCGTGCCCGGCGTCGACTACGTGGACGTCGACGTCTTCACCGGTGTACCCGCCTCGGCCACCCCGGAACAGCTCACCGCGCTGCTCGCGGGCCCCGGCACGCCCAGGGCGTCCGTCCCCGCGCACCCGGCGTCGTACGAGGAACAGACCCACACGGTCCGCGACCCGAACGGCGAGACCCTGTCGTCCGTCTGCGCCCGCTACGGCATCCCGCTCGCCGAACTCCTGTGCCTCAACCCCGACATCACCGACACCCGGCCCCTGGCGAAGGGCCGGACGGTGTTCGTCTTCCGCGGCATCCGGCCGGCCCAGCTCGCCCTGCTGTCGCCGAAGGCCGCGGACACCCTGATCCTGACGGAGGTCAAGTAATGTCCCCGGACGCCGAGTTGGAGACGCCGGCCGCGGTGGGCCCGAGGGAGCCCGACGGGCTCGCCGAGCTGCTGCCCCGCTGGCACCGGCTGCGCGACGCCGAGGAGGGCGAACCGCTGCGGGCCCTGCTCGCGGTGATCGCCGAACAGCTGGACCGGGTCCGCGACGGCGTCCAGCAGGGCTACGAGGACCTGTTCGTGGAGACCGCCGCACCCTGGGTGCTGCCGTACCTCGGCGACCTGGTCGGCTACCGCACCCTGCCGGGCTACGAGCGGGTCCTCACCACCGGCCTGCACGGCGGCGGCCGGGACGCGCTCGCCGAGGCCGTCGCCCCGCGCCGGGACGTGGCGGCCACGGTCGCGGGCCGGCGCCGCAAGGGCACCCTCCACCTCCTGGAGGAGCTGGCCGAGCAGGTCGCCGACTGGCCCGCCCGCGCCGTCGAGCTGTCCCGGCAGGTGGCCCACACCCAGCCGGTCAAGCTGTACGGCACCGGCCGGCGCGGGGACCGCGGCCGCCTGCTCGACCTGCGGGACGGCAGCGCCCTCGCGCTCACCGGCGGTCCGTTCCAGGAGACGGCCAGGACGGTCGACGTACGCCGCGCCAACTCCACGAGGAAACAAGGTGGTTGGACTCCGGTTGGGGTCGGCCTCTTCGTGTGGCGGCTGAAGCCGTACTCCCTGACCTCGTCCCCGGCCTACTGCATCGACCGCGCCCGCAACCTGTACACCTTCTCCATCCTGGGCAACGACACCCCCCTGGTCACCAAGCCGGTCCCGGAGCCCTCGCCCGCGCACATCGCCGCCGTCGACAACGTGCCGGCGTTCATCACCCGCCGGCTGCTGCACGACCGGCTCGCCGACTACTACGGCCCCGGCAAGAGCCTCGTCATCCGGCGCGACGGCGAGGACCGGCCTGTACCGCCCGCCGACATCGTCGTCGCCGACCTGTCCGACTGGCGCTACCGGCCGAAGCGCGGGCAGGTCGCCGTCGACCCGGAGCTGGGCCGGATCGCGTTCGGCTCCCGCTCCGCGCCCCGGCAGGGCGTGTGGGTCGACTATCACTACGCGTTCGGCGCCGACATGGGCGGCGGGGAGTACGAGCGCCCCGACCGTGCGCCCCGCCCCGAGGCCGACTTCTACCGGGTCGGCCCCGGACAGCCGTACCAGCGGATCATGGACGCCTACCGGGCCTGGCAGGACGGGCGGAGCCCGGAGCGCACCGGCATCATCGAGATCACCCACAGCGGCGCCTACCAGGAGCAGCTGGACTTCGACCTCGACCCCGGCGACCGTCTCGAACTGCGCGCCGCCGAGGGCACCCGGCCGGTGATACGCCTGCTGGACTGGTACAGCAACCGCCCCGACGCCCTCAACATCCGCGCGGTGCCGGGCGACTGCGCCCCGCACGAGAAGCCGCGGATCGTCCTCGACGGACTCCTCGTCGCCGGCCGCGGCATCAACGTCACCGGTCCGATGGGCGCCGTCGTCGTCCGGCACTCCACGCTCGTGCCCGGCTGGTCGCTGGAGCCCGAGTGCGAACCCCACTCGCCCGACGAGCCCAGCATCGTCCTGGAACGCACCACCGTCTGCCTTCAGATCGAGCACAGCATCCTCGGCACCATCGAGGTCATCGGCGACGAAGTCAGCGAGGACCCCCTCGACATCCATCTGCGCGACAGCGTCCTGGACGCCACCGGCGACGACCGCGAGGCCCTCTCCGCCCCCGACTGCCGCCATGCCCACGCCGTCCTGCACCTGCACCGCACCACCGTCATCGGCGAGGTGCACACGCACGCGGTGGAGATCGCCGAGAACTCGGTCTTCACCGGCAGGCTCCACGTGGCCCGGCGCGGCATCGGCTGCCTGCGGTACTGCTACGTGCCGCCCGGCTCGCGCACCCCGCGCCGCCACCGCTGCCAGCCCGACCTGGTCGGCCCCGAACAGGCGGGGCGCGTACGGCCGTTGTTCGCCTCCGAGCGCTACGGGACGCCCTGGTACGGCCAGTTGGCGGACCGGTGCGCCGAGGAGATCCGGCGCGGCGCGGACGACGGCGCCGAACTCGGCGCCTTCCACGACCTGTACCGGCCCCAGCGGGAGGACGGCCTCAGGGCGCGGCTCGCCGAGTACACGCCTGCGGACGCGGACGCCGGGATCTTCTTCGTGACGTGAGTGACGTGAGCAGTGCCGCCGTACGACCCACCCGCAGACTTCCGAACCAGGGGGACCCCCTTCATGCACGCTGATCTCTCCCGCTCCACCTTCCGCCCGGAGCGGCACTACTCCGCGGTCGTCGCCCAGCAGGGCCGCGTCCAACTGGACGCGGACCTCAACGAACAGGCAGCCATCCAGCTCCACCAGGCCCGCACCCTCGCCGCCGACCTGATCGGACGGCACGGCGGACCCAGCGGCGCCACCGGCTTCCGCATCCAGTACGTGGGCGGCAAGCACGACATCGACACCCTGTACATCCACGGCGGCCGCTACTACGTCGACGGCATCCTGTGCGACGCGGACCGCCCCGCGCCCGGCATCCCCGTACCGGACGAGGACGCCGAGGAGCAGCAGACCCCCGAGACGGACGCCTACTGGGACTACTGGAACCAGCCCGACGGCTTCCGCGACCCGGAGAAGCCCGGCGACCGGCTGCCCTCGCCCGCCCAGTCGCCGTTCGTCGTCTACCTCAAGGTGTGGGAGCGCGCGGTCTGTGCCGCCGAGGACCCGGCGCTGCGCGAGGTCGCCCTCGGCGCCACGCTGCCCGACACCGCCGTCCGCGCCAAGGTCGTCTGGCAGGTGCTGCCGCTGACCCTGTCCGCGCTGGACATCGAGGACGCCGAACCGTCTCCGCAGACCGTCCGCGACGCGTTCGAGAAGTGGGCGAAGGCCCAGGCGACGCCCGCCGCCCGGCTCGCCGCCCGCAGTGAGCGGCCCGAGCACGCCGACGAGGACCCCTGCCTGGTCCGCCCGGACGCCCGCTACCGGGGTCCCGAGAACCAGCTGTACCGGGTGGAGATCCACGCGGCCGGCGAGGCGAAGGACGCCACCTTCAAGTGGTCCCGGGAGAACGGCTCCGTGGTCTTCCCGGTGGACGAACTGGACGGCACCTGGGTGCAGTTGGCGACCCTCGGCCAGGACTCCAAGCTCGACCTGGAGGTCGGCGACCACGTCGAGTTCACCGACACGGCCTACGCCTCCCGCCTGGAGGCCCTGCCCCTGCTGCGGGTCGAGGAACTGGACCTGCCCGGCCGCCGCGTCCGCCTGTCCGCCGCACCGGACCCGCGCGTCGGACGGCTGCCGCACCTGCACCCGTTCCTGCGCCGCTGGGACCACCACGAGGGGCCCCGGCGCAAGGGCCGTACGGCGGCCCTGAAGGGCGGCGCCGTGCCCGTCACCGAGGGGGAGTGGCTGCCGCTCGAGGACGGCGTCGAGGTGTACTTCGCCAAAGGCGGGGCCTACCGCACCGGCGACCACTGGCTGATCCCCGCCCGGACGGCCACCGGCAGCGTCGAGTGGCCGGCCGACCCGGCCCGCCGCCCGCTGCTCCAGGCCCCGGCCGGCATCGCCGGTCACTTCGCGCCGCTGGCCCTGGTCAAGGGCGAGGGCAGCACGGTCGACCTGCGATACGCCTTCGGCCCGCTCGGCGCGGAGATCCCCGCCGCCGACCAGGCGGCCCTCGACGCCGAGGCACAGGCGGCACGCGAGGAACAGGCAGCCGAGGCCGACCCCTCCGGCGGCCGCTCCCAGACCACAGCGGCGGCGGAGGCCGCCGTGGAAGGAGACGAGTGATGGCTCAGCCGATGAGCGGGTCGAAGCTGCTGGAGGTCCTGCGCGCCGAGGGCCTGACCGTGCACGAGGTGCGCGACTGGCGCCACCACAACCGCAACACCAAGGGCCCCTGGGGCCCGGTGAACGGCGTCATGATCCACCACACCGTCACCTCGGGCACCGAGAACTCCGTGAACATCTGTTACAACGGCTACTCCGGCCTGCCCGGCCCCCTGTGCCACGGCGTGATCGACAAACAGGGCCATGTCCACCTCGTCGGCAACGGCCGCGCCAACCATGCGGGCCTCGGCGACAGCGACGTGCTGCGCGCGGTGATCAACGAGACGAAGCTGCCGCACGACAACGAGGCCGACGTCGACGGCAACCGCCACTTCTACGGCTTCGAGTGCATCAACCTCGGCGACGGCAAGGACCCCTGGCCCGAGGCGCAGAAAGAGGCCATCGAGAAGGTCGCCGCCGCCATCTGCCGGCACCACGGCTGGTCGGAGCGCTCCGTCATCGGCCACAAGGAGTGGCAGCCCGGCAAGCAGGACCCGCGCGGCTTCACCATGGACGGGATGCGGAGGCGTATAGCCGACCGGCTGGCCGGAAAGGGCGGCGGGAAGGACCCCGGGGACCCGAAGCCCGCGCCCAAGCCGAAGTACGCGCCGTTCCCGGGCAGCGGCTTCTTCCACATCGGACAGAAGTCGCCCCTCATCACCGCCATGGGCCGCCGGCTGGTCGCCGAGGGCTGCGGGCACTACGAGGAGGGCCCGAGCCCCGAGTGGACCGAGGCCGACCGCAGGTCCTACGCCGCCTGGCAGCACAAGCTCGGCTTCAGGGGCAAGGACGCGGACGGCATCCCCGGCAAGACCAGCTGGGACAAGCTGAAGGTGCCGTCGGACGGCTGAACCGGCAGAAGGGCGTCAGCGCCGCTCGGCGCCCTTCTCCTGCTTCTCCTTGTGCAGCTTCTTGATCCGCACCGATTCCTTGCGGACCTCCGCCTGCGTGGCGCGCTCCTTCTCCAGCCACTCGGGCTGCTCCTGCTTGAGCGCCTCGATCTGCTCGGTTGTCAGCGGCTCGGTGACCCCGCCGCGCGCCAGGCCGGCGATGGACACGCCGAGCTTGGCGGCGACCACCGGACGCGGGTGGGGGCCGTTCGCCCGCAGTTCGCGCAGCCACTCGGGCGGATTGGCCTGCAGCTCGTTCAGCTCGGCGCGCGAGACCACACCCTCCTGGAACTCGGCGGGGGTGGCGGGGAGGTACACACCCAGCTTCTTCGCCGCGGTCGCGGGCTTCATCGTCTGGGTGCTCTGCTGCGAACTCATGACGTCAAGGGTATCGGCCGCGTGCCGGGCGGCCGACCACGGCCGGTAACCTGGCCTGGTGACAGGCTCGCAGGAAACACCGTCGTTCCGGCTCGCGTACGTCCCCGGAGCGACGCCCGCCAAGTGGGTGCGGATCTGGAACGAGCGCCTGCCGGACGTCCCGCTCACCCTCCTCCAGGTCCCCGCCGGCGAGGCACCGGACCTGCTGCGCGCGGGCGAGGCCGACGCGGGTCTCGTCCGGCTGCCGGTCGACCGTACGTTCTTCAGCGCGATCCCCCTCTACACCGAGACCACGGTGGTCGTCGTCCCCAAGGACCACCTGATCACCGCGGCGGAGGAGGTGACCCTGGCCGACCTCGCCGACGAGGTGCTCTTCCACCCGCTGGACGACGTCTTCGACTGGGACGGCCCGCCCGGCGAGCCGGCCTTCGAGCGTCCCGCGACGACACCGGACGCCCTCGAGCTGGTGGCGGCGGGCGTCGGCCTCCTGATCGTGCCGCAGTCCCTGGCCCGCCTGTACCACCGCAGGGACCTCACCTACCGCCCGGTCGTCGACGCCCCCCAGTCCAGCGTCGCCCTGTCCTGGCCGGAGGAGGCCACCACCGACCTGGTGGAGGACTTCATCGGTATCGTCCGCGGCCGCACGGTCAACAGCACGCGGGGGCGTACGACGGCGAAGGCCGAGACCGAGCGGCAACGGAAGCCCGTCGGCAAGTCGACGGGTGCGAAGTCGACGGGCGGGAAGCCCGCGGGCCGTACCGCGCGCGGCCGCACCGGCTCAGGGGGCGGCGCCAAGCCCGCCAAGCGGGGGAAGCCGCGCCGCAGGTCGTGAGCTCTCACGTACCGCGCTGCACTGCCTCCTCCGCGCCCCCCTCCTCAGTACCCCGCCGTACGGTCTCCGCGGCCCGCTCCGGCTCGGGACGCACCTGGCGTTCCCGCAGGTCCGCGGCCGCCAGCAGCAGCGCGATCAGGATGATCCCCACGGCGGTGAGCAACCCGAGCTGAATGGCCGTGACCGAGCGCTGGTGGCCGGCCTGGTGCGCGAAGTACACCGCGCCCACCACCGCGATCCCGGCCGCCGACCCGACGCGCTGGCCCGTCTGGAGCACCCCGCCGGCCGCACCGGCGAGGCGCACCGGGACCCGGGTGAGGGTGAGGGTCGTGTTCGGCGAGACCGTCAGGCCGGAGCCGATCCCTCCGATGAGCATCGGCACCGCCGTGGCCCACCCCACGCTCTGCAAGGGCACCAGCTGCACCGCCACGACCGTCCCGAGCAGCCCCACCGCCACCCCGCCGAGCCCGATGACGACCAGCTTGCGCCCGTAGCGCACCACCAGTCGGCCCCCGATGGCGGCGCCGACCGCCGAGGACGCCGCGAAGGGCAGCACCGTGACACCCGAGGCCAGCGCGCTGTATCCGACCGTGTTCTGCAGGAACAGCGCGTAGACGAAGAAGACCGTGGTGAAGCCCGCGAAGTAGGTCAGGCTGATCAGTGCGCCGAGCGTGAAGGACCGCAGGGAGAACAGGTTCAGGTCGACCAGGGGCGCCCGCCCGTGCTCTCCCTCGCGCTTCTCCCACGCCCAGAACGCGGCCAGCAGCAGCGCACCCACCGGAAGCAGCGCCCACTTCATCCGCCCGGTCCACTGCTGCTCCTGCACCAGGGGCAGCATGAGCGCGAGCACGCCGGAGCCGAGGAGCAGCACCCCGAACAGGTCGAACTCCTCCCGCCTGCCCGTCGACGCGGGGATACGGGGCAGCAGCCGCACTCCCGCGGCGAACGCGGCCACCCCGATGGGCAGGTTGACGAAGAACACCCAGCGCCAGCCGTGGTCGGTGCCGGCGGCGTCGATCAGCAGACCGCCGGCCAGCGGGCCCACCGCCGTGGAGACCCCGATGACGCTGCCGAGCAGGCCGAAGGCCTTGGCCCGTTCGGCGCCCTGGAACATCTGCTGGATCAGCCCCGAGGTCTGCGGTGCGACCATGCCCGCCGCCGTCCCCTGGACCAGCCGGAAGAGCACCAGCCAGGAGGCGCTCGGCGCGAGCCCGCAGGCCGCCGAGGCCAGCGTGAACACGGCGAGCCCGAACAGGAAGGCCTGGCGCCGCCCGCGCATGTCGCCCAGCCGGCCCGCCGGGACGAGCGCGAGCCCGAAGGTCAGGGCATACCCGGAGACCACCCAGGACTGGGCGGCCTCGGAGGCGTCCAGCCCGCGCTCCATCGAGGGCAGCGCCACGTTCACGATCGAGGTGTCGAGCAGCGAGATGAAGCCCGCCGTCAGACAGACCGCGAGCGCCTTCCACCGCCGGTCGTCGGGGGTGGGCCGGGCCTGGACTGTGGTCATGGGGTCACGCTAAGCAGCCGCCCCGCCCAACGCACGGTAAGGAGCATTTCCGCGCGCGTCGTAGCCGTCAGTCCTGGTACGACGCCTTCGCCGCGGTACCCACCACGGCCGCACCCTCCTCCCGCCCGAGCAGCCCCTGCGCCACCCACACCGCCACGACGGCCCGCACGCGGGCGACCAGCACGCCCTTGCTCCGGAAGGGCGCCCCCGCCCAGATCTCGTCGAGGAGCGTGGTCCCGTCCGACCGAGCGGGATTCGCGACGCCGGAGTCCAGGCCGCCGAAGACCACCCGGGGCTCTGACCGGCGGACGTACACGTGGGTCGGGTCCTCCGTGCCCTCGAAGAACGGGGCGAACTCGATGCCGTCCAGGGTGTAGTGCAGCGGGGCGCCCGCGACCGGGGTCAGGGAGGGCAGCAGGTCGCCGGAGAGCGCCGCGTTCCGGTACAGGCCAAACTCCAGGTATTCCGTCGCGGAGTTGCGGGCCACCAGGTTGACCGGGCCGTAGAACAAGGCCTGCAGCGAAGGGTCGTCCAGGGCCTTCTCCGCCCGCAGCCGGAAGGGGATGCCCACCCGCACCGTGTCGCCGGCCCGCCAGGTCCGCGCGATCGTGCAGTAGCTGCCGGGCGTCGGAGTGCCCTCCACCGAACGCCCGTTGACCGTCACCTGGAATCCGGCGGTCGCCCACCCGGGCACCCGCAGCCGCAGTGCGAAGTCCGCCCCGCGACTGCCGCTGCCGCCGAAGGTGAGGGTGCTGCCCTGCTCCCGCGGGTAGGCGGTGGTCTGGGTGACCGTGACACCCTTCTCGGCCCAGGTCAGGGTGGAGGGACTGTACAGGTTGACGTACAGGGCGCTGCCGTCGGCCGCCGCGAAGTACACCGAGTCCTGGTACTTGGTGGCGCTCTCCATGCCCGTGCCCTCGCAGCAGGTCGTGCCCTGCTTCGGCGTGTAGTCCCGGACATGACCGGGCGTCAGCCCGATGAAGTACGTGACGAGCGGCTTCTCCGCGTCGGGCCGGTCCTGCTTGCTGCCGAGCACCTGGTTGTACAACGCCCGCTCGTAGTAGTCCATGTAGGCCGGATCCTGCTCGTGGAAGAACAGCGACCGGCTCAGCTTCAGCATGTTGTACGCGCAGCACGTCTCCGCGGTCGTCGCGCCGATCGTCCCCGCGATGACGTCCCGCGCCTTCCAGAACTCCCCGGTGCCGGTGCCGCCGATGCCGTACATGCGATGGGGTACGACCATCCGCCAGAAGTTCTGCGCGGCGGCGAGGCAGCGCTGCTCGCCCGTCGCGTCGTACAGCCGGACCAGGCCCGTGAAGATCGGTATGTGCTGGTTGGCGTGGAGCCCGTCGAGGACGTCGGTGTCCGCCGCGCACGCGTCGATCAGCCGGTCCAGGTCGAACAGACGGGCCAGCGCGAGGTGCTCGGCCGTGCCGGTGCGCTCGTGCAGGTCGCAGATCGCCTCGACGATCCCGCCGTACTCACCGCTGGAGAAGATCCCCCACATGCGCTGGAGGGTGGCCGCGGGCAGCCGGGACAGCCGTGCGTACATCCAGTCGCCCATGCCCGAGGCGAGGTCCAGCGCCCGGTCGTCTCCGGTGGCGAGGTGGGCGTCCAGCAGCCCGCGGAGGATCTTGTGCGCGGTGTAGTAAGGCGCCCACACCTTGGTGTAGTCGCTGCTCGTCATCGACTCCAGCAGGATGAACTGTGTCTCCGGGCAGGCCGCGAGGAAGCCGGGGTGGCTGGGCCCGCCCCAGGTGCGGCGCAGGACGGCGTCCAGACCGCGTCCGGAGGAGTCCGCGAAACGCGAGCCGGACGTCTCCTCGAAGCGGTACGACACCAGGTCGCCGGGCCCCGCCGAGGTGTCCGCCGCCCGCCGGTCCTGCAACTCGGCGATCTGAGCGGCCCCGAGCGCCCGCGACCAGATGTCGACCTCCTCGAACGCGCCCGCGAACACCGGGTCGGCGGCGTAGTGGGAGCGGCCCAGCCAGTGGTCGGACAGGGTGCCCAGCGCCGCCGGGGTGAGGGTCATCGCGGTGTTGCGGGCCACGGCGGTGCCGTTGACGTAGAGCGTGCCGGTGCCGCCGCCGATCGTCACGGCCAGGTGGCTCCACACGCCCAGGGGCAGCGGAGCGGTCCCGTTGACCGCCTGTTCGCCGCCCGCGCCGGACGTGGTCATGGCGAACCGGGGCACACCGCCGGCGTTGCGCACGGCCAGATACAGATACCGGGTGGTGCCGTTGCCGAAGTCGAACACGCGGGCCCAGTTCGCGTCGTGGGTCGGCTTCACCCAGGCGGACAGGGTGACCGCGCTGCCGTCCCCGAGCACCCCGGACGGCAGGTCGACGTACTGGTAGGAGCCGCGGACCAGCTCCGCGGCGGAGCCGAATCTGCCGTCCGTGGCGAGCACGGTGGGCTCCCGGCGCAGCGCACCGCGGACCTCGGTGAGCGCGGCGATCATCGTACGGAGCTTCCGCGTGAACACCTCCTCGCCCGTGCTCGCCTTCGCCTGCGCCAGCATGGTGAGGAAGTGCCCGGTGTAGTGGCCGCGCAGGTTTCCGTCGGCCTCGCCGTCCAGTCCCTCCCAGCCACCGGGTGCCACCGCCCCGCCCGTGTCCAGGCCCGCGTTCGCGCGGAAGACCTGGAGGAGCCGGTTCACGTCGTACCCGCGGGCGTGGTCGAGCGTCAGCGCGCGCTTGTCGGCGAACAGCCCCCGGCCGAGCGTCACGTCACCCAGCCCGAACGGCCGTACCGTCCCGGCGGGTTCGGTGGCGGCAGCCGACCCGGCGGGAGCCGCGGTCAGGCCGCTCGCCGCGGCGGCGAGCGCGGTCGCCCGGAGGAGAGTGCGTCGCGAGAGGGGCGGGGTCATGTGCTCCTCACCTCCTTGCTGTCCGAGATGTCGAATGTGGTTCGACAAGTCGCCCAGACGATAAGGAAGAGGCGAAGGAGCGTCAACGGTACCGGCAGGTAGGGGAGTTGCTCAGGAGGACATGACCGAATCCGTCAGCCACGCGTACGCCGACTGTGCCGTGAACTCCGTCTGGCCGCCCCGCAGCAGCAGCGTGGCCGTGGCGAACTCGGGTGCGCCGGCCTGGGCGGCCACGTACGGGACGGCGATGCAGCGCATCCCTGCCGCGTGTGCGGCCGCGGCACCCGGTGCCGCGTCCTCCACGACCACGCAGTCGGCCGGGTCCGTGCCGAGCCGCCGGGCCGCCTCCAGGAAGACGTCGGGGGCGGGCTTGCCGTGGGCCACCTCGTCGGCCGAGACGACCGTGCGCAGGAAGGTGTCCAGGCCGGTCCCGGCGAGGATCGCATCGATGGCCTCGCGGGAGGAACCGGAGGCCACCGCCAGCGGAACGCCCTCGGCGGCCAGCAGCTCCACGAACTTCCGCATCTCGGGGTACGCGCGCGTGTGGGTACGGGCCAGCTCCAGATAGCGCCGGTTCGTCGTGTCGAGCAGCGCGTCCACCGGGGTGCTGAGGCCGTGGCGCTCCCGCCAGATCGCGGCCGTCTCCAGGGTGCTGACCCCGACGTAGCTCTCGTGCTCCGCCCAGGTGTAGTCAGGGACGCCGTGCTCGGCCAGGGTCTGCCGACCGGCCTCGTAGTAGTTCGGCTCGCTGTCCACCAGCGTTCCGTCGAGATCGAAGATGACCGCAAGGGTGCCGAGCTTGCTCATGCCGTCCAGCATGCCCAGCGTCAGGCGCGGGCCGCCCGCCCGACCGATTCCACCAGAGGGAGCAACCGGTACGGCACGCGCTCGCGCAGGGCCACCTCGGTGCGGGTGCGCACCACGCCCGGCAGGCTGATCAGTTTCTGGATCACGTCCTCCAGATGGGCGTTGTCCCGCCCCACCACCCGGGCGAGCAGATCCCCGCCGCCCGTGATCGAGAACGCCTCGACGATCTCCGGTACGGCGGCCAGCGCGTCCCCGACGTCGTCCAGATGGCCCTGGGTGACCTCGATGTGCACGAACGCCAGCACCGGGTGGTCGAGGGCGGCGGGCGAGAGCGAGGGGCCCGTACCGGTGATCACACCGTCCCGTTCCATGCGGTCCAGGCGGGCCTGGAGCGTGCCGCGGGCGACGCCGAGGATCCGGGCGTACTCGCGCACGCTGGTGCGCGGCTGCTCCAGCAGCAGTCGCAGGATCCGGGTGTCGAGTTCGTCCACGCTCACGATCTACGACTGTACCAATGGCTCAGGAAGCCGCCCACCCGATGTGCCGCCCGACCTGGTCCGTTGGCCTTCCCGGGAACGAGCGAGTGCGCCTCGTGGTGGACCAACGGCTCAGTGATTCGAGCGACACTTGAGCCATCGACCTCAGGGATGCTCTCATGGACACGTCGATGGCGCTGCGGATCCCCGCGGCGCCTTTTGTATGCCGGTGATCCAGGTGTTCCCACGGGAGGGCAGCAGTGCTGAAGAGGGTGTTCGTGGCTCCGGACCCCGGGCGGACGCGGTTGCGTTTCGCCGCGCGGGCCGTCCTCGGCATCGGTCTGGCCGTCGTCGTGAGCGGGCTCGCCGGGCACTCGCTCCCGGGCGCGGTCACCGGCGGGCTCGCCGCGCTGCTCGCCCTGTTCACCGTCGCCGACGCGACCGTGCGCGGGCAGGCGGTCACCACCGCGCTGCTGCCCGTCGTCGGCGTGCCCGTGCTCGCCGCCGCGGCCGAGCTGCACGACCACCCCGTGGCCCGGGACCTGGCCTTCCTCGCCGTCGTCGGCGCCGGCGTGTACGCCCGCCGCTGGGGCCCACGCGGGCACAGCCTCGGCGTGTTCGCCTTCATGACCTTCTTCGTGGCCCAGTTCCTGCGCGCCACGCCCGGACAGCTGCCCGAGCTGTACGCGGCCGTCCTGCTGTCCGTGCTCAGCGCGGCCGTGGTGCGCTTCGGCCTGTGGTGCTACGAGCGCCGGCTGCCGCCGTCGGTCGCCCCCACGCCGCCCGCCGGGACCGGACTGGCCCGGGTGACCACGCGGCAGGCCGTCCAGGCGGTCGCCGGCGCCGGGTTCGCACTGGTCGTGGGCCAGCTGGTGTCCGGGCAGCGCTGGTACTGGGCCGTCGGCGCCACCTGGTGGGTCTTCGTCAACACCGCCTCGCGCGGCGAGACGCTGGTGCGCGGCTTCCGGCGGGTCCTCGGCACGGTGATCGGCATCGCCCTGGGCTTCCTCGTCGCCGTACCCGTGGACGGCGCGCCGGTCCCGACGGCCGTCCTGGTCGTGGTCGCCGTCTTCGGCATCTTCTACACGGCCGCCGTCTCCTACACCTGGATGATGCTCTGGGTGACCCTGCTCGCCGAGCTGCTCTACGGCCTGCTCGGCGTCCTCAGTCCGGCGCTGCTCGCCCTGCGCCTCGCCGAGACCGCCGTCGGCGCCCTCGGTGCGGTCCTCGCCGTCCTCTTCGTGCTGCCCGTCACCACCCACGCCACCACCGACGCCTGGATCCAGCGGGCCCTGCGCTGCGTCCACGCCTGCACCGCCGAGGCCGCCGCCCGTCTCGCCGACTCGGCCACCGCCGACCCGGCGCCGCACGTGGCCGAACTGGAGCAGCTGCTCGGCCGGGTCCGGCTCTCGGTCGCCCCGCTGGTGCACCCGCTGAACCCGATGCTCGGCCGCAAGCGGCGCGCCCGCCGGGTCCTCGCCCTCCTCGACGACTGCGCCCACGAGATCCGCGGCCTGGTCACGATCGCGGCCGACCCCGAGGCCTCCCACGACGCCCGCCTGGCCGCCGCCTGCTGGCGAGTGGAGGCCGCGGTGGAGGCACTGACCGAGGGCGGATCCGGTCAGCTCCACCGGCCCGCCGAGGCCCCGGCCGAACCGGCCCTGGCCCACCTCCACGGCCTCGAACGCGCCCTCGCCGACCTGGCCGAACCCCTGCGTGCTCCCTCGGGGTCGCCGCTGGTCGGCGCTTGAGGGCAGCCGCCGAGCGGCCCCTGGAGGAACTAGCGATACGCCTCCGGCATCCGTCTGGCCGCCGCCTGGTGGCGGGTGGAGGCCGCGGTGGAGGCGCTCAGCGAGGGTGGCTCCGGTCGGTCCACCGGCCTGCCGAGTCCGCCCTGGCTCATCTCCACGGCTCTTGGAGCACGCCCTTGCCGACTTGGCCGAGCCCTTGCGTTCCCGTTTGGGGTCGCCGCTGGTCGGCGCTTGAGGGCAGCCGCCGATGCGGCGCCGGGAGGAGCTGGCGAAGTGCTTCCGGCGTCCGTCTGGCCGCCGCCCTCTGGCGGTCGAGCCCGCGGCGGAGGCACTCGCCGAAGGCGGATCCGATCAGCTCTGCCGGCCCGCCGAGGCCCCTGCCGAATCGGCCCCTGGCCCGTCTCCATGGCCTGGAACCCGCTCTTGCCGAGCCGCTGAGTGCCGTGTCGGGGTCGCCTGAGTGCCGTGTCGGGGTCGCCGCTGGACGGTGGCTTAAGGGAGCCGCCGATGGCCTCCGGAAGGAGCTGGCGAAGCGCCTCCGGCGCCCGTCTGGCCGCCGTGTCCCTGCGGGTGGAGAGCGCGGTCGGGTGCTCACGGAGGGCAGCGCCGGTGAGCTCCACCGGTCGCCGAGGCCCCTGCGGAGTCGGCCCCTGGCTCATCTCCATGGCCTGGAGCGCGCTCTTGCCGAGCCGCTGCGCGCTGCGTCGGGTCGCCACTGTTCGGTGCCTGAGGGCACCCGCCGATGTGCCTCCGGCGTCCGTCTGGCCGCCGCCCTCTGGCGGGTGGAGGCCGCGGTGGAGGCGCTGACCGAGGGCGGCTCCGGTCAGCTCCACGCCCGCCGAGGCCCCTGTCGAGCCGACTCTGGCTCATCTCCACGGCCTGGAAGGCGCCCTGAACCCCTGTGTGACTCGTCGCGGTCGCCGGTGGTCGGTGCCTGAAGGCACCCGGCGAAGTGCCTCCGGGAGGAGCCGGCGAAACGCCCCCGTCACCCTTTTGGTCTAGACCTTGAGTGATCGACTGCTACCGTCGGCACTGGCTCCGACGGAGAGGGGACAGCGGTGGCGGAAGACGGCCGACGGCACAGGGCGTTCATCGGGTCGTTCACGGCGGCGGGCGGCCCGGGGCTGGTCGTCGCGGACGTTCGCCCGGGCGACGGCGCGCTGACCCTCACCGGCGGACTCGGCACCCTGCCCGACCCGTCCTACCTGGCCCTGTCGCCGGACGGGTCCATGCTCTACGCGGTCAGCGAGACGGCCGACGGCGCCGTCGGCGCGTTCCGGGTCGGCGGTGACAAGCCGGAGCCCGCAGGGCCGCCCGTGCCGGTCGACGGCAGCGGACCCACCCACCTCAGCCTGTACGCCGGGCACCTCCTGACCGCCAACTACGGGTCCGGCAGCGTCACCGCCGTACCGCTGCGCCCGGACGGCACCCTGGCCACCGCGCCCTCGGGCGTGCTCCAGCACACCGGCTCCGGCCCGCACGACCGGCGCCAGCGCGGCCCGCACGCCCACCAGGTGCAGCCCGACCCCAGCGGCCGGTGGGCGGTCAGCGTCGACCTCGGCACCGACTCGGTACGGGTGTGCACCCTGGACGGCGGCGCCCCGGCCCTGCACCGCGAGATCGCGCTGCGCCCCGGTTCGGGCCCCCGCCACCTGGCCTTCCACCCGGACGGCGAGCACGCCTACGTGGTCAACGAACTCACCCCGACCGTCACCGTCTGCCGCTGGGACGCCGACCGCGGCTCCCTCAAGCCGCTGACCGAGGTCCCGGTCCTGCCGGGCGCCCCGGCCGGCGACGCCTACGCCTCCGGCATCGTGGTCTCGCCCGACGGCCGCTTCGTGTGGACCGCGACCCGCGGCGAGGACGTCCTGTCCGTGTTCGCCGTCCAGGCCGACGGGCTGCGGCTGACGGCCACGGTGCCGTGCGGCGGGCACTGGCCGCGCGCGCTGGCCGAGCACGACGGCTTCCTCTACGCGGCCAACGAACGCTCCGGCGACGTGACCTGGTTCGTCGTCGACGAGAAGACCGGGCTGCCCCGCTACGACGGCTCCGTCGAGGTCGCCGCGGCCTCCTGCGTCGTCTTCGGCTGAGGCGACCTGCCCCGTCCTTTCGGCTGAGGCGACCTGCCCCGTCCTTTCGGCTGAGTCGGCTTGCCCCGACCGTTCGGCTGAGCAGGCCCGCCCGGAAACCCGACAGGGCCCGCTCCAGCGACTGGAGCGGGCCCTGTGGCGTTCGGGTGCCGGGTGATGCGTCAGCGGACCGGCGCGCCCTGCGGCTGCTGCGGGGTGATGCCCAGCGCCGTCATGTACTTGGCCAGGGCGAGCTTGCCGATCGCCGGATAGGCGCCGAGCGCCTCGGCCGTGGCGCAGCCCGCCTCCTCGGCGGCCGCCGTCAGCAGCGCCGGGTCGATCTCCGGGCCGATCAGGTACGGCGCCAGGGCCAGCTGCTGCGACCCCGAGGAGCGCAGCTGCTCGGCGACGGAGCTGATCGAGCCCTCCTGGTCCAGGGCCGCCGCCATCACCGGCACGGCCAGGCGCGCGGCGAGCAGCATGCCGGTGATCCCGGCCGCCTGCACGGCCTCCTCGCCGCCCACGGAGGCCAGGATGATGCCGTCGGCGGCGGTGGCCACGGTGAACAGACGCGCGCGGTCGGCGCGGGCCAGGCCGGCCTCGGACAGACGCACGTGCAGCGCCTCGGCGAGCAGCGGGTGCGGGCCGAGCGCATCGGTCAGGTCGGCGGCGACCCGGCTGTCCATCACGGACTGGCGGACCTGGCGCAGCAGCGCGCTGTCCGGACCGGCCAGCAGCGGCACGACGACCGCGACCGGGCCGTCGGGCTCCTTGACCTCGAGACCGGCGGCGACGGCCTGCTCGTAGCGGGCGGTGCGCCCCTCGGCGGCGTGCGCCAGCACGAACCGCAGGCTCGGGAACTCGGCGTCGTCCCCGTCCAGGTAACCGATCCGGGCATCCAGGCCGGGCAGCTCGGAGCGGGCGATGCTCACGACCTCCTCGGCGAGGCTGCGCGTGGCGGCGCTGGGCGCGCCGGGCACCGCGAGGACGAGCGCGGGCGCGTCCTCGGGAGCCACCAGCGGTTCCGGTCGGCGGTGCCGTCCGGGCTGGCGGGGTCGCGGCATTCGTACTGGCAGGCCGGACGCGGGCCCAGTGGGGGAGCTCATGGCGCCGCATGTTACTGGCTTCTTGGGCTCCCCTGTTCGGGGAGGGTGCAGGTGAGCGGTTTCCGTCCCATTTTGTCTGATGAGTTACGTCCGTTTGGCACATGTTTCGGGCACGTGCCGGACACATGCACCGTGAAGGGGGTCAATCCCCTTTTGTGGGGACCATGTAGAGCATGGACGGTTCACCCGGCAGAGTGAGCCGCCCGGCCGCGAGCTCGGTGGCGATGCGCACACAGCCGTGCAGCGGGTCACCCTCGGCCGGCACCTGCCGGGCGTGCGGCAGCCTCTCGGCCAACTCCTCCCGCAGGGGTACGAGGAGCGGGTCGCCCATCTTGAAGAGCCCGCCGGTGAACGCCACTTCGGGTACACCGGAGGCCGGGCACACCGCCGCGGCGGACTCGGCCATGTTCCGGGCCGCCGCGCGCAGGATCCCGGCGGCGACCGGGTCGTGCGGCGCGCAGTCGGCGACCCGGGGTGCGAAGGACGCGAGCAGCGCGGGACGGTCGGTGCGGGGATAGAGCAGGCCGGGCAGCCCGCGCACCGGGCCGAACTGCTCCTCGGCGCAGGCCAGCAGCGGGGCGGAGCCGCCGTCCCTGCCGTCGTGGGCACGCAGGGCCGCCTCCAGCCCGGCCCGCCCGATCCAGGCACCGCCGCCGCAGTCACCCAGCAGATGGCCCCAGCCGTCCGCCCGTCGCCAGCCGGTCAGATCGGTGCCGATCGCGATCAGGCCGGTGCCCGCGGCGATCACGGCACCCGGACGCGGCCCGAGGGCGCCCACGTAGGCCGTCACGGCGTCGGCGGCGAGCGCCACGGTGCGGACACCGAGCTCCCGGGCGAGTGCACCCGGCAGTTCGGCGCGCAGGGCGTCACCCAGGGAGGCGAACCCGGCGGCGCCGACGACTGCCGTGCCCAGCCCGCCCACCTCGGCCTCGGCCGCCAACCTACGGGCCAGAGGCGCGAGTTGCTCCATCAGGTGGGCGGGATCGATGCCCCGAGCGCCGGTACGGACCGGCTCCCCGGACTCGCCCTGGGCCGACGGCGCCCGCCCCGGAACACCGACGGCGACCCGGAGACCTGAGCCCCCGGAGTCCACCGCCAGGTAGCCGGAGACGGTCACGGCAGACGCCAGTCCACCGGCTGACCGACCTGCTGGATCAGCAGGTCGTTGGCCCGGCTGAACGGACGCGAGCCGAAGAACCCGCGGTCGGCCGACATGGGCGAGGGGTGCGAGGACTCGACGGCCGGCCGCGCATGAGGGGATGACCAGGCATGATGACTACGACGGAGCGGCTTGATCACTGGATGCAACAGGCTCCCCTCCTTCCCGGTGACCGACTGCGTGATCTGCTCGACCGGTTCGAAGATCTCGACGAGGAGGAAGAGTAGCGCCAGGAGCGGCGGCCGTGCGTGAGGACTTCTGTGTTGTGCCAGGGCGCGGCACCCACCAGTAGAGTGAGGCGCCGTGGCACCACGACCCTTGCATGAACTTGTTGAAGCAGGCTGGGCGAAGGCTCTTGAACCTGTGGCTGAACGCATCGCGGCCATGGGGGACTTCCTCCGGGCCGAGATAGCGGCGGGCCGGACCTATCTGCCGTCCGGGGCGAATGTCCTGCGGGCCTTCCAGCAGCCGTTCGATGACGTCCGTGTCCTGATCGTGGGACAGGATCCCTACCCCACACCCGGGATGGCCATCGGACTGAGTTTCGCGGTCTCGCCTGAAGTGCGTTCGCTGCCGGGGAGTCTGGAGAACATCTTCCGGGAGATGCACTCCGACCTCGGGCTGCCCAGGCCGTCGAACGGCGATCTGACGCCGTGGACGCAGCAGGGTGTGCTGCTGCTCAACAGGGCGTTGACGACGGCCCCGCGCAAGCCGGCGGCGCACCGTGGCAAGGGCTGGGAGGAGGTCACCGAGCAGGCGATCCGGGCCCTCGCCGGGCGCGGCAAGCCGCTGGTATCCATCTTGTGGGGGCGTGACGCGCGCAATCTGCGGCCGCTGCTGGGGGATCTTCCGGCGATTGAGTCCGCGCACCCCTCGCCGATGTCGGCCGACCGCGGATTCTTCGGCTCGCGTCCGTTCAGCCGGGCCAACGATCTGCTGCTGCGGCAGGGTGCGCAGCCGGTGGACTGGCGACTCCCGTAGGCCACGGCACCCGCTGCGTCCGAGCTTTCATGGCCAAGTACCAGGAGGTTCTTGATCTGCTGGTGGTACAGGCGTCCCGCGCCGCCCAGTGTTACGGCGCGGTGGGCTGGTGCGGGGAGCGGAGCACGAGCAGGGTGATCTCGCTGGGGGCGAAGACACGGAACGGCGGGCCCCAGAAGCCGGTGCCGCGGCTGGTGTAGAGGAGGGTGCGGGGGCCGTGGTGGCTGAGGCCGGCGAGGGCGGGCTGGTCGATGCGGACCAGGTGGTGGAAGGGCCAGATCTGGCCGCCGTGGGTGTGGCCGGAGAGTTGGAGGTCGATGCCGGCGGCTGCCGCCCGCTCGATGAACTTGGGCTGGTGGGCCAGGAGCAGGACGGGGAGGTCGGGGTCGGCGCCGTCCAGGGCTCCGGCGAGATGGGCGCGGTGGCCTGCCAGGCCGGAGGACTCGGCGGTGACGTCATCCACGCCGGCGACCACGAGGGTGTCGCCTCCGCGTTCGAGCAGCAGATGGCGGTTGCGCAGCGGCTCCCAGCCCAGCTCGTCCATCAGGTCGACCCAGCCCTGGGCCTCGCTGTAGTACTCGTGGTTGCCGGTGACGTATACACGGGCCCGGGTGGCCCGCACGGTACCGAGTGGGGCGGCCTGGGCGCGGCGGCGTTCGGCCGTGCCGTCCGCGATGTCGCCGGTGTGGCAGACCAGGTCGGCTTCCAGGGTGTTCACCGTCTCGCACACCTGTGCCGACCAGCGGGCGCGATCGAGTGGGCCGTAGTGGGTGTCGGTGATGAGGACGACGCGGGTGCCGTCCAGCCCGGCACCCAGCCGGGGGAGTTGCACGTCGAGTCGGCGCACGCGTGGCACGCGGCGGGCCTCGGCGTACCCCCAGGCGAGCAGTACGGCGGTTACGCCGAGGACGGCCCACGTGACGATTCGGGCCCGGTCCTGACTCTCGCCGACGCCGGACACGGTCAGGGCGAGCCGCAGCACGGCGCCGAGCAGGACGGACCAGGTGAACAGGACCCAACTGGTGCCCAGCAGGGTGTCACCGATGATCGCCGCCCGGTCCTGCTGACGCCGGCCGTGGCCGCGCACCATCGCGAGCGGCATACCGACGAGGCCGAGGACGAACAGGGCGGTGCCGACCAGCGTGACGGGCAGCGGCCAGTGCTGGCCGGTGTACAGGAGCACCCAGCAGGGCACGGCCCACAGCAGGACGGGGGCGATCAGGGGGATGTAGCGCATCAGGCGGTGCAGTCGGCTCTGCCGCGGAGCTTGCGCTTCACTGTCAGCGGGTCTGGCATTACTGGTGTCGGTCACGCTTCCCCTCTCCAACCAGGCTGCCGTCTCGCGCACTGTATCCGGTCGCCCTCGGGCCGGCCCGACGGGCTTTCAAGACCATGCCGCGTGACGAGGCCGGATGATGTATCGGCACCCGCAGAGGCGATAAGCGTCCCATCGGCAACGGCGCGCAGCAGGAGCCGTGTGGTCTGGTTGTCCACGTAGACACCCGTGGCCTCGGGCAGCGCACGCGAGATGGCAGGCGAACCCAGCCAGGTCACGGCGACGATGGTGGCGCTGCCGCCTTAGTCAGGTGCATGTCACCGATGGTCTGCCATAGCCGCTGCGCCCGCTCGCGGTGCCGGCGCGCCAGGTCGTGGAAGCCGGCGGCGGCGTCCAGGTCGCCGATCAGTTGCCAGCACGCGGCCTCGTCGTGGCGGTCGCCGTGCCGGTGGAACAGGTCCGCCGCGCGCTCCAATGCCGGGCTCGCCCGGTCCCGGTCGTGCCGGCCGGCGTAGACGCGGCCGACTTCCAGCAGCGTGTACGCGGCGCACCGCTCGTCGGCCAGTTCCTCGAAGGTGGCCAACGCCTGCCACAGGCAGCGCAGCGCCTCGTCCGGATCACCGCGCCGATCGTGCAGCCGGCTGAACCGTCGCAGCACGACCGCCACCCGATGCCCGTCGTCGAGCGCCCTGGCCTGGCGCAAGGCTTCGCTGAACCAGGACCCGGCCTCGTCGAGTTCGCCCTGCATGAGCCGCATCACGGCCATCGAGCACGACAGCTGCGCTTCGAGGTGCCGGTCCCCCTCACCGACCGCGATGGCCAGCGCCTGCTCGGTACGATCGGCGGCTTCGTCGTAACGGCCCTGCACCCGGCTGATCGTACTCAGCATCGCCAATGACAGCGCCTCGCCGCGCTTGTCCTGGCCGTCCTGGCACAGTCCGAGGGAGGACTGCAGGGCACGGGTCGCCGCGTCGAACTCGTCTCGGTAGATGTGCAGCTGGCCAAGACCGCGCAGCAGCACCGATGCGCCGCGCATGTTGCCGGCGGCCTCGGCAGCGTCCAAGGCGAGCCGGTGCCCGTGCTCCCAGTCCTGATACAGGCACCGGTGGTCGTAGTAGGTCGCCGGGCCGGCCGCCAGCTCCCAGGCCATTTCGTCCAGTCCCCAGTCCACGGCCAGTTTCACCGCGCCGAGCAGGGTGTCGCGTTCCGCGTCGAACCAGCCGACCGGGTCGGCCATCAGCCGGTCCACGACCGTGTCGGGCAGCGACAGGCGCGGCGCCGAACCGGGCGCGGCGGCCAGCAGCCCGGCCGGCAGCCGATCGGTGCCGCGCCCGGCCAGATCGAGCCAGGCGGACAGGACCCGGACGATCGCGTCCCGCTTGTCCGCCGCCGGAAGCTGCGCGGCGATCTCCACGGCACAGGTCCTGATCAGGTCGTGCAGCCGGTAGCGCGGCTGGCCGATGGCGTCGGTGGCGGTGAGCCGCACCAGGCTGGCGTCGACGAGGGTGTCCAGCACCTCCTCGGCGTCGAAGTGGTCCAGCAGCGGGCCGACCACCCAGCCGGGCAGAGTGTAGGGGCCGAGCAGGCCCAGCAGGCTCAGTGCGCGCACCGCGTCGGCCGGCAGCAGCCGCAAGCTCAGTTCGACGCTGGCTCGTACGCTGAGATCCCCGATCCTCAGCTCGGCCAGCCGCCGGGACTCATCTTCGATCCGTTCCCGCAGCACCCGCAGCGACCACGCCGGGCGGCCGGTGAGCTTGGCGCCGGCGATCCGGATCGCCAGCGGCAGGTTGCCGCAGCAGTCGAGGATCGCGTCGGCCTCCGCCGGTTCCTGCTCGACCCGCCGCCGCCCGACGATGCCGGTGAACAACTCCCTCGCCTCTGCCGGGCTCAGCACGTCCAGGTCGATGTGCCGGACGCCGGGAAGTTGCGTCAGCAGAGCGCGGCTGGTGATCAACACGGCACAGCCGTCGGCCCCGGGCAGCAATGGCAGCACCTGGTCGGCATGACCGGCATCGTCCAGCACGACCAGCATCCGGCGGTCCGCCAGCAACGACCGGTAGAGCGCGGCCCGCTCGGACAGGCCGTTCGGGACCGCGCTGCCGGCGATCGAGAGTGCGCGCAGCGCCTCGGCCAGCATCTGCGCCGGGTCCCGCGGCTCGTCCGATGTCCCGGCGAGGTTGAGGTAGAGCTGGCCGTCGGGGAACGTGGCGCTCGCCAGCCGAGCGGCGTGCGTCACCAGAGAGGACTTGCCGACACCGGGACCGCCCACGATGACGGCCACCGGGGCCCGGTGCGGCGCCGACCCGTCGAGTAATCGGGCGACCTCGGCCAGCACGTCGGCCCGGCCCACGAAGTCGGGTACATCGAGCGGCAGTTGACGCACCGGCATCGCCATGACCGGTTCGGTGGCCGCCGTGCCCGGACTCTCCGGTCGTGTATCCGGGGGACCGCTCGCCGGGACCGGAGCCGCCAGGGCGGGATCGGCGGCCAGGATGCGCAGATGCAGCGCCTGGATCGGCGGGGTGGGGTCGACGCCGAGTTCGCCTGCGAGTGTCCGGCGCAGCCGCTCGTACGCCTCCAGCGCCTCGCCTTGTCGCCCGCACCGGTAGAGGGCGACCATCAAGTGTTCGGCGACCTGCTCGTCGTAGGGGTGCTCGCGGAGCAGGGCGGTCAGCTCCTCGATGACCTCACGATGACGCCCCAGGCCGAGTTCGATGCTCAGGCACAGTTTGTGCGTGGCCGCGCGCTTCTCGTTCAGCCGTGCCGCATCGAGCTCCAGGACCCGGCTGGAGATGTCGACCAGGGCGTTACCGCGCCAGCAGGTCAGCGCCCGCCGCAGCGCGACAGCCGTCTCGAACGGGGCCGTGTGCCGTTCGGCGAGGTGCCGCTCGTGGTCGAACTCCAGTAGGTCGAGCTGATCCGGCGCTAGGTGGATCTGGTAGCCGCCGCGGCGCGTGCTGATCAAGGAGCCGGGTGCTCCGCACGCGGCGAGGTTGCGGCGCAGCCCGGAGAGAGCGTCCTGGACCTGACGGACCGCGGTGGCGGGTGCTTTCCCGTCCCACATCACGGCGACGAGCCGTTCCATGGCGACGAGGTTGTTGGCGTCGACCAGAAGCGCGGCCAGCATCTTGGCCTGCCGCGGTCCGGCTAATCGGACCTCGTGTCCCGTGATCTGGGCGTGTAACGGCCCCAGCACGCCAAATCTCATGCTCCCCCCAGCACTTCACGATCAGCGCCGATCCCCTGCCTGACCTGGCACTAGGACGAATCTAGGACGGCCGACGGACCCGTGTCCATAGCGTCACGGTGGGTCACTCAGCCATTCCCGCGCAACGAAAGGAACAGCAATGAAACGTTCGGTCAAGGCAGCAGTGGTGGCCGCGACGATGGCCGTCGCCACTGTCACCTCCGCCGGAGTGGCCCAGGCCCATGGCTGACCGACGGGTTGGTGGGACCGCAGCTTCTCACCGGCCAAGCGGCCACTCCCAGCCGGGGCAGCACGGCCGATCTGAGCCGAAGTTCGTCACCGACGCAGGAACGCGCCGGATGAGGAACGAGGCTCACGCTCATTGCTCTCGCGAACTACGCGAAAGCGTCGACACTGGAAGGTATCTATGAGTCTCAAGAAGGCACTCACCGTCTCGGCAGCCGTTGCGGCCTCTCTGGCCGGCAGCCTGCTCACGGCGTCCGGCGCCCATGCCGCCACCCCGTCGTCCAGCACCCACGTCGTCTCCCCGGCATACAGCGCACATGCGTGCCGGTCATGGACTACAGGCAACTACGCGTACGTCACCAACAACATCTCGATCGACTCCTGTTACTGGGTCGAGAACAACGGATACACCATGTCCGCCACGATCCCGTTCCAGAACTACTCCGGCACCGGCGTGTGGTACTGCGCGCACGCGATCAACGTCAACACCGGCGGCTGGGCTCACGACTTCGGCTGCGGTTCCGGGGTCTCCACCGGCCAGGGCTCCACCACGGCGGGGACCGGTGGAGGAGGGGCCGGGTACAGCGAATACTGGAATGCGCCGGCGGGCACCTACGTGGTCTCCACCGGTTTCTGGCTGAACGGCAGGTACTACGGCGACGTACAGAGCCCGAGGACCACCATCGGAGCGCACTAGCCCATCAGGGCCGAGCGGCTGCCGGTCCGAGGCACAAGACCGGTGGCCGCCCGCTCCCTCCGGGTTCGGCTGCTGGGGTGGCCTGCCCGGCATGTTCGTGGCGTTCCATTGCGCCGCCCGCCGACTCCGCTCAGTTCCGTCAGCATCCGTTGTCCGGCCTCGTTGAGCAGGAGTTCCGCGTCGGCGTGCGTGTGCGGGGTGGCATTCCTTGATGGCCGGGCAGGGCCCGGCTCGCGGCAGAACATTCGGGCCGGCCGGAAGGTAGGTGCGCCCCTCGGCGATCTCCGAGCGCAGGAAGTCGCTCGTCTCGGCGATCCGTCCGGCCACGGGGTCCAGGGCCTTCGCCCAGCCCACTGCGACGATTTCATGCAACGGTCGTGGTGCCACGGGCGCCACCCCTACTGCCGCGGGCAACACGGAGATCGACCTGTGGCCAAGACCTGTGGACCCGGGACCCTCAACCGATCACCGCCGCCCGTACGCACAGCACGTCCGGCAGATGGGAGCCCAGCTGCTGCCAGCTGTCGCCGTCGTCCGCGGAGGCGAACACCTCGCCGTTGCGGTTGCCGAAGTAGACCCCGGCCGGGTTCGCGTCGTCCGTACGCAGCGCGTCGCGCAGCACGGTGCCGTAGTGGTCCTCCGCGGGCAGCCCTCTCGACAGCGGCTCCCAGGTCTTGCCCGCGTCGGCTGTGCGGAAGACCCGGCAGCGGTGGTCCGCGGGCACCCGGTCGGCGTCGGCGTTGATCGGGAAGACGTACGCCGTGTCACCGCGGTGCGGATGGGCGGCGACCGCGAAGCCGAACGTCGACGGCAGGCCGGCGCCGATGTCGGTCCAGTGCGCGCCCGCGTCGTCGCTGCGGTACACGCCCCAGTGGTTCTGCAGGTAGAGCCGGTCCGGGTCGACCGCGTCCCGGGCGATCTTGTGCACGCACTGGCCGAACTCCGGGTTCGGATCCGGCAGGAACACCGCGGAGACACCGGAGTTGGACGGCTCCCAGTGCGCCCCGCCGTCCTGGGTGCGGAACACCCCGGCGGTGGAGACCGCCACGGTCACCGCCTGAGGGTCGCGCGCGTCGGTGAGCACCGTGTGCAGGCCCTCACCGCCGCCGCCCGGAACCCACTGGGAGCGGGTCGGGTGCTCCCACAGGGGACGCACCAGCTCGAAGCTCTCCCCGCGGTCCTCCGAGCGGTACAGCGCGGCCGGTTCCGTGCCCGCATACACCACGTCCGGCTCGGCGGCGGCCGGGTGCAGCTGCCAGACCCGCTCCAGCGAAGCGCCGGTGTCCTTGGGGAACTTGACGGCGGGCCGGGCCGGTTCGGTCCAGGTGCGGCCCAGGTCGTCGGAGTGGAACACCGACGGGCCCCAGTGCGCGCTGTCGCCGCCCGCGAGCAGTCGCGGGGTGTCGCCGCGGGTGTCGATGGCGACCGAGTAGACGGCCTGCGCGTTGAAGTAGGGGCTGTCGTCGAACTTCCAGGTGCCACCCCGCCGCCGCCCGATGAACAGGCCCTTGCGGGTACCCACGGCGAGCAGAACCTCGGTCATGCCGATCACCTCCGGGACGTCTTTGTCCAGGTAGTCGTCAGATACCGGCCAGTCTGCACCCCGCCACTGACAGTCGGCACCGAAAGCCGTGTCGCCGCAGGTCATGGCGGTGGCGTCGGCTTGTCACGGAGATCGGCGTGGCCCGTTGCGGCATGTGCCTGCGCGAGGGGGGTGTCTCGTGCGACCGTCGGGGAGACGACTCGTCGTGAGCAAGGGGGCGGCCCTGCCCGTATGGGAGGGCGGTCCGGCCTGTCGGTGCGCTCGTGAGGAGGATGCCTTTGAAGGCGTTCCGTGGTCCCAAGGTGTGGCTGTGGCGCTGGCGGCGCAACCCGCTCAGGCGCCGGGCCGACGTGGTGGAGGCCTGGGTGGTCCTCGCCGTCTGGCTGCTGACCGTCCTGGCGGGGGTGCTGGCCGGTCTCGCGGCCGCCCGGTCGGTGGAGCACGGACTGGCCCGGGAACGCGCCGACTGGCATCCCGCCGTCGCCCGCGTCGTCGTGCAGGCACCCGGAAGGTCCGCCCCGGCAGGCGCCGGCGGCGAACGGGTCTGGGCCGAGGTCCGCTGGACGGTCGCCGACGGCTCGGCCCACACCGGCCAGGCCCGGGTCGCGCCGGGCAGCAAGGCCGGGACCCCTGTCACCGTCTGGACCGATCCGCAGGGCCACCTGGTCACCCGCCCCACCACCGCCGCCGAGGCCACCTTCCGCGCCACGTTGATAGGCGCTCTGGTCGGAGTGAGCGCGGCTGCGATCCCGTTGGTCGGCGGCCGTGTTCTCCGCGGCCGCCTGGAGCGTCGCCGCATGGACCGCTGGGACGCGGAGTGGGCCCGGTTGGGGCCGCAGTGGAGCCGGATGCGATGGTGAGGGGCCCTGCGTCCCGGCGGGTCTCTACAGCCCCGGCAGCACCTTCCTGCCGGCGCGCGTCCACAGCGCCGCCAGCACTTCCTTGCAGGTGCCGAGCGACGCCTCGTCCGCCGCCGAGGCTGCCTTCGGCGCCAGGTTGATCGGCAGCCTGGTCGGAGTGAGCGCCGCCGCCGTCCCGTTCGTCGGCGGCCGTGTTCTCCGCGGCCGCCTGGAGCGCCGCCGCTGAACCGCTGGGTCGCGGACTGGGCCCGGCTGGCGCCGCAGTGGGGCCGGATGCGATGGTGAGGGGCGTGAGGGGGCGCTACACCGGCGCGCCTCTACAGCGCCGCCAGCCCCCTGCAGGCGCGCCTCTACAGCCCCGTCAGCACCTCCCTGCAGGCGGTGAGCAACGCCTCGTCATCAGCGATGTCATGGCCGCCCCAGCCGCCCGCGCGGGCCGTGTGGCGTCGGGGCGCGGCCAGTTCCGCCGCCACCAGGTCGCGCAGCGGTGCGGCCGCCGGGCCCAAGGCGGCGAGGCACCGGGTGATCGGGCCGCGGGTGCAGGGGTTCTCCGACCAGGCGGCCCGGAACACCGGCAGCACGGGTCCCGGATCCCGGCCGATGTGCCACAGCGCGCACGCGGCCGACACCCGCTGCCGGACCTGCCCCGAAGCGGCCGTCCGGCGCAGCTCGGGCAGGGCCGCGCGGGCCGCCGGACCCAGCCTGCCCAGCTGCCGCGCGGCCAGTCGGCGGCTTCCCGGCTCGCCCTGCGTCAACTCCCGCAGGAGGACGGGCAGTACGGCCGCGGCAGCACCGTCCGCCGACCACAGGGCGCCCGCCGCCGCGGCCGCGTGCCGGGTGTGCAGCAGGTCTCCGAGCACCGGTGCCGCCTGCGCGGCGGCTCCGAGGTCGTCCAGGGTCCGGACGACCTGACCGGCGAGTCTCTCCCGTGCCCCGAGACCGTCCGGTGCACCGGACAGCAGGCGCAGTATCTCCGGAACCGCCTCCCGGTCGCCGATGGCCCCGAGCGCCGTCAGCAGGGGAGCGGCCAGGGTGTCGGCGGCCGGGGAGTCCAGCGGGATCCGGGCCAGCCGGTGCCGCAACGCAGGGGCGAGGGGAGCCGCGGCCCGGCCCAGGCGTGCGATCTCCTGCCCCAGGCCGCCGGGCAGGACCGGGCTCGCCAGGAGCTGGGCCAGGAACGGGACCGCCCGCGGATCGCCGCTCCTGGCCAGGGCCTTCAGCGGGCCGCCCAGGCTCGGCGAGCCGCGTTCCCAGCGGTGGGTCCACAGCTCGGGCCGGGCGGTGACCAGGGCGTGGAGGTCGTCCGCGGCGGGCGCGGCCAGCCCGAACAGCTCCGTCAGGACCGAGACGGCCGTTTCCCGCAACCGATCCTGGTCCGTGTCCAGCTGGGCGCCGATCAGGGCTACCGGCTCGGCCACGTCGGCGCGCCAGCCGCGGAACAGCGCCGCCGCCATGCACACGGCATTGCACCGGTCGATCGGGTCCGGGCTGCTCAACTGCCCGGTGAGCAGGGCGATCCGCTCCCCGGTCCGGTCACCGAGCGCCGTGTGCAGGGTGCGCAGCAGCTGGGCGCCCTCCTCGTCCGAGGGGCGCAGCCGTCGTATCCGCCCCACCAGGGTGTCGTTCCCCGGCTGCTCCTGGACGTCCGCGCGGCGCGCGGATCTGTCCCGCAGCAGCCGGACGGCGGTCGGCACCAGGTCGGCCGGGAGCCGCTCGGGGACGGCGAGCGCGAGCTGGCCGAGGGCGGCCAGCCGCAGCCCCGGGTCGTAGGGCGGGGCGCTCTGCGCGTTCAACAGGTCCACCGCAGCGGCCGCCTGCGCCGGGTGCCTGCGGACGAACAGGCCGAGGGCCTCCGTGAGCGCGAGCAGGACCCGGCCGTCACGCTCGACCGGTATCCGCCCCCGTAACAGGTCCGGGACGCGGGCCGGGGCGTCGAGGAAGCGGACGACGGCGCCTGCCGCCGCCCGGCGCACTGCCGCGTCCGAGTCCCCGAGGAGGGAGACGAACACCTCGGAGCCCGCGCACACCGCCTCACGCGCGCGGGCGTCCCCGCTCTCCGCCCCGATGCTGACCAGCAGTTCGACGATGCAGCCCCGGTCCGGCACCGCCTCGCGGGCCGCGAGCGCGCACAGGAAGGGCACGCAGGCGAGCGTCGAGTCGTACACGTTCCCCTGGTGGTGCACCGTGCCGTACATGCCGTCGAGCGCGGTCTGTCGCTCGGCGGCGTCCGCGGAGGCCAGTCCCCGGAGCCATCCGGGCACCTCCTCCGCGCTGCCGCGCGCGTGGTGCAGCGAGGCCCAGTCGACCTCGTCGATCCCCGTGAACACGTTGTCCTCCCCAGACGAGTGCCACCTGATCGCGAGTCTGCACCACGCCACTGACAACGAAGCGGAACCGGGCGCTGACTGTGTGCGATCCGTCGGCTCTCACCGGCCACCGGGCGGGATCCGGCCCGGTGGCCGGTGCGGGGGATCAGTTCCGGACGGGCAGGGCCCGCTCCAGGATCGCGTCCAGGTCGGTGCCGGCGGGCAGCGTGCCGAACGCGTGCCCCCAGTCGCCGCCCAGCCGGCTCGCGCAGAAGGCGTCCGAGACCGGGTGCGGGGCGTGCCGGACCAGCAGCGACGCCTGCAGGGCGAGGGCCATCCGCTCGACCAGCCGGCGGGCCCCCACCTGGTCGGTCTCGGCCAACTGCGCCTTCAGCCCGGCCACGGCCGCGTCCAGCCGTGCGTCGGCCCCGTGCGCGAGGGCGAGTTCGGCGAACAGCGCCTCGGCGGTGTCCGGTTCGCGACCCAGGGCCCGCAGCACATCGAGCGCGTTGACGTTCCCGGAGCCCTCCCAGATCGACAGCAGTGGAGCCTCCCGGTAGTGGCGGGGCATGCCGGACTCCTCGACGTACCCGTTGCCGCCCAGGCACTCCAGGGCCTCCGCGGTGAACGCCGGGCCCCGCTTGGTGACCCAGTACTTGCCGACGGCGGTGGCGATCCGCCGGAGCGCCCGCTCCCCGGCATCCCCGCGCACCGCCCGGTCCGCCGCCCCGGCCAGCCGCAGCGTGAGGGTCGTGGCGGCCTCCGACTCCAGCGCCAGGTCGGCCAGGACGTTGCGCATCAGGGGCTGGTCGAACAGCCGGGCACCGAACGCGCTGCGGTGGCGGGAGTGGTGGCCCGCCTCGACGAGCGTCTTGCGCATCAGGGTCGCCGAGGACATCACGCAGTCCAGACGGGTGCAGTTGACCATCTCGATGATGGTCTTCACGCCCCGCCCCTCCGGGCCGACCAGCCAGGCCACCGTCCGGTCGAACTCCGGCTCGGAGGAGGCGTTGGACCGGTTGCCGAGCTTGTCCTTCAGCCGCTGGATGCGGAAGGTGTTGCGGCTGCCGTCCGGCAGGATCCGTGGCACCAGGAAGCAGGACAGACCGCCCGGAGCCTGCGCCAGCACCAGGAACACGTCGCACATCGGCGCCGACGTGAACCACTTGTGGCCCCGCAGCGTGTACACGCCCGGCTCACCGGTGGGTGTGGCCGTGGTGGTGTTGGTGCGGACGTCCGAGCCGCCCTGCTTCTCGGTCATGCCCATCCCGGCGAGCAGCCCGGGCTTCTCGGTGGGGACGCGAAGCTCCGGGTCGTACACGCGGCTGGTCAGCAGGGGTTCATAGATCTTGGCCAGGTCCGGCTGGGTGCGCAGCGCGGGGACGGCGGCGTATGTCATCGACGTCGGACAGCCGTGCCCGGCCTCCGTGTGCCCCCACACCAGTCCGCCCGCGGTACGGGCCACATGGGCGCCGGTCCGGTCGTCGGCCCACGGGGCGCCGGCCAGGCCCTCGGCGACCGCGGTCCGCATCAGATGGTGCCAGCTGGGGTGGAAGTCGACCTCGTCGATCCGGTGGCCGTAGCGGTCGTGGGTGCGCAGCTCCGGCTCGTGCCGGTTCGCCTGTTCGCCCCACTCCTGGGCCTCCGCGCTGCCGGCCCGCAGCCCCAGCTGCCGGATGTCGTCCTCGGCCCACCCGGCGCCCTCCCGGCGCAGCCCTTCCAGCAGGGCCGGGTCGTCGGAGGCGTCGTACGGAGGCAGGGGCGGGGCCTGGTTGGTGACGTCGTGGGTGGCGTACTGCGGCTGCGGCGGCGACTGCACGGGATTCGAGACCATGCAGGCCATGTTGCACTCTCCGTGCGGCTGTAGCAATGATGCAACAAGGAGGCGCACGTACAGTACGTGCCCATGCGCATGAACGTGTCAGCAGAGGCAGGTGAGGCCGCCGGGCTGCGGCCGCTGTCCGCGCGGTCGGTCGTGCTGAGCCTGCTCCTCGGCGCGCATCCGCCCGAGCTGCCGGTGAAGGACCTGGTCCGGTTGGTGGAGCCGTTCGGCGTCGGCGGTTCCACGCTCCGGGCCGCGCTGAGCCGGATGACGGCCGCCGGGGACCTGCGCCGCACGGACGCCGTCTACGGGCTCAGCGACCGGCTGCTGGCCCGCCAGCGCCGCCAGGACGAGGCGCTGCATCCGCGCACGCGCGCGTGGGACGGCGACTGGGAGATGGTGGTGATCACGGTGACCGGCCGCGGCCCCGCCGAACGCGCCGACCTGCGCGCCCGGTTGGCCGCCCTGCGCCTGGCCGAACTCCGCGAGGGCGTGTGGCTGCGCCCGGCCAACCTGGGCCGGTCCCTGCCCGGCGACCTCGCGCGCGTGGCCCTCTCGTACACCGCCCGCCCCGACGGCTCCCCGCACGAGCTGGCGGCCCGCCTGTGGCCGCTGGACGCCTGGGCCGCCACCGCGCGGACCCTGCTCGCCCACGCGGCAGGCGCCCGCTCGCCGGCCGACCGTCTCACCGCCTTCGCCGCGGCCGTACGCCACCTGCTCACCGACCCTGTCCTCCCGCCCGCGCTCCTGCCTGCGGACTGGCCTGGCGAGGCCCTGCGCACGGCCTACGCGGCCTATCAGGAGGAGCTGGCCGCGTCGGGGGGACGGGAGCGCTGCGACGGACCGCCCTCGCCTCGCGCACGACCCGGCGCCAGGACCGGATGAGGTCGGGGATGACAACTTCACACGCGGCCTCCGGACCGGCCGGTGGTATGGCTCCGGAGTCTGAGCGTCCGTCGGTTCACTGCGTGCGGGGCGCTGTTTGCCCGGCAACCTCCGTGGCGTCGAAGGTGTCCGAACCCGCCTTCGCAGGAAGGTGGTTGAACAGCAGGTTCAGGGCGACCGCCGTCAGGCAGCCCGCGCTGATTCCGCTGTTCATCACCGTCTGGAACCAGTCCGGGAACCTCGCGTAGACCGTGGGCACGCCCACCGGCAGCATGCCGACCGCCACCGAAACGGCCACCACCGTCAGGTTGTTGTTGCCCTGGAAGTCGACGCGGGCCAGCGTCCGCAGCCCGCTCGCCGCCACCGTCCCGAACATCACCAGGCCCGCTCCGCCGAGCACCGGCGCGGGGATCGCCGCGACCACCGCGCCCAGCTTGGGCAGCAGACCCAGCAGGACGAGGATGCCGCCGGCCGCCGCGACCACCCAGCGGCTGCGCACCCGGGTCATCCCGACCAGTCCTACGTTCTGCGCGTACGCCGTGTACGGGAAGGTGTTGAACACCCCGCCGAGGACGGTCGACAGCCCGTCCGCGCGCAGTCCGTCGGCCAGCGAGCGCGGCTCGACCCTGCGGCCGGTCATCTCGCCGACCGCGATCAGGTCACCGGTCGTCTCGGTCATCGTCACGAGGGCCACCACCAGCATGGACGCGATCGCGGACGCCTTGAACGTCGGAGCCCCGAAGTGGAACGGCGTGCTGATGCCCACCCAGTCCGCGTCCCCGACCCCGCTGAAGTCGGTGAACCCGAAGGGCACGGCCACCGCCAGGCCCACCGCGATGCCGGTCAGCACCGCGATCCGGCTGAGGAAAACCGGCGCGAACCGCTGCACGCCGAGCACGACCGCCAGTACGAAGGCCGCCAGCGCCAGGTTCTTCGGCTCGCCGAAGTCCTTCGTGCCGGAACCGCCCGCGGCCCAGTTGCCCGCGACCGGCAGCAGCGAGACGCCGATGATCAGGATCACCGTGCCGGTGACCAGTGGCGGGAAGAAGCGCAGCAGCCGGCCGAAGACCGGCGCGAGCAGCACGATCGCGAGGCCCGCGACGATCACCGAGCCGTAGATCGCGGGCAGTCCGCCGCCCGTCGTCCCGATGAGCACCATCGGCGACACGGCCGCGAACGTGCAGCCCTGCATGATCGGCAGCCGGACGCCGAACCGCCAGAACCCGATGCACTGGATCAGCGTGGCGATGCCGCACACCAGCAGATCGGCGGTGATCAGATACGCCAGGTCCGCGGGCGACAGCCTCATCGCACCGCCCACGATCAGCGGCACCGCGACGGCACCCGCGTACATCGCGAGCACGTGCTGCAGGCCGAAGGCCGCCAGCTGCCGTGCCGGTGGTATCTCGTCGACGGGGTGCACTTCTGCGGTCGTGGCCATGGGGACTCCAGAGCGGCGGGTGGGCAGTGACATCCGAACAGCACGAGACCGTAAGGTTCTTGAACAGTTTGTTGATTGCGAGGGTGTTGCCGCTGTGTGTCATGCCCGCCCGGCAGCCGCCGACCCCGCTACGCCGATCGCGCCGCCCCCAGCAGCCTGTCCCAGTCGTCAAGTTTGACCACGCCCCGGCCGAGTTGCGCCCCCAGCGCGGCCTCGGCGCGCTCGATCGCCTGCCAGCCCGTCCACGGCACCGGTTCGATGCCCGCCGCGCGCAGTGCCGGCAGCGGGTCCTCCGGCACCTCCTCGCGCAGGAGCACGGGCGCGTCCGCGAGCAGGGAGGTCGCCGTCTCCTTGGCGCACGGCCGGTTGGTGCCGATGACTCCCGTCGGGCCCCGCTTGATCCATCCGGCCACGTACTCGCCCGGCGAGACGACACCGTCGCGCAGGACGCGGCCCTCCCGGTGCGGCACGGTGCCGGTCGCCACGTCGAACGGCAGCCCCTCCAGCGGCACTCCGCGATAGCCCACCGAGCGCAGCACCAACTGCGCCGCCACGTCCTCGTACCGGCCGGTGCCCGTCACGCCGCCGTGCCCGTCCGGTGCCGTCCGCTCGAAGCGCACGGCGCCCACCCGGCCTCCCCCACTCTCGAGCAGTTCCACCGGCCGCAGGAAGAACCGCAGCCGGATCCGGCGGGCGGCCTGCCGAGGCGGGGCGTCCGCCCAGCCGCGCAGCGCCTCCACGTTGCGGCGCTGCACGGCGGGCAGTGCGGAGGGATCGGCATACTCCGGATCCAGTGCCAACTCGGCCGGATCCACGGTCACTTCGGTGCCGGGCAGGCCGCCCAGCTCACGCAGCTCCTTGGTCGTGAAACGGGCCTGCGAGGGGCCGCGCCGGCCGACCATGTGGACCAGGGCGACCCCACTCGCGGCCAGCGTGTCCAGCGCCGCCTGCGGCATGTCCGTCGGACGCAGCTCACCGGCGCCCCGCACCAGCATCCGGGTGACGTCCACAGCCACATTGCCCACGCCGATGACCACCGCCGACCGGACGTCGCGCACGAACCCCGCGTCGGCCGCGTCCGGATGCGCGCTGTACCAGGACACGAACTCGGTCGCCGACCAGCTGCCCGGCAGCTCCTCGCCGGGGATCCCGAGGTGGCGGTCGGCGGCCGCGCCCACGCAGTACACGACCGCGTGGTACAGCGTCCGCAGCCGTGCCACGGGCAGCCCGCCGGGCCCGTCCACCCGGACCCCGCCGAGGAAGCGCACCCGGTCGTGCTCCAGCACCGTGCGCAGGCTGCCCTGCAGGGACTTGATCTTCTCGTGGTCCGGGGCGACGCCGTAGCGCACCAGGCCGTACGGGCACGGCAGCCGGTCCAGCACGTCCACCCGCACCTCGGGATCGAGCTGGACCAGGGTCTGGGCGGTGTAGCACCCGCTCGGCCCGGATCCGACGACGGCGACTCGCAGCACGGCGGTACTCCTTGCTCGACAGACTCGCAGGAGGAGAGTGTGCGGACGGCTCCAGCATGGCACCGCCGGACGCGCGACGGCAGGGTCCGGCGGGGTGACGCGGACGCGTGTCCCCCCGTATGGAGTGTGATCATGAGGTTACGTTGCGTGTGTGCTAGAAGCATCCTTTCTTCATCTTTCCGATCGGTGTGTGCACGACGGCGCGGTGTCCGTGTGGCCCGCCTGGAAGGTGCAGGGGCATGGGGGCGTCACGTCCTGGGTCAACGTCCGGCTGGCCTTCCCCGACGGGGCGCACGTCGACGCCGTGGCCGTGGTGACCGGGGGATACGTGTCCATCGAGGACGTCAAGGCGCAGCCCGCCCTCTCCCTCGCCGACCTGACCGTGCTCGCCGACTGGATCGAGGATCCGCTGCTGGAGGCGTGCGGGCTCGCGGCCGAGGGCTCCGGCGAAGGTTCCGGGGAGCACGGAGGCGACTGGGCGCGGCAGGATGCCGGCCACGCGGGAGGGCGGCGCGCCCGCCCCGACTGGCCGCGGGGCATCGAGGGGTGCCGGCTGGCCGCCCGGGAATACCGCGCGGCCCAGGAGGAGGGCACGGACCCGGTGCTCGCCGTGATGTGCGCGACGGGGCACAGCCGCCGGCGCTCCCTCTGGCTGATCGCGCAGGCGCGGGACGCCGGATTCCTGGCCCCTCGTCACGCCAGACGGTGACAGCCGGTGAAAGGGAGCCGAGCGCCGGCCGGCCCGGTACCCGCTACCCGTCCCGCTCCTCTGTTGCGAAGAACCGCGCCAGATCCCGCCCCCGACCCGCCCCGTCGTCCGTGTCGCTGCCCGGCGGCACGCCCAGCTCCCAGTCGAGCCCGTACCGCTGGAACAGCTCGGCCCGCAGCACCGGGACGGGCATCGGCACCCCCGGCACCAGCGCCGCGTACACCGCCCCCATCAGCAGGGACCGCAGCAGCGGGTAGTCGGCGGTCACGTCCGCGGAGCCGTACCGGGCGACCGTGTCGCTCAGCAGCTCCGACAGCCGCCGCTGTTCCGGGCACTGTACGAAGCCCTCGGCCTGGAGCAGCCCCGCCATGTGCTGCCGCATGAGCACCGGCCGGTCGTGGGCGAGGCCCAGGATGGCGTCGATGGCCCGGGCCAGCCGCTCCCGGCCGTCCTCGGTGTGCGGCTCGCGTTCCAGCGCCTCCTCCAGCGTGCGGTGCATCAACCGGTGCACGGCGGACTGCACCAACTGGCGCTTGCCGGGGAAGTAGTACGACACCAGTCCGCGCGCCGAGCCCGCCCGGTCCGCGATGTCGGCCAGCGTGGTCGCCTCGTATCCGTGCTCGTCCACCAGCTCGACCGCGGCCTGCAGCAGCCGCTCCCTGGAACGACGGCGCAACTCTTCATTGACCGAGGCGCTGCGCGGGGACATCCTGTAACTCCTGCGTTGACTGGCTACCAGCCAACTATACTCACCGCAGGGGGCACCGCCCTGCGCGGGGCCTATTCAGGGCTGCCGTCCGTCTGGGGCGACGCGGGGGATCGTCTCAGACGGACGGCGCGGTTCCGCGCTCGTTGCTTCAGCCCACCAGGTCCAGCACCGGCAGCAGTGCAGCGGGGCGATCCGCCACCGGCAGATGGTCCACGAAGTGCACCCGGCAGCCCAGCGCGGCCGCGCCGCCGTCGGCCGGCCTGCTGTCACCGACCATCAGCGCCTGCCGCGGATCGACACCCAGGTCCGCGCAGGCAGCCGCGAACAGCCGCGGGTCCGGCTTCTGCACGCCGTGTTCGTACGACAGCGCATAGGCGTCCACGTACGCGTCGAGACCGTGCTCGCGGAAGACCGGGCGCAGGTCCCAGCCGATGTTGCTGACCACCCCGACGCCGATGCCGCGCTCGTGCAGCGTGCGCAGCACCTCGGCGGAGTCCGGGTACGGCGACCAGGCGGCGGGGGACATGTGCCGCTCGTACAGTGCGTCGTACAGGCCCGGACCGGGCAGCGGCACGCGCCGCGCCAGCCCGGTGTAGGCCGCCCGGTGCAGCTCTGCGCTCTCGTCCCGTACCGCCCACAGACCGGCGAGGTCCTCGGGCAGCTCGAGCGGGTTCGCCCCGCCCGGCAGCGCGCCGGCCGCCTCCAAGGCCTTCGCGGTGTCGGCGAGTTCGGGGTCGGGCAGCGTCAGGCCGGTCTCCTGCAGCACGGCACGCAGCCAGGACTCGGTGGACTCGACGCGGAAGAGTGTTCCCGAGAAATCGAAGAGCACGGCAGCCATGCGCCGGACTCTACCGGCGTGATGACGGCGCTCCGGACACCTTCGAGGGGCGCGCCGAGTGTGCCCGGCTACGCGCCCGTCGAGGGTGCCCGGCCGCTGCGCGGCCACTCGTACACCACCACGGCCACTGCCGGCCAGACCGGGCGGGGCCGGCCGACAGCGGACTTCACGGACTGCTGCACGACCGCGGCCAGGGAGACGGTCACCGCCAGCCACACGGCCGTCCACCAGGCCGCCCGGCGCCACACCAGCCACAGCGCGGCGGCCGCGCACACCAGGCGCATGGTCAGCGGGTCCCAGACCCAGTCCGTCAGGATGCGGAACGCGTGCGTGAGGCCGTGCTCGCGGACCGCCCAACGGTGCGTGGTGCGGGCGACATCGCCGTCCAGCGCGGTCAGCGGCTGCCACCGGGTTGCGACGAGCGCCACCAGCAGCGCGGCACACCCGGCGAGCAGGCCGGCCACGACGGCCGCGGCGCGACGGGCCGGCGGGCGGGGCGGCGGGTCGGGGGCCTGGTGGTGCATGCGGCGATCTTCGTCGACGACACTGTCGGCGAGCCACCCCGCGGGGTGGTGTCGGCGCCGGGTGGCGGGCCAGGGTTGGCAGCCTGCGCTGCGGGTCCAGTTGACGGCCTTTCAGTCGCTGCAGGGCGGCCGTGGTTCACAGCGTGAGCAGCATCGCGACCATCCCGATTCCCATCGACAACCGGCATGCCCGCGCCAGCTCCGGACGGTCGCCCCAGCGCAGAGCCGCCGACCCGCCTGCCGGCGAGACCGTCCCGCCCGCCGTTGCGGCCGCGGGCACCAGACGGGCGCCGGACAGCAGCACATAGCCGGCGAAGTAGAGCAGGAGGACACCCGTTACCAGGGGCACTCCGGCGCCGGAGTGCGCGTGGTGGTGGGCGGCGGGGGAGGCGGCCATGACGAGGGACATGTAGACCATCGCCGCCGTACCCACCAGATGGTGCAGATGATGCGGGCCGCTGCGCGCGGACCACGCGGCACACAGAGCCGCCGCGCCGAACACGGCCGCGTACAACGGCCACGCCCACGCCGGCGGGGTGAACACCGCGGCGGGCACGGCCATCGCGGCCATGCCGAACCCCATGAGCGCCTCGCCGCCCGCGGCACGACGCTGCTCCTCGACGGCGCTGCGCATCCGCAGCAGGCAGTAGCCCCCGGTCGCCGTGCACAGCGCGACGAGCAGCCAGGCGGCCGGCACCGGTCCGTGCACGCGCACCTCCACGCTCGACGGTCGGTCGAGGTATGCGATGCCCACGGCACGTGGGGCGTATACGAGCGCAAGGGTGTACACGGGGAGCATTCGCCGGAGCACGGCAGGTGAGGGGAGGGTTGTGGAGAATGTTTCACTAGTAAAACACATGCTAAATTAATTGCATGAGCAGTGCGGCCCGTCTCCCTCTCGCCGGTGTGCTCCGCCTCGGGCGGCCCTCCGACATCTGGTTCAAGCCCGCGCTGAGCGTGGTGGTCGCGGTCGCTCCGCCCCATCTGACCCTGCTGGCACTCGGCCGCCTCGACCTCGCCATGTACACGATGGCGGGAGCGCTGTGTGCGCTCTACGGCCACAACCGCCCCTACGCCGCCCGGGCCAGGGCTCTCGCATGGGTGGTGCTCGGCATGGTCGGCGGGCTCACCGTCGCCCTGGTCACGGCTTCGCTCACCACGGATGCCGTCGTCCTGGTCACCGTCGGCGCCCTCATGGCGGCCGTGCAGAAGGCAGTGTGCGACGCCACCCGCATCGGCCCGCCCGGCAACGTCGTCCTCGCCTTCGTCAGCTCGGCCTCCCTGTTCGCCCCGCAGAGTCTCGGGCAGGTCCCCGGCCATGTCGGCCTGGCCGTGGCGGCGGGCGCCTGGGCCTGGCTGGTCGGCATGGCACCGGGGCTACTGCGCCCGCACGGCCCCGAACGCCGTGCCACCGCGCAGGCCCTGAACGCGGCCGCCGCGTACGCCGCCACGCGCGGCACCGCCGAGGGCCACGCCGGGGCCCGCGCCGCGAGCGCCGCCGCCCTCCATACCGCCTGGCAGTCCCTGCTGGTGACGGGCGCCCGCCCCGACCGCACCCGGCGCGCCCTCGAACGGCTCCTGGTCCGCGCCGAGGTCGCCCTCGCCGCTCCCGCCGACACCGACCCCGAACGGCTGCGTGCCTGGGCCCGCGACCTGCGCGGCACCGGCAGCATCCCGCGGGTCGACGCCGTGCGCGAGGCCGCCGAGGAACTGCTCGGAGCGGGCAGCGAACTCGCCCTCCCACGCTGCCCGTTGCGGCACCGGCTCGCCCCGCTCGCGCCCCTCGCCGCCCGCACCGCCATCGGCTGCGCCCTCGCCGGATACGCCTCCCTCGCCCTCGGCGTCGGCCGCCCCTACTGGGCCCTGGTCACCGCGGCCTCCCTCTACCAGGCCAACGTCACCCTCACCTGGAGCCGGGGCGTCCAGCGCGTCGTAGGCAACCTGGTCGGCGTCCTCGTCTTCGCCGCGGTCGTCCCGCTCGCCCATCTCCACCCGGCGGCGCCGGTCCTGCTCTGCCTCGCCTTCAACTTCGGCGCCGAGGCGCTGATCGGCCGCAACTACTGGCTCGGCAGCGTGTGCGTCACTCCGATGGCCCTGCTCGTCACCGAGTTCGCCCGCAGCCAGGACCCCGGCCGGCTCATCACCGAGCGGGTCGCGGACACCCTCGTCGGCGCGCTGGTCGGCTTCGTCGTGGCCGTGGCCGTCACCAACCGGCGCGCCGGCGACCGCATCGGGCACGCGCTCACCGCGGTGGAGCGCGCCCGCGCACACGCCGCCCGCCTGCTCGCCGAGCCGCACCCGGAACCCCGCGCCCTGGAGGCGGCCCGCCGTCCCCTCGCCGCCGCTCTCGTCGATCTGCGCGCCACGGCCGACGCCGCGTTGGGCGAGTGGTGGCAGCGTGCGCTGCCCGAGGAGCGGGTCGTGCTCGCCGAACAGTCCGGACACCGTACGCTCGCCGCGACGGTACGACGCCAGGGACTCGCGCCCCTGGACCAGGACACGGGCAGGACGACGGAGGATGCACGGCCATGACGCCGACGAACGGACGACCGACGGCCCGGAACACCGCGGACGACGGGCAGGCGGGGGCCGGGGACACCGCGCCGAACGGACGACCGGACCGGGACGGGAGCGCCGCCGGCCCCGGATCCGCCGGGAGCGGTGCGGCGCAGGGTGACACCGTCGCCGCTGTCGTCCGGCAGTGGCGGGCCGTCCACCCCGAACTGGACACCGGGCCCATGGAGGTCATCGGCCGGATCAACCGCTGTGCCGCCCTCCTCCAGCAGGCCGAGGACGCTCCGCTGCGCCGGGCCGGGCTCAGCCGCCCGGAGTTCGACCTGCTCGGCGCACTGCGCCGCACCGGCCACGAGCTGACCCCGGGTGAGCTGGCCCGGGAGACCTACTCCTCCGGGGCCGCCGTCACCAAGCGGCTCAAGCAGCTGACCGAAGGCGGACTGGTCGAGCGGCGCGGCGACACCCGGGACCGCAGGGTCGCCCACGTCCGCCTCACCGACGCCGGCCGCGACCTCGTGGACGGCATCCTGCCCGAACAACTCGCCTACGAGACCGCCGTGTTGTCCGTCCTCGCCCCCGACGGCCAGAGCGAACTCGCCGCACTGCTCGCCGACCTGCTCGCCCGCCTGGAGGGCCGGATGGGCGCGCTGCGGGCATGAGCGCCGCATGCTGAGCCCACGTCATCCACGTGCTCATCAGCTGCGGACCCGATGGGATCACTCACGCCGCGAGGACCGGCACCTGTCCGGGAGAGGCGCGCTTCGAGTTCGCCGATGAAGGCGAACGGCACCTGACCACCGTCGTCCCCCCTCACGGTGTGGCGCTTCGCTGGGAGGGCCGGGACGGTGACGCCGTCCTCGCCGGCGGCCCAGCCTGCTGCGATGGCTCGCCCGGCACGGCATGCCGGACCCGCTGCGCCCGTTCGAGGAGGCCGGCCGCAGGCATGAGCGGAGCCGGGCGCAGCAGGCCCACTGGCTCGCGGCGATGCCGGCCGCGCTCGGCGAGCTCTCTCGGCGCAGGCACCGGCCGCTGCTCGCGTTGTCCGCTGCACGAGGGTGTGCCCGGTCGGCCGCTCAGCCCTCCTCGTCTTCCTTGTACACGCCGAACGCCGCCCCCTGCGGGTCCCGCAGCACCGAGATGCGGGGCCCGTCCGGCACGGCTATGGGTGACAGGAGGACGGTTCCGCCGGCCTGCTGGGCGACCGCGGCCGTCGCGTCCACGTCGTCCACCGCGAAGTACGGCAGCCAGTGCGGCGGCACCTCGGGCGGGAAGCGGTCGACCATGTCGGCCATGCCGCCGAAGTCCTCCCCGCCGATGCCCCACTGCGTGTACCACTCGGAGGCGTTGACGCTCCAGCCGAAGAGCGTGGTGTAGAAGTCCCGGGCCCGGTCCGTGTCCCGGGTCGCCAGCTCCACCCAGCCGAGCGTGCCGGGTGCGTTGAACAGTCCGGCGCCCGGGAAGGCCCGCGCCTGCCAGAGCTGGAACGCCGCGCCCGTCGGGTCCAGGGCCACCGCGAAGCGGCCCACGTCGAAGACGTCCATCGGGCCGAGGATCACCGTCCCGCCGGCCTCTTCGACGCGCCGTACCGCGTCGTCCGCGTCCGCCACCGCGAACGACACGTTCCAGGCGACCGGTTGGGACTCCTGGTACACCGGGGTGAGTGCGGCGACCGCGGCGTCTCCGAGGTGTGCCACGGTGTAACCACCCGCCTCCGGCCGCGGATCCGTCTCCGGCCGCCAGCCGAACAGGTCCGTGTAGAACCGCTTGGCGCCCTCCAGATCGCTGGTCCCCAACTCGGTCCAGCAGGGGCCGCCGATCACCGGCTTGTCGAACTTCATGACATCTCCTTCCGGCCGCTGCGGCCTGCCTGCGGGAAGAGCCCGAGGAGACAGAACCCCCTCTCGCACGCTAGCCCCGGCCGCGGACCCCGGCCATCCGGAGGCGCTTTCCCCCGCACGGGGACAGCAGGTTTCCCCAGGCCGTCCTGCCACCCCGGCGCGGAAATCGCCTGCCCGAGCCCGGCGCGGGAGACGAGGATGTGGGGATGCTGCACGACAACCTGAGCCCGGTTGTGTGCGTCGACCCGGAGTGCCGGCGTCAGCGCCGGCCAGACCCCTACGAACACCCACGCCAGAAAGCCCAAGACCCACGGTCACAGGCGTCCGTCTGCCGCACATCCAGAGCGTGCCCGGCGCTAGATGCCCGGCCGGTAGCGCAGCGGATGGTCCGACGGGACCTCCACCAGCACGATCCGGGTGTCGTCGGGGTCGGCGATCCACATCTCGACCAGACCCCACGGCTCCCGCACCGGCGGCCGTACGATCTCGACGCCCTTGGCCAGCAACTCCTCGTGCGCCGCGGCCACGTCCTGGACCTGCAGCCACAGCTGCGCCGCCGGTGCCGACGGGGTCTGCGCGCGGCCGGAGACCTCCAGGAAGCCCCCGCCGAGGAAGTAGACGGTCCCGCGCTCCGGGCCCGTGCCGAACTCGCGGTAGACGGCCAGGCCCAGCTGCTCCCCGTAGAAGGCGCGGGAGCGTTCGGGGTCGCTGGGGCGGAGAAGTGTCCGGCTGCTGAGTACGTGCACCATGCATCGGGAGCCTAATGGCAGGGTTACGCTCGACCCTGCTTCAGCCGCGCCCGAGATCGGAGACCGCCCCATGGACACCACCGCCACCGGACCGACGTTCCGCGACGCCACCGACGCCGATGTCGACGCGCTCGTGGCGCTGATCGAGTCGGCGTACCGGGGCGACGCCAGCCGGGCCGGGTGGACCACCGAGGCGGACATCCTGGAGGGGCAGCGGACCGACCCGGAGGGCGTGCTCCAGGTCATCAAGTCGTCCGACAGCCGGCTGCTGACCGTCGAGCAGGACGGCCTGATCGTCGCGTGCTGCCAGCTCGAACACCGCGGCGACCACGCCTACTTCGGCATGTTCGCGGTCAGCCCCGCCCTCCAGGGCGCTGGCCTCGGCAAGATCGTCATCGCGCAGGCCGAGCAGCAGGCCCGCGCGATCTGGGGTGTCACCGAGATGCACATGACCGTGATCTCGGTCCGCGACGACCTGATCGCGTGGTACGAGCGCCGCGGCTACCGCCGTACGGGAAAGATGACGCCGTTCCCGTACGGCGACGAGCGCTTCGGCATCCCGCAGCGGGACGACCTGCAGTTCGAGCTGCTGGTCAAGCCGCTGGTGTGACGTTCCCGTGGAAGAGCGCGCGCCGGCTCACGCCGTGAAGCGGCCGGTGCGCTTGATCTCCGGGTAGTCGGTCGTCGCGCCGTCCAGCTGGAGCGCGCGCACCAGCCGCAGATCGTCCTGCGTGTTGACCACCCAGCCGATGATCCGCAAGTCGGCCTTGCGCGCGTGCTCGACGATCTCCAGGGTCAGCCGGCGGATGTTGAGAACGAGCGTCTCGGCGCCCACCTTGGTGGCGCGCTCCACCACGTCGGTGCCGTAGCGGCTGCCGACCAGCCCGGTGCGCACGCCCGGCACCAGCCGGGCGATCTCCGCGATCGCCTCGTCGTGGAACGACAGCACCTCCACCCGGGAGACCAGGTCCCGCCGGTGCATGACCTCGGCCAGCGTCCGGGCCGCCGCCACGTCCTTGATCTCGGCCTGCAGGGGCGTTCGCACCGCGTCCAGGACCTCCTCGAAGACCGGCACCCGCTCCCCGCGGCCCGCGTCCAGGGCGCGCAGCTCCGCGAGGGTCTTCTCGGCGATCGGGCCGGTTCCGTCGGTCGTGCGGTCCACCTCCGCGTCGTGCATGACGACCAGGGCGCCGTCCTTGCTCAGATGGAGATCGAGTTCGATCAGGTCGAGGCCCGCCCGCTGTGCGGCGGTGAAGGAACGGAGGGTGTTCTCGGGCTCGACACCCATGACCCCGCGGTGACCGATGGTAAGGAAGTTCAAGGTTCAACTCGCTTCCGTCGACGGCGGCTCGGCGCCCGCGGAGCGACGGGACCGCATCGTCCGCGTGGCAGGGTCGCAGCCTAATGGCCGGGTGCGGTGATGAACCCGCACCTGCGCGGGGGGATCGGTGCACGGCGCCTGTGGCGCCTGGCTCGTATCCGCCCCCGTGGTCACCCTGGGGTGGGCGAGTCCCCGGCGCCATTGACCGGCCGGATCTGATCGGTAGCCCCTTGCGTCCGGGATCGGTGTCCAGGACGTCTCGTGACCTCCCTCGCGGCAGCGAAAGTGACCGCCGTCACGGTTTGGCACAGGAAAAACAGCGGTGTTCATGTGGATCGGCAGAATAATTTCCCGGAGAGGCTCTTGCTGAGAGAAACCGGGTATGCATACGGTGTGCTGACGAGAGGTTCTCCCGTGGAGGATGGGACATGACGGAAATTCTTGTGCAGGCGGGTGTCGAGGGACAGGTTCCTTCGCTGACCAGGGTGGTTGAGCACCCGGCCTGGCCCGTGCTCAAGGATGCCGTGGAGCAGATCCGGCCATGGCAGTCCAAGGACGGGTCGATCGACTTCGATGCCGAGGGCGCCCCGGACCGGGCCGATGCCGAGGCGGCCGTGGGCCGTGTCGTCGAGGCGGTCGAGCAGCTCTCCGCGCTGCTTCCGCACGACGCTGCCTACCACAAGGCCCTCGTCACGGACCTGCACCGCTGGGCCGAGGGCGGCTTCCAGGTGCCGGACTTCCTCGACTCCCTGCTGGAGTTCCAGCCCGCGGCGAGCCGCGCCGACGGCCTGCAGCACCTGGTCGTCTTCCCGATGTACACGCAGAACGGCAACCCGGACCGCAACCTCGAGGCGGTCGTGCTGCGCATGGTGTGGCCGGACTGGCTGGCCGAGCTGGAGCGCACCCGCTACGACAACCCGCTGTTCTGCGGCATCAAGTTCGAGGACTTCACGGCCGGGTACGACACCAACTCCGCCGTCCTCTTCCCGGAGACCATCGCCGTACGCGAGGCGCCGGAACGATTCTCCTGGGGTGGCATCTTCTGCGACCGCGAGGCCGCCCGCTTCCGTCGGGTCACCGATGCGGCCGTCGACATCCTGGGCCTGGAGCTGCCCGAGGACATCGCCGCGATGGTCCACGACCAGAAGCGCTGCGAAGAGGCCTTCGTGCTGTGGGACATGGTCCACGACCGCACCCACAGCCACGGCGACCTGCCGTTCGACCCGTTCATGATCAAGCAGCGCCAGCCGTTCTGGATGTACGGCCTGGAGGAGCTGCGCTGCGACCTCACCGCCTTCAAGGAGGCCGTGAAGCTGCAGGCGGACGGCGTCCCGCAGGCCCGTGACGTGCAGTACGCGGTGCTCTTCGACCGCATGTTCCGCTTCCCGCTCACCGGTGACCGCGTGCGCAACTACGACGGCGTCGGCGGCCAGCTGCTCTTCGCCTACCTGCACAAGCACGACGTCATCCGCTGGACGGACAACAAGCTCTCCATCGACTGGGAGCGCGCCCCGCAGGTCACCAACCAGCTGTGCGCCGAGATCGAGAAGCTGTACCGGGACGGCATCGACCGCCCCAAGCTCGTGCACTGGTTCGCGGGCTACGAGCTGGTCTCCACCTACCTCGCCCCGCACCCCGGCTCCAAGTGGGCCAAGGGTCCCGACGCCCTGGACCTGACGCAGCCGCCGCGCAAGCTCGTGGACGACGTGCTTCCGGACGAGTTTCCGCTGAGCATGTTCTTTGAGGCCCTGTCCAAGAAGCTGAAGAATGTGATCGCCTCCACCAAGGGCATCACGGCGGACAGCGCCGAGCGGGTCGCCGCGTGAGCGACCGCGTCCAGAACACAGCTTCAGAGGGGAACATCGTGGGGAACAACGGGTCTCTCAGCGGTGCGGTGATCGCGGTGGCCGGCGCGGGCGGACCCGCCGGGCACGCGACGCTGGTCCGGCTCGCCGAGGCGGGCGCGATCGTGGTCGGCGCCGACAACAACCCCGAGCGGCTCGCGGAGTCCGTGGACGCGGCCCGCTACGCGCGCGGCGGTGCCACGGTCACCGGTGAGACGGTCGACCTGCTCGACCTGGACGCGACCCGCGCCTGGGCCGACCGCATCGAGAAGGAGTTCGGCCGCATCGACGGCATGGTCCACCTCGTCGGCGGCTGGCGCGGCAGCGCGAACTTCGAGGAGACCGACCTGGCCGACTGGGATCTGCTGGAGAAGCTGCTCATCCGCACCGTCCAGCACACCTCCCTGGCCTTCTACGACGCCCTGCAGCGCAGCGACCGCGGCCGGTATGTGCTGATCAGCGCCGCCGGCGCGTCGCAGCCCACCGCGGGCAACGCGGCGTACTCCGCCGCCAAGGCCGCCGCCGAGGCCTGGACGCTCGCCATGGCCGACGGCTTCCGGAAGGCCGGGATCACCGAGGGCGCCGAGGGGCCGCACTCGGCGGCTACGATCCTGGTGGTGAAGGCGCTGGTGCACGACGCGATGCGCGCCGAGCGCCCCAACGCGAAGTTCGCGGGCTTCACGGACGTCAAGGATCTGGCCGCGGCCATCGAGGGTGTCTGGAGCAAGTCCGCCGCCGAAGTGAACGGAAACCGTCTGTGGCTGACCGAGAAGCCGTGAACCCTCCGAAGACCGACGCGCGTCGCCACCACGACCCGGAGGTCCGCGGTTTCGCCAGTGACAACTACGCCGGGGCGCATCCGGAGGTGCTGGCCGCCCTGGCCGTGGCGAACGGCGGCCACCAGGTGGCGTACGGCGAGGACGACTACACGGAGAACCTCCAGCGGATCATCCGAAGCCACTTCGGGTCCACCGCGGAGGCCTTCCCGGTCTTCAACGGCACCGGCGCGAACGTCGTCGCGCTCCAGGCGGTCACCGACCGCTGGGGCGCGGTGATCTGTGCCGAGAGCGCGCACATCAACGTGGACGAGGGCGGCGCCCCCGAGCGGATGGGCGGCCTGAAGCTGCTCACCGTGCCCACACCCGACGGCAAGCTCACGCCCGAGCTGATCGACCGGCAGGCCTGGGGCTGGGAGGACGAGCACCGTGCGATGCCGCAGGTCGTCTCGATCACCCAGAGCACGGAGCTGGGCACGCTCTACACGCCCGAGGAGATCCGGGCGATCTGCGAGCACGCCCACGCGCACGGCATGAAGGTGCACCTGGACGGCTCCCGCATAGCCAACGCGGCCGCGTCCCTGAACATGCCCATGCGGGCGTTCACCGACGCGGTCGGCGTCGACATCCTCTCGCTCGGCGGGACGAAGAACGGCGCCCTGTTCGGCGAGGCGGTCGTGGTCCTCAACCAGGACGCCGTCGGCCGCATGAAGCATCTGCGCAAGCTGTCCATGCAGCTCGCCTCCAAGATGCGCTTCGTGTCGGTGCAGCTGGAGGCGCTGCTCGCCAAGGACCTGTGGCTGCGCAACGCCCGGCACGCCAACGAGATGGCCCAGCGGCTGGCCGAGGGTGTGCGCGCGGTGCACGGCGTGGAGATCCTCTACCCGGTGCAGGCCAACGGCGTCTTCGCCAAGCTCCCGCACGACGTCAGCGTGCGGCTGCAGAAGCGGTTCCGCTTCTACTTCTGGGACGAGGCCGCCGGTGTCGTGCGCTGGATGTGCTCCTTCGACACCACGGAGGAGGACGTCGACTCGTTCGTGGCGGCGCTCAAGGAAGAGATGGCGCGCTAGCCCCGCTTGATGCATAGGTATGCGGTCACCTGAAAAGTCATTGACTCTCGGGTGATCGCATTTCTATGCTCTGCAGCCATGGAGCTGATCCAGAACACCGCCGACCTGTCCGCGTACTTGGCCGCCGACGAGGTCATCGACCATCGCCATCCCGTAGTGCGGGAGACGGCCGCCCGCCTGGCCTCGGCTGCCACCGACTCGTATGAGTATGCGCGGGCCGCGTACGAATTCGTACGGGACACCATCCCGCACTCCCAGGACTCCGGCGATCTCCGTGTGACCTGGCGCGCCTCCGACGTCCTGGAGCAGGGCACCGGAATCTGCTACGCCAAGTGCCATGCCCTCACCGCGCTGCTGCGCGCCGAGGACATCCCCACCGCCCTGTGCTACCAGCGTCTGGCCGACGACGACGGCGGTCACGCCGTGCACGGCCTGGTCGCCGTACGGTTCCACGGAGCCTGGCACCGGCAGGATTCCCGCGGCAACAAGCCGGGCGTGGACGCACAGTTCTCCCTGGACGGCGAACGGCTGGCCTGGATCCCCGACCCTTCGTCCAATGAGATGGACTATCCAGTCCTGTACGCTGAACCGCATCCGGTCGTTCTCGGTGCCCTGAAGGCGGCCCCGGACCGGCCGCACTTGTGGAAGACGCTCCCCACCGCACTCTGAGGCGAGACAGATGACGTTCACGCTCACCGTGTCCGACGAGGTCCGTGCCCTCGCTCCCGGCTTCACCCACGTCGCGATCGAGGCGTACGACCTCGTCAACGGGCCCAGCAGCGAAGCGAGTTCGGCGCTGCTGGACGAGGCGGCTCGCCGGCTGGCCGTACGCCTGGACGGACGGGCGCCGCACGAGGACCCGCACATGGCCGCCTGGCGCGAGACGTACACGGCTTTCGGCTCCAAGCCGTCCCGCACCCGCAACTCGGCCGAGGCGCTGGCCAAGCGCGCCCTGACCGACGCCGGTCTGCCGCGGATCAACCTCCTCGTGGACCTCTACAACGCCATCAGCGTCGCGCATCTGATCCCCGTCGGGGGCGAGGACCTCGACCGCATCCAGGGCGGGATGCGCCTGGTGCGAGCCACGGGCGAGGAGGACTTCGTGACGGTCGCGGGCGGTGAGCAGGTCATCGAACACCCCGACGCGGGTGAAGTGGTGTGGTGCGACGGCGCCGGCGTGACCTGCCGCCGCTGGAACTGGCGCCAGGGACCGCGCACCCGCCTCACCGAGGAGACGGTCTCCGGCATCTTCCTGCTGGAGACCCTCGCCCCGCTGCCGGTCGCGGAGGCGGAGTCGGCGGCCGCCGAACTCGCCGAACTGCTGGAGAAGTTCAGCCCCGGGGCGCGGATCGAGCTGCACGCTCCGGTCTCGGCCCGGACCCCCGCCTGAACCCGGCGACAGGCGTGCGGCGGCCCGGCGCCGGGTGTCAGTGCGCCTCGGCCGCCTTCAGCTGCTCCGCCGTGGGTGCCGTGCCCCCGAGGTGGGCCGGGAGCCACCAGGAGTCCTCCACGCCCTTGGGGCGTGCGGGGTAGGCGCGCTGGGCGGCGTCCAGCATCTCCTGGACGCGCTCGCGCAGGCGGCGGGTGATGGCGCCCGCGTACTGGTCGCGCGGGGCCTCGACCGGCTCGCCGACCCGGATGGTGATCGGGGTGTGGCTGCGCTTGAAGTTGCGCGGGTGCCCCTTGGTCCACAGCCGCTGCGTGCCCCACACCGCCATCGGGACGAGCGGGACGCCCGCCTCCTGGGCGAGGCGGGCCGCACCCGACTTGAAGCTCTTCAAGGTGAACGACTGCGAGATCGTGGCCTCCGGGAACACCCCGATGACCTCGCCGGAGCGCAGCGAGTCCAGCGCGTGCGCGTAGGCCGCCTCGCCCTGCTTGCGGTCCACCGGGATGTGCTTCATCCCGCGCATCAGCGGCCCGGACACCTTGTGCCGGAAGACGGACTCCTTCGCCATGAAGCGCACCAGACGCTTCTGCGGCAGGGCCGCCAGGCCGTTGAAGATGAAGTCCAGGTAGCTGATGTGATTGCTCACCAGGACGGCACCGCCCGAGCGCGGGATGTTCTCCGACCCCTGGCAGTCGATCTTCAGGTCCCAGGCCTTGAACAGCGTCTTGGCGAGACCGACGACGGGACGGTAGACCAGCTCTGCCATGGGCGGGGTGGACCCTTTCTGCTCTGCTCGGGAAAGGGGCTCCCGGCGGGAAAGTTACGCAGCCGTAGGTTTACGGCGTCTCGCAGATCGTGCCCGAAGAACGGACGGGGAGCCAGTCCTGGTGCCTCGCGGCGGCGAGATCCTCGTCACGTCGGCTCAGTGCCCCACCTCGGTCTTCAAGCCCTGTCTACTCCGCGCGTACCGTGACCCTCTTCAGGAGCAGGAACATCTCGCACCCCAGGCAGTACCCGAACGCAGCATTGAGGAAGGCCGCCGCGAGCGCGGCCCCGGTCGCCGCGAGTCCCAGCCAGGCCGGGCCCAGCGTGAACCCGACGAGCCCGAGCCCCGCGAACACCAGCCCCACGGACTGCGCGAACCGCGGCGGCTCCGGCGCCTCGAACTCCGTCGGCGGCCCGAGCCGCGGCCGCACCAGGGTCCGGAACAGCAGGCCGTACGGCGACCGGCCCACCCCGCCCGCCGCGCCGAGCGCGAACGCCAGGGTCTGCCAGCCCAGTACCCAGGCGCTCTGCGTGATCAGAGCCGCCGCCAGCACCACGGTCGTCACGGCCGCCCCGAAGCGCGGCCCCCTCACATCGATGTCCATGAATCAAGCATTCCGCAACGGGAATCCTTCCGGGAGGCGGGAATCTTTGCAGTCTCGTGAATGGTTGTGCAGGTGATGACCGGACTGGTGGTGTGCGTGGCGGTGTTCGCCGTGGCGAGCGCCTACGGAGTGCTGCACAGGCGGCGGAGCGGGAGAGTGCGGGTGCGCGGGCGGGACGACGGCAAGCGGCTCGGAGCGGCCGAGCTGGGCGGCGAACTGGGGGAGCGGGCCACGCTCGTGCAGTTCTCCAGTGCCTTCTGCGCGCCCTGCCGGGCCACCCGGCGTGTCCTCGGCGAGGTCGCCGCCATGGTCCCGGGCGTCGCCCACGTCGAGATCGACGCCGAGGCCCACCTGGACCTCGTACGCGAGCTGGAGATCCTGAAGACACCCACCGTGCTGGTCCTCGACGCGGCCGGCCGCGTGGTGCGGCGCGCCGTCGGACAGCCCCGCAAGGCCGATGTGATCGCGGCCCTGGGCGAGGCGGTGTGAGGTCCCCCGGGCGTACGGTGAGGCATCTCCCAGATCCCGGTACCGACTTGACTGTCCGTACCACCTATCGTCAGCCTGACCCTGTGCCGACCGAACTCCTTCTCTACGGGCGGGTCCATGTGGACCTGGCCCGCACCGCCAGCGCGTGCTGTCCGGGCCGTTGAACACCCACGGACCCGCTCGTCAGCCCCGGCAGAAGGACAACTCCATGACGGCCACGCCCGACCTCGGCGCCTTCCGGCTCGCCTCTCCCGACCTGCTGCGCGCCACCTTCCGCCGGCATGCCGCCGGTGTGGCGGTGATCACCGCGCGTGGGGCCCTGGGCCCGGTCGGCTTCACCGCCACCTCCCTCACCTCCGTGTCCGCCGAGCCCCCGCTCGTCTCCTTCGGTATCGGCACGGGCGCCTCCAGCTGGCCCGCCATCGCCGAGGCCGAGCACGTCGGCATCCACATACTCGGCGAGCACCAGAGCGACCTCGCCGCCACCTTCGCGCGCAGCGGGGCCGACCGCTTCGGCGCGCCCACGGCCTGGCGGGAGGGCCCGGACGGCGTACCCGTCCTGGACGACGTGCTGGCCTGGCTCGTCTGCCGGATCGTCGGCCGCGTCCCGGCCGGTGATCACCGCATCGTGCTCGCCGAGGTGGTCCTCGGGGACTCCACGGGGGCCGGGCGCCCCCTCCTGTACCACCAGGGCCGTTTCAACGGCCTGCGGGATTGATCACGCCCTGCCCGCCTGCGAAGCCGTCGAGTTCCGGTTACGCTGCGTTGCGAAGGTCACAGTTCAAAGCGCTTGCTTAGCGGGGATGAACTGGGTGTACTGACGAGTAATATTTCGGTCGGAGCGTGCGGACGCCCCGATCGGGATCGGCCGCTTGAGGCGCCTATGCTGCCTGCAAGAGGCAGCCCGGAAATGACGATGCAGTAGGAGAGCCGGCGTGAGCTTGAGGATCGTTGTCACTGTGAAGTACGTGCCCGACGCCACTGGCGACCGGCACTTCGCCGATGACCTGACCGTCGACCGCGATGACGTGGACGGTCTGCTCTCCGAGCTGGACGAGTACGCGGTCGAGCAGGCCCTGCAGATCTCCGAGAACTCGGACGACGACGTCGAGGTCACCGTCCTGACCGTCGGCCCCGAGGACGCCAAGGACGCCCTGCGCAAGGCGCTGTCCATGGGCGCCGACAAGGCCATCCACGTCGAGGACGACGACCTGCACGGCACGGACGTCATCGGCACCTCCCTGGTGCTGGCCAAGGCCATCGAGAAGGCCGGCTTCGACCTGGTCATCTCCGGCATGGCCTCCACCGACGGCACCGCCGGTGTGGTCCCCGCGCTGGTCGCCGAGCGCCTCGGCGTCCCGCAGGTCACCCTGCTCTCCGAGGTCTCGGTCGAGGACGGCACGGTCAAGGGCCGCCGTGACGGCGACGCCGCCAGCGAGCAGCTGGAGGCCTCCCTCCCGGCCGTCGTCTCCGTCACCGACCAGTCGGGCGAGGCGCGTTACCCGTCCTTCAAGGGCATCATGGCCGCCAAGAAGAAGCCGGTGGAGTCCTGGGACCTGTCCGACCTGGACATCGAGGCCGAGGAGGTCGGTCTCGACGGCGCGTTCACCAAGGTCGAGGTCGTGGCCGAGCGTCCGGCCCGCACGGCCGGCACCATCGTCAAGGACGAGGGCGAGGGCGGCAAGCAGCTCGCTGAGTTCCTCGCGAGCCAGAAGTTCATCTAAGGGCTCGCCCCCGCTGACCGCCCCTCAACTTCGTTACGCAGGAGAGCAATCCCATGGCTGAAGTCCTCGTCTACGTCGACCACGTGGACGGTGCCGTCCGCAAGCCCACCCTGGAGCTGCTGACCCTGGCCCGCCGCATCGGCGAGCCCGTCGCCGTCGCCCTCGGCAACGGCGCCGCCGACACCGCCGCCACGCTCGCCGAGCACGGCGCGGTGAAGGTCCTCACCCACGAGGCGTCCGAGTACGCCGAGTACCTGGTCGTGCCGAAGGTGGACGCCCTGCAGGCCGCCGTCGAAGCCGTCTCCCCGGCCGCCGTGCTGGTCCCGTCCTCCGCCGAGGGCAAGGAGATCGCCGCCCGCCTGGCGCTGCGCATCGGCTCCGGCATCATCACCGACGCCGTCGACCTGGAGGCCGGCGACGAGGGCCCGGTGGCCACCCAGTCGGTGTTCGCCGCGTCCTTCACCACCAAGTCCCGTGTCATCAAGGGCACCCCGGTCATCACGGTCAAGCCGAACTCGGCCGCCGTCGAGGCCGCCCCGGCCGCCGGTGCGGTCGAGGCCCTGTCCGTCTCCTTCTCCGAGAAGGCCACCGGCACGAAGATCACCGGCCGCACGCCGCGTGAGTCGACGGGCCGTCCGGAGCTGACCGAGGCCGCGATCGTGGTCTCCGGCGGCCGTGGTGTGAACGGCGCCGAGAACTTCGCGATCATCGAGGCGCTCGCCGACTCCCTCGGCGCGGCCGTCGGTGCCTCGCGTGCCGCGGTGGACGCCGGCTGGTACCCGCACACCAACCAGGTCGGCCAGACCGGCAAGTCGGTCTCTCCGCAGCTGTACATCGCCAACGGCATCTCCGGCGCCATCCAGCACCGTGCCGGTATGCAGACCTCGAAGACCATCGTGGCCGTCAACAAGGACCCCGAGGCCCCGATCTTCGACCTGGTCGACTACGGCGTGGTCGGCGACCTCTTCGACGTCGTCCCGCAGCTGACCGACGAGATCAAGGCCCGCAAGGGCTGATCGCCGCCAGGCTGGCCAGGCTGTCCGAGGCCCCCGTGACCGCGCCGGTCACGGGGGCCTCGGTGCATGGTGGAAGCGTCCCGGAGGGTGTTGACCAGCGGGAACCACCCCGGATAACTTCATTCTACGGATTGTTGATTCCGTAGAGCGGAAATTTGGAGGGTGTGGGATGGGTCAGGGCCAGCAGGAGAAGGTGGCGACGAGCCTCGCGGGCGCCGTCAGCGAGGAGATCAGCGCCTCCCTCGCGCCGGTCGACGCGGAACTGGAGCGCCGCTACCCGGGCGACCCCGGCACCCGGCAGCCCGTCCACACCGTGTACGTACCCGGTGACGCCTTCGCCGCCGACACCATCCGCTCCTGGGGCGACCAGGCCCTCGCCGCTCTCGACGAGCACGCCCCGGACGCGCCCTCGTTCGCGGCCGTCCTCGGCCTGTCCGACGACCTCGCCGAGCCCGTCTACTCCCGCGTCCGCGCCAAGCTCGAGCGCGAGCCGATCGAGGACCTGCGCGTCGACTTCGAGGACGGCTACGGCCCCCGCCCGGACGCCGAGGAGGACGCCGCGGCCGCCCGCGCCGCCCGTCTGATCGCCGAGGCGTACAAGAACGGCACCGCGGCCCCGTACATGGGCATCCGCATGAAGTGCATGGAGGCCGCGGTACGGGACCGGGGCATCCGCACCCTCGACGTCTTCCTCACCGGCCTGATGGAGTCGGGCGGGCTCCCCGAGGGCCTGGTGCTGACCCTGCCGAAGGTGACGTACGCCGAGCAGGTCACCGCCTTCGCCCGCCTCCTGGAGGCCTTCGAGAAGGTCCACGGCCTCGCGGCCGGCCGCCTCGGCTTCGAGATCCAGATCGAGACCAGCCAGTCCATCCTCGCCACCGACGGCACCGCCACCGTCGCCCGCATGATCCAGGCCGCCGAGGGCCGCGCCACCGGCCTGCATTACGGCACCTTCGACTACAGCGCCTGCCTCGGCGTGTCCGCCGCCTACCAGGCCAGCGACCACCCCGCCGCCGACCACGCCAAGGCGATCATGCAGGTCGCCGCCGCGGGTACCGGCGTACGCGTCTCGGACGGCTCGACCAACGTCCTGCCCGTCGGCCCGACCGAGAAGGTCCACGACGCCTGGCGCCTGCACTACGGTCTGACGCGGCGGGCGTTGGCCCGTGCCTACTACCAGGGCTGGGACATGCACCCCGGCCACATCCCGACCCGCTACGCCGCCGTCTTCGCCTTCTACCGCGAGGGCTTCGAGCAGGCGGCGGCCCGCCTCGCCCGCTACGCGGGCCGCGTGGGCGGCGACGTCATGGACGAGCCCGCCACCGCCAAGGCCCTCAGCGGCTACCTGCTGCGCGGCCTGGACTGCGGCGCCCTCGACATCGCCGAGGTCGCCCGGCTCACCGGCCTGACCCGGACCGACCTGGAGGGCTTCGCGGCCCCGCGGCGCGGCGACCTGACGGCCTCCGCGAAGTAGCCGCCGTACAGCAGCGAACCTGGCACAGCCCCGGCCGACCGCTTGAGCTGTCACCGCCGCCCCGTACCCTGGACGCCATTCATCGCACATGGCGGACGAGGAACGGGGCGGCAGTGTCTTCGGGGGAGTACGGGCCGGGAGAGCACGGACCGGCGCCGCAAGGGGCGGGCGGGCAGGCCGAGTACGGGGAGGTGGACGGGGCCAGGCGGCTGCTGGCCGGGCGGTACCGGGTCGTCGCCCGGCTCGGTCGCGGCGGCATGGGCGTGGTGTGGCGAGCGGTGGACGAGGTCCTCGGCCGGGAGGTCGCCGTCAAGGAACTGCGCACCTACACGGACGCGGCCGGACCCGAACTGACGGAGCTGCGGGTGCGGATGCAGCGCGAGGCGCGCGCCGCCGCCCGGGTCCGCCATCGAGGCGTGGTCGCCGTGCACGACATCGCCGAGGTCGACGGGCGGCCGCTCATCGTCATGGAGTTGGTCGGCGGGCCCTCCCTGGACGACGTCCTGCGCGAGCGCGGCACCATGGAGCCCTACGAGGCGGCCCGGATCGGCGCCGAGGTGATGGACGCGCTGGCCGCCGCCCACCGAGCCGGTGTCCTGCACCGCGACGTCAAGCCCGGCAACATCCTGCTGGACCGCTCCGGCCGGGTCGTCCTCACGGACTTCGGCATCGCCACCATCGACGACCCGGGCGACGGCGCGGCCACCCACCTCACCCGCAGCGGCGAACTCGTCGGCTCCCTGGACTACTTGGCGCCCGAGCGCGCCCAGGGCGCCGAGCCCGGCCCGCCTTCCGACGTCTGGGCCCTGGGCGCCACGCTGTACGCGGCCGTCGAGGGCGCCTCGCCGTTCCGCCGCACGTCCACGTACTCCACGCTCACCGCGATCGTGGCCGAGCCCCTTCCCGAGCCCCGCCGCGCGGGCCCCCTGGCTCCCGTACTCCAGCGCCTGATGGACAAGCGCCCGGACGCACGCCCGGACGCGGAAGAGGCCTGCGAGCTGCTGAGCGAGGCGGCGGAGACGAGGCCGCCGGACAGCCCGACGGCCGCCTTGCGCCCAGCCCCGGCGCGCGGCCCCGAGCCGACGGAACCCAGCGTGCCGCAGGTGCCACCCGGGTTCGGCCCCGCAGCGATGGGCAGCGGCGTCCCGCCGATGCAGGGCGTGGGGCCGGGTTCGCCGGTTGGGCAGGGGTCGCGGGTGCAGGGCGCGAGGTCGGGTTTGCCCGCTGGACAGGCGCCCCAGGCGCATGCCGTGGGGGCAGGCTCGCCCGCCGGCCCGGGATCGCAGACCCACGCCGTGGGCCCGGGTTCGCCCGCCGCACAGGCACCCCAAGCGCATGCCGCGGCGCCGGGCCCGCCCGCTGGACACGCACGCCAGACGTACGGCCACGAAAGCCCAGCTGGCGCCCCCGCCCCGTACGTCACCGCCCCCACCGGCCCCATGGGCACCGCGTCCGCCCCGCCCCGTCGCAAGGGCCGTGCCCTGCTCGCCGGCGTTGCTGTCGCCGTCGTACTCGCCGCGGGCGGGATCACGGTCGCCCTGCTGGACCACCAGGGAGCGTCCGAGCCGAACGCCGCGCCCGCCGGGACCCGCACCGAGGCCGGTGCCGGCGGTCGGGCCGACACGGAGTGGTCGGCGCAGCCCAAGCCCTCGGGCGGCGGCGGTGGGAAGAGCACCGCACCCAGCGAGAAGGCGAGCCGTGCGAGCGGGGACCAGCCTTCCCACCGTGCCTCCCCCTCCGTCCCTGCCAAGCCCTCCAGCAGCCCCACGCACGCCGGAGGCACGTCGGGCGGCGGCACGGGCAGCACACCCAGCCCGGCACCTGCCTGTCAGTCGATCGGCGGCGGCAAGTACAACTGCCAGGTCTGGCGCGCCGCGAAGTCCTACACCGCTTCCGGCGCCGAGGCGGGCGTCCTCAACGCGGGCACCAACTACTTCTTCTGCCAGACGAACCTGGGGCGCCGGGAGACCTACGGCCAGTGGACCAACGTCTGGTGGGCCAAGACCGACGACGACAGCGGCAACACCGGCGTGTACGTCAGCGACGTCTACCTCAAGGGCGGCGGCAACGACGAACCGGTGCCGGGGCTCCCCGTCTGCTGACCGGCGGCGTACGGCTCGAGCCCGGACTCCGTCACCCACCGGTGCTCCGCGAACAGCCGCGTGCCCCGCGTGGACACGGTGACGTCGGCACGGGCCCGCGCGCAGAACTCCTCCGGGGTGGCACCGAGCAGCTTCCTCAACGGGGCCGATGCCGCGAGGAGTTCGGTCAGCAGGGCGTGCTGGCCGGGATGGCTGCGCGGTGCACCGGCGCCGTCGTGCAGCACCCCGTGCCGGTTGACGTACGCGTACGCCCCGGGCAGGACCCGACCGTCCGCCAGCTCGATGCGGACGTCCGGTGTGGGCAGCCAGGCTCGGTGGAAGTTGCCGTCGGACAGCGTCACGCCCTCGCTGGCGTCGATCACGTCAAGCTGCCGCGGATCCAGCCAGAGGACGAATAACTCCCGTAACGAACGCGGGGATTTGACCGGCGAGGCGGAGACGTAGCCCATGCGGCTGACGTGCGCCGAGACGCCCACGTCGACCCCGTGCACCAAGGACCGCACCATCGGCAGCGGGCTGGCGATCCCGAACTCCGTCATCTTGTGGCGCAGTTGGCCGGGGCAGGCGTTGGAGCCGACCGCCAAGACCGGCACCCGGTCGTCGTGCACCAGGCGGTCGAGCGGCAGCATCCGGTCGCCGTGCAGCAGCCCGGAGTCGGCCGGCCAGGCACCCGGATAGAGCAGCGGATGGTCGCGGGGTGCCGCGGCGAGACCCAGTTCCTCCAGGGAGCGGCCGGTCATGGGCGGCTCACTCGGCGGGCGGCAGCTCGCCGGAGCCGCGGGTGATCAGGCGGGTCGGCAGCTCGATGCGCTCCGGCGCGACGAGGGTGCCGTCCAGCTGGCGGAAGAGGCGCTCGGCGGCGGTCCGGCCGAGCGCGGCCGCGTCCTGGGCGACGACCGTGACACCCGGCTGGAGCAGATCGGCCAGCTCGATGTCGTCGAAGCCGACGAGGGCGACCGGACGGGACTGCTCGGCGAGGACGCGGATCACGGTGACCGTCACCCGGTTGTTGCCCGCGAAGATCGCGGTGACGGGGGCGGGGCCGGCGAGCATCTCCTCGGCCGCCCGGCGCACCCGCACCGGATCCGTCGCCCCGAGGGACATCCACTGCTCCTCGATCGGTATCCCGGCGTCCTCCATGGCGGCTCGGTAGCCGCGCAGCCGCTCGGCCGCGGTGTGGATGCGGGGCATGTCGCCGATGAACCCGATCCGGCGGTGGCCGTGCGCGATCAGATGGGCGACGCCGCCCCGGGCACCGCCGTAGTTGTCGGACAGGACGACGTCCGCGTCGATCTTCCCGGCGGGGCGGTCGACGAACACGGTGGCCACGCCCGCCCGGATCTCCGGCTCCAGGTAGCGGTGGTCGTCACCGGCCGGGATCACCACCAGACCGTCCACCCGCCGGGCGCACAGGGCCAGCGCCAGCTCCTGCTCCCGCTCCGGGTCCTCGGCGCTGGAGCCGTTGATCAGCAGGGCGCCGTGCGCCCGGGCCACCTCCTCGACCGCGCGGCTCAGCGGGCCGTAGAAGGGGTCGGCGAGGTCCTCCAGGACCAGGCCGATGCTGGCCGTACGGCCCTTGCGCAGGACGCGTGCGCTGTCGTTGCGACGGAAGCCGAGCGCGTCGATCGCTTCCTGGACGCGGCGCTCGGTGTCCGGGGTGACGCCGGGTTCGCCGTTGACCACGCGGGACACCGTCTTCAGACCGACACCGGCCCGCGCGGCCACGTCCTTCATCGTGGGACGGTTGCCGTAACGAGTCCCGGCGAGGCGGTCGGCATGGCGGTCTGCGCGGCGGGTGCTCTCGGGCACGATGCGGTGTCCTGTCCTGTCGTCCGTGATGTCCACGGGGGTGATGCGGCGATCCGCGGTTTGTACGAGGATGTGGCGTCGAGCATAGAGCCTGGACAACGTTGTCAGATGCGCGAGAGACTGTCCAGCGCTGTCTCCGGCCTGCGCCCCCACCGCTGGACCGGCCTGCCTCTTTCTGGTTTTTCAAGGTTCAACGGGGAGATCTGACTCTGATGCACACCGACCTCGTGGCGGCCCTGGACATCGGCGGCACCAAGATCGCCGGCGCGCTGGTGGACGGCCACGGACGGATCCAGGCCCGCGCACAGCGCGCGACGCCTGCGCAACAGGACGGCGAAACGGTCATGCGGGCCGTCGAGGAGGTGCTCGGCGACCTCGCCGGTTCACCCCTGTGGGGACGCGCCCGCTCGATCGGCATCGGCAGCGCGGGCCCGGTGGACGCCTCGGCGGGCACCGTCAGCCCCGTGAACGTGCCGGGCTGGCGTGACTTCCCGCTGGTCGAGCGGGTGCGCGCGGCCGGCGGGAGCCTGCCGGTCGAGCTGATCGGCGACGGGGTGGCGATCACCGCGGCCGAGCACTGGCAGGGCGCCGCCCGCGGCCACGACAACGCGCTGTGCATGGTGGTCTCCACGGGCGTCGGCGGCGGCCTGGTCCTCGGCGGCCGGCTGCATCCCGGCCCGACCGGCAACGCCGGGCACATCGGGCACATCAGCGTCGATCTGGACGGCGACCCGTGCCCGTGCGGCTCGCGCGGCTGCGTCGAGCGCATCGCCAGCGGCCCGAACATCGCCCGCCGCGCCCTGGAGCGGGGCTGGCGGCCGGGCCCGGACGGCGACACCTCCGCCGCGGCGGTGGCCGCCGCCGCCCGGGCGGGCGACCCGGTCGCCGTGGCCTCCTTCGAGCGGGCCGCACAGGCCCTGGCCGCCGGGATCGCGGCCACCGCGACCCTCGTGGAGATCGACATCGCGGTGATCGGCGGCGGCGTCGGCAAGGCCGGTGACATCCTCCTCACGCCCCTGCGCAAGGCCCTCGCCGACTACGCGACCCTCTCCTTCGTCCAGCGACTGACGGTCGTGCCCGCCCAGATGGGCACGGACGCGGGCCTGGTCGGCGCGGCCGCGGCCGCACTGGAGCGGAAGCCGGACGCGACCGCGGCCGGAGTCTGAGGTCGGAGCAGCAGCTGAGCGAGGCGCTTGCCCGGTCTGTGGGTCGGTGGTCGGGCGTCGTGGCTGGCTGGCTGGTGGGTCGGTGGCTGGGTGAGTGCCTGCCGGGTCCGGGGGTCGGCGGTTGAGCGAGGTGCTTGCTCGGTCGGGGGTCGATGTCGGGCGAGGCGCCTGCCCGCCCATGGTCGGTGGTTGGGCGTCGTGGCTGGCTGGCTGGCTGGTGGGTCGGTGGCTGGGTGAGTGCCTGCCCGGTCGGCGGGTCAGAGGCTGAGCGAGGCGCCTGCCCGTGCGCGGGTCGGTGGCCGGGCGACGCGTGCGCCCGGCCACCGGGTCAGCAGGTGAGTCGTGCGTCCGCCCAGTCCGCGTGGTCCGAGTCGATGCCGTCCCCGCCGTCGGTGACGACGAGGCGGACCACCTGGGCGCCCGTGACGTCGGCGGTGAGGGGCTGGGCGGGCTGCGCGTTGGTCAGCACGCCCGTCGAGGCGGCCTTGGTGCCGTCCGCCCAGATCTCGAAGGCGACGGTGCCCTTCGTGCCCTTCTCGTCGTCCACGCCGACGTCCGCGGTGACCTTCTCGCAGTCCTTGCCGGTGTAGAAGGAGACCTCGCTCTCCGCGTGGACGCCGAGCCCCTTGGCGTACACCACGCCGCCCAGGGTGATCGGGTGGCCGTCGCCCGCGTCGCTCTCTCCGTTGCTGGTGTCGTGCTCGACCGGCCCCCAGCCGCTGGTCGCGGACAGCATCGGCAGATCGCTGAGGTACGACGTCCCGGCGGGCGGCGGCAGCACCACGGTCGCGGTCAGCGGGACGGTACTGGTGACACCGGCGCCCGCGGGCGAGCGGTAACGCGCCGTGAGGGAGAGCTCGTACGATCCCGTCGGCGTCCCCGCCGGGGCGGTCACCGTCCAGTCGGTGCGCAGGGACGTGCCGGTGGCGAGGGCGGCGGCCGTGGTCGCCGAGGTCGCGCGTACGGTCCAGCCGGCCGGGCCGGTCAGCGACACGGAGACCCGGCGCGCGGGGGTCCGGCCCAGGTCGGTGACACTGGTGGTCAGCTGGGCGGGGATGGCTGCCTTCACGTAGGGGCTCCCGTCGAGGCCGAGTTCCGCGGCGGGCGGAAGGGCGGCCCAGTCGGGGTCGGCGGAGACCCGCAACAGCACCGTGCCGTGGGCCGGGACGGTGGCCGCGAGGGTGCCCGCGGTGTTGAAGCTGCGGTTCTGCCACAGGTCGCGCAGGGTGTAGGCGGGGGCGTCGGGCAGGCCGACGGCGCTCGCGGTGGTGGCGATCCGCTGGGCGGTGCCGGACTCGTTGAACAGGGCGACCGCGCGGCTGCCGTCCTTCATCTCCTTGGCGACGACCCAGCGCCCGCCCGCGGAGGACACGACGGTGCCCTGCTTGCCCAGCGGATCCTGGTCGACGGCGATGACCTCCTTGTTGCCCAGGATGTCGAAGGCCGCCCCGGAGGCCTTGCGCAGGTCGCTCCCGATGAGCAACGGCGCGGCCATGACCGACCAGAGGGAGAAGTGGGAGCGGTACTCGGTGTCCGTCATGCCGCCGTTGCCGACCTCCAGCATGTCGGGGTCGTTCCAGTGGCCGGGACCCGCGTACGGAGCGAGCGGCAGGTTCTGCTTGAGGATCGACAGCATCGAACCCCAGCTGTCGCTGATGTCACCGGTGGTCCGCCACAGGTGGCCGTCGTCCGCCGCCCACTCCCAGGGCTTGTTCTCTCCCCACTCGCAGATGCTGTAGACGATGGGCCGGCCGGTCGCCTTGAGAGCGTCGCGCATGGTCCGGTAGCGCAACTTGGCGTCCACGCCGAGGTTGTTGCAGTTGTCGTACTTGAGGTAGTCCACGCCCCAGACGGCGAACTGCTGTGCGTCGCTGTACTCGTGGCCGAGTGCGCCCGGGAAGCCCGCGCTGTTGCAGGTCTTGATGCCGGCGCTGGTGTAGATGCCGAGCTTGAGGCCCTTGGCGTGGACGTAGTCGGCGACGGCCTTGATCCCGTTCGGGAAGCGGACCGGGTCCGGCACCAGTTTGCCGTTCGCATCCCGGTGGGGCAGGGCCCAGCAGTCGTCGAGGTTCACGTACTGGTAGCCGGCGTCCTTCAGGCCCTTGTCCACGAAGAGGTCCGCGATCCCTTTGACCATGGCCTCGTTGAAGTCGGCGCGGCAGTGCGTGGAGTTCCAGTTGTTGAAGCCCATGGGCGGGGTGAGGGCGAGGCCGTCGGCCACAGCGACGTGGTGCTGCCCGGGGCCCGCGACGGCGGGGGCGGCCAGGCCCGCCGTGCACAGCAGCCCCGCGGTGAGCGCTCCGGCCACTCTTCGGCGCGTGGTGCGGGTGTGAGGGTGACGCATCGTCGACGTACCTCCGACTCGCGAATGGTGGGATGGCATGTACCGGTCACCAGTGCGCGTTTACGGTAGGACGTGTCGGACTGTGTTGGAAGGGGTGTGCCCAGGTTGTTCGATACCTCCGTCACACCCCTTGACGTTACGGGGTTTTGGGCGTGACGGAGGAGTGGGATGTTCGATTGTGTCGGCTCGACGGGCTTCCACCGGCCGCCTCAGCGGAACTCGTGGACGACCTCGATCCGCCCGACGATGTGGGCGTTGAACTCGTCCAGCTCCTCGGCGGGTACCCACAGCTCGAGGATCGTCTCGCCGCCAGCCTGCTGCACCGGATAGCGGGCGAGGAACTCCGCGTCGACCTCGAAGCGGGTCACGAAGCCCGCGCCGTCGTGCTTCACGTTCCAGTCCCGGGCGATCCTGATCGCGTAGTCCTCGTTGAGCACCGGATAGAAGATCGGCTGCTCGGGCAGTCGCGGCGGCCATGCCCTCCAGTCCAGCTCCCGGACCAGGTCCAACTCCTTTGGCCCGGTGGGGCGCCAGAGGGTCGTCGTCGGGCGGGTGCTGGTCATGGCCGTCTTTTCTCCTGGTCACGGGCTGCCGACCGCCGGCAGTCGGGGCCTGGACGATACCTGCCCGGTGATCGCCGCGGCCACGAGGTTTCGCGGTGACGGGTCCCGGACACGGGGCGCATGGGGTTCGTCGTCATGACGAGGAGGACGGGGCGCCGCCCCACCGGAGCGCCGTCGAGCTGAAGAACGGATTCGTCGTGATCCGCGTGACCCCGCCCCCGTGACCCCGGGAGGGTTCCGCAGTTGATCCCGGCATGAAGAAGCGCAGCATGCTCGCCCTCGCCAGCCTTGCCACCGGATTCGTCGTGGCCGCCGTCACCCCGCCCCACGGCACGGACGCCCGAGCTCTCGGTGACCGCAACGTCTCCGGCGCCCCCGACCACGCCGACCACCTGGCCGACCAGGACAGCTCCGCGGCGGACGACAACGCGCTCGGTCAGGAGTAACCGGCACCAGGCCCCGCGACTCCGGCGGATCATGCCGTCATCGCGGGGCCTGGAACGCCCTCCCCAACTGCCTTTTAAGACACCGGGCCGGGCGGGGGCCCCGGGGTGGGGCCGTAGGGCGGCGGACCCCCCTGTGGCGGACGGGCCCACATGGCGGTGAGCCGTCGACGGTGGCGGCTGCGGCGGACGGCGGTGACGACGACGATGGTCACGGTTGCGGCCAACGCGGCGAGGAAACAGACGACCCCCGCGGCGATGCCGCCGATCGTGGCCCCCACCTGTGGCTTGTCTCCCAGCGCGAACTCGGCCGGCAACTCCGAGGTGCAGGTGAGCGTGTAGTCGCCGCTGTCGGCGGGCTTCACCTCGAAGACGCGCTCCCAGGTGCGGGACCCGATGGTGATGTGGAAGGTGCTGTCCGGCTGGGTCATCGACCCGGACGGCATCTCCGGGATCCGGCAGTTGACCCCGCCCTGCCCGGACTGGGAGACGTAGATCGCCTTGGTCTTCCCCTGCACGAAGCTGAACGTCCGGGAGTCGCCGCTGGAGAAGCTCCCGGCGGTGTCGACCGAGTCCACCGTGTTCTTCACCGTCACCACGATGAAGGCGGTACCGACACCAGCCAGCACCAGCCCCAGCAGCGCGGCTACCAGGTACCAGATGCGCCGAGGGCGCAAGTCCTTCGACGGGATGTTCGGGGGCGGAGGCGGCGGGCTGCCGTACGGTACTCCCCAGGGGGTCTGCATGGCCACGACATCGCATCGTACGGCAATCGCCTGGAGCGGTGACGCTGACGGCCGAGCGGTGGCCGACCGCTGGAAACGGACGACGCCGCCCTCGTCCCCCGGGCGGGCCCGCGCCCTCAACTGGATGTGGTTTCCGTGGCAGGGTGGAGCGGGCAAGCCACAGGGGGCCAACAGAAGAGGGGGGAGTCCGTGACCGTCGTCTGGATCAACGGCGCGTTCGGTGCGGGGAAGACCACCACCGCACGGGAACTGATCGAGCTGATCCCGAACAGCACGCTCTTCGATCCCGAGGTCATCGGCGGAGCGCTCGCGCAGCTGCTGCCGCCCAAGTGCCTCGCCGAGGTCGGCGACTTCCAGGACCTGCCGATCTGGCGCCGGCTCGTGATCGACACGGCGGCCGCGATGCTCGCCGAGCTGGGCGGGACCCTCGTGGTCCCGATGACCCTGCTGCGCCAGGAGTACCGCGACGAGATCTTCGGCGGCCTCGCCGCCCGCCGGGTCCCTGTACGGCATCTGCTCCTCGCCCCGGCGGAAACGATCCTGCGCGAGCGGATAGCCGGGCGGGAGATCCCGCCGGACCTGCCCGACGGCGAGATGCGGCAACGGCAGTGGGCGTACGACCACATCGAGCCCTACCGGGCCGCCCTCGCCGCCTGGCTCACCGCCGACGCCCACCTCGTGGACACCAGCGACCTCACCCCGTACGAGACCGCCCTCCGTATCGCCGACGCCGTCGGCAGCGGTGCCGTATCCCCCTGCGACATCGTGCAGACCCCCGAGCCCACCGCCGAGACCCTCGCCGCCGGCGTGCTCCTCTTCGACGAACAGGACCGGGTCCTGCTCGTCGACCCGACCTACAAGGCCGGTTGGGAGTTCCCCGGCGGTGTGGTCGAGCGCGGCGAGGCTCCCGCCCGCGCCGGTATGCGCGAGGTCGCCGAGGAGACCGGGATATGCCTGCGCGAGGTGCCCCGGCTGCTCGTCGTGGACTGGGAGCGGCCCGCACCCCCGGGGTACGGCGGACTGCGTCTGCTCTTCGACGGCGGCCGGCTGGGCTCCGCCGAGGCGTCCGGGGTGCTGCTGCCGGGGCCCGAGCTGCGCGACTGGCGCTTCGCCACCGAGCAGGAGGCCGCCGACATGCTGCCGCCGGTCCGCTTCGAGCGGCTGCGCTGGGCGCTGCGGGCCCGCGAGCGCGGGGCAGCCCTCTATCTGGAGGCCGGTGTACCGGTGGCCGGGCAGGCCGTCGCCTGACGGATCATCAGAGACCCGCTGCCTCCAGGCGGTTGTCCACCGCTCTCCGAAGGGCCGTCGACGCCCCGCCCACCACCGGGTCACCGTGCCCGAAACACGCCACGTTCGCGTCGAGGGCGGCCAACCGGGCCAGGGAGTCGAGGAGTTGCGGCCGGTCGAGGTTGAACACGCCCGGCATGACCGCCCCGTCGACCGGTGCGGCCGCCACCGTGTCGCCGGTGAACAGCACACCCTCGTCGGGAAGGAACAGGGCGATGCTTCCGTCCGTGTGCCCGGGGACGTGGACCACCCGCGCACCGCCGCCGAAGTCCAGCACCTCACCGTCGGACACCGGCGTGACGCTCCGCGGGCGCACCGGTTCGCCCGCGGGAAGCTGCCGCGAGACCTCCGCGTGGATCGGCACCTCCCAGTCCTCGAACCGCGGGGCCGGACCCGGGCGTTCACCCAGGACGAACGGGGCGTCCAGGTGGTGGGCCAGTATCTCGGCGCCGCTGAGCGCGGCGAACTCGGCCGCTCCGCCCGCGTGGTCCTCGTGGAAGTGGGTCAGCACGATCCGTCGTACGTCCCCGGGGGCACGGCCCAGCGCCGTGATCGCGTCGGCGATCGTGCGGCCCGCGCCGATCGCCCCCGCGTCGATCAGCGTCGACTCCGCGCCGTCGTGCCAGAGATAGGCCTGCCCGACGCGGAAGCGCAGGAGATGGAGGCGGGGGAACAGTTCGATGACGTCCATGCGCCGACGGTAGGCAGCGCCCCCGCCGGTGGGCGAGGGCGCTCTGCCGCCGGCAGAAGGGTTCAGCCGGCCGCGTAGTTGCGCAGGAACAGCGCCTCGGCGACCGACAGGCGCTCCAGTTCCTCGGGGGACACGCTCTCGTTGACCGCGTGGATCTGTGCCTCCGGCTCGCTCAGGCCGATCAGCAGGATCTCCGCCTGCGGGTAGAGACCGGCGAGGGTGTTGCACAGCGGGATGGAGCCGCCCTCACCGGCGTACTGCATGGTCTCGCCCGGGTAGGCGACCGCCATCGCGTCGGCCATCGCCTGGTAGGCCGGGCTGGAGGCGTCGGCGCGGAAGGCCTGCCCCTGGCCGATCTGCTCGGTGCCGACCCGGGCGCCCCAGGGGGTGTGCGCCTCGAGGTGGGCCTGCAGCAGCTTGGTCGCCTCCGCGGCGTCCACGCCCGGCGGCACCCGCAGGCTGATCAGCGCGCGGGCGCTCGAGTGCACGGACGGGGTGGCGCCGACGACCGGCGGGCAGTCGATGCCGAGGACGGTGACGGCCGGGCGGGCCCATACGCGGTCGGCGACCGTGCCGTTGCCGATCAGCCCGACCCCGTCGAGCACCTTGGCGTCCGCGCGGAACTGCTCCTCGGGGTACTCCAGGCCGTCCCACGTCCCCGTGGCGTCCAGCCCGTCGACCGTGGTCGAGCCGTCCTCGGTGCGCAGCGAGTCCAGCACCCGGATCAGCGCGGCGAGCGCGTCCGGGGCTGCGCCGCCGAACGAGCCGGAGTGCAGATTGCCCGCGAGGGTGTCGATCCGCACCCGGACCAGGGTCATGCCGCGCAGCGTGGTGGTCACCGTCGGCAGGCCGACGCGGAAGTTGCCCGCGTCGCCGATCACGATGGTGTCGGCCGTCAACAGCTCCGGGTGCTCCTCGGCGTACCGCTCCAGACCGCCCGTGCCCTGCTCCTCCGAGCCCTCGACGATCACCTTGACGTTCACCGGGACGCCGCCGTTCGCCTTCAGGGCGCGCAGCGCGAGCAGGTGCATGATCACGCCGCCCTTGCAGTCGGCGGCACCGCGGCCGTACCAGCGGCCGTCGCGCTCGGTCAGCTCGAACGGCGGGGTGGTCCAGCCGGCCTCGTTCAGCGGCGGCTGCACGTCGTAGTGCGCATAGAGAAGAACCGTTTTGGCACCTTCGGGGCCCGGCAGGTAGCCGTACACCGACTGCGTGCCGTCGGGGGTGTCGAGGAGGGCCACGTCCACGAAGCCCTCGGCGCGCAGTGCGTCGGCGATCCAGTTCGCGGCGCCCTCGCTCTCGCTCTTCGGGAACTGCGCGAAGTCCGCCACCGACTTGAAGGCGACCAGCTCGGTCAGCTCCGCCCTCGCCCGGGGAAGCAGCGAGGCGACGGTCTCGGCGACCGGATTCGACGACATGGGCACGCTCCTCGTAGGTGCGACGTTGTACGGCTGGGTAGACCGATCCTCCCACAGTGGCCTGCGACGATCGTCGCCGTAGGATGCGGGAGGATGCCAGGGACAAAGCGGCAGCGGCTTGATCGGAGCAGTAGACCATCGTGAGCGGCGAGAACTCTTCGGCGGACGACGTGCAGCGGGTGTGGGACGTCGTCGTGGTGGGCGCGGGACCCGCGGGGGCCTCGGCCGCCTATGCGGCGGCGGTCGCGGGGCGGCGCGTGCTGTTGCTGGAAAAGGCCGAGCTGCCGCGCTACAAGACGTGCGGAGGCGGCATCATCGGCCCCTCGCGCGACGCGCTGCCGCCCGGCTTCGAGCTGCCCTTCCGGGACCGCGTGCACGCGGTCACGTTCTCGCACAACGGGCGCTTCACCCGCACCCGCCGCTCCCGGCAGATGCTGTTCGGGCTGATCAACCGCCCCGAGTTCGACCAGCAGCTGGTCGAGCACGCCCAGAAGGCGGGCGCGGAACTGCGTACGGGCGTCACGGTGCAGCGCGTCGAGCAGCACGGCTCCGCGGTGCCGGACCGGCGCACGGTCGCCGTGGTGCTCCAGGGCGGGGAGACCGTCCTGGCCCGTGCGGTGGTCGGCGCCGACGGCAGCGCCAGCCGCATAGGCGCGCACGTCGGGGTGAAGCTGGACCAGGTCGACCTCGGTCTGGAGGCGGAGATCCCGGTCCCGGAGACGGTCGCCGAGGACTGGAAGGGCCGGGTGCTCATCGACTGGGGCCCCATGCCGGGCAGTTACGGCTGGGTCTTCCCGAAGGGTGACACCCTGACGGTCGGCGTGATCTCGGCGCGCGGCGACGGCGCCGCCACCAAGCGGTACTTGGAGGACTTCATCGCCCGGCTCGGGCTGGCCGGCTTCGAGCCGAGCATCTCCTCCGGGCACCTGACGCGCTGCCGGGCCGACGACTCGCCGCTCTCCCGCGGCCGGGTGCTGGTCTGCGGTGACGCGGCGGGGCTGCTGGAGCCGTGGACCCGTGAGGGCATCTCCTTCGCGCTGCGCTCGGGCCGGCTGGCGGGGGAGTGGGCGGTGCGGATCGCCGAGGCGCACGACGCCGTCGACACCCGTCGCCAGGCCCTGAACTACGCGTTCGCGGTCAAGGCGGGGCTCGGCGTGGAGATGAGCGTCGGCAAGCGCATGCTGGCCGCGTTCGAGCGCCGTCCCGGCCTCTTCCACGCGGCCCTCACCGGCTTCCGCCCCGCCTGGCGGGCGTTCAAGGAGATCACGCAGGGCTCGACGTCCCTGGGTGAGATCGTCCGCTCCCACCCGATCGCCCAGCGCGCCCTGACCGCGCTGGACCGGGGGCCGGCCGCTCCGGTGGAGGACTCCGTCACTTCCTGACGGTGATCCGGAAGACCGGGTGGTCGCCGGCCGCTGCGACGATCTCCTCGTCGGCGGACTTGGCCGTCACACCCTGGAAGTACTGGTTGACCTCCCAGCCCCACTTCTCCAGGTAGGTCCGCAGGATCGGGAGCTTCTCCGCGTCGGGAAGCTCCACCGCGGTGAACGTGCGCACCTTCCGGCCCACCCGCAGCTCACCGCCGCCGGCGGCGCGCATGTTGCGCACCCACTGGGAGTGGCCGCGCGCCGAGACCAGGTACTGCTCGCCCTCGTAGGTGTGCGGGTTGACCGGGATGCGCTGCATCGCGCCGCTCTTGCGGCCGCGCACGGACATCTCCGCGGTGCCCGCGATGCTGAGCCCCCGCCGGGCGAGCCAGCCGATGATCCCGTTCAGCCGGACGTTCAGCGGGCTGCCCTTGAGGTAGTAGGGCGAAGACGACGACATGGTGACCCCCACGGTTCGGGAGAGCGGTGCTCTCGCTTGTCTCCAGTGTGGGGGAGACAGGTGCTCCGATGCAAGAGCACTGCTCTCTTTTTGGTGCGCCGCTTCTGTTTGTGTGCACTGCTCTGCCACGTGGCACACTGCTGGCATGAGCACCGCACAGGGCGCCCGCGCGCGGGCCAGGATCGAAGTGACGGCCGCCATCAAGGACGAGGCGCGCAGACAACTCGCGGCGGAGGGCGCGGCCAAGCTCTCGCTACGGGCGGTCGCCCGCGAGCTGGGCATGGTCTCCTCGGCGCTCTACCGGTACTTCCCCAGCCGCGACGAGCTGCTGACCGCCCTGATCATCGACGCCTACGACTCGCTCGGCGAGGCGGCGGAGACGGCCCACGCGAAGGTGGCCGCCACGGACCACGTGCGGCGCTGGACGACCGTGTGCGAGGCGGTGCGCACCTGGGCCCTCGCTCATCCGCACGAGTACGCCCTGATCTACGGCTCGCCGGTGCCCGGCTACTCCGCCCCCGAGACCACCGTCCCGCCCGCCGCGCGCGTGGGACTGCTCCTCATCGGCATCGTCCGCGACGCCTTCGAGGGCCCCGGCCTCGCCGACCTCCCCCTCCCCGCCGAGCTGCGCCCCGAGGCCGAGCGCATGGCGGCGGACCTCGCGCCCGACCTGCCTCCGGAGGCGGCCGTGGCGCTGGTGGCGGCCTGGGCCCAGCTGTTCGGGCTGGTCGGCTTCGAGCTGTTCGGGCAGTTCCACCGGGTGGTGGAGGACCGGGAGACCTTCTTCCGGCATGCGGCGGCTCGGCTCGCCCAGGGCGTGGGACTGGTCCGCCCCTGACGCCCGGAGGCCGGGTCCGCTTCCAGGTGGCGGGCGGGTGCTGAGCGTGCGGGCGGTCGTACTCCCCGGGGAGTATCCGTGATCACCTCGCCCGGCTGACGTCCCCGCGGCCCGTGGGCGTCTAGCGTGACGGGCATGGAAGAGCAGCGCGGACCCGGTCCCTCGCACTGGTGGCGGTACGGGCCCCCGTGGTGGCACCGCCCCGGCGACCCGGAGCCGAACCCTGTGCGCCGGCCCTGGCGTTCCACCATGCTGATCACCGCGTTCGTCCTCGTCGGCTCGAACTTCGCTGCCCATGCGCAGCCCCACCGGGAGCAGCTCGACGGGTACGGGCGCGTGCTGCTGCTCGTGGCCTCGGTCCTGCTGCTGTGGCGGCACCGCCACCCGGTGGCCGTCGCCTTCGGTACGGCGACCGCGGCCCTGGTCTACCTCGGCGCGGGCTACCCCTACGGCCCGGTCTTCCTGGCCGTCGCGGTCGGCTGCTTCAGCACCGTCGTCGCCGGGCACCGGCGGGCCGCCTGGGCGGCCCTCGGCCTGTTGTGGGTGGGGCACGCCCTGGTCGCGCTGTGGCTCTACCGCTGGCTGCCGCCTGCGGGCGACAAGGCGGCGAGCGTGGGGCAGGAGATCGTCGTCGCCACCTGGGTCCTGGCCATCGTCGCGGTCAGCGAACTGGCCCGGGTACGGCGCGAACAGTGGGCGCGGGAGCGTGCGGACCGCGCCCAGGCAGCCAAGCGGCGCGCCGACGAGGAGCGGCTGCGGATCGCCCGCGAACTGCACGACGTGCTCGCGCACAGCATCTCCGTCATCAACGTCCAGGCGGCCATGGGCCTCGCACTGCTGGACAGCGACCCCGAGCAGGCGCGCGCGGCGCTCACCACCATCAAGGCCGCCAGCAAGGAGGCCCTCGGGGAGGTGCGCCAGGTCCTCGACACCCTGCGCGCACCGGGCGACGCACCACGCGCCCCCGCACCCGGCCTGGACCGGCTGCCGGAACTGGTCGACCAGGCGGCCGCCGCGGGCCTGACCGTCGACGTCCAGGGCGAGCCGCCGCACCTGCCGCCCGGCGCCGACCTCGCGGCCTTCCGCATCGTGCAGGAGGCCCTGACCAACGTCGTACGGCACTCCGGATCGCGGTACGCGCGCGTGCGGTTCGAGCACGACGCCGACGAACTCCGGCTGCGGATCGACGACGACGGGCCCGCGACCGGAGTCGACGCGGGCGGCAGCGGGAACGGGCTGGCCGGCATGCGGGAGCGGGCGGCCGCGCTGGGTGGCACCATCGAGGCGGGCCCGCGCCCCGACGGCGGCTTCCGGGTGCTCGCCGTACTGCCCTTGCACACCAGGGAGGACCGGTGATCCGGGTACTGCTCGCCGACGACCAGTCGCTCGTGCGGGCCGGTTTCAAGGCGCTGCTCGACGCACAGCCGGACATCGAGGTGGCCGGGGAGGCCGCCGACGGCGAGGAGGCCCTGCGCGGGGTGCGCGAGCTGCGGCCCGACGTCGTCCTGATGGACATCCGCATGCCCCGGCTGGACGGCCTGGCCGCGACCCGCCGCATCACCGGCGACGCTGGGTTGCAGGACGTGAAGGTGGTCATGCTCACCACCTTCGAACTCGACGAGTACGTCTTCGAGGCGATCCGCTCCGGCGCCTCCGGGTTCCTCGTGAAGGACACCGAGCCGGACGAACTCGTGCGCGCCGTGCGGGCGGTGGTCGAGGGGGACGCGCTGCTCTCCCCGGGAGTCACCCGTCGTCTCATCGCCGAGTTCGCGGCCCGCTCCAAGGAGCCCGCGGCCGCCGACGCCCTCGCCCGGCTCACCGAGCGGGAGCGGGAGGTGATGGCGCTGGTCGGCATCGGCCTGTCCAACGAGGAGATCGCCCGCCGCCTGGTGGTCAGCCCGCTCACGGCCAAGACCCATGTGAGCCGCACGATGGTGAAGCTGGGAGCCCGGGACCGCGCCCAACTCGTCGTCCTCGCCTACGAGTCGGGACTGGTACGGCCGGGCTGGCTCGGCTGAGCCGCCCGCCGGAAGCGGACCAGCACACTGATCACCCGGGCCGCGAAGAGCACCGGCGCGAGAACCTTCCCGATCCGCAGCAGCGCAGCCGACAGCAGATCCGGCAGATCGAAGAGCAGCGCCGGACCGGCGACGGCCCCGAACACCACGGCCGCCGCGAAGGCGGCACTGACCAGCGCGTACCCGATCTCCACCGTGGCCGCGTCCCGCTCGGCCTTGGTGCGGCGCCCCCCGTGTCCCCCGTATGCGTACATACCGCCAGTCTCACAGACGTGCGCCCGGCGGGACAACCAACTCCCGCCGGGCGCACGCGCGGAGGCGTTCCCCCTTCTCAGTCGCGGACCGCCACGCGGTCCGCTTCCGCCTCCTCCACGGTGGACCTGGCGACCACGAGCGACGGCCGGCTACGCCGGCTGCGCAGCCCGGTGAGGGTGATCAGCAGGCCGGCCACGGCGACGGCGGTGACGACCATGAAGCCCGGCCGGTAGCTGTCGAGGACGGCCTGCGGGGTGGCGTGCGTCGGCGCGGCCGCGGTCACCACGGCCGTCACGACGGCAAGGAAGACCGCCCCGCCCACCTGCACCGAGGTGTTGAGCAGCCCGGAGACCATGCCCTGCTCATGGTCCTCGACCCCGTTGGTGGCCTGGATGTTGAGCGAGGGGAAGACCAGCGCGCAGGCCGCGCCGATCAGCAGCATCGACGGCAGGATCGCGGCCGCGTACGCCGGGGCCAGGTCCACGCGCAGGAACAGTGCGTATCCGACGACCATCAGGGCGAAACCGGTCGCGATCAGCCGCGGGGTGCCGAACCGGTCGACGATCGCGCCGACCTTCGTCGAGGACACCGCCACCAGCGCACCCGCCGGCAGGAAGGCGAGCGCGGTGTGCAGCGCCGACCAGCCGAGCAGGGACTGCATGTACAGGGTGGTCAGGAACTGGAAGCCGACGTAGGAACCGAAGAAGGCCACCGCGCCGAGCTGGGCGCGGACCTGGCCGCCCGAGCGCAGCACGCCGAGCCGGACCAGCGGGCTGGGCGAGCGCCGCTCGACCAGGACGAACGCGATCAGCAGGACGGCGACGGCCAGGAAGGACAGCAGCGTACGGGCCGAGGCCCAGCCGGCCTCGGGCGCCTGGACGACGGTGAAGACCAGCAGCAGCATCGCCGCGGTACCGAGGACGGCGCCCGGTACGTCGTAGCCGGCGTGGTTCTCCGCGCGGGCGCTGCGCGGCAGCAGCTTGAGCCCGGCGGCGAGGGCGATCAGCGCGATGGGCGCGGGCATCAGCATGGTGAAGCGCCAACTGGCCTCGGTGAGCAGGCCGGACAGGACCAGGCCCATGGAGAAGCCGGTCGCGGCGCAGGTGGTGTAGATGGAGAGCGCGCGGTTGCGCAGCGGGCCCTCCGGGAACGTGGTGGTGATGATCGACAGGCCTGCCGGGGCCGTGAAGGCCGCGCTCAGGCCCTTGACGAAGCGGCTGGCGATCAGCAGCGGGCCCGAGTCCACCAGCCCGCCGAGCAGTGAGGCGACCGCGAAGACGCCGAGGGCGACCAGGAACACCTGGCGCCGGCCGAGCAGGTCGGCGGTCCGCCCGCCGAGGAGGAGCAGCCCGCCGTAGCCCAGGATGTAGCCGCTGACGACCCATTGCAGCGTCGACGTGGACAGGTGGAGATCGGAGCCGATGGACGGCAGCGCGACGCCGACCATCGAGACGTCGAGCGCGTCCAGGAACATCGCGGCGCAGAGCACCAGCAGGGTGCCCCACAGCCGGGGAGTCCAGCGAACCGCCGAGGACGGGGCCGCGGGGGTGGTGAGCGGAGAGGTCATGGCGATGAGGCTACATGCGCATGCATGTAATGTAAGTGCATTTAATTACGGCGCAACAATTGTGTTTCTCTGCTACGGTGCGCTCATGGCGGCTAACCGGTCCGAGCAGGCGCTCGTGGAGCAGTGGCGGGGCATCCTGGCCCTGCATGCGCGCACCCAGTGCGAGCTGGACCGGGCCCTGACCGGACACGGCCTGTGCGCCAGCGACTTCGAGGTCCTCGACGTGCTCGCCGAGGGCACGGCCGGCTGCGCCTATCGCGTCCAGGAGATCTCGGAGCGCGTCCATCTCAGTCAGAGTGCGCTGTCCCGGCTGATCGGCCGCCTCGAGAAGGAGGGGCTCGTCGAGCGGGGCATGTGCCAGGAGGACCGGCGCGGTGTCCGTGTGGCACTCACGGGCAAGGGGCGGGGGGGGGGGGGGGGGGGGGGGGGGGGGGGGGGGGGGGGGGGGGGGGGGGGGGGGGGGGGGGGGGGGGGAGGGGAGGGGGGGGGGGGGGGGGGGGGGGGGGGGGGGGGGTGGAGGGGGGGGGGGGGGGGGGGGAGGGGGGGGATGGAGTT
>NZ_JBVIGN010000014.1:95585-258701 GCF_055570785.1 Streptomyces sp. NPDC031100
CGGGGACGGCTCGGCGGGGGTGGCGGGCGGCTCGCGGTTGGATGCCGGGTGTGCCGGAGGGGGGGGGGGGGGGGGGGGGGCCCCCCCCCCCCCCCCCCGGTACTGGCCCGGTTGCTGGAAGGAAACCCCGACTGACGCAGCGTCAGATCCCGGACTTCTCCCGCCACAGCGTCGCGAGGGAGGCGTCACCCGTCACGCTCGGCACCGGCGCCCGGTTCCACAGCGCCAGATACAACTGGTCCGCAGGGCCCGCCAGTTCGGCCTCGGCCTGCCCGGACCCGTCCCGCGAGGCCACCGGCGGCTCCGTCGACAGCCGTACGGTCCACACCGCGTCGGCGCCCGCGTCCAGCGCCCGTACCCGCAGCACACGCGGCTGCTCCGTGCGGACCCGGCTCCGGGGGCGGGCGTGGAAGCCGCGCAGCAGCTCGTCGATGCCGTCGGCCGCGAACTCCGTGGTGATCGCGGACACCGTGCCGCCCCGGGCCGCCTCGGCGTCGTAGCGGTGGACGGCCGTCTCGTGCGCCTGCCGCCGGGTCCAGAACGTCAGGGGCGAGGGGCAGGGTGCCGGGTGGAAGGTCCAGGACTCCAGGTCGGCGGGCGCGGCGGCCAGCGCGTCCACCAGCAGGCGGTGGCTCTCCCGGTACCAGGCCACCAGCCCGGCGCCGTCCAGGTCCGGGCCGGCGTCGTCGAGAGGCCGCGGAGCGGTGTGCCCTTCGGCGACGAAAGCGGTGGCCCACCGGTGTACCGCGCCCGTGTGCCGCAGCAGGTCCTTCACCTGCCAGTCCGGGCAGGTCGGCACCTTGGCGTCCGTACCCGCCGATTCGGCGGCCGCGGCCAGCGACCGGCCCTCCCGGTCGAGGATCTCGAGGAATTCGGCAGTCTCCATGGTGCAGAGTCTGCCGGATGAAGCGGGCTCGAAGGCGCACCTTTTCCGGGCCGGCCGCAGCGTCCGGCCCGGCGCAACCCGGCTGGTGCGGGCCTCGTCGGCGACCTGGTGGGTGGGCGGCTCGACATGCGTGGGCAGGGGACCCGCGTGCCGGAGGATGCCCGGGGCGTCGTTGCCGATGTGGAAGCTGTGCGGGGCACAGACAGCTCGATCCACCGGCTCCTCACCGCCGCCGTGGCGTTCAACGACCAGTGCGCCGGGCGGCGGTGGAACGGCTCGACGAAGGGCGCGAGGAGCCGCGCGAGGTCGTCCTGGCACCACGGCTCGTGGTCAGGGGGCACGACGGGGGAGGCGCCGTGAGCTCTCGACGCCACTCATCCAGGGCGGGGAGCTCGCAGGTGCTGACGCCGGGCCAGCTCGTCGTCCTCGACGAGGGTGAGCATCAGGGAACGCGACGAGAACGGTCATCGCCTCTGCCCCCTCCGGCACGAACGGCGGTTTCGCCGACTGCAGCACGGTCGGCGCCGTCTTCCAGGCATCCGATTGCGGCCGGCTCCCGGCAGTGCTGCCTGCCGCCGGTTCATCGTGCGACATGGCGAGGCCTCCAGTGGTGGGTCGGCTGGGTCAGGACAGCCACTCGGTGCAGTGAGCGGGGGCGATGCCGGCGTCGCCCTGGGTGGCGAGGGCGTCGCCGCCCACGACGGCGAACCTGCCGGCGGTGTCCTCGGTGACGACCGTGTGGCCGTCGGAATGCGTCTGATGGACGACTACGGCGGCTCCGGCCACCGCCTCACCTTTCGTCGCGCACCGATGGGCCATACGTCCGGACTGCGACGGCTCGGAGTGCGGCGCACGCGGGCCCGTGCGGGGCAACTGCGGCGCAGGACGCTCCGTGACCCCGTACCTCGCCGGCCGACGTCGGCGAGGCGCGGCCGTCGGCCTTGCCTTTGACGCAAGGTCAGGCGCTCATCACCTGCCGTGTCGTCACCCCGATCAGCGCGGCCACGGCGGCCAGCACGGCGACGCTGGTGAGCGCCGCGGGCAGGGAGTAACAGCCCGCCATGAAGCCGATCGCCGGCGGTCCCAAGAGCATGCCGCCGTACCCGAAAGTGGAGGCCACGGCGACACCGGACGGGCCGGCCAGCGCGCCGGCCCGCTCCACGGCGACCGGGAAGAGGTTGGCCAGCCCGAGGCCGGTGACGGCGAAGCCGATCAGTGCCGCCCACACGGAGGGCGCGAGCGAGCCGAGCAGCATGCCGGCCGTCGCGGTGGTGCCGCCGGCGATCACGGTCCGGGCGCGCCCGAGGCGTTCCAGCAGCGCCGTCCCGGTCAGTCGGCCGACGGTCATGGCGAGCGCGAAACACGCGTACCCGACAGCCGCCGTCCCCGCTGAGGCCGCCAGGTCCTGCTGGAGGTGGAGGGCGCCCCAGTCGGCCATGGCGCCTTCGCCATAGGCGGTGCACAGGGCGATCAGGCCGAAGACGACGACGAGCCCGCGGGCCCGGGCATCCGGGCGGCGCGGACTGCCCGCCTCCGGGCGGGAGCGCTCCGGCGGGAGCGGCGGCTCGTGCCGCAGGAGAGCGCGTCCCGCGACAGCGGTGACCACCAGCCCGACGAGTGTCAGTCCGAGCAGGTGCCGGGCGGGGGACAGGGAGCCCGCGACGAGGCCGCCGAGCCCCGCGCCGATCATCCCGCCCAGGCTGAACGACGCGTGGAAACCGGGCATGACGGGCCTGCCCAACGCGGCAACCAGGTCGACGGCGGCGCTGTTGAAGGCCACGTTGATACCCCCGTAGGCCGCCCCGAACAGGAGCAGTACGGCGCCGAGCGTCACCGCCGAGTGGGTGAGCGGGGGCAGCGCGACGCCGAGTGAGAGCAGCACCGCGCACACGACCGTCACCTGATGACTGCCGAAGCGGCGGCACAGCCGCCCGGTGAGCGTCATCGTCACGACCGCCCCCGCGGAGACCCCGAGCAGCGCGAGCCCGAGCCCGCTCGCGGAGGCGTGGGTCTGCTGCTTGATGTCGGGGATGCGCACCACCCAGCCTGCGAAGACGAAGCCGTCCAGGGCGAAGAACGTGGTGATCGCGATGCGGAGACGAGTCAGGCCGTCGCCCGGCACGACGTTGTGCGATCGGGATTTGTTTATTAGCGGCACAAACTCAGGCTAGGTGGGGTGCCGGTTCGCGGCAAGGGCTCAGACGGCCTCAAGCCCCTTGCCCGTCACGGTCAGCAGCGTCCGCTGGCGGTGTTCCTCGCTGGAGGCGATCGAAAGGATGGCGCGGGCCACCCCGCGGGGGTCGAGCGGCACCGGGAAGTGTTCCTTCAGGTAGGCCTCGGCCGACTGGCCGGCCAGGGCGCCGTACGCGGCGGCCGCCGCCTCGCCGATCGGGGTGCCGACCAGCAACTGGCGGGGGAGCAGGGCGACGAAGCGGATGCCGAGGTCGCGGGCGTCGGCGGCGGACTGGAGGTAGTCGGCGAGGAACATCTGCGTCCGCTTGGCGCCGGCGTAGCCGCCCGACAGCGGCGAGCCGCCGAGCGCGGCGCCGCTCGAGACGATCACCACGGTCGAGTCGGGACGCAGCGGCCGTGCCAGGGCTGCGCGGCCGACCTCGAAGGCAATCTTGACGTCGACGTTCCACGGCGCCGAGAACGACTCCCAGCTCTGCTCCTCGATCGGCGCCATCCGCGGGCGCGTACCCGCGGCGACCACGACCAGGTCCGGGTCGGCCTCGGCGAGGAGCGCGGCGACCTGCGCGGGATCCGTGGCGTCCCGCTCGTGGCCGGAGGCCAGGACACGGACTCCGGCGGCGGTGAGGGCATCGGCGGTGGCACGGCCGACGCCGCTGCGGGCGCCGATGACGAGAGCGTTGCGGATGGTCATGATTTCTCTCCTTCAAGGGGGCCAAGACGCGCAGGTGCCCAGCGCGGGCCTTGGTTGTCGTAGTCGTCGTGGTCGCGGCACCATGCCGGTCTCATGCCGGTCTCATGGCGGTCTCATGTCGGCTGGGCGGTGTGCGCGGTCGGCCGCAGCTTGCGCCACCGCGACGACGTCTCACATCGATGGGGTCAGGGCGGGAACGGACGAGGGCGCGGCGACGATCAGGAGTCCGAGTCCGACCAGCGCCAGTGCCGCGGGCACATCGAGGGCGGCTCTCGGGGGCAGCAGCTTCTGGGCGAGGACGAGGACGGTGATCACGGACATCCAGGTCACGTTCATGAGGCCCAGCGCCACCGGCACCAGCATCAGTCCGATGCACGAGCCGACGCAGAGGAGTCCGAACGCGAGCCCGGAGTGGACGCTTTGGCGGCAAAGCCGACGGCAGTGCCGTTTGAGGGGCGTCAACTCGTAGGCGCCCGCCGCGATCACCACCGCACCGGCGGCGAAGGATCCGTGCGGCCGGTACGCCGCGTACACGGGGATGCCGACGAGGGCCCAGACGGCCAGGTACGACACGACGAACAGCGGCACGGCGCGCAACCGGTGACCGCCGTCGGCACGAGCGTGACCCAAGGCGGTCGGAGCCGCGCCCGGCAGCATCATCGCCGCCGTCATCGGCACCCACAGGGCGGCGAAGGACCCGAACGAACCGAGCCGGGTCGAGACGCCCATGTCCATCGTCCCGTTCATCTGCCCGAGCGCGACGGCCCAGGACACGGCGGCGAGTCCGAGCGTTGCCGTCAGCGCGGCCGCGGTCGCCGTCGTCCTGGTGATCGTTGTCCGGGTGATCGTCATGCCGTCGACGCCTCCGCGAATCGGGCTCCGCAGCTCAGGACGTGCCATGGGCCACCGCCGCGAGCTCCGCCCGGTGCAGCTCCAGTGCCTTCACCGCACCGCCGCCCCGGCCTTCCGCCGGCGACGCCGCCAGGGCATCGGTGGCGAGATGCCGTTCGAGGACGCAGCGGAAGTCCGACTCCCGGCCGATTCCGCGCTTACCTCCGGTGACCAGGAGGGCACTGTCCGCGATGGTCGTCATGGCGGCGGTCTCCGTTCCTCAAGGAAATGCCTGTGGACATGCGGTCGCTTGTTGAGACACGGCCGCCCCGAGGAACTCACCGATGACTTTTCGACCTGAGCGGTGTCCTTATCCGAGGAAGACTGGGAGACGTGAGACGAGGACTCCGTGGTGATCGAATCGACTCTGGACCGGGCCCGGGCAGGTGACGGGGAAGCGTTCCGCGAGCTCACCGAGCCCTATCGGCGCGAGCTCCAGGCGCACTGCTACCGGATCCTCGGCTCCGTGCAGGACGCGGAGGACACGGTCCAGGAGACCCTCCTGGCCGCCTGGCGCGGGCTTGGCGGATTCCAGGGGCGGGCCTCCGTACGCGCCTGGCTGTACCGCATCGCGACCAACCGCTGCCTGAACGCGCTGCGCGACACGGGCCGCCGACCGCAGCCGCAGCAGCCGGCCCGACGCCCGGTCGATGTGCCCGAGCCCACGCGCCGTTCCGAGCCGACCTGGTTCGAGCCCTACCCGGAATCCCTGCTGGAGGACCTGCCGGACACCGCCCCGGGACCGGAGGCCCGCTACGAGACGCGGGAGTCGCTGGCGCTGTCGTTCGTGGCCGGACTCCAGCGGCTGCCGCCGCGGCAGCGCGCGGTCCTGGTGCTGCGCGACGTGCTCGGCTTCCGTACGGCGGAGGTGGCCGACCTGCTCGGCAGCAGCGGCGTCTCGGTGAACAGCGCCCTGCAGCGGGCGCGTACGGCCCTCGACGACGCAAGGCCCGCGCGTGACCGCGAACGGGCGCCGCTGCCCCGCTCACCACGGGAACGCGAGCTCGTCGGACGGTTCGTGGACGCGCTGGAGAGCTCCGACGTCGACCGGCTCGTCGCGCTGCTGACCGAGGACGCCTGGCTCACCATGCCGCCCGAGCCTCTCGCCTACCAGGGACACGCGGCGATCGCCCGCTTCTACCAGGCCCTGCCCTGGTGGGGCGGTCAAGCGCTCCGTCTCGTACCCACCCGTGCCAACGGCCAGCCCGCGTTCGGCTCCTACCTCCGCGATCCCCACACCCCGATCGCGCACGCCTACGGGTTCGTGGTGCTCACGCTGGAAGGAGACCGGATCTCCGCCATCACCCGCTTCGGCGACAACGCCCTCTTCCCCCTGTTCGGGCTGCCCCGAACGCTACGCGACCAGAACCTTTGGTCCTGCCCTGAAAGGTGAACGCCATCATGAAGACACCCCCGATCGTCTCGGCAGAGGACTGGGAGGCTGCGCGTCAGCAGCTGCTTGTGGAGGAGAAGCAACTGACCCACGCCCGTGACGCACTGGCCGCCAAGCGGCGCCGGATGCCGTGGCTGGCAGTGGAGAAGGATTACGAGTTCGACGGACCCAAGGGCAAGGCGAGTCTGCTCGACCTGTTCGACGGCCGTCGTCAGCTGATCGTCTACCGTGCTTTCTTCGAGCCCGGCGTGTTCGGCTGGCCCGACCACGCGTGCCGCGGCTGCTCCATGGTGGCTGACCATGTGGGCAACCTCGCTCATCTGAATGCCCGCGACACCACTCTCGTCTTCGCCTCGCGCGCGCCGCAGCCGGACATCGAGCGGGTGAAGGCGCGGATGGGCTGGACGATTCCCTGGTACACGATCACCGACGACTTCGACACCGACTTCGGTGTGGACGAGTGGCACGGCACGAACGCGTTCATCCGCGAGGACGACCGCGTGTTCCGCACCTACTTCATCAACAGCCGTGGTGACGAGGCGCTGGGGAGCACCTGGAGCTACCTCGACATGACCGCGCTCGGGCGACAGGAAACGTGGGAGGACTCTCCGGAGGGTTATCCCCAGACCCCGCCGTACGAATGGTGGAACTGGCACGACGCATACGGCGACGCCGAGGTGGCGCCGGAATGGCTGACCATCACCCGCCGTGCCACCCAGGACGAGTCGGAGTGAGCCTGCCTGCGCCCATGCGGCCGGCCTCCGCGAGGCCGGCGGACGGATGAGAACAGGCGCACGGGTTTGTCACACGTGAGGTGCTTTGTCCTACCGGATTCCGGTAGGACAAGTGTGCCCCTGAAGTGCTTTTGGCCAGCCGGGACTTCCGGGTGTCCACGGGGTCGAGGTGGTCAACGGCGCCTGGGGCGTGGCCTGTTCGGGTCGCCGGCCGGCCTCGGACCGGCCCGTCCGCCCGGGGAGACAGTTTGGTTAATGCTTGCTCACGAGCTGGTTGCGAGCGGGTGAGCAGGCCATGATGGACCTATGACGTTGGCCTCGCGCGCGCTGGCGCAACTGGCGACCTGGCCGGACCTGAAGCAGGTGGCCCCGAGCTGCGGTCTGGGGCAGGCCGTGCGGTCGGCCCAGGGCGAGATCGCCCACTTCCACTCCGACCGGGATGTCGATCTGCGGCTGACCGACCGGGCCATCCGGCGATTGGCCAAGGACCTGAAGCACACGGGCGCCATCCGGATCGTCCCGGGCTCGCAGTGGGTGACCCTACGGCTCGACGCCGCCAGCGACGTCGACCTGCTGCTGACCCTGGTGAGCGTGGCACTCCAGGCCCAGCAGACCTGGCCCGACCTGGTGGACCGGGGGGCGTCCGGCTGCAACGACCAGCGCGGGGCGGGGTTCGTGAGCGCCGACCTCAGCCGTATCTGACGTTCCCCGCCGAGACATCACACCGCGAGGACGCGGATACCCGCCTCCTCGAAGCGGCGCACGGTGTCCTGATCCACCGCCGTGTCCGTCACGAGCGTGTCCACCAGTTCGGCCGCACAGATACGGGCGAACGCCCGCTGGCCCAGCTTGCTGGAGTCGGCGGCCACCACCACCCGCTCGGCACGCTCGCACAGCAGCCGGTTGATCGCGGCCTCCGCCTCGTCGTGCGCCGCCGCACCGTGGATGACATCGAACGCGACCACGCCGAGAACGGCGACGTCCAGCGTGATCTGGCCGAGCACACCGTCCGCGAGCGGACCGATCAGTTCGTACGACTGGGGGCGCGCGACCCCGCCGGTCACCACGATCTTGAACTGGGGTCGTACGGCGAGCTCGTTGGCGATGTTGAGCGCGTTCGTGACGATGGTCAGCGCCGGCGAGCCGGTGCCCAGGTCGCCGCGCACGGCCAGCGCGCGGGCCACCTCCGTGGTGGTCGTGCCACCGGTCAGCCCGACCGCCTCGCCCGGCGCCACGAGATCCGCCACCGCCTTGGCGATCCGCTGCTTCTCCGAGGCCCGGCGGGCCGTCTTGTAGCGCAGGGGCAGTTCGTACGACACCCCGTGCACCACCGCGCCGCCCCGGGTGCGTACCAGCATCTGCTGCTCGGCGAGCTGGTCGAAGTCCCGGCGGATCGTCGCCGCCGACACCTCCAGTTCGGCCGCCGCCTCCTCGACCTCCAGCCGGCCGCGCTCGACGAGCAGTTCGAGCAGCGCCTTCCAGCGGGCGTCCCGGGACATCCGCAGCCTCCGTTCTCCGTCTTCCCGGCGACCTTAGCGCACCTCGGCCTGCGCACTGATGCTTGATTGTGCTCGAAAGCTCGCTATATCTTGCAGGAACAATCAGCTAGGGGAGGGTGTGGCATGAGCCATGTCGAGGACGAGCTGAACAGCCAGCCCGAGTGCTGGATACGGGCGGCCGAGGAGGCGGGGCGGTACGGCGACGCGCTGCCGGCGCCGGGGGAGCGGGTCGCGGTCGTCGGGTGCGGGACGTCGTACTTCATGGCTCAGGCGGTGGCAGCCCTGCGCGAGGCCACTGGGCAGGGCGAGACGGATGCGTTCGCCGCCTCCGAGTTCCCGCGCGGGCGGTCGTACGACCGGGTCGTCGCCCTCACCCGCTCCGGCACCACCACGGAAGTGCTCGACCTGATCGGGCAGCTCAGGGGGAGTACGCGGACCACGGCCGTCACCGCCGACCCCGCCACCCCCGTTACCCGGGCCGCCGACGATCTCGTCGTGCTGGACTTCGCCGACGAACGCTCCGTCGTCCAGACCCGGTTCGCCACCACCGCGCTCACCCTGCTGCGCGCACACTTCGGCCTGCACACCGAAGCCGCCGTCGCCGACGCCCGCACGGCCCTCGCGACCGACCTGCCCGAAGGGCTCGTGCACTGCACGCAGTTCACCTTCCTGGGCCGCGGCTGGACCGTCGGGCTCGCGAGCGAGGCCGGCCTGAAGATGCGGGAGGCGTCACTGTCGTGGACGGAGGCCTACCCGGCGATGGAGTACCGGCACGGGCCGATCAGCATCACCACCGAGGGCACCGCGACCTGGATGCTCGGCGAGCCGCCCGCCGGCCTCGCCGAACAGGTGCGCGCCACCGGCGGACTGTGGGTCGAAGGCAGGCTCGACCCGCTCGCCGAACTCGTCCGCGTCCAGCGCCTCGCGGTCGCCGTCGCCGCCCGCCGCGGCCTCGACCCCGACCGGCCGCGCCACCTCACCCGCTCGGTGATCCTCGCCTCTTGACCCGCTCCGGGAAGGGAAACAGACCGTGCCCCTCGCGACCACCGGCGAGCTGGTCACCCGGGCCGCCGAAGCCCGCTCCGCCGTCGCCGCCTTCAACGTCATCACCCTGGAACACGTCGAGGCCGTCATCGCCGGTGCCGAAGCCACCGGCGCACCCGTGGTCCTCCAAGTCAGCGAGAACGCCGTCAGGTTCCGCTACGGACGGCTCCTGCCGCTCGCCCGCGCGGCCGTCGCCGCCGCCGAACGCGCCGACGTACCCGTCGCGTTGCACCTCGACCATGTGCAGAGCGACGACCTGCTGCGCCAGGCGCCCGAGGCCGGGTTCAGCTCGGTGATGTACGACGCCGCCCGCCTGCCCTACGCCGAGAACCTCGCCGCGACCCGGGCCGCGGCCGACTGGGCCCACGGTCAAGGCCTGTGGATCGAGGCCGAGTTGGGGCAGATCGGCGGCAAGGACGGCCGGCCCCCGCTCGACGCCCACGCGCCCGGCGCCCGCACCGATCCCGACCAGGCGCGCGACTTCGTCGCCCGCACCGAGGTCGACGCGCTCGCCGTGGCCATCGGCAGCATGCACGCCATGACCACCCGTACCGCCGCCCTCGACCACGGCCTGCTCAAGCGCCTGTCCGCCGCCCTGTCCACCCCGCTGGTCCTGCACGGCTCCTCCGGCGTGCCGGACGACGGGCTGGTCGCGGCGGTCGCGGGCGGCATCGCCAAGGTCAACGTCGGCACCGCCCTGAACGCGGCCATGACCGCCGCGATCAGGGACTTCCTCGCCGCCCACCCGGAGGCCGTCGACTCGCGCAAGTACCTCAGCGTCGGCAGGGAGGCGATGGCCCGGGAGGTCGCACGCATCATCGGCGTCCTCGGGCGGGAGCCCTGTGCCAGGGCCTGTCCGGCGGATCAGGTCGGAGGAAAGTAACGGCTCCTAATCAGCGCAGGTGAGCGGGGCCTGGTGCGTCCAGCTGCAAGGCGGAGGAGGGCGGCGACGCGGAGCGTCGGCAACCGACGACAACGCCGCAGATGGGCGTGGCAGGCCCCGCGTCTCCGGCATGATTCGCCGGACAGGCTCTAGCCCCTCTTGACGGCCTTCAGCACCACGAACTTCGGGTCGCTCGCCACCAGGTGGCTATTACCGAACAGCCGCTTCAGCTTGACGTGGTAACCCAGGTGCCGGTTGCCGATCACCCACAGCTCACCGCCGGGGCGCAGCGCGCGCTTCGCCCCGGTGAACATCCGCCACGCCGTCGCGTCGGTCGTCGCCTGGTGGGAGTGGAACGGCGGGTTGTTCAGCACGAGGTCCACACTGCCGGGGGCCACCCCGGCCAGCCCGTCCCCGACCCGGAACTCGGCGTGCCCGGGCACCCCGTTGGCCTTGTACGTCGCCTCCGCCGAGGCCACGGCCTGGAACGACTCGTCCACGAACAGCACCTCGGCCTCCGGGTCGGCCAGCGCCACCGCCGTACCGACGACGCCGTTGCCGCAGCCGAGGTCCACCACGCGCGCGCCGCCCGTCCCGGCCGGCAGATGCTGCAGGAAGAACCGGGTGCCGATGTCGAGCCGGTCGGCGCAGAACACGCCCGCGTGGTTGACGACCGTGCGCCCGGAGACCGCTCCGATGCCCTGCGGGAGGTCGTAGCTGTACGGCCACGGGTTCGCGGGCCGCTCCAGGGACGGGTCCGGGGTGCAGAAGATCAGCCGGGCCTTCTGCTGTGCGAGAGAGGTCCGGGTCGGCCCGAGGATCCGCTCGAACAGCTCCAGGGTGGAGGTGTGGATCTCCTTCACCATCCCGGTGCCGACGACCACCGTGTCCGCGTGCACGGCGGGAGCGAGCCGCAGCAGCTGGTCCTCCAGCAGCGCCAGGCTCTTCGGCACGCGGACGAGCAGGACGTCCACCCGCTCCGGCGGCGGGTCCTGGGTGGTGAGCAGGCGCACGGCGCCGGGTTCGACCCCGGCCCGCGCCAGGTTCGCCCGGGTCGCCTCCTGGCTCAGGAACGAGTCGGTGACCTGCGTCGGCCGGTACCGCGCGAGCGCCGTCGCCAGCGCACCCCAGCGGTCGCCGACCACCACGACCGCGCCCGTGAGCGGCACCCCCTCCTCGGCCAGGTGCCGCAGCAGGTACGTGTCGGAGGCGTCCCAGGCACGCAGCCGGTCGCGGGGATCCTCGGGGAAGCGGGACAGCTCGATCTCGTCCCACGGCGTCGTCATACGGTCGTTCATCGTGCTCCAGGCTAGCCGAGCCGCAGCTCAGGGCCGGTCGGCCGGGCCTCGGGCAGGATGGAGCGCATGGACGTGGAACTGTTTGAGCGGGAGCGGGCCGCGGTCGCACCGGGCGCCGTGCACGTCCCGCACTGGCTGCCCGCCAAGCGGCAGCGCGCGCTCCTGGCCGCCTGCCGGGACTGGGCGCGCCCCCCTGCCGGACTGCGCACGGTCCGCACCCCGGGCGGCGGCACGATGACCGCCCGGCAGGTCTGCCTGGGCCGGCACTGGTACCCGTACGCCTACGCCCGCACGGTCGTCGACGGCGACGGAGCCCCCGTGAAGCCCTTCCCGGACTGGCTCGGCGAGCTGGCCCGCGGCGCCGTGGCCGACGCGCTCGGCCCGGAAGCGGTACCCGCGGACCCGTACGACATCGCACTGATCAACTTCTACGACGGCGACGCCCGCATGGGCATGCACCGCGACGCCGACGAGAAGTCGGACGCGCCGGTCGTGTCGCTGAGCCTCGGCGACGCGTGCGTCTTCCGCTTCGGCAACACGGAGACCCGCACGAAGCCGTACACGGACGTGGAGCTGCGCAGCGGAGACCTCTTCGTCTTCGGCGGGCCGTCCCGGCTCGCGTACCACGGTGTGCCGCGCGTGCACCCCGGCACGGCGCCGCCGGAGCTGGGGCTTGCCGGGCGGCTGAACATCACCCTGCGCGTGAGCGGGCTGTAGACCACCGCACGCCACGACCGGTGCGGATCATGGGAGACTCGCTCTCATGAGCGGCAAGGCGGACCCCCGGAAGGCGGGGGAAGGAACCACCTCGAGGGCGCGGCTGGACCGGGGGCGCGGTGCGCTCGGGCCCGCGCTGGAGCTCGTGCACACCGGGCGGGCGCCGACCCGGGCCGTGCTCACCGCCGAACTCGGGGTCACCCGGGCGACGGCCGGGGCGGTGGCCGCCGAACTGGAGGCGCTCGGGCTGATCCGGGTCGACGCCCGGCCGGGCGCCGGGGCCGGTGCCCAGGGGCGCCCCTCGCACCGGCTGGAGGTCGCCGAGGACGGCCCGGTCGCGCTGGCCGCGCAGGTCCACGCCGACGGCTTCCGGGCCGCGCTGGTCGGCCTCGGCGGGCGGATCGTGGCGACCGCGCCCGGCTGCGAGACCGTCGACGCCGACCCGGCGAAGGTGCTGGGCTCCGTGGTGGAAACCGGCGCCGAACTCCTGCGCACGACGGGCCGCCGCTGCGTGGGCGCGGGGCTCGCCGTCCCGTCCGCCGTCGCCGAACCCGACGGCCTCGCCCTCAACCCCCTCCACCTCGCCTGGCCGGTGGGCGCACCGGTCCGCCGGATCTTCGCGGAGTGCGTGCGCGCCGCGGGCATCACCGGCCCCGCCTTCGCCGGCAACGACGTCAACCTCGCCGCTCTCGCCGAGCACCGGCACGGCGCCGGCCGGGGCTCCCGGGACCTGCTGTGCGTGGCGACGGGACACCGCGGCGTCGGCGGGGCCCTGGTCCTCGACGGCCGCCTCCACACGGGCAGTTCGGGCCTCGCCCTGGAGGTCGGCCACCTCACCGTCAACCCCGAGGGCCGCCCCTGCCACTGCGGCAGCCGGGGCTGCCTGGACGTCGAGGCGGACCCGCTCGCCCTGCTCATCGAGGCCGGCCGCGAACCGGGCCCCGAGGTCTCCCTGCTCCAGCAGGCCAACGACCTGCTGCGCACCCAGTACGCCGACCCGGCCGTCCGCACCGCCGCCGAGGCCCTGATCGACCGCCTCGGCCTGGGCCTCGCCGGACTGGTCAACATCCTCAACCCGGACCGCATCATCCTCGGCGGCCTGCACCGCACCCTCCTCGACGCCGACCCCGAACGCCTGCGCGCGGTCGTCGCCGACCGCAGCCTGTGGGGCCAGAGCGGCGGCGTGCCCATCCTGCCCTGCACCCTGGACCACAACAGCCTGGTCGGCGCCGCCGAGTTGGCCTGGCAGCCGGTACTGGACGATCCGCTGGGGGCACTCCGGTGACCGGTCCCACGGTGGAACTCTGGCCCGCACCCCGTATCCGGCTCGTCGAGACGCCCACCCCCGAGGTGTCCCCGCGCCACCGCTCGGCGATGGACCGGTTGTGGGCGGAGGCGGTCCGGGACAACCCGGCACTGTTCGACGGCCCGGTGGCCGCGCTCACGGGGCTGGAGCGGGACGGACGCGACGGCCTGGTGCTGTCGTGGGCGCGGGCGACCTACCGCTTCTGGGCGCTGCGCCAGGTGCCGGACGCCCCCGTGTGGTCGTCCCTGTTCGTGTCCGTGCTGCAGCCGACCGACGACGGCTGTCTGGTCGTGGGCCGGATGTCGCCCTCGACGGCGGCACCGGGCCGCTGGCAGCTGCCCGGCGGATCCATCGAACCGCCCGACGGCGAGGGCGGGTTGGACCTCTCCGGCCTGCGCCGCCACGCGGCCCGCGAACTCGCCGAGGAGATCGGCTCCGACACGCCGTCGGACGCCCTGACCCTGAGGCTGACCACCCGAGGCACGCGAGGCAACGTCGGCGTGATGTTCCTGGCCCCGCCCCGCCCGGCGGAGGAGGTGCGCGAGCGGTACGGCGAGCTGGTGCGGACGGAGACGGCTCGGGGCTGCGACCCCGAGTTCGACCGGATCGAACTGATCCGCTCTGCGGCCGATCTGGAGGGGCTGGACGGACCGCACGTGGACTACCTGGAGCCGGTCGTACGGCACTACTTCGGCAGCCCGGCCTGAACCGTCAGGGTCCCCTGCTCGGCGGCAGAGCCCGTCCATGAGGTCCTCGAAGCCGGCGAACTCCTCACGCGCCGGCCTGGTCGGCGTCGCGGCCGGCTGCCGGCGTCCGGGAGCGAACTGCTCGGCCACCGCCGTCATGAGCGCAGACCAGCCACGGGCACTGACATCCCGAGCGCCGCAGAACCAGCGCCTACGCATCCCCGCGCACACGACGGGGCCGGGCCACCAGCTCCCCGCCGCAGTTGGGACAGATCTGCCCCATGGCCTCACCGCACGCCACACAGAACGTGCACTCGTACGAGCAGATGCGAGCCGGACCGTCCGCAGGCAACTCGGCGGTCTCGCAGCGCTCGCAGCGGTCGCGCATCTCCAGGGCCATCGCAGTCACATCTCCTCGGACAGGGGGCCGGTGGCGTTCCGGCTCCCATCCTCCGGACGGCAGCCCGAGCCGAAACCCGCCTCAGGGACAAAGATCCACATGATCGGGCCACTGTCTGGTCACGTCCAGTCGACCGCGAACGCCCGCCCCGGATGTTCCGTCAGGATGCGGTCCACCAGCTCGGCACCCAACGCCTCGGCCAGCCGCGGCCGCACCCGGCGCAGCAGGTACGGCATCCCTGGCCCGCCGTCCACCGACCGCGCACCGGCGACCACCGTGTCCCCGCCGAGCAGCAGCCGGTCTGCGTACCCGGCCTCCGCCAGGGCCCGGACCGCCTCCGGCATCCGCCAGTCGGTGGCGTGGTGGGCGCGGGACGGCCCGTCGAAGGCCAGCCAGCAGCCCGATGCGGCGGCCTGCCGCTGCACCACCGGGTCGGGGGAGCGGTTGAGGTGTCCGAGGATCACACGGTCCCCGGGCACACCCAACTCGCCGCACAGCAGGTCGAGTACGTCCAGTGCGCCGGTCCCCAGCTCCAGGTGGACGGCGATCGGCGCACCGGCGGCCATGTGGGCTTCAGCCGCGGCGGTCATCGTCCAGCGGGCGTGCGCGTCGAGAGCGTGGAAGCCGCCCGCCACCTTGATCAGACCGGCGCGCACCCCGGACGTGCCGATGCCCTCGGTCAGTTCGCGGACGAACACCTCGGAGAGTCTGCCGCGCAGCCCGTCGAGCACCTTCGGCGCGTAGTGGGCCGCCTGGTGCAGCCCGGTCGCGCAGACGAGGTGCACGCCCGTGTCCCTGGACAGGCCCGGCAGCTCCGCCGAACGCCGGCCCATGCCGTACGGCGTCCACTGCACGACGGCTGCTCCGCCCGCGGCCCGGAACGCCGTCAGCTCGGCCTGCGCCGCCGACGCGTCGTCCAGCTCCAGACCCGGCAACTGCGGGCTGCTCAGGAAGAGATGGTCATGCGCGTCGCACACGCCCAGCTGGTCGGGACGAATGTCACCGAGGACGGTACGGATAGTCCTCACCACTGCCGCCCGCGGGGCAGGTCACCCCGCCCTGGCGCCGACAGGTGCAGCACCTCGAACACATCGCCCTCGGCCTTGGGCGTGTCGTGCGCCCAGAGCGAGAAGTGGACCAGCTCCCACGCACGTGTGTCCACGGCGGCCGCCGCCAGTACCGCCCCGTCCTCCGCGGCCAGCCGCCCGGTCTCGCTCGCCACGTCCGCCATGAACCCGGCCAACTCCACACCGTCCGGCACCGGTTGGCGCCGCCGTACGGCGAACGCGGCGGGAGATCCGGAGGCTGCGCCCTCCTCGAAGGCCAGGCCCGTCCACTGCCGTATCTCCGGCCGCCCGAAGTCGTCGACGGGCGTCTGGAAGGCGCCTCCCCAGAGGAAGCTGTTCATGCCCTCCATGGTGTTCCAGAGGTAGAACGGCCCGTACTGGTTCACCGGCGAGCCGTGAAAACCGCGCTCGCGCAGGATGTACGTCTTCATGCCGAGGCCGTCCCAGTCGTCCAGCAGGTGCGCGACGCGGGCGACGCGGGAGCGGATGATGCCCATGTCGTAGTCCGCGGGCAGGGTGTACTCGTACTGCATGGCGTGCATGTCGCGATTCCCTTCTCAGGCGGGGTAGTCGTTCACGTGCTCGTGCCACTCGGTCGTCGTGCCGTCCTCGGCGGCCTCCACGACCGCGAGGTGGGTCATGAAGGTGCGCGGCGCGGCACCGTGCCAGTGCCACTCGCCCGGCTCGATCCACACCGTGTCACCGGCCCGGATCTCCTCCACGTCACCGCCCCTGCGCTGCACCAGACCCTCGCCCTCCAGGACGTGCAGCACCTGGCCGTGCGGATGCCGGTGCCAGGCGGTGTGCGCGCCGGGCGCGAAGTGGACGCTGAACATGCGCAGCCGGGACGGGGCGGCGGGGGCGGCCATCTCGTCCAGCCACACCGTGCCGGTGAAGTTCTCGGCCGGACCCTGCAGGGTTTCGGGACGCCGTCGCGTGATGTTCACGGAAATCGGTTCTCCAGTCAGGGAGTTCGGGGTGCGAGCAGCGAGAGCAGACCGCGGACGCCGGCGTCGAAGGCGGCGGGGGAGCCGGAGGCACGCGCGAGGACGTAACCGCCCTGCAGGGTCGCGAGGACGGCCGCGGCAATCTGCTCGCCGTCCAGAGCGGGTGCGAACTGCCCCTGCTGCTTGCCCTCTTCGACGATCCCGGCGATCCGCCCGCGGATCCACGCGATCGTCTCGTCCACCGGCGCGCGCAGTTCGTCGCTCGCGATCACGTCCGGGTCCATGGTCAGCCGGCCGATCGGACAGCCGCGCAGCACATCGCGCTCGCGCAGCAGATACGCCTCGATGCGCTCGTACGGTGTGCCCGGTCCGCCGAGGATGCCCTCGACGGCGGCCCGCAGCTCCTCGGCGGTCCGCCGGATCGCCGCGAGGGCCAGGTCAGGCTTGCCCTTGAAGTGGTGGTACATGCTGCCCTGGCCGGCCCCCGCGCGCTCCAGGATCGCCTTGGGGCTCGTGCCGACGTAGCCGCGCTCCCACAGCAGCTCGCGGGTGGACTCGATCAGCCGTTCCGAGGTGCTCATGAAAGCATTGTACATACTAGTAGTTACAATCTGCCGGCCCGCCAGAGTGCATGTCCGCAGGGAGCAGCCGTACCTCCCCGGCGTACTCCCGGAGAGGTACACGCACTGCCGCCGGCCGCACGACGACCCGGACCCCCTGCCGGAGAGAGCCTCGTGGCATCACCCGAAGACCGAAGCCGACAAGGGAGATGAACCGAGATGCAGACCCTCGCGAACTGGGACGGCGGGCCCGGCCCGTGGATCCTGTTCTTCCCGCTGATCTGGGCGGTCGTCGTGATCGGCGCCGTCACCTTCCTGCGCCGCACCGTCTGGCGCGGACGCGGCGGCCCCTGGCGGGCCATGGAGGCCGGCCGCCCGGCGGGCGACTCGCCGCTCGCGGTTCTCGGCCGCCGCTTCGCCTCCGGCGAGATCGACGAGGACGAGTACTGGCGCCGCCTCTCCGTCCTGGAGGAGCAGTTCGGCCGCGCCGGCAAGGGCGGTGCGGCATGACCACGACGACCGCACTGCGCACCGCGGCCCGTGTCGTGGGCGCGGTGAAGGTGTACGGCGGTGGCGACACCGCCGTACACGCCCTGCACGGCGTGGACGTCGACTTCCCCGCCGGCCGCTTCACCGCGATCATGGGCCCCTCGGGCTCCGGCAAGTCCACCCTGATGCACTGCGCGGCCGGCCTCGACACGCTCACCTCGGGCGCCGCCTACATCGGCGACACCGAACTGGGCGCGCTGGACGACCGCCGGCTGACCCTGCTGCGCCGCGACCGGGTCGGCTTCGTCTTCCAGGCGTTCAACCTGGTGCCGACGCTGACGGTCGCGGAGAACATCACCCTGCCCCTGGACCTCGCCGGACGGCGGGGCGACCAGGAGTGGATCGACGCGCTCGTGGACGTCGTCGGACTGCGCGACCGCCTGCACCACCGGCCCTCCGAACTGTCCGGCGGCCAGCAGCAACGCGTCGCCGTGGCACGGGCGTTCGCCGGCCGCCCGGACGTCGTCTTCGCCGACGAGCCGACCGGCAACCTGGACTCCCGCTCCGGCGGCGAGGTCCTCGGACTCCTCGGCCGCGCCGTACGGCAGATGGACCGCACGGTCGTGATGGTCACCCACGACCCGGTGGCCGCCGCCCACGCCGACGAGGTCGTCTTCCTCGCCGACGGGCGGCTGGTCGACCGGATGGCGTCCCCGACGGCCGACAAGGTCCTGGACCGCATGAAGGCCTTCGAGGTGCGGTCATGAACGCAGCGCTCCGGCTCAGCCTCACCTCGCTGCGCGCCCACCGGCGCCGCTTCGCCGGCACGTTCCTCGCGGTGTTCCTCGGCGTCGCCTTCCTGGCCGGGACCCTGGTCATGGGCGACACGCTGCGCGCGAGCTTCGGCAGCATGTTCGGCGAGGCCACCAGCGGCACGGATGCCGTCGTACGCGGCGCCGACGCCATCACCACACCCGGTGAGGCCCAGGGGGTACGGCGGCCCGTCGCCACCTCGCTGGTCGACGCCATCGCGCGGGTCCCCGGTGTGGCGGCCGCCGCCCCCGGCATCCAGGGTGCGGGCCAACTCGTCGGCGCCGACGGCAAACCCATCGGCGGCCAGGGTCCGCCGACCCTCGCCGGCAACTGGATCAACGACCCGAAGCTCAACCCCTACCAGCTCGCCGAGGGCCGCGTCCCCGCGCACTCCGGCGAGGTCGTCGTCAACCGGGGAGCCGCGAAGAAGGGCGGCCTGAAGATCGGCGACACCACCACCCTGCGCACCCCGGACCCGGTGAAGGTGACGATCGTCGGTCTCGCCACCTTCGGCGGCCAGGACGGCATGGCCCAGGTGACCTTCACCGGCATGACCCAGGCCGACGCCGAGAAGTACCTCACCGCGCGGCCCGGCCAGGCGGCGAGCATCCAGGTGCGGGCCGGCCCCGGGGTGAGCCAGCAGGAACTGGTCCGGCGGCTGACTCCCGTGCTGCCCGAGGGAGTTGAAGCCATCACCGGTCAGCAGTCCGCGCAGGAGAACAACGACATGATCTCCAGCCAGTTCCTGACCCTCTTCACCACCTTCCTTCTCGTCTTCTCCGGCGTCGCCCTGCTCGTCGCCACCTTCTCCATCCACAACACCTTCGCGATCGTCGTCGCCCAACGCACCCGCGAGAACGCCCTGTTGCGCGCCCTCGGCGCCTCCCGCCGCCAGGTGAGTGCCGCCGCCCTCGCCGAGGCCGGCGTCGTCGCCGTCACGGCCTCCGCTGCCGGACTCGCGGGCGGCATCGGCATCGCCGCAGGGCTCCAGGCGCTGTTCCCGGCGATCGGATTCCCCTTCCCCGACGGCGACTTGGTGATCAAGACACTGTCGATGACCCTGCCGCTCGCCGTGGGCATCGTGGTCTGCCTGGGCTCGTCCCTGCTGCCCGCCGTACGCGCCGGCCGCACCGCCCCGCTGGCCGCCCTGCGCGAGACGGCCGTCGACGCCTCCGGCGCGTCCCGCTTCCGCGCGCTCGCCGGAACGGCCCTCGGAACGGCGGCTCTCGCGACGGCCCTCACCGGTGTCCTCCTCTCACCGTCCGTGTGGCTGGCCGGACTCGGCGCGCTGCTGGCCCTGGTGTCCTTCGTGGTGCTGGGCCCCGTCGCCGCCAGCACGGCCGTACGGCTCCTCGGCGGCCCGCTCGACCGGCTGCGCGGGGTCACCGGCGGCCTCGCCCGGCGCAACGCCCTGCGCAGCCCGAAGCGGACGGCCGCCACCGCGAGCGCGCTGATGATCGGCGTGGCCGTCGTGTCGCTGTTCACCGTGTTCGGCGCCTCTCTGAAGGCCACCATGGACCAGACCGTGTCCCGGTCCTTCGCGGGCGACGTCGCCGTCAGCACGCCCTCGTTCGGCGCGGGCGGCAGCGGGCTCAGCCCCCGGCTCGCCCCGGCCCTGCAGCGGCTGCCCGAGGTGGACACCGCGGTGGGGCTCGGCCGCGGGGTCGCCGAAGTGGACGGCAGAGGAAGGGCGTTGACCGTGACCGATCCGACCGCACTCGCCCGCACCTTCGACCTCGGCACGGTCACCGGATCCCTGCGCGACCTCGGCACCGACGGCATCGCGCTGACCCGGGCGGAGGCCGACCGCCAGGGCCTGCACACCGGTGACACCACCCGGCTCACCTTCACCGACGGCCGGACCCGGACCTTCACCGTCCGTGCCGTCTACGGCCGGTCCGAACTCGCCGGTGACTACGTCATCACCCGCGCGGCCTGGGCCCCGCACCGCACCCAGGACGCCGACACGCTCGTCGCCGTCACCTTCAAGCAGGGCGTGGGCGCCGACGCGGGCAAGGCGGCGGTGAAGACGGTGGCCGCCCAGTACGGCAACCCCGAGGTACAGACCCGGGACGAGTACGCGCAGTCCTCGGCCGGCGGCATCGACATGATGCTCACGCTCGTCTACGCCCTGCTCGCCCTCGCGGTGGTCATCGCCCTGCTGGGCATCGCCAACACACTGACCCTCGCCCTGCACGAACGCACCCGGGAACTCGGCCTGCTCCGTGCCGTCGGCCAGACCCGCGCCCAGCTGCGGGCCATGGTCCGCTGGGAGTCGGTCCTGGTCGCCGCCTTCGGCACGGTCGGCGGACTCGGCCTCGGCGCCTTCCTCGGCTGGGTGCTGGTGAAGGCCTCCGACGCCGCGAGCGACACCGCCTTCGCCTTCGCCCTCCCACCGGCCCGCCTCGCCGTGGTCGTCCTCATCGGCCTGACCGCAGGCGCCCTCGCGGGCCTGCGCCCGGCCCGTCGTGCGGCCCGCTTGGATGTGCTGCGGGCGATCGCTATGGAGTGAGGCGGCGCCGTAGGACCCGGGAGGGCGGCACCGGGCACTGCCTTATGACACGGGTGGGCGCCGCCGCCGTACGACGGGGGCGGGGGCATCGCGCGGCGCGTTGTCGGTCTGGCAGCGGGCGCCTTCGCGGGCCTGCGCCCGGCCCGTCGTGCGGCCCGCTTGGACGTGCTGCAGGCGATCGCTACGGAGTGAGGCGGCGCCGTAGGACCCGGGCGGCCGACACCGGGCAGTGCCCGACACGGGTGGGCGGCACCGGGCAGTGCCCGACACGGGTGGGCGGCACCGGGCAGTGCGTTATGACACGGGCCGCCGACACCGCACAGCGCTCTATGACACGGGCGGGCGGCAGCGACGTACGAGAGGGGCGGGCGGCAGTGCGCAATGCCGTGTGACACGGGCAGGCGGCACCGATCCGGTCACCGCCCGGTCAGCCGGGAACGGCTGACCGGGCGGGAGCGGGGGCGGCCGCGGAGGCGTGGGCCGGCACGGGCTCCGGAGGCGGGGCGGTGACCGGTGCCGGTGCGGGCTGCGCCCCGGTGATGCGGGGTGCGGCCGTCCGGCGGGGCAGGCGGGCGGGCTGTCGGCGTGCCGCGGCCGGTGCGGGCAGGGTGAACCACACGACCTTGCCGTTGTCGCCGTCCGGGCGCGCCCCCCAGCTCTCGCTCACCGCGGCCACCATCGCCAGGCCCCGCCCGCAGGTGGCCAGCGGGGTGGCGTCCGTCGCGTCCGCGACGTCGGCCACCACCGGAAGACGTGGATCGTTGTCGCGCACCGAGACCGTAAGCCGGTCGACCAGCAGTTCCAGCTCGACGGTGCACGACTTGTCGGGCCGGGCATGCCGGTGGACGTTGCTGAGCAGCTCGGTCACACCGAGCGCGGCCCGGTCTATCAACGGGTCCAAATGCCAGTAACGCAATTGTGCAGATACGATTCTGCGGACCTGTCCGATCCGCGACGGCAGGGCTTGGAGCTCCACCGTGCAGTGCCTGCTCGGGTGACTGATCACTGCTGCGACTCCCCGATGTGAGGTCCGGAGGAACCGGAGGAACACGGAGAACAACGGATCCAGCAGGGTGCTTGCGTCCAAACGTCCGCCTGCTGTCGCGGCCGGCGGGCTGGTTCGCAGCGTTATCGCCGGTAAACCCAGAGTGACGTGAGACCAGCGTGACGCAGCGGATGCACTCCCGCAACTCGCCGCAATGAGGTGCAGGTCAGCTCGCCTCAACCAGGCGAAGGTCAGCCGCCGCGTCCGGCGGCCCGGCGCACCGCCTCGATGAACCGCCGCGCCGCGGGCGGCCCCGGCTCGCCCGGAGCGGGATCCTGCTCGCCCAGCGTCAGCAGGTATCGATTGCCGTTGAGGTCCGCCAGCGCCCGGTCCTCCGGGGCGAACCACGGCTTGGAGGCGCGCACCGCCTGCACCGGCGCGCTGTCGATCTCGCTGCCGTAGCTGGTGAGCAACTCCAGCCGGCCGTCGCTGATCCGGACCTGCCCGGCCCGGGTGAGCGAACGCATCCGTTTTCCTATCCGCACGCCCGTGGCCGTGAACTCCGGCTCCGCCATCCTTCGCCGCCCCCTTGTGCGTCGCTCGCCGGAACCCGGCCCGCGCGGGTCCGGATCCGGCCCCTGTCCGGTCGTGCCGCCGGGCGCCGTACCGGCTTCGTGATCCAGTGTGCGCCCTCGTTCGGGACGATCGTCCCGTCCGGTGCAGTCTGCCCCGATGCGGCCCGGAGCACCAGTACGCACGTGGCGCGTGCGACGGGCGCCCGGAGCACTCGCGCCAAATGCGCCCCCGAGCGCCTCGCACGGGTGTGCCCCAGCGCGTCTTTGGGTGGCTCAAAGATGCGTTTATGCAGGTGAGAAGCGGTGTGGAAGGTGCTTATGATCGAGGTGCCGGCCGCGCGAGGCGCCGTCGGCGCACAGCGTAAGGAGCCCCGCCGTGAGCACCACCCCACAGACCCGGACCGGCGCCACCCTCGACGTCGACCGCAGCGACGCCGCCTACCGCGACTGGCTGAAAGAAGCCGTCCGCAAGGTGCAGGCCGACGCCAACCGCTCGGCGGACACGCACCTGCTGCGCTTCCCGCTGCCCGAGCAGTGGGGCATCGACCTGTACCTGAAGGACGAGTCGACGCACCCAACGGGCAGCCTCAAGCACCGCCTCGCCCGCTCGCTCTTCCTCTATGGCCTCTGCAATGGCTGGATCCGGCCCGGCCGCCCGGTGATCGAGGCGTCCAGCGGCTCGACGGCCGTCTCCGAGGCCTACTTCGCCAAGCTGATCGGCGTGCCGTTCATCGCGGTCATGCCGCGCACGACGAGCGCCGAGAAGTGCCGCCTGATCGAGTTCCACGGCGGACAGTGCCACTTCGTGGACGACTCCCGGAAGATGTACGAGGAGTCCGCCCGCCTCGCGGTGGAGACCGGCGGCCACTACATGGACCAGTTCACCTACGCCGAGCGGGCCACCGACTGGCGCGGCAACAACAACATCGCCGAATCCATCTTCCGCCAGCTGGAGTTGGAGCGGTTCCCGGAGCCCGCCTGGATCGTCGCGACGGCCGGCACCGGCGGCACCTCGGCGACCCTCGCGCGCTACGTCCACTACATGCAGTACGACACCCGTATCTGCGTCGCCGACCCGGACAACTCCTGCTTCTTCGAGGGCTGGACCACCGGCGATCCGGACGTCACCTGCGACTGCGGCTCCCGTATCGAGGGCATCGGCCGGCCGCGCATGGAGCCGAGCTTCGTGCCCGGCGCCATCGACCGGATGATGAAGGTCCCGGACGCGGCCAGCGTGGCCGCCGTACGAGCCCTGGAGCGGGCCATCGGCCGCAAGGCGGGCGGCTCGACGGGCACCGGCCTGTGGAGCGCGCTGAAGATCGCCTCCGAGATGGTGGCCGCGGGCCGCACGGGCAGCGTGGTCACCCTGCTGTGCGACCCGGGGGACCGCTACCTCGACAAGTACTACTCGGACACCTGGCTGGAGGAGCAGGGCCTGGACATCGCCCCGTACACGGCGGCGATCGAGTCCCTGCTGGCCACGGGCGTGTGGCCGGACTGAGGCCCGACGTCCTCCAGCGGCTTACGAGGGGCGCTGTACCTTCCGGTCGAGCCGGGTGACCGCCTGCCGGAAGGCGCGCCCCACACCCGGGCCGGCGAGACGGCACACGGCGCGGAAGGGACTCGTACCGTCCAGGGCGAAGGTCATCCGGACCCGGGTCCCCGTGCCGGCCGGAGTCAGCCGCCACTCCTCGATCCAGGCGCGGGCCCCCGGGGTGTTCGTCACGTCGACGCGGTAGGCGTACACCTCGGGTGCCTTCGCCACCAGCACCGACTCCTCGAAGCGGGTGCCGCCCCGCAGGCGTACCTCGCGCCCGCCCTCGGTCGGCCGGGCCGACGACACCGCCGAGAACCACTCCGGCCAGCCGGACACGTCCTCCGCCAGGGCGCGGAAGACCGCGTCGGGAGCGGCCGCGATGTCCCGGGTGAACACGAGCCGCACGGGGGCGGTCTCGACGAAGTCGATCTCCACCGGCCGCAGACGGTGAGCCATGGCGACGAACCCCCTCGTGAAGTCCCTTGCGGATGCGGGGCGTTGCGCCGTCCAGCGTAGCTGACGCCCCGTCAGATGTCCTCGTCGTCCTCGGGTTCGCCCGCCACCACCAGGCGCCGCACATGCTCCGCGATCTCCGTTCGCGCCTCCGTGGGCAGACCCGCGTCGGTGACCAGCGTGTCCACCTGCTCCAGCGCGGCGAACGAGCTGAGGCCCACCGTGCCCCACTTGGTGTGGTCGGCCACCACCACGACCCGGCGCGCCGACTGCACCAGGCGCCGGTTGGTCTCGGCCTCCGCGAGGTTCGGCGTGGACAGGCCCGCCTCGATCGATATCCCGTGCACGCCGAGGAAGAGCAGGTCGAAGTGGAGGGCGCCGATCGCCTGGTCGGCCACCGGGCCCACCAGTGAGTCGGACGGGGTGCGCACGCCGCCGGTCAGCACCACCGTGGCCGCGCCCTGCCGCTGCCCCGAGGTGCGCTGTGCCGCGTGGAAGACGTCGGCGACCCGCACCGAGTTCGTCACCACGGTCAGATCGGGCACCTCCAGCAGGTGCTGGGCGAGCGCGTAGGTCGTCGTACCGCCGGACAGGGCGATCGCCGTGCCCGGGGTGACCAGCTTGGCGGCGGCCCGCGCGATGTCCTCCTTGGCGGTCAGCTCCAGACCCGACTTGGCCTCGAAGCCCGGCTCGTGCGTGCTCGCCTCGACCACCGGGACCGCGCCGCCGTGCACCTTCTCCAGCATGCCCTGGCGGGCCAGCGCGTCGAGATCGCGGCGCACGGTCATGTCCGACACGCCGAGCTTGCGGGTCAGTTCGTTGACCCGCACGCCGCCCCGGCGCCGGACCTCGTCCAGGATCAGGGCGCGGCGCTGCTCCGCGAGGAGGTTCTGATTCTCACTCACGTACGCTCCGGTCCTTTCGCCGCAAATCCGCCCGACACGCCCGCCGCACCTCCTCCGACCTGGACGTTCCATCCGTCTCCGGTGCGCGGCGGTCCCATCTTTTCACGGGACGGCACCGGTTGCGCCACTACCTGTCACGACGCGCACATGCCATTCGGGCACATCCGGGCACCGCCTCTCCCGCCCGTCGTCACACGGATCGGGGAGATTCCGTGACGACAGGTGTACGACGCCCCGGAAACGGACATCTGATGCCTGCACGGACACAGGTCTTGAGGCATGTCACGGGGGAAGTGCGAGAACAGTGGAACGTGCGCAGGAACGCGTCGCCGGGCGGGAGACCCACGGCTCTGCCCCGCGGCCCACGGAGGCGGAGCCCGACCTGGAACTCCTGGTGCACGGAGTCGGCGGCACCACCCCCGAGAAGATGCTCGACGATCCGCGAACGGTCCGGATCACCGGCGACGACACAGCCGCGTGCTTCCGGCGCGCAGATCACGTCGGGGACGCTCCGGCCGGGCCGGGGCAAGGATCCCCGGAGGAGCCGGTGCAGGAGGCGTACGTCTGGTCCAACCTCACCTCCGGCGACGGCAGCCGCGCCCTGTGGCTCCTGCTGCTGCCCTTCATGGTGGTCAACCTCGCCCACTGGATGCGCCCCGCCGCCCCCGGCCGCAGACGCACCGTCCAGCTCTACGGCCTCCTCGTGCGCCTGACCGCCCTCACCCTCACGGTGCTGCTGGTGGCCGCGGTCTGCGAGGTCGCGCTCGACCTGGTGGCCTGGCAGTGCGCCGGCGTCGCCGCCTGCGCCCGGCGCCACTCCTGGCTGGGCTTCCTGTCGCCCGCCGTCTCCGGTGAAGGCTGGTGGAGCAGGCCCGGCCGCAGGCTCGCCCTCGCCGCGTCCGTCCCGACCGCCCTCACCGTCCTGCTCTGGTATCTCTCGCACCGCACATGGAGCGCTTACGAGTCCCACCGGCCGATGGACCGCGACCCCGAGCCGGAGACCGACGACAGCGCCCTGGCCCAGCCCGGCTTCTGGTACGGCCGGCGCCTGGTCGCCCGGCTGCGCGCGGCCCACACCGCGGCGGGCCTGCTCACCGTCGCCGCCGCCGTCGTCACGCCCGCGGCCCGCTTCGACCACCGCTCCGGCGACCCCGCGGCACTGAATGCGCTCGGCTGGGTGCTCGCCGCGGCCCTGCTCGGCTGTGCGGCCGTCGTGGTGGGCGTGGTCTGCCGCCGGGGCCGCAGCGAGACCCTCCTCGACCAGCAGCTCGACCGCCGTCTCGTCCGCGGCCTGCCGCTCGTCGCCCTAGGCCTGCTCCTGCTCACCCTGCTGTACGCCGGCTGGTCACGACCCGGCTGGCAGTCCGCCGGGCGGCTGCCCGGGGACCCGGCGTTCGGCGCCCTCATGCTGGCCCAGGGCCTGCTCGCCGTCGTCCTCGCGGTCGTGGCGCACGACCTGTACCGCCGGCACCCGGACCCGCGCACCGGGATGCGCGGCCTCGGCGGGCCGGCGGTCGCGCTGCTCGCCTGTGCACTGGGCGGGGTGATGTCCGGCGGGATCGCGCAGCGGGTCGCCGACTGGCTGGACGGCACCCGGGCCCTGCTCGACGGGCCCCCGGTGCTGCTGACCTGGCAGGCGTCCGTGATCCCGCCCCTCCTCGTGGTGCTGCTCGCCGTTGCCGCCCACCTGGCCCTGCGCGCCGCACGGCTGGCCCGCACCGAACGCGACCGGGTACGCCACGAGCACCCCGGCGAGCCCGAGGACCCCTCCCGCACCCGCAGCATCGCCCGCGCCCGGGCCCTGGCCACCCTCACCGACCGCACACCGCTGGTCGTCGCCGTGCTCAGCGCTGCCACCCTGCTGCTGGGCGCCGTCGCACTGGCCGGCGCCCTGGCCACCGGCAAGACTCCCGAGGGCGCGGCCCGGCAGTCGTACGACATCGTCCAGGCGGTGACCGGGGCCTCGCAGGATCTCGGCTCCTGGCTGGTCGGACTGGGCTTCCTGCTGTTCGTGACCTGGGGTCGGCGCGCCTACCGGGACGCCTCCGCCCGGCGCACCATCGGCATCCTCTGGGACGTCGGCACCTTCTGGCCGCGCGCCGCCCACCCTTTCGCCCCGCCCTGCTACGCCGAGCGCGCGGTCCCGGACCTGACCTGGCGGATGGCGACCTGGACCCGGCACACCGGCGGCCGCCTGGTCCTCTCCGGCCACTCCCAGGGCAGCGTCCTGGCCGCGGCCGCCGCCTGGCAGCTGACCCCGTCCGTCCGCAAACGGGTCGCCCTGCTCACGTACGGCTCCCCCCTGGAGCGCCTCTACGGCCGCTGGTTCCCGGCCCACTTCGGCCCGCGCGCCCTCGGCGCCCTGCACGGCGACATCGCCTGCTGGCGCAACCTCCACCGCCGCACCGACCCCATCGGCGGCCCGATCCGGCTTCCCGGCGACGACGGCCCGGCCGTCGACCACGACGCCCTGAAGGACCCGCTCGCCTACGGCCGCACCCCCGAGCACCCGCTCCCGGCCCCGATCCTCGGCCACTGCGACTACCAGGCGGACCCGGACTTCGCGCGGGAGAGAGCCCGGCTGCTGGCCCGCCTGCGCCCGGACCTCCCCGGGCAGCGCCCGGAACCGGGGGCGCCCGCATGACCCTGCCGGTCCCTCTCAGGACAGCTGCGGCAGGTCCTCCGCGTACAGCAGCGTCAGGTCGTCGGTGCTCGGGTCCGCCAGCTGGGCGACGCGGCTCGCATGCCGCTCCACCATGGCCTCGAAGGTCTGGCGCGCCGTACGGCCGTTGCCGAACGCGGGGCCCTTCGGGATCGCCGTGAAGTACGTCAGCAGCGCCTCCGAGGCGCCCGGCGCCAGCCGGTACTCGTGCTCGTCGGCCTGCTGCTCCACGATCCGGAGCAGCTCGTCGGGGCCGTAGTCGCTGAAGGTGATGGTCCGGGAGAAGCGGGACGCCACACCGGGGTTGACGGAGAGGAAACGCTCCATCTCCGCGGTGTAGCCGGCCACGATCACCACCACCGCGTCCCGGTGGTCCTCCATCAGCTTCACCAGCGTGTCGATGGCCTCCTTGCCGAAGTCCCGCCCGGCGTCCTCCGGGGACAGCGCGTAGGCCTCGTCGATGAACAGCACACCGCCACGCGCCCGTTCGAAGGCCTCCTGGGTGCGGATCGCCGTGGAGCCGATGTGCTCGCCCACCAGGTCGACCCGGGACACCTCGACCAGGTGGCCCTTGTCCAGCACCCCGAGAGAGGCGAGGATCTCGCCGTACAGCCGGGCGACCGTCGTCTTGCCGGTGCCGGGGGAGCCGGTGAAGACCAGGTGACGCTTGACCGAGGCCGCCTTGAGGCCCGCCTGCTGCCGGCGCCGGCCCACCTCGATCATGTCCGTCAGCGCCCGCACTTCGCGCTTGACGCTCTCCAGGCCCACCAGCGCGTCCAGTTCGCCGAGCACGGCCTTCGACGTCCGGGCCGGCGGCTCCGGCTCGGACGCGGCGAGCAGCGGCTCCTGCTCCGTGGCGCGCTGCCCGGGGATCGCACCGAGCAGCCCGGGGGAGGGGGAGGAGGTCTGTACGGCCGTTTCGCGGACCGCGGGCGGCCGCAGGCTGCTGCTCTCGTCGCTGGTGCAGTCCTCCACGACCGGGCCCGTCCCGGCCCCCGCGTCCGGCCCCGCGTCGGCGAACTCGTAGCCGCCGCGCGCACATCGCTCCGTACGGCACTTCCTGAGCGTCGTACGGCAGCCGTCGATCACATGGAAGCCGTAGCCGCCGCTGCCCCGGACCCGGCAGTTCAGGAAGCTGCCCCGGCCGCCGGCGGACACGTAGAAGCCCGCCTCGGCGGGGGATTCGACCGTGCACCGCTCGATGGTCGGGTCGGCGCCCTTGGTGACGATCACGCCGGTCTGCGTGCCGTCCACCGTGCAGTTGTTGAGCGTTCCGCCGCTGCCGTGGTCGCGGAACCAGGCGCCGGTGGCCGCCTCCCGGATCCGGCAGTCGTCGAGCTGCGCGGTCGCGCCGTCGCTCACCGACACCGCCGTGTTGCGCACCTGGGACAGGTCACTGTCCACGACGTCCGCGCGCGAGCCGCGGTCCAGCACGAACAGCGCGTCCGGCACGTCGTGCACCCGACAGGAGTCGAGGACCACGGTGGCCCCGTCGCTCACCCACACCGCCGGGTAGTCGCCGGTGCTGTCGAAGATCTCGCACTGGTTGGCGTCCACCCGGGTGCCCGGGTCCCACACGGACAGGCCGTTGCGCCCGAACTGACGGACCGTCGTCCGGGTCAGCGTGAGCACCGAACGGGAGCGCAGGTCGACCGCGTTCTCCGGGATGTCGTGGATCCGGCAGTCCGCGAGCGTGAGCACCGCGTCCGTGTCGAGCGTGACACCGTCGGCCGTGGTGCGGTGCACATCGCAGTCGGTCAGGTGCGCCGTGGCCCGCTGGGTGACCTGCACCCCGGAGCCCCGGACCTCGTACACCTCGCAACCGACCGCCTCCAGCGCGGAGTTCTCGCCGGTCGCGCTCAGCCCGGTGCCGGAGGCGTGGTGCACCCGGCAGCGCTCCAGGCGCGGGTGGGCGCCCCCGCGCACCGCCACACCGGCCTGCCCGGCGGCGACGACCTCGCATTCCTCGAACACCCCGCCGCCGCCGTCGAGGACGGCGATGCCGATGCCGGCCGGGTTGTCGACGGTGCAGCGCCGCACGGTCGGACGCGCCCCGCCCCGCACCTCGATGCCCGCGGCGGACCGCGTGACGATCCGCAGGTCCGTGAGCTCGGGCGTGCCCTCCTCCACCAACAGGGCGGGCGCCGCGGCGTCCTGACCCTCCACGTGCAGGTCCTGCACCACGGCGGAGGCCCGCACGGTCAGCGGCACCCCGTCCACGGGCGCGATCCGCACCGAGCCGGGCGAGCCTTCGGGGCCGCGCAGCGTCACGGACCGCTGGACGACCAGGTTCTCCCGGTACGTGCCGGGGGCGATGGTGAGGACGTCACCGTCGGTGGCGGCCTCCAGGGCGGCGGCGAGCGATGCGTACTCACCTGTGCGGCGCCGCCACCGCGATGTACCGGTGTGCGTCACCTGGACCGTGCCCTGTGCCATGGCGTTGCTGTGCCCCCACCTCGTAGTACGCGGGTCGATGCCGAATGCGAGTCGGCCGGTCCACCGTAGCGTGCGCACGGCTGGTGGGTTGACCAGAGCCGGAAAGGCCGTCAGCTGCCGGTGCCCGCCTTGCCCCAGTCCGGGCCCGCGCGGTCCCAGGCCTGGTCCCAACGCACGTACCGGCGGCGGACCATGCGCCAGACGATCAGGCGCCGACCGCTCTCGACCAGGCCCGCGGTCAGCAGGGCCGCGCCGAACCCGGCGAGCACCGCGTGCGTCGTCGCCGTCGGGGAGTCCAGCGGGCGGGTGGTTATTCGGCCGTGCGGGTCCGTCCAGAGCCGGAAGTGGTCGCCCTGGTGCGGGGACTTGAGGTCCGCCAGGGCCGGTCCGTGCTGCCGGGTGCCGTCCGGTGCCGTCCAGTCGGCGAGGACGCGGCTGCGGGCGTCGCGGGCGGTGCTGGTGTCGGGGTCGGTCTCCGTCGGGGCACCGCCCAGTCTGCGGATCACGGTGGCGGTGACGAGGTGGCGGGAGTGCTGCTGCTCGCGCACGGAGCGCTGCAGGGAGTTCTCGGCCGCCATGCCGACCAGGAAGCCGATCACGGGCGCGGCCACGGCGACCAGCACCAGCGTCATGAGCGCCACCCAGGCCTCGGCCAGATCGGTCGTACGGCGCAGCGGATTGCGCCGCCAGCGCCACAGGCCGCTGAGTGCTCGCATGTCCCCACCCCCCACCGCCCCCTACCGCTCCGTCATAGCCCCCGGCGGATGCGCTCGCCACCGGCCCGGATCAGGAGAGAGCGAGATCACTTCCGGCCGGCCGGTCTCACGCATGTCCCATGTCGTCACAACGACCGGGCCCCGCCTCCGGGTTCCCCGCCCGCCGGGCGGATTCCCGGAGCCCGGTGGGTGCTCGGCCCGGCGTGCCGCACCGGGTCAGAAGACCACGCGGTCCTCGAGTTCTACTCCAGCACCCGCACCGGGTCCCCGACCCGGACCGTGCCCGGCGTGAGGGGCACGAGGTTCTGGCCGAAGATCAGTTTCGTGCCTACCCTGCGGTGCCGCGCGAGCGTGCGCAGGGGTTCGCGGCCGCGCTCGGCGGTTTCCTGGTCAGTGGTGGTCACGACGCAGCGCCCGCAGGGCTTGGCGACCCGGAAGACGACCTCGCCGACGCAGATCCGCGTCCAGTGGTCCTCGGCCCAGGCCTCGGTGCCCGCGACGACCATGTTCGGCCGGAAGCGGTTCATCGGCAGCGGGCCCTCGGCGGCGTGACCGCCCTCCGCTATGCGGGAGTTCAGGGCGTCGAGGGAGGCGACGGTGGTGACCAGCAGGGGGTAGCCGTCGGCGAAGCTCACCGTCTCGCCCGGCAGCGCGTACTCGGGGTCGACGGGACGGCGGGTGGCCGGATCGTCCAGGTGGACCAGGCGGACCTCGGCACCCAGATACGTGGAACACCAGTCATGGGCGGCGTCGCAGGCCGCGACCGCCTCCACCTTCGTGCCGAAGACGTTCGTCAAAACCGTGGCCGCCGGTTCCGGGACGGCGATCATCAGTGGCTCCTGTCCGGGCGCGGACAGCCGAATGCCGCCGCCGGCCATGGGCTCGGCGGCGGCCAGCGCGAGACGCGGCTGCTCGCGCTGGGTGACGACCTTTCCCCCGTCGTCGATCAGTGCCCAGCGTCGGTCTCCGGCCAGCCCCCAGGGCTCCACCACGGCTTCCCGGGGCGCGACGCCCCGGAACGCCTTGACCGGATGCAGGTGGATCGACTGCAGTTCTGCGTTCCCCATGACGCCATCGTGCCAGGCGGCACCGACAGCCGGGGGCGCCGATCAGTAGCCGCGGTACTGCTGGTTGTTGTACGGATCCTGGTAGGGAGCCGGCGCGGGACGCGGCGCGGCCGGGCGCATGGCCTCGTACCCCGTGCCGGCCGCCATGGGACGCGGCTGCTGCGGGGCCTGCGGGCCGGGATAGCCGCGCGGTGCGCTCGCCTGCTGCGGGATGTACGCCGTGGGCGCCTGCTGCAGCGGGGCGGGCTGGTGCATCTGCGGATATCCGTAGGCGGGCATCTGCGGGGAGGGGGCTGCCGGGAGGGCGGGCAGTGCCGACGGCAGCGCGGGCAAGCTGCTGCCCGTGTCGTACGCGGCGGGGACCCGGATCGGGGCGATCTGCGGGGTGCCCCGCTCGGCCACGAGCGAGTCGTAGATCGGGGTGTCCGGGAAGGAGGCGGAGTAGTAGCCGCCGCCATAGGTGGAGCGGGGGGAGGTCATGGCACATAAGTTAAGCCCACGATGTGCTGGTTGGGGAGACCGATAAGAGGGTTGTTTTCCGTGCCGGCAGTGACTGGGGATCCCCAATCCGAGCGAACTCGGCAAAAATGGACGCGAGGCAACGTTTGGATCCTGTAAAGGGCGGCTTCCCAGCAGGTTACCGGCGGTTGACCGGCGATCTTTCTGTGCCACTCATGGGAGTTCGCTGCACCCGGGAATAGGTTGGGCGGGTAGGGATGATCCCGGGAGCCCGGGCACGTCCGGGATACCGACACACACGATGGGGGCGGACATGTCAATGCCGAAAGGATCGAATGCGCCGGTGCCGACCACGGCCCTGCGCGTCGAATTGGGCTGGCGACCCGGACCCGGCGTGCCCGACGCGGACGCCTCGGCGCTGCTGCTCGCGGCCGGAAAGGTCCGCTCCGACGGGGACTTCGTCTTCTACAACCAGCCCGCGCACCCCTCCGGCGCAGTCCGTCACGAGGGCAAGCGGACCGCCGGCGCGCGCGTCACGGACACCCTTCTCGTGGACCTCGCGCGCGTGGAGAGCGGGATCGAGCGGATCGTCCTCGCGGCCTCCGCGGACGGCGGCACGTTCGGGCAGGTCCCGGACCTCTACATCGAGGTGACCGACGCCGGCGGCGGTGCCGTGGTCGCCCGCTTCGACAGCCCCGGCGCGACCGTGGAGACGGCCTTCGTGCTCGGCGAGTTCTACCGCCGCCAGGGCGGCTGGAAGTTCCGCGCCGTCGGCCAGGGCTACAGCAGCGGACTCGAAGGCCTGGCAACGGACTTCGGCATCACCGTCGACGAGCCGCAGCACGCCGCGCCGTCCCGCACACCCGTCGCGCCGCCTCCCGCGCCCGCCGCGCCGCCGGTCCCGCCGTCGGCGACCATGCCGCCGCCCACCACCGCTCCCGTGCCCCTTCCGCCGCCCCCGGCCGCCGCTGTGCCCGCACCGGTACGCCTCTCCAAGGTCACCCTCACCAAGGCGGCCCCCTCGGTCTCCCTGGCCAAGCAGGGCGGAACCTCCGGTGCCATGCGGGTGAACCTCAACTGGCAGGTGCACAAACAACTACCGGGCTGGGGCGGCCGATGGGGCGGCGCCCAGGGGAACCTCGACCTCGACCTGTGCGCCCTGTACGAGCTCGCCGACGGCCGCAAGGGCGTCGTCCAGGCGCTCGGCAACGCCTTCGGTTCCCTGAACCGTCCGCCGTACATACACCTCGACGGCGACGACCGCACCGGCGCCGTGGCCACCGGCGAGAACCTCACCATCAACCTCGACCACAAACAGGACTTCCGCCGCATCCTGGTCTTCGTCACCATCTACGAGGGCGCCGCCTCCTTCGCCGACCTGCACGCGACGGTCACCCTCCAGCCCCAGCACGGCGCGCCCATCGAGTTCTCGCTGGACGAGTGCACGGTCCCCTCCCCGGTCTGCGCACTCGCCCTGATCACCAACACGGGCGCCGATCTCGTCGTCCAGCGCGAGGCGCGCTACCTGGTACCGGAGCGCGGCGTGAGCCCACAGCGGACCATGGACCGCGCCTACGGGTGGGGCATGAACTGGACGCCCGGACGCAAGTGACCGGGGTCAGCCCTCCTCGGGCAGGGCGTCCGGACGCGCGTAGGTGCGGCCCTTCCAGGCCGCCCCGCGGCCCCGGTAGTGCTGCACCGCGGAGTCGACCGTCATGAGGAGATAGAGGAACGCGGTGAAGGGCAGCAGCGGCGCGAGCCACAGCGGCTGCCGGTAGTAACGGAGCATCGGCACGTACGTCCCCGTCATCACGGCCCACGCCGCCGCGCCGGCGACCGCCGTCGCCGCACTGCCCGTGACCGGCCCTGCCACCACGGCCGCGGGCGGCACCAGGTACACCAGGGCGAGCCCGGCGACCGTGCCGAGCAGGAGCAGCGGGTTGTGCCGCAGCTGCGCGTACGCGCTGCGGGAGACCATCCGCCACAGGTCGTGCAGCCGCGGATAGGGACGCACGCTGTCCACCCGGTCGGCCAGCCCCAGCCAGAGGTGACCGCCGGCGCCCTGCACCGCGCGCGCGAGGGCGACGTCGTCGATGACGGCGTGCCGGATGGCGTCCGGAATCCGCGCCTTCTCGGCCATGTCGGCGCGCAGCAGGACACAGCCGCCCGCCGCTGCCGCGGTCCGCGCTCCCCGCCGGCCGATCCGGCGGAAGGGATACAGCTGCGCGAAGAAGTAGACGAACGCCGGGACCACGAGCCGTTCCCACAGGCTCTCCACCCGCAGCCGCGCCATCTGCGACACCACGTCGAAGCCCCCGGTGCGGGCCGCCGCCACCAGCGCGCGCAGGCTGTCCGGCGCGTGCGCGATGTCCGCGTCCGTCAGCAGCAGGTATTCGGGGGCACGCGCGCGTGCGAGACCGATGCCGTGCCGCACCGCCCACAGCTTGCCCGTCCAGCCCGCGGGCGGCTCGCCGGGGGAGTCCACCGTGAGCGGCAGCCCGCCGTGCCGCCGTGCCAGCTCGCGGGCCAGCTCCCCGGTGCCGTCCGTGCTCCCGTCGTCCACGAGGAAGACCTCCGCCCGCCCCGGATAGTCCTGTGCGAGCAGCGACGGCAGGCTCTCAGGCAGTACGGCGGCCTCGTCGCGGGCCGGGACGACCACACAGACCGGTGGCCAGTCGGCGGGGTCACGGCGAGGCGGCAGCCGGACGTCCGTGCGCCAGAAGAAGCCCTGGCACAGCAGCAGCCAGCACCAGGCGGCGAGGGATACGACGGTGGTCCACACGATCGCGGTCACGGCCGCAGTCTGCCCCACCCGACCGGCCCGCAAGGTCCGATCGTCTATCGTGGCCGGGTGAAGATCGCGCTCATGGACTCCGGAATCGGCCTGCTGGCGGCCACAGCCGCGGTACGGCGCCTGCGCCCCGACGCGGATCTCGTCCTCTCCCTGGACCCCGACGGCATGCCCTGGGGGCCGCGCACGCCCGAGGACCTCACCCGGCGTGCCCTGGCCGTCGCCGAGGCCGCCGCGGCCCGTCGGCCCGACGCCCTGATCATCGGCTGCAACACGGCCACCGTGCACGCCCTGCCCGCGATCCGCGCCCGCCTGGAACCCGGCATGCCCGTGATCGGCACGGTCCCGGCGATCAAGCCGGCCGCCGCCGGTGGCGGCCCCGTCGCCATCTGGGCGACGCCCGCCACCACCGGCAGCCCCTACCAGCGCGGCCTCATCGAGGACTTCGCCGACGGCGTCCGGGTCACCGAGGTGCCCTGCTGGGGGCTGGCCGAGGCCGTGGAACAGGCGGACGAGGCGGCCATCGACGCGACGGTCGCCGCCGCTGCCGCGCTGACCCCGCAGGATGTAACGACCGTCGTCCTGGGCTGCACCCATTACGAGCTGGTGGCGGATCGCATCCGTGCCGCCGTGCAGCGCCCCGGTTCCGCCCCGCTCGTGCTGCACGGCTCCGCCGGGGCCGTGGCCGCCCAGGCCCTGCGCCGCCTCGGCGAACAGCCCGCACCCGAGTCCCCGGCCGAGGGCGAGCTCACGGTGCTGCTGAGCGGGCGCGAGGGCACGCTGCCCGCGGCCGCGCTGCACTACGCCGAGGGACGGCTGCTGCCGGCCGTCGGCCCGTTCGCCGACCGGCACTGATCCGGGGGCGCCCGCCGCCCCCCGGCCGGGCGGCGCGGGCAGTCACTCTCCGCGAGCCGGTACCGGCGCAGCGAAACCTGAGTAACCTCATAAACATGAGGGAGCACCGCCACGCCGAGGACGCCTCGCCCCCGGACGTCTGGACCGGGCGCGCCACCAACCGGGTGCAATGGCTGCTGGCGCTGATCGGTGCGGCCTGCATGGCGCTCGGCATCGAACTGGCCGTGGAGTCGGCCTGGACCTCGGGCATCGCCCCGCTCGTGATGTCCGTCGTGGGCTGCATCGCTGCCGGACTGCTGGTCCTCTTCGGCACGCTCGCCTTCGTGCACGTCGACCTGAAGCTCGACAAGGAGTGCGTCGAGGTGCGCTGCGGTCACATCGGCGTGCCGCGCCGTCGCATCCCTCTGTCCCAGGTCGCCGGAGCCGACTTCAGCCCCCATGTCACCCCGCGTCAATGGGGCGGCTGGGGCTACCGCTGGCGCCCCGAGAAGGGCACCGCGGTCGTCGTCCGCCGGGGCGAGGGCATCGTGCTGCGCCTCTGGGACGGCCACACCTTCACGATCACTGTGGACAACGCGGAGTCGGCGGTCCGGGCCATCAGGGCCAGGCTGCGCACGAGCACACCGGGCAGCACGCACTGAGACCGGGCACGGGCCGATCCCGGGTCGGCTGGTCCCCGCGAGGCCGACGACAACTCTCCGTGCCGCCCGTACCGACACGGTTTCCCACGCCTTCGGACCCTAGCCCGAGCCGGCACGCCTGCTACGGCTCCGTGCTCCCGCCGATCCACGGCCGTGCCGTCGCCCATCCCGCCAGTAGCCCCGCGCCTGCCGTCACCGTGGTGAAGCTCAGCGCGTTGCCGACCGAGGCGATCGCGGCCAGCACGGTCAGGGCGGCGCCCGCGGTGAGGGCGACCGGGGTGGAACGCGGGGTGCGCCACCGTCGGCTGGTCCCCGGGGAGGCCGACGGCGGTTTTCGGGCCGCCCGTACCGACACTGGCCCCGTGCCCTCGAACCACCCCGCGATCCCGGCCCGAGCCGGCACGCCTGCTACGGCTCCGTGCTCACGCCGATCCACGGCCGTGCCGTCGCCCATCCCGCCAGTAGCCCCGCGCCTGCCGTCACCGTGGTGAAACTCAGCGCGTTGCCGACCGAGGCGATCGCGGCCAGCGCGGTCAGGGCGGCGCCCGCGGTGAGGGCGACCGGGGTGGAACGCGGGGTGCGCCACAGGGCGTAGAGAGCCCAGGCGAACGCGGCGGCCAGCAGGATCACCCCGACCACGCCCTGCTCGGCCGCCTGCTGGAGCGGGGCCGAGTGCGGTCGGCCGTCGGGCACGGTCGCCTGCTGTGCCGCGCCGCTCAGCTCGCCGAAGCGGCCTGGGCCGACCCCGAGGCCGGTGTCTCCGCCGGCCAGCCGCAGAGCGTCCTGCCACAGCTGCACCCGGTGCGGTGTGAACCGGCCCTCCAGCGCCTCGGCGAGACCACCGGGCAGAGTGCCCGCGGCGAGCGCCCAGATCGTCCCCGCCATCAGGGTTGCCGCCAGGGCCAGCCCCGCGATGCCGACGCCCCGGTGAGGCATCGAGCCCGCGGCGAGCGAGCACAGCAGCACGGCGGCACTGGCCGCGCAGCCGACCGCCGAGCCCACGGCGGCCCCGGTCAGCGTGATCCCGGCGGCGAGCAGCAGCAGCCCGAGCCGTAGCGCCGACCTGCGCGCGGCCCAGGCGGCACAGCAGGCCGCGCCAGTGGCCAGCGCCAGCAGGGCGGCGGTGGCGCCGGCATGTCCGAGCGGTGCGGCGTACCGGGGGCCGGTGGAGAGGTCGGGCAGCAGTACGGCCGGCGCGAGGCCGATCGCCGCACCCGCGCCGGGCGCGGCCACCGGAAGCAGCGCCCCGGAGATCCGGCCCGCGGCATAACCGGCAACCACGGCGAGCACCGCGAGCAGGACCCCCTCGGGCCGCCCGCCGTGGGCCGCCGCCGTGATCAGCGACCAGGCGGCGCACGCTCCCAGAAGGATCATGCCCGCTCCGTCAGAAACGTTTCGTCTGGCGCTGTACGCGTCCGCGCCGCTCGCACTGGACGCGGACCTCGTCCCCGTCGACCCCACTCGTCGCCCCTCGTACCCCGGTCCCCCGACCTGTGGCGGGCCCCGGCGCACGCACCGGGACCGGCCGCACGGCTGAGGCTGGGGCACACCGTAACGGCTGATGACCGATGTGTGCAGGAGGAGCGCAGGAAGATCGCTGTTCCGGCGCTCCTCCTGCGCGGGCGGAGGCGGTGCCCGCACGGCCCGTGCTGTCGGCGGCAAGGTCAACCGCCGTACACTCCCCGGGTGACCGTCACCGCAACCTCCGTGGACCAGTCCGACCAGCTCAGGCCGCCCTCCGCGGCGACCGCGCGCGGCCGCCGGCTGCTGCGTCCGGTCCCGGCCGTCGCCTCCGCGCTCTGCGGAGTGCTGCTCTACGTCAGTTTCCCGCCGCGCCCCCTGTGGTGGCTGGCCCTGCCCGCCTTCGCCGGCTTCGCCTGGGTGCTGCGCGGCCGCAGCTTGAAGGCGGCTCTCGGTCTCGGCTACCTGTTCGGGCTCGGCTTCCTGCTGCCGCTGCTGGTGTGGACCGGCGTGGAGGTCGGCCCCGGCCCCTGGCTCGCCCTGGCCGCCATCGAGGCGCTCTTCGTCGCCCTCGTCGGCGTGGGTGTCGCCGCGGTGTCCAAGCTGCCGGCCTGGCCGGTGTGGGCGGCCGCGGTCTGGATCGCCGGAGAAGCGGTACGCGCGCGCGTACCGTTCCGCGGCTTCCCCTGGGGCAAGATCGCCTTCGGCCAGGCGGACGGCGTCTTCCTGCCGCTCGCCGCGGTGGGCGGCACCCCGGTGCTCGGCTTCGCGGTCGTCCTGTGCGGGTTCGGTCTGTACGAGGCGGGGCGCATGGTCGCCGAGCGGCGCCGCACCCGGACCCTGAAGCGCGGGGCCGCCGCCGTCGCGCTGCTGAGCGTCGCCGTCCCGGTGGCGGGAGCGGTCGCGGCCCGGCCGCTGGTGAGCGACCAGGCCGAGGACGGCACCGCGACCGTCGCCGTCATCCAGGGCAACGTGCCGCGCTCCGGCCTGGAGTTCAACGCCCAGCGACGGGCCGTCCTCGACTACCACGCCCGGGAGACCCTCAAGCTCGCCGCCGACGTCAAGGCCGGCAAGGCGCCCAAGCCCGACTACGTGCTGTGGCCCGAGAACTCCTCGGACATCGACCCCTTCATCAACACCGACGCGGCCGCCGTCATCGACGGTGCCGCGAAGGCGATAGGCGCGCCCATCTCGGTCGGCGGAGTCGTCGAGAAGGACGGCAAGCTGCTCAACGAGCAGATCCTGTGGGATCCGGTGAAGGGCCCGACGCAGACCTACGACAAGCGCCAGGTCCAGCCGTTCGGCGAGTTCCTCCCCCTGCGCTCGTTCATCGGCCTGATCAACAAGAACTGGACCAGCATGGTCCGCCAGGACTTCAGCCGGGGCAGCAAGCCGGGCGTGTTCGACATCGACGGCGCCAAGGTCGGCCTCGCCACCTGCTACGAGGCCGCCTTCGACTGGGCCGTACGCGACACCGTCACGCACGGCGCGGAGATGATCTCCGTGCCCAGCAACAACGCCACCTTCGACCGCAGCGAGATGACCTACCAGCAGCTCGCCATGTCCCGCATCCGCGCCGTCGAGCACAGCCGGACCGTGACCGTGCCGGTGACCAGCGGCGTCAGCGCCGTCATCATGCCGGACGGGGAGATCACCCAGAAGACCGGCATGTTCGTGCCCGCCTACCTGGTCCAGAAGGTTCCGCTGCGCACCACCGAGACCCCCGCGACCCGGCTGGGCATTCTCCCGGAGATCGCCCTGCTGCTGGTCGCCGCGGGCGGGCTCGGCTGGGCGATCGGGTCCGGGCTGCGCGCCCGGCGCAGCGATGGCGCGTAGCCGGACGACCGCCGTACGCGCCCTGAACAGCCACGGAACCAGCGCATGGGCCCGTTAGGGTCGGGCCCATGGCTACTCCTGAATTCCTCCGTAAACTCCGGGCCTCCGCGGGCCATCAGCTGCTGTGGCTCCCTGGGGTCACCGCCATCGTCTTCGACGACGAGGGCAGGGTGCTCTTGGGCCGGCGGACCGACACCCGCAAGTGGTCGGTGATCGGTGGCATCCCGGATCCGGGCGAGCAGCCCGCGGCCTGCGCCGTGCGGGAGGTCTTCGAGGAGACGGCGGTGCACTGCGTCCCCGAGCGGGTCGTCCTCGTCCAGGCCTTGGCACCGGTCACCTACGACAACGGGGACATCTGCCAGTACATGGACATCACCTTCCGCTGCCGGGCCGTGGGCGGCGAGGCCCGGGTCAACGACGACGAGTCGCTGGACGTGGGCTGGTTCACGGTGGACGCCCTGCCCGAGCTGAACGAGTTCGGGCGGCTCCGGATCAAGCAGGCCCTGTCCGAGGCACCCACATGGTTTGACCCTATGCCTCTTGGCTGAAGTATGGGTGGTCACCACATGTGGCGATGGGTGGGCTCCGCTTAGGGTCGGCGCATGACCTCGTCCAGCCACCTGCCCGCCCCCCACCCTGCTGCCTCGCCCCTCTCCCTCGACCTCGGCGGCCGTACCGCCCTGGTCACCGGCGCCGCCAGCGGCATCGGCCGCGCCTGCGCGCTGCGGCTCGCCGCCGCCGGGGCCGAGGTCCAAGCCGTCGACCGGGACGCGGCGGGCCTGGCCGAGCTGGCGGAACAGGCCGAGCAGGACCGGGACCTCGCGGGCACGGTCGTACCCCGGGTCCTGGATCTCACCGACCTGGACGCCGCCGAGCGTGCCGCCGCCGGCACCGACGTCCTGGTCAACAACGCCGGACTGCAACTGGTCCGCCCCCTCGAGGACTTCCCACCCGACGCTTTCCACACCGTGCTGACCGTGATGCTGGAGGCGCCCTTCCGGCTCATCCGCGGTGCCCTCCCGCACATGTACGCGCAGGGCTGGGGCCGGATCGTCAATGTGTCCTCCGTCCATGGCCTGCGCGCCTCGGCCTTCAAGTCCGCCTATGTGGCCGCCAAACACGGCCTCGAAGGACTCTCCAAGACGGCCGCCCTGGAGGGCGCGCCCCACGGTGTGACCTCCAACTGTGTGAACCCGGCCTATGTGCGCACCCCACTGGTCGAGAAGCAGATCGCCGACCAGGCCCGGGCGCACGGCATCCCCGAGGAGCGCGTCCTGTCCGAGATCCTGCTCAAGGACAGCGCCGTCCGGCGGCTCATCGAACCGGAGGAGGTCGCCGCTGCCGTGGCCTACCTGTGCAGCCCTCAGGCCTCCTTCGTCACCGGCACCTCGCTGGTGCTGGACGGCGGCTGGACGGCCCACTGAGCGGGCCCGCGGCGCCCGGCCCGGGAGTTTTCCACAGGCTCGACGGGCCGAGCGGCCGATGCGGAATCCTGTGACCATGTCTCGCGATCACCTCCCGTCAGCCGAGCACCCCACCACCGGCGGCGCCGGCGGGGTGCCCGACGGCAGCGCGGCGGCCCCGTACCTCGACCTGCTGGCTCACGACGCCCCGGTGGAGGCGTACGAGCAGCCGGTGCTGCTCGCCCGCGCCGAGGGAGAACCGGCCGACCGGATCGCCGCGCTGGAGCGCGCCAAGTTCCTCGCCCTGCGGGTGCGTTCGGAGCTGGAAGGGCGCAGGCGGCGCGAAGCGGAACTGTCGGCGCTCTTCGAGACCGCCCACGACCTGGCCGGCCTCCGGGACGTGGACGCCGTCCTCCAGGCCATCGTGCAGCGCGCCCGCTCCCTGCTCGGCACGGACATCGCCTACCTCAGCCTGAACGACCCGGCGCGCGGCGACACCTACATGCGCGTGACGGAGGGCTCGGTCTCCGCCCGCTTCCAGCAACTGCGCCTCGGCATGGGCGAGGGGCTCGGCGGGCTGGTCGCCCAGACGGCGCGGCCGTACGTCACCGACGACTACTTCAAGGACGACCGCTTCCAGCACACCCTCGCCATCGACGCCGGCGTCCGCGACGAGGGCCTGGTCGCCATCCTCGGTGTCCCGCTGATGCTCGGCCCGCACGTCATCGGCGTCCTCTTCGCCGCGGACCGGCGGGCCCGGGTCTTCGAACGCGAGCAGATCGCCCTGCTCGGCTCCTTCGCCGCGCTCGCCGCCTCCGCCATCGACACCGCCAACCTCCTCACCGAGACCCGCTCCGCCCTCGCCGGACTCGAGCGCGCCAACGAGATCATCCGGGACCGCAGCGCCGTCATCGAGCGCGCCTCCGACGTGCACGACCGGCTCGCCGAACTCGTGCTGCGCGGCGGCGGGGTGCACGACGTGGCCGCGGCCGTCTCCGAGGTCCTCGACGGCACGGTCGAGTTCACCGAGGCCGTTACGGCACCTGCCGCGGCGCTGGAGGCATCCCGCGCCGACGGGCACGCCGTACTGCACGGAAGCGACTGGATCGCCGCGGTCGCCGCGGGCGGCGAACTCCTCGGCGCGCTGGTGCTGCACGGCCACCCCGGCCTCGATCCGGTCGACCAGCGCACCCTGGAACGCGCCGCGATGGTCACCTCGCTGCTCCTGCTGGCCCGCCGCTCCGCCGCCGAGGCCGAACAGCGGGTGCGGGGCGAGCTGCTGGACGACCTCCTGGACGTCCGCGACCGGGACCCGCGCCTGCTGCGCGAACGTGCGGCCCGCCTGCACGCCGACCTGGACGCCACCCACGTCGTCCTCGCCGCCCGCCTGGAGGGACCGGCGGGCGACGCCGACGAGGAAGCGGCCGCCCGCCGCCGCCTGTGGTCCGCCGCCTCCCACCTCGCCGCCACCCGGCAGGGCCTGGCGGCCGCCCGCGACGGCGGCACGGTCCTGCTGCTCCCGCTCACCACCGGCGACACCGCCACGGACCTCGCCCGCCGCACCGCACGCCACCTGGGCACGGCCGTCCACCAGCCCGTCACCGTCGGCGCCTCCGCCCCCTTCACCGACCTCGCCGCCCACCCCGACACGGTGGCCGCCGCCTATGCGGAAGGCCGGCGCTGCCTGGAGGCGCTGCACGTGCTCGGCCGTGACGGAGACGGCGCGGCGGCCGAGGACTTCGGCTTCCTCGGCCTGCTCCTCGCGGGCGAACGGGACATCGGCGGCTTCGTCGAGCGCACCATCGGCCCGGTCGCGGCCTACGACGAGCGCCGCGGCACCGAGCTGCTGTCCACCCTGGACGCGTACTTCGCCTGCGGGATGAGCCCGGCCCGCACCAAGGACGCACTCCATGTGCACGTGAACACGGTCGCCCAGCGGCTGGAGCGCGTGGGACGCCTCCTGGGCGCGGACTGGCAGACCCCGGCCCGCGCCCTGGAGATCCAACTCGCCCTGCGCCTGCACCGGTTGGCGGCTCCGAGACGCGACTGACCGGCCCCCGAACGGGGGGCCGGTCCTCGGCCCGAGCCGTCGCGCCGGTCAGACCGTCCGTGCCTCGGCCGCCCGACCGGCGGCGCGGTCGTCCTCCCCGGCCTCCACCCGGGCGAGATCCCGGTGCCGCGTCTCCCGGGCCACGCCCACGGCGATCAGCGTCAGCACGGACGCCGCGATCACATAGAGCGCGATCGGCGTCGAGCTGTCGTAGTCGGCGAGCAGCGCGGTGGCGATGAGCGGGGCGGGCGCACCGGCCGCCACCGAGGCGAACTGGGCACCGATGGAGGCACCGGAGTACCGCATCCGGGTGGCGAACATCTCCGCGAAGAAGGCTGCCTGGGGCGCGTACATGGCACCGTGCAGCACCAGCCCGACGGTCACGGCGAGTACCAGGTACCCGAACGCGCCGGTGTCGACGAGCGAGAAGAACGGGAACATCCACAGACCGACGCCGGCTGCGCCGAGCAGGTACACGGGACGTCGTCCGACGCGGTCGGAGAGCGCGCCCCAGACCGGGATCACGGCGAAGTGCAGGGCGGAACCGATGAGGACGGCGTTGAGCGCTGTCTGCTTGGACACGCCCGCGGACGTGGTGGCGTAGACGAGGATGAAGGCGGTGATCACGTAGTAGCTGATGTTCTCCGCCATGCGGGCACCCATGGCGACGAGCACGTCCCGCCAGTGGTGCCGCAGCACGGACACGAGCGGCGGTTGCTCCGCCTCCTCGGTCCGCCGGGACTCGGCCCGCTCCAACGCCTGCTTGAAGACGGGCGATTCATCGACGGAGAGACGAATCCACAAACCGACGATCACCAGCACACCGGAGAACAGGAACGGGATCCGCCAGCCCCAGGTGCCGAAGGCGTGGTCCGAGAGCACGGCGGTGAGCAGCGAGAGCACACCGGTCGCCAGCAACTGCCCTGCCGGTGCCCCCGTCTGTGGCCACGCGGCCCAGAAACCGCGCCGCCGCGCGTCCCCGTGTTCGGACACCAGCAGCACGGCGCCGCCCCACTCGCCACCGAGCGCGAATCCCTGCACCAGACGCAGCGCGGTCAGCAGCGCGGGCGCGGCGCTGCCGACGGTCGCGTGCGTCGGCAGCAGGCCGATGGCACACGTCGCCCCGCCCATCAGCAGAAGGCTCAGCACGAGCAGCTTCTTGCGCCCCAGCCGGTCTCCATAGTGTCCGAACACGAGGGCACCCAGCGGGCGGGCCGCGAATCCGACGGCATACGTCAGAAACGACAGGAGCGTCCCGACCAGCGGATCGGAGTCCGGAAAGAACAGCTTGTTGAACACCAGCGCGGCGGCGGAGCCGTACAGAAAGAAGTCGTACCACTCGATGGTGGTGCCGATGAGGCTGGCGGCGACGATTCTGGGGAGGCTGGCAGGGGGTGGGGGAGCGGTGGTTCCGGAGGCCATGTGCGCCACTTCCTCGTGTGCGGTGGGGACGGGTACGTGTCGGCACACGGTAGGAAGATGCAGGTCAGGGGCACATGTGGTGGGGCAACATAGTTTGGGGGTTGGCTATGCGCGCGGCCACCATGTCGGCTCATGGACGGGCGGTTCCAGGGCTCGAAGGTAGTCGAAACGAGTGCTGTCCGGGACGCGCAGTTCGGGGTGATTTGACGGTGCGGTGCTGACTCCCGTGCTGGTTTGGTGCTGACTAAAAGCCCACGTCATCACCCGTGTTCACCCCTCCCGTGCTGACTTGGTGCTGACTACGCTCCGTTGAACTCGGACGAACGATCCGTACAGACGGGGGTTGACGCTGCCGACGGCGAAGGCCGGGTGGAGGGTGAAGCGTGCGGGGGTGGTGCCGGGGTGGGACATAGCTGCCTTTCGGACAGGTCGAGAGAGGCGGATGCCGCTGGTCAAGGGGTTCGGGGCCCTTGCCGTACGGGGAGTGGAGCAGGCCGGTGCGCACGCCGCACCGAGCGCGGCAATGCGGGGAGAGGGCGCGCCGGGCGCACCGGCCGGCCGGTGAGGCGGCGACGGATCGGTCAGGGGTGCGAAGCGGGCTGTGCGCTCAGCCCTTGACTGCGCCGCTGAGCAGGCCGGACATGATGTGGCGTTGTACGGCGAGGAAGAAGATCACCATGGGGACCAGTGCCATGACGCTGAGGGTCAGGAAGGCCGGCCAGTCGACCTGGAACTGGCCGACCGGAGTGTAGACCCCCAGCACGATCGTGCTCTTGGCCGGGTCGCTGAGGTACACGCTGGGGGTGAAGAAGTCGTTCCAGATCCACATCGTCTGGAAGACCGCGACGGTGGCCAGGATGGGCTGGATCAGCGGCAGCACGACCCGCCAGAAGATCGGCCACGTACCGCAGCCGTCCAGTCGGACGGCCTCGATGACCTCGAACGGCAGGGTTGCCATGTAGCCCTGGATGACGAACCAGCGGAAGACAGATCCGCCGCTGTGGACGAGGACGAGTCCGTTCAGGTTGTTGACCAGGCCCAGTTTGACGAAGATCTGGTAGACCGGGGATCTGGTAGACCGGGATGAGCGTGGACTGGGCGGGCACGACGAACGCGAGCAGCAGGAGTTTGAGGGTGTTCGCGAACGCCGCGAGCGCCGGGACCTGGTGGAGGACCCGGCTGTCGGTGGAGAAATCCGGAAGCCGCACCGTAGGCCGTCATCGATTCACCCATTCGGTTGCAGGTCCATCAGGTGCGGGTCCAGCGTTGGTTGCTGCCGTTCGAGCAGGAGTAGAGCTGGACCAGGGTGCCGTTGGCGGTGCCCGCTGCGACGGCGTCGAGGCAGAGGCCGGACTGGACGCCGACGATCGATCCGTCGGAGTTGAGGCGCCATTTCTGGTTGTCGCCGCCCCAGCAGCTGTAGATCTGGGCTTTGGAGCCGTTGCCGGTGCCGGCCGCGTCCAGGCACTTGTTGCCGTAGACCCTGAGCTCGCCGGCGGCGGTGTACGTCCACTGCTGGTTGGTGCCGCTGTGGCAGTCCCACAGCTGGAGCTGGGTGCCGTCGGTGGTACCGGCGTTCGGTACGTCCAGGCAGCGGCCGGAACCGACGCCCTTGATCTGTCCGGAATCCGCAGGAGGCGTCGTGGAGCCGCCGTTGAGTGCGTTGAGGACGGCGGTGTAGGCGGGCTTCTTGCTGCCGTCGCCGTTGAACAGCAGCGGCGTGTCCCCCGATCGCCAGGAGTCGGTGTCGCGCACACCCCAGACGGTGATGCCGAGGCAGCGCGGGACGGCCAGGCAGTCGTTGGTCACGTCGGCGTAGGTCGACGCCGGAGCGCCCTGGATGTCGAGTTCGGTGATGGCCACGTCGACACCGAGGGCGGCGAAGTTCTGCAGCGTGGTGCGGAAGTTGCTGTTGTAGGGGCTGCCGCTGTTGAAGTGCGACTGGAAGCCGACGCAGTCGATCGGCACGCCGCGCTGCTTGAAGTCCCGGACCATGGCGTACACGGCCTGTGTTTTGGCCCAGGTCCAGTTCTCGATGTTGTAGTCGTTGTAGCAGAGCTTGGCCGCGGGGTCGGCGGCGCGCGCGGTGCGGAAGGCGACCTCGATCCAGTCGTTGCCGGTGCGCTGCAGGTTGGAGTCGCGCCGGGCTCCCGAACTGCCGTCGGCGAAGGCCTCGTTCACGACGTCCCACTGGACGATCTTGCCCTTGTAGTGGGTCATCACGCCGTTGATGTGGTCGATCATCGCCTGGCGCAGTGTGCTGCCGCTGAGGCTCTGCATCCAGCCGGGCTGCTGGGAGTGCCAGGCCAGGGTGTGGCCGCGCACCTGCTTGCCGTTCTGCACCGACCAGTTGTAAACGCGATCGGCGGAGGCGAAGTTGAACTGGCCCCGCTGCGGTTCGGTGGCGTCGATCTTCATCTCGTTCTCGGCCGTCACCATGTTGAACTCGCGGGCCGCGATCGACTTGTACGTCGAGTCGCCCAGCCTGCCCGAGGCGATGGCGGTGCCGAAGTAGCGGCCGCTCTGCGCCGCCGCGGCGCCGAGCGTGCTCTCGGCGGCGTGTGCGGCCGGCGGCGTGACCAGTGCGGCGGCCGCACCCAGGACGCCGACGACCAGCGCCAACAGCAGACCGCGGATCTTCCGGCGGACAACGGGTCTGGGAAGGGCATACAAGCCCATGACTGTGCCTCCAAGGTAGAAATCATGGAATGACTGAAAGCGGAGAGGAAAGCGTCGTCCGCTCCCACTCGGCACCGGGGGACCGCCACGTGGCGTCGCGTACCTCTCCAACTGCACGAAGAGCCGGGATGCGCTGGTGCGAACCTCACCGGAACGAATCGGGGTGGCGCAGGTGCTGTGCTGCGCGTATCTGTCGTGCGGCTGTGCGTGGAACTGGCGGTCAGTACGGATCCGCCGGGCCGAGGTGGTTCGAGATTGCAAACCACAGCCGGTGTCTCAGACAGGGATGTTGAAGTAATGACGATGGATCGTCAATACTCACCGCAGAAAAAGTTTCTGTTCTAGCCCGAAACTTTCGGAAACGGGTGAGTCGAACGGCGAACCCCGCGCGGTCGAGCGCGACGGCGCTCGGGGAACCGGTGTGTCACGGACGCTGGGGACACGACCTGCCGGGTGTCGGCACAGTCCGCGGGATCGCTCTGCTCCGGCATCAAGCTTGATGTGACTCCGACCTTTTGACGGTGTGACGTGCACGGGTTCGGGCATAGGGCCTATCAAATATTTCGACGTTGGTAGCGATACATGCGAGAAGCGTTGACGCCGTGCACCGGTTTCCTATCATGCAGGTTGCTCGACACTTCGACCTTTGTTCGGCATTGCGAACACCTCGGAGTGCTGCATCGCAAAGCCGGGCAACTCCGGGTCACACCGACAGTCCGGACAGCCTCTGACGAGGGCCACCCGGAAACACCTACTCAAGGTTGAGGAAGTCCGCATGCACAGTGGAAGTTTCAGCCGCAGGTATCCGTCTGGGGTGCTCGGCGCCCTGGTTGGGGTCCTGGCCGCGTTGGCGGCGATGCTCGTCGCTGCCCCGGCTCAGGCGGCTTCGAGTGGCGCCTTGCGTGGTGCTGGTTCCGGCCGGTGTCTCGATGTGCCGAACTCCAGCCAGGCCGACGGCGCGTACCTGCAGATCTGGGACTGCTCGGGCGGGACCAACCAGCAGTGGACGTTGACCGACAACAACCAGCTCACCGTGTACGGCAACAAGTGCCTGGATGTTCCGGGCCACGCCACCGCGGCCGGCACCCGGGTGCAGATCTGGACCTGTAGCGGGGGTGCGAACCAGCAGTGGCGGGTGAACTCCGACGGCACGGTCGTCGGCGTGGAGTCAGGTCTGTGCCTGGACGTGACGGGCTCGGGTACCGCCAACGGCACGGCGGTGGAGATCTGGACGTGCAACGGCGGCAGCAACCAGAAGTGGACCGGCCTGACCGGGACGCCGCCGACGGACGGCTCATGTTCCCTCCCCTCGACGTACCGGTGGACGTCGTCGGGTGTGCTGGCGCAGCCGGCGAACGGGTGGACCGCGGTCAAGGACTTCACCACCGTGACGTACAACGGCAAGCACCTGGTCTACGCGTCGAACGTCTCGGGGTCGTCGTACGGCTCGATGATGTTCGGTCCCTTCACGAACTGGTCGGACATGGCGTCGGCCGGCCAGACCGGCATGAGCCAGGCCGCGGTGGCGCCCACGCTGTTCTACTTCGCGCCCAAGAACATCTGGGTGCTGGCGTACCAATGGGGTGCCTGGCCCTTCATCTACCGCACGTCGAGCGACCCGACCAACCCCAACGGCTGGTCCGCGCCGCAGCCGCTGTTCACCGGCAGCATCCCCCGCACCGAATCCGCCACCGGCCCGATCGACCAGACCCTGATCGCCGACGGCCAGAACATGTACCTGTTCTTCGCCGGCGACAACGGCAAGATCTACCGGGCGAGCATGCCGATCGGGAACTTCCCGGGCAACTTCGGCTCGTCGTACACGACGGTCATGAGCGATTCGACGAAGAACCTGTTCGAGGCGCCGCAGGTCTACAAGGTTCAGGGCCAGAACCAGTACCTCATGATCGTCGAGGCTCGGGGTGCGAACGAGCAGCGCTACTTCCGCTCGTTCACCGCCACCAGCCTGAGCGGTTCCTGGACCCCGCAGGCCGTCGGCGAGAGCAACCCCTTCGCGGGCAAGGCCAACAGCGGTGCCACCTGGACCAACGACATCAGCCATGGTGACCTGGTCCGCAACAACCCCGACCAGACCATGACCATCGATCCCTGCCACCTGCAGTTCCTCTACCAGGGCAAGTCCCCCACCGCGGGCGGCCCGTACGACCAGCTGCCGTGGCGGCCGGGCGTCCTCACCCTGCAGCGCTGAACCGTCTGATCCATGGCGATCGCGATGTGATGCGGTCCGCCGACGCGTGGACGAGCGGTTCACGGAGTGGGTGACTCCATGCGCTGACCGATACGCACCGCCCCGAGGAACCCCAGCCGTGCGTCAGCTGGGGTTCCTCCCGCCCCCCGTGCCGTTGTCGCGGCCCCTGTGCTCCGCCGGCGTCAGTGCGGCGCTGAGCAGAATGGTCGGTTCGTCAGCGCCGCTGTGACGTTGAGACTGGGGCGGGCTGCGACGGGACGGCTTCCGCAGCGGCGCGGGTGAGCGCGGCCGCTTCTTCCGCACTCGGCCAGGACGCGTCCTCGGGGCGCGAGGGAAGCCGCAGCCGCAGCAGGATTCCAACCAGCACACTGGCGGCTCCCTTTGGCGAGGCACTCGTGGGGTACCGGCTGAGCCCGCACGCGACCCCGGTAGTGGTCCTGTCCAACGGCGGCGTCCTGGCCGAGGTCCACGCCGACTCAGCGGTCAGGCTGGCACCCGTGACCCGGGACGCCCTGGTCTGACGCTGCCGGGCCGACGGTGAGGGGGTGAAAACGGCCGGGACCCGTGATCCGAGCGGGTGCCGACAGCCGACGCTGGGCCGCCCGCAGTGCTTCCCCGGCAGGAGCCCGCTCCCGGGAGGTTGTACGCGGTAATGACGGGACGCGGCTGGAGAAGGCTGGGGTGCCTGTCCGCCGGCGTGGACACCGGGCAAGGGCATACCCGACCTCGGGCCGAATTTGTTAAGTGCCTTGACAGATTGGTCGCCGCTGGCGACGGTACCTGGAGCACGACGCACGTCTACCACCCACCGCACCGCACGCCCCTCTGGAACCACAGGTTCACCGGACTACGGGAGCACATGGATGCCGTCGAAGCTCAGGCCCCGCCGCCTCACCCTGCTCGCCTCCGCCCTGACGCTGGCCTCGGCCGCGCTCGCCCTGCCCGGGGCCCCGGCAAGCGCCGACACCGCGCCCGGAAGCATCGACTTCTCGGTACGCCACCAGCGCATCGACGGCTTCGGCGTCGCGCAGGCCTTCCAGCGCGCCGCCGTCATCCATGGCCTGAAGGGCCTGTCTGCCGAGAAGGGCGACGAGATCGTCAAGCTGCTCTTCTCGCGGGAGGACGGCGCGGGCCTGAGCATGCTGCGCCTCGGCGTCGGCTCGTCCACGGACGAGGTGTACGACCACATGCGGACCATCGCCCCGAACGCGCCCGCGAGCCCCGACGATCCGCTGACGTACACCTGGGACGGAAAAGATGGCGGTCAGGTCTGGCTCGCCAAGGAGGCCCGGAAGTACGGGGTGAAGCGGTTCATCGCGGATGCGTGGAGCGCCCCCGCGTACATGAAGGACAACAACTCCGACTCGGACGGCGGCACCCTGTGCGGAGTCGTCGGCACCGACTGCGCAACCGGCGACTGGCGCACCGCGTACGGCAAGTACCTCGCCCAGTACGTGAAGTTCTACAAGCGAGAGGGCATCCGCATCACCGACCTGGACTTCACCAACGAGCCCGACTGGCAGGCGTCGTACGCCTCCATGCTCTTCACCCCCGCACAGGCCGCCGATGCGGTGAAGGCGATCGGCCCGGTGCTGCGCGCCGAGGCCCCCGGCACCAAGCTGTACTGCTGCGACAGTTTCGGCTGGAACCAGGGGAAGGCGTACGCGGCCGCCATCGCGGCCGACCCGGCTGCCGAGAAGGAGGTGGCCGCGTACAGCGCCCACGGCTATGCCTCCGCCGCCACCAGCCCGCTGATCGACAGTGACAAGCCGGCGTGGATGTCGGAGTGGGCGGGCAGCGGCGTCTGGCCGAGCAAGTGGGACGACGGCACGAACGCGGCCGGTCTGTACGTGGCCGAGAACATCCACAACGCCCTCGCCCAGGCCGACGCCTCCGCCTACCTCTTCTGGCTCGGAGCCTCGATCGGCGACACCGGCGCGCTCATCCGCATGGACGGCGACAGCTACATGGTCTCCACACGGCTGCGGGCGATGACCGCGTTCAGCCGGTTCATCCGTCCCGGTGCAGTCCGCGTGGAGGCTTCCTCCGGCGACGAGGCGGTGCTCGCGTCGGCGTACCGGAACACGGACGGGACCGACGTGGCCGTCCTCATCAACACCGGTACCCAGGCCACGACGACGGACATGGCCCTGAAGGCGGCGAAGGGACGGCAGGTGACCGGATACCTCACTGACGGCGATCACGACACGAGGGCGGTGGAGGGCCTCGCACAGGTCGCGGACGGACATCTGATGGCGAAACTCCCGGCCCGTTCGGTCGTCACCGTGGTCCTGGATCCGGGCCGGCCCCAGGGCTGACACCGGTTCGTCCCCGGGCTGAAGCGACAGGACGGCGTCGAGTGCCGTCCTGAGGAACAAGCAGGCGAACTGCGCTGAACAGCCGGGGGACGACGACGAGCACAACCACTCCGCGAACCGACTGTCCTCACCTTCGACGCCGAACGTACAGGAAGGATCCGCCCCGAAATGACCAGCAGCGATCCCGGAGCCGTCGAGGGCGCCCTCGGCATCATGGCCCTTGAGGCGGCGGCGTCATGACCACCGTCGATATAGATCCTGCCTGGCTGCCTGACGAGGCACTGCGCGGCGTGGGGACACGGCGGGTGTGCGTGCGCGGCGAAGGACTGCTCGTCGACACCGTACGGGCTGAAGTCGGCCGTGCATGCCGGGAGTTCGGTGGCAGCGATGACGCGGACGACGCGGCGTGCGACCTGCTGCTGCAGGTGGCCGCCGGCGGTGACGACGGACCCGAGGGGTTCACGGTGACACGGACCGCGCGGCACACCACCGTCACCGCCGCCGCCCCGGCCGGGCTCCTCCACGGCTTCTTCCACATCGTACGGATCGGCGAGGCCGCGTTCACGGAAGGCCCCGACGAGACCCACCGCCCCGCCCTCGCCCTGCGCATGCTGGACCACTGGGACAACGTCGACGTGCACCCCGTGATGGGGCAGGTCGAGCGAGGCTATGCGGGCGGCTCGCTGTTCTGGCGGGACGGACGGCCGCGAGGTGACCGCTCCAGGATCCGCGCGTACGCAAGGCTGCTCGCCTCCTGCGGCATCAACGCGCTCGCGGTCAACAACGTCAACGTCCACGCGAGCGAGACCCGCCTGCTCACCGAACAGTTCGTGGAAGTGGCCGCCATTGCGGCCGAGTTGAGGCCGTACGGCATCCGAACCCACCTCTCCGTGAACTTCGCCGCACCCCTCCAGCTCGGCGATCTCGACACCGCCGATCCGCTCGACGAGGGTGTGCGTGCGTGGTGGCGCGAGGCGACCGACCGGGTCTACGCGCTGGTCCCCGACTTCGGCGGTTTCGTCGTCAAGGCCGATTCGGAGGGGCAGCCGGGCCCGTTCGCCTACGGACGCAGCCACGCCGACGGCGCGAACCTCCTGGCCGGCGCGCTCGCCCGGCACGGCGGCACCGTCCACTGGAGGGCCTTCGTCTACGACCACCGACAGGACTGGCGCGACCGCTCGACAGACCGGGCGCGCGCCGCGTACGACCATTTCGCCCCGCTGGACGGTCAGTTCGCGGACAACGTCATCCTTCAGGTCAAGCACGGGCCGATGGACTTCCAGGTCCGCGAACCCGTCTCGCCCGTGATCGGCACCCTGCCCCGCACCCGCGTCGCCGTCGAGCTGCAGGTCACCCAGGAGTACACGGGCCAGCAGCGGCATGTCTGCGCGCTCGCGCCGATGTGGTCCCAGGTACTCGCCTTCCGGCCGGAGGGGGAGGGCGGCCTCACGGTCGGGCAACTGGTTGCCGGCGGAGGTCTCGTGGCGGTGGCGAACGTCGGTGACGACCCCTTCTGGACCGGCCACCCCCTTGCCCAGGCCAACCTCTACACCTACGGCCGCCTCGCCTGGGACCCGACCGCAGATACAGTTCAACTTCTCGACGAATGGGTGGAGTTGACGTTCACGCCGGATCTCACCGGTGACCCCGAGCGGCTGCGCTCCGGGCTTCGGGCGGTGTTGCACGGTTCCTGGGCCACGTACGAGAAGTACACCGCGCCCCTCGGCGTCGGCTTCATGGTGCAGCCCGGACACCACTACGGGCCGAGCGTCGACGGCTACGAGTACAGCACATGGGGGACGTACCACTTCGCCGACCGCGACGGCATCGGCGTCGACCGCAGCCGGGCCACCGGCACCGGATACGCCGGGCAGTACGCGAAGCCGTGGGCGGACACGTACGAGCGGGTGGAGAGCTGCCCCGACGAGCTGCTGCTCTTCTTCCACCATGTGCCGTACAGGCATGTGCTGCACAGCGGCAAGACCGTCGTGCAGCACATCTACGACACTCATTTCGAGGGAGTCGAGGAGGTCGAGGCCGCCCGCGAGGCCTGGGCCGCACTCGCCGAGCTGGTCTCGCCCGCCCGGCACACTCGGGTGACCGAGCTGTACGAGGAGCAGCTGCGCTGCGCCCGCGAGTGGCGGGACCAGGTCAACAGCTACTTCCTGCGCAAGTCCGGGGTGCCGGACGCGCACGGCAGGCGCATCTACTGAAGCCGCACCCGACCCCGGCCAATGGGTGTCGCACATGAGGGAGTTGGCTCCCCAGACCCGTGTGAGGTGTCCGTGCCCGCCGTCGATCTCCCCCTGGACCAGCTCGAACGCCACCGCCCACCCCTCGACGAACCCGCCGACTTCGACACCTTCTGGCAGACCACCCTGAAAGCCGCCGAGCATCCGCAGCCGGTCGTCAGTGCCGAACGGATCGACAGCGGGCTGCGGCTCGTCGAGACATGGGACGTGACGTTCCGCGGATTCGCCGGCGACCCGATCAGCGCCTGGTACACCCGGCCCGCCGGCACAGACGGCCAACTCTTGCCCGCCGTCGTGGAGTTCGCCGGGTACGGTCGCGGCCGCGGCCTCCCGCACGAGCGGCTCACCTGGGCGAACGCCGGATACGCACACCTGCTCATGGACAACCGCGGCCAGGGCGACCAGTACGGCAGTGGCGGCGCGACCCCCGACCCGCACGCGAACGCGCCGGGTGGCCCCGGCGCCATCGTGCGCGGCATCCTCGACCCGCACGACCACCACTACCGGCGGCTGATCACCGACGCGGTGTGCTCCGTCGCCGCGCTGCGCACGCTGCCCGGTGTCGTCGCGGACCGGGTCGCGGCCGTCGGCAACAGTCAGGGTGGGGGAGTGGCCCTCGCGGTCGCGGGACTCGTCCCGGATCTGGCGGCCGTGCTGGTCAGCGCGCCGCTGCTGTGTGGCATCCGGCGCGCCCTGGACCTCACCGACGACGGGCCCTACGGAGAGGTCGCCGCCTATCTGGCCGTGCACCGGGGCGCCGAGAGGGCCGCGTACCGGACGCTGGCGTACGTCGAGGGGATCTCCTTTGCGCGCCGTGCGTACGCTCCCGCCCACTTCGGGGTCGGCCTGCGCGACACGGTCTGCCCGCCCAGTGGCGCGTACGCTGCATACCACCGCTACGGCGAGCTGACCGGCCACGATCCCGCGCGGGAGATTCACGCGTATCCGTTCAACGGGCACGAGCACGGGGACGCCACGCATACGCGGCGGCAACTTGCCTGGCTGCATGCGGTGCTGGACGGTGGGCAGGCGTAGATTCGAGCCCGCACGTTCGACGAGCCGGACGGACGCTGCCTCGACCGCGAGTAGGCCGGTGGCATGTTCTACGCTTTCCGGAAGATGCGCGGAAGTTTTCCGGACGCAGAGCTACGGAGGTGGGGATGGTGGCCCCGGACGGCGCCCAGCACAAGACAGCCACGCGGAGCTCGGACGGGCCGGCCAAGGTGACGATCACCGAGATCGCGCGGGAGGCCGGGGTCTCGGTGCCGACCGTCTCACGGGTCGTCAACGGACGTTCGGACGTGTCGCCGGCCACCCGGGCGAGGGTCGAGGACCTGCTGCAACGGCACGGCTACCGGCGCCGCCCGCCCGCCCCCGGTGCCCGGCCGGTTCTGCTCGACCTGGTCTTCAACGACCTCGACAGCCCCTGGGCCGTGGAGATCATCCGCGGGGTCGAAGAGGTCACGCACGAGTCGGGCGTGGGGACGGTGGTCTCCGCGATCCACAACCGGGCGGACGCGGCCCGGCAGTGGATGACGAATCTACGGGCCCGCGCGTCGGACGGCGTGATTCTCGTGACCTCCGTCCTGGAGCCGAGACTCCACGACGAACTGCGGCGTCTGGGCGTGCCGCTGGTGGTGATCGACCCGGCCGGCTCGTCCGCGTCCGAGGAACCGACCATCGGCGCCACCAACTGGGCGGGCGGCATGGCCGCGACCGAGTACCTGCTGGGCCTGGGGCACCGCAGGATCGGCTTCATCGAGGGTCCGTCCCGCCTGATGTGCTCACGGGCCAGGCTCGACGGCTACCGGGCCGCGCTCGACATCGCCGGAGTACCGGTCGACGGCGAACTGATCGTGCCCGGCGACTTCTACCACGAGTCCGGGTTCACCGGCTGCAACCAGCTGCTCGACCTGGACGACCCGCCGACCGCCGTGTTCGCGGCCAGTGATCAGATGGCGCTCGGCGCGATGGAGGCACTGCGCCGCCGAGGGCTGCGTGTGCCCGAGGACATGAGCGTCGTCGGTTTCGACGATCTGCCGGAGATGCGCTGGGCGTCGCCGCCTCTGACGACGGTCCGCCAGCCGCTGTCCGACATGGGCAAGCTGGCGGCACGGGTCGTCCTGGACCTGGCCCGGTCCGTCGTACCCGCGTCACCACGTGTGGAACTCGCCACTGAGCTGGTGGTCCGGGCGAGCACCGCGCCGCCGCGCCGGGCGTAGCGGAAGATAGCCCTCCGGGGGTGTCAACGGCCCATTTTGTTAAGGGCGTTGACACCCCCGACGCATGCCCGTAACTTGCGTGGCCATGTCCCGATAAGTTTCGTAGAACTTCCGGAAGGTGTGCCATGTCAACCTTCGACCGTGCCGCTGCAATCGCCTCCAGCGCCGCGTCATCTGCCTTCTCCCGCCGCCGGTTCCTGGGGACCGCGACAGCGGCGGGCCTGGGCGCGGCCGGTCTGTCCGCCTGCTCGGACGACTCGGGCACCACCGACAGCAAGGGTCGTACTGTCGTGGAGTGGTGGAACATCCAGACCACCGAGCCGTCCAAGAGCGTCTGGCCCGAGCGGGCCAAGGCGTTCGAGGCCGAGCACCCCGACGTGCACATCAAGCTCGTCACGCTGGAGAACGATGCCTACAAGTCGAAGATGACGGCGCTGACCAGTTCCGGAAAGCTTCCGGACATCTATCACACGTGGGGTGGCGGCGTTCTCAAGCAGCAGATCGACGCGGGCCTCGTCGAGGACCTCACCGACACCGTCAAGCCCATGGCCGGCACCCTCGTCGGGGTCTCCGCAAAAGCCTACGAGTTCGACGGCAAGTCGTACGCGATGCCCTTCGACATCGGCGGCGTCGGCTTCTGGTACAACAAGGCGCTCTTCAAGCAGGCCGGTATCCCGTCCCCGCCCGCCACCTGGGACGACTATCTGGACGCCGTGAAGAAGCTGAAAAGCGCCGGGATCACGCCCATCGCCCTGGCGGGCAAGGAGAAGTGGCCCGGCATGTACTTCTGGGCCTACCTGGCGATGCGTATCGCCGGTGTCGACGGCATGCAGAAGGCCGCTGACGCCAAGGACTTCACCGGCGACGACTTCGTCAAGGCCGGTGAACGCCTCAAGGAGCTCATCGCCCTTCAGCCGTTCCAGAAGGGCTTCCTCGGCGCCGCGTACTCCACGCCCAACGGCGAGGCCGCGGCCATGGGCAACGGCAAGGCCGCGATGGAGCTGATGGGCCAGTGGGCGCCGGTCGTGCAGGCCGACGCGGGCAAGGGCATCGGCGAGGACCTCGGGTTCTTCACCTTCCCGACCGTCGCGGGAGGCAAGGGCGCCGCAACCGACATCTTCGGCGGAGGCGGCGGCTACGCCGTGCGCAAGGGTGCGCCCAAGGCGGCCGCCGACTTCCTGAAGTTCTTCTTGTCGACCGAGTCCGACAAGATCCTCGTGTCCAAGGGCTCGATGATGCCCGTCGTGAAGGACGCCACCGGCTCCCTCACCGACCCCAACCTCAAGCTCGTCTCCGCCGCCCTGGACAAGGCGACCGGATTCCAGCTCTACCTCGACCAGGCCTACCCGCCTGCCGTCGGTCAGGAGGTCAACGACTCGGTCGCCGCCCTCATCGCCGGCGCCAAGTCACCAGAGCAGGTGGCGCGTTCCATCACCCAGGTCGCCAAGAGCCAGTAGTCCACGATGACCTCGACCCAGATCAACGAGGCACCAGCTCGCGCCAAGGCACCGGCGGCACCGGCACACAACCGGCGACCGCTGGTGCGCCGGGTCCGGGACTGGCTGACCGCCTTCTCCTTCACCGTGCCCGCCCTCGTTCTGTTCGCCCTCTTCGTCCTCACGCCGATCCTCTACGCGCTGTACGTCAGCTTCTTCAACTGGGGCGGATTCGGAACGCCTTCGGACTTCGTCGGCACCGACAACTACACCCGCTTGTTCGACGACCCGGTCTTCCTCGGCGACCTGTGGCGCGGCCTGCTCCTGGTCGTGTTCTCCGTCGGCCTGCAGCTTCCGTTCGCGCTCGCCATGGCCGTCCTGCTCAACCAGAAGCTGCGTGGCCGTGCCGTCTACCGGATGCTGTTCTTCGCGCCGTACGTCCTGTCCGAGGTCATCACCGGCGTCCTGTTCTCCATGATCTTCGCGCCGGACGACGGACTCGCCGACAAGGTGCTCGGCTCGATCGGCCTCGACAGCCTCGGCGGTCTCTGGTTCGCCGACCAGGACTGGGTGCTGCCCACCCTGTTCCTCGTCATGATGTGGAAGTACTTCGGCTTCCACATGATGCTGTACCTGGCCGGCCTGCAGGGCATCCCCGCCGAGCTGCACGAGGCGGCCCGGATCGACGGCGCAGGTCCCTGGCAGCGCTTTTGCAACATCACCCTGCCGCTGCTCGGACCGACCATCCGCATCAGCGTCTTCCTGTCCGTGATCGGCGCCATCCAGCTCTTCGACCTGGTGTGGGTCACCACCCAGGGCGGCCCCGACCACCACTCCGAGACGATGGCCGTCACCCTTTTCCAGTTCGGCTTCAAGCGCTACCAGATCGGCTATGCCAGCGCGATGAGCATCGCCATGTTCCTCATCAGCCTCGTCTTCGCCCTCGCCTACCAGCGGTTCGTGCTGCGCCGTGACACCGAAGGAGCCCTCACCACCATGCGAGGCAACCGATGAGCGGCCTGACACCCGCAGCCCGCCGGCGGCTGCGCTCCACACCGCTGTACGTCATCGTGTGGCTGGTCGGCGTCGTCATGGTCACCCCGCTCCTGTACGCGCTGGTGTCCGGCTTCAAGTCCACCGACCAGCTCTCCCAGAACGCCTTCGGGCTGCCCTCGCCCTGGGTCGTGTCCAACTACACGGACATCCTGGCCGACAGCTCGTTCTGGCGGATGCTCGGCTCGTCCACGCTGGTCGCCGTCGGCACCACAGCCCTCACCGTCGGCACCGCCGCGCTCGCGGCGTTCGCGCTCGCCCGGTTCGCCTTCAAAGGAAGGGAGTTGATGTTCACTCTCTTCGCCGTCGGGCTGATGTTCCCGTTCGCCGTGGCGATCCTGCCGCTGTTCATCCTGCTGCGCACATTCGGGCTGCTCGACAACCCGTGGGGCGTGATCCTGCCACAGGCCGCGTTCGGTCTGCCCATGACCATCGTCATCCTGCGCGGCTTCTTCCGGGAGATCCCCGGCGAGCTGGAGGAGGCCGCCACGCTCGATGGCTGCTCCCCGTTCGGCTTCTTCTGGCGGATCCTGCTGCCGATGGCGCGGCCTGCGCTCGGCACCGTCTCCGTCCTCGCCATCGTCGGCAGCTGGAACAACTTCCTGCTCCCGCTGCTCGTCTTCAGCGAACCCACCTGGTGGACGATCCCCGTCGGCGTCCAACAGTTCCAAGGCCAGTACGCCGCAGACATCGCCCGCGTCTTCGCGTACCTCGTCCTCGCCATGGTGCCCGCGCTCGGCTTCTACGCGGTGGCCGAACGGCAGTTGATCGGCGGCATCACGATGGGCGCGACCAAGAGCTGACGGCGCCGTCACCCATCAACCGGCCTACTCTCTACTGCACTTGAGGAGTTCCATGGTCGAGCCATGGCAGGACACCACCCTGCCCGCGCACACCCGGGCGGCGGACCTGCTCGCCCGGATGACCACCGAGGAGAAGACCGCCCAGCTGTCCAGCGTATGGATCGGCGCCGATACCGAAGGCGCCGACGTCGCCCCCGGCCAGCACACCTACGCCTCCCGCAGCGCCGCCCTCGACGCGCTGCTCCCGTACGGGCTTGGCCACCTCACCCGGCCCTTCGGCACGGTGCCCGTCGAACCGGCCGAGGGTGCGGCCCGTCTCGCGGAGCTGCAGCGCACCATCCGCGCGGGCAACCGGTTCGCCCTGCCGGCCATCGCCCACGAGGAGTGCCTGACCGGCTTCACTGCCTGGCAGGCCACCGTCTTCCCGACGCCGCTCGCCTGGGGCGCCACCTTCGACCCGGCGCTGATCACGGAAATGGCCCAGGCCATCGGTACGTCGATGCGCGCGGTCGGCATCCACCAGGGACTCGCCCCGGTCCTCGACGTCGTGCGCGACGCCCGCTGGGGCCGCACCGAGGAGTCCATCGGTGAGGACCCGTACCTGGTCGGCACCATCGGCACCGCGTACGTACGGGGACTTCAGGCCGCGGGCATCGTCGCCACACTGAAGCACTTCGCCGCCTACTCGGCCTCGCGCGCCGCGCGCAACCACGCACCCGCCTCGATCGGCCCGCGTGAGCTCGCCGACGTGATCCTGCCGCCGTTCGAGATGGCAGTGCGCGAGGGCGGTGCCCGCTCCGTGATGCCCGCCTACAACGACATCGACGGCCTGCCCGCCCACGCCCATGCCGGACTGCTCACCCAACTCCTCCGTGATCAGTGGGAGTTCGCCGGTACCGTGGTCTCGGACTACTACGGCGTCTCGCTGCTCGACGAGGCCCATCGCATCGCCGACGGCGAAGGCGCGGCGGCGCGCATCGCGCTGGCGGCCGGCGTCGACGTGGAACTGCCGGCGGCCCGCTGCTTCAGCCCCAAGGATCCGCTGCCCGAGGAGCTGCTCGACCGGGCGGTGCTGCGCGTCCTCACCCAGAAGTGCGAACTGGGGCTGCTCGACGCCGACTGGGAACCGGTCACCGGCGACGTGCCCGTCGACCTGAACCCCCCGCACATGCGGGAGCTGGCGCAGAAGGTGGCCGAGGAGTCGGTCGTCCTGCTCGCCAACGACTCCGGGGTACTGCCGCTGAGCGACGGGCTGCGTATCGCGCTCCTCGGTCCGCTCGCCGACGAGCAGGCGGCCATGCTCGGCTGCTACACCTTCCCCCGGCATGTGGGCGTCCACCATCCCGGCCTGCCGACCGGCGTCGAGGTGCCCACGCTCGCCGACGCGCTGCGCGCCGAGCTGCCGGGCGCCGTCATCGGCGAGGACCCCTCGGCCGCCGATGTCTGCGTCGTCGTCGCCGGTGACCGGTCAGGTCTGTTCGGACGCGGCTCGTCGGGTGAGGGATGCGACGCCGAGGACCTGGAACTGCCGTACGGGCAGGGCAAGTTGCTGGACGAGGCGATGGCCTCCGGCGTGCCGGTCGTCATCGTCGTGCTCAGCGGCAGGCCCTATGCGCTCGGCCGCTGGGCCGACCGGGCCGCAGCGGTCGTCCAGGCGTTCTTCCCCGGGCAGGAGGGCGGCGCCGCCGTCGCGGGCGCCCTGTCCGGGCGTGTCGACCCGTCCGGGCGCCTGCCCATCGGGGTACCCCGCACGCCCGGCGGCCAGCCCGCCCCGTACCTGGCCCCGCCGCTCGGCCGGCACGGCTTCCCCAGCACCGTGGACCCGACCCCCCTGTACCCGTTCGGCCACGGCCTGTCCTACACGACGTTCGCCTGGGACGCGCCCCGGTGCGACACCGTCGAATTGCCCACCGACGGCGAGACCACACTGCGCCTCACCGTCCGCAACACCGGCAAGCGGCCCGGCACCGAGGTCGTCCAGCTCTACCTCCACGACCCCATCGGCACCGTCGCCCGGCCCGAGGTCCGGCTGGTCGGCTACGCCCGCGTCACACTCGACGCCGGAGCGTCAGCCGAGGTGCACGCCACGTTCCCAGCCGACCTGGCCGCGTACACCGGCGCCGACGGCCGCCGCGTCGTCGAGTCCGGCGCCCTGGAGCTGCGCGTCGCCGCGTCCAGCGAACACGTCCACCACACCGTGCCGCTCACCCTCACGGGACCGGTGCGCGAGGTCGGCCGCGACCGCAGGATGCGCTGCGAGCTCCGCGTCAGGTGACCCCACGGACCAGCCCCGCGCAAGACAACCACACCAGCCCTCCCCACCGTTGAGGAGACGCACCATGAGCACACCCGCACGCCGTTCGCGCGTCAGATCCGCCGCGCTCGCCGCGTCGGCGGCCCTGCTGCTCGGCCTCGCCGTCGCCCCGGCCGCCCAGGCCGGCACCGACGGCGCGAAGAGGACGAAGACGCTGCACGAGCTCGCCCGCGAGACCGGGCGCTACTTCGGCTCCGCCGTCGACAACCCGGAGCTCGCCGACACCGAGTTCGCCGATCTGCTCGGCAAGGAGTTCGGCCAGACGACACCCGGCAACGGCATGAAGTGGTACGCCACCGAACCGCAGCGCGGCGTCTTCGACTACACCGCGGGCGACGAGATCGTGAACTACGCGAAGGCCGAGCACCTCAAGGTGCGCGGCCATACCCTGCTGTGGCACAACCAGCTGCCGAGCTGGCTCACCTCCGGCACCTGGACCAAGGACGAACTGCGGTCGATCCTCAAGAACCACATCACGAACGTCGTCAAGCACTACCGCGGCAAGGTCTTCGCCTGGGACGTCGCCAACGAGATCATGAACGAGGACGGCACCTACCGCCAGAACATCTTCTACAAGACCATCGGCCCGTCCTACATCGCCGACGCCCTGCGCTGGGCCCGCGCCGCCGACCCCCACGTCAAGCTCTACCTGAACGACTACAACGTCGAGGCCATCGGACCCAAGTCGGACGCCTACTACACGCTCATCAAGCAGCTCAAGGCGGACGGCGTCCCGATCGACGGCTTCGGCATGCAGGCACACCTCGCGCTGCAGTACGGATTCCCCGACCGGCTGCAGCAGAACATCCAGCGGTTCGCCGACCTCGGTGTCGATGTCGCCATCACCGAGCTCGACATCCGCATGATCCTTCCCTCCGACACGGCCAAGCTGGCCGAGCAGGCCGACTGGTACGGGAAGGTGACCGACGCCTGCCTTGCTGTGCGGCGCTGTGTCGGCATCACGGTGTGGGGCTACACCGACCGGCACTCGTGGATCCCGTCGGTCTTCCAGGGCGAGGGCGCCGCCCTGCCCTGGGACGAGAACCTGCAGCACAAGCCGGCGTACGACGCGATCCACGACACCCTCGCCGCGGCCGCGCAGGAGGACTGAGATGCGCATCAGCACACGCCTGTCCACTGCCGCGGCGGCGGTGGCCGCCCTGGTCGCCGTGCTCGGCACGGCGCCCGCCGCGACGGCCGACGGACAAGGGCGGCTCACCAGCACCTTCCAGTGGTCGTCCACGGGCCCGCTGATCGCCCCTCAGCCAGACGCCACGCACCCCGTGGTCTCCGTGAAGGACCCGTCGGTCGTCCGCTACAAGGGAACGTGGCACGTCTTCGCCACGACCGCCGACACGTCCGGCGGCTGGAGCCTCGTCCAGACAAGCTTCGACGACTGGTCGAAGGCCGGGGCGGCGTACCAGACCCCGCTGGACACGACGGCGATCGGCAAGGGCTACCGGGCGGCGCCGCAGGCCTTCTACTTCGCTCCGCAGAAGACGTGGTACCTCGTGTACCAGACGGGCCTGCCGTCGTACTCGACGACGAAGAACATCGACGACCCCACCTCCTGGAGCGCACCGAAGAACTTCCAGGACTCCATGCCACAGGTCATCAAGGACAACATCGGCAACGGCTACTGGGTCGACTTCTGGACCGTCTGCGACGAGGAGATGTGCTATCTCTTCTCCTCCGACGACAACGGACACCTGTACCGCTCGGAGACCACGGTCAAGGAGTTCCCGAACGGGTTCGGCAACACGAAGATCGTCCTTCAGGACAGCAAGTTCTCGCTCTTCGAGGCGAGCAACGTCTACAAGATCAAGGGCACGGCCGATCAGTATCTGCTGCTCGTCGAGGCCATCGGCAGCGACGGGCGGCGCTACTTCCGCTCGTGGACGGCGCATGGACTCGACGGTCGGTGGACACCGCTGGCCGACACGGAGGCCAACCCCTTCGCGAGGTCCACCGATGTGACCTTCGCGGACGGGACGGCATGGTCCAAGGACATCAGCCACGGTGAGATGGTGCGCGACGGCATCGACCAGACCATGGAGATCGACCCGTGCCGGCTTCAGTTCCTGTACCAGGGGCTGGATCCGGCGGCGTCCGGAGCCTACTCACAACTCCCGTACAGGCTAGGTCTGCTGACACAGACGAACAGCAGCTGCTGACGCCACTCACCCATCCGGGGGCGCGAGGCGCGAGTCGGGGGACGTACACCCGCCACTCCGCTTCGCGCAGCGGCCGTACCCACCTGCGCGCACACCGCGCGCGCCCCGGGTCCCGCAGCACCGGGCGTCGCCCGATGCACCTCGAGGACCTGGTAGAGGGTCGGGCCGGCATGTGTGCTTTTGGGTCGTGCCGCCGGAGGGTGAGGAAGAGCCTTGCCCGACGGTCTGACCTGAAGAACGGCGAAGTACGAGGTCATCGCGCCGTTGCTGCCCTGCCGCCGCGTGATTTCCTCGAACAAGGCGGCCTCTGTGACGAAGGCCGGCAGTGGGCGGGGCGCCTCGCGGTATCGAGGCAGGGTCGGTGGGCCCAGTCCGCCATGGGCGGGTTGATACGGCTCGGCGTCGGGAGGTCGTGCGCTCTCTTGAGCGAGCTATGATCGGTGCCGCTGGTCTTGTGGTTGTGCCGGCGACGGTCAGGAGGCCGGGCGCGGGGGTTCCCGGGCCATGCCCGCCGACGTGATGGGACCGCTGCATGTGTCTGTCTGCGCGATGGCGGGGCGCCGGCTCTCTGTCAGCAGCCCGTATGGGGGTGATCGGGCCGAACTTGTCCTGGCGCTGCATGGTGGCGGCGGGGCGGTCGGGCCCTGCGACATCGGCTCTGCCCTCCGGGAGTCGGCGGGGTGGCGGGGCCGGGCAGGGGCCACCTCTTGCCCAAGCGGCGTTTACCTGCAGCGGTCGATTGTCGCTCGGACTCACCGACGCTGAACGCTGTTGGATCTCGGGCGGGGCAATGGATGGAGGGCGGCATCGCCGACGGGACTTTCGGGGGCCTCTCCACTGCCGCCTGCCGGGCGTGAGTGCATGGGTATGGCTGATCACACCCTTCGGAGCCCATCCGGTCCGTGGGCCGACCTCGGCGGCCGGCGGCACGAGTGAAGCACAGCAGCTGACGGTTCTTCAACCACTGAAGTTTTTAAGCCACTTAAGATTTTGCATCGCTATGGAACCTGTTAGGTTCGTTGTGTGACCGAACCGAACCGTTCAGCGCCCGGCCTGCGGCAGCGCAAGAAGGCCCGCAGCCGCCGGGCACTGGCCGACGCGGCCTTGAGGCTGTTCCTCGAACGCGGCTACGACGCGGTCACCGTGGCGGAGATCGCCGATGCCGCCGACGTCTCGGTGCCGACCCTGTTCTCCTACTTCCGCAGCAAGGAAGCGCTGCTCTTCGACCTGGAGCCGGAGATCGACGCCGGCCTCGTTGCCGCGGTCGGTCAGCGCTCTCCTGGCCATGACGTAGTAGACGCGGTGCAGGAGTACCTGATGTCACTGCCTACAGCGGATCCGCGGGAGCGGGAACAGTTCGAGGCGTTCCTCGCCCTCGTGCACGGCACCCCGGCACTACGCGTTCACTGGCAGCAGATGTGGCTACGGCACGCGGACACCCTGGCCGACGCGCTCGCGGCCGACCGCGGCCTGGAGACTCCCGACCTGCGGATCCGTGCAGTGGCCCGATTCATCATCGACGCAGTGATGCTCGTCACGCTCGAACCGGATCCGCCGGCAGCGCTGGCCGACCTGCTCACCCTGCTGCGCTCCGGGCTGGACGCCGCCGGCCTGCCCTGATCGACCATCGACCTGCCAGTCGCCTGGGGAGTCTTGGAGCGCCTGCAGTCATGACGGAGGCCCAGCCCCTCAAGCCCCTGCTGACCGGCGCCACTTTCGTGGGGGAACTCGCCGGGGTCCCGCTCTTGTCCGGGCTCGCCGACCGCTACGGACGAAGGTGCGTGTTCCTGATCGATCTGGTCGGCCACGCCGCCCTCTCGTGGTGTCGGCCTCGGCTCAGGACGCGACGCCCCTCATTGTTGGCAGAAGGCAGGATGGGCCATGGCTGCGCGGGTCTGTTTGATCTTCACACATCGGAGATCCCGCGAGGCCGTCCCTATGCCCCCACACTCACCGACCAAGACCAATCGCAGGTCGGCCCACCAGGATCGGGGCATGACGCCACCCCTTGCCGGCAGTGCCTTCGACTCGCTCCGCCTCGACGCCGTGCCCGACCAGGAGGCGCTGCGCCGGGCCTACGAAGCCTCCAGCGACGCGGCCATGCGAAAGCAGATGACCGAACTCACCGAGCAGATCGGGCGGTTGATCGGTTGCTCATCGCTGGTCCTGGTCGCCAGCGCGGACGCGGAGGGCAACTGTGACGTCTCCCCGCGCGGCGGTCCCGCTGTGAACGGCCCGGCCTGCGTCTCCACCCGCCCGGAGCTGCTGTCGCAGCTGACCGCCGTGAGCAAGCCGCCGGCCAGTACGCTGGTGCTGGGGATCGAGGATGTCTACCCGCACTGCCCCAAGTCGCTGCTGCGCAGCGCGGCCTGGAAGCCGGAGCAGTGGCTGTCGGCGGACGCCCAGCCGGCCTCGGCCGAGGTGACGCTGGCCCAGCTGCGGATGCCGGAGCTGACGATCGACGACATCGAGCAGGCGGAGGCGGACTCGCTGAAGTACCGGTACGAGTAAAAGGGTCGACCTGCGATTGCTGAACCACCAGACGAAGCCGAAGAACACCACCCACTGGTCGAGGCGGTCGATGGCCCGGCGGGCCGACATGTCGCAGTCGACGTGTCGAGGATCTGGCGGGCCTTCGGTCTCAAGCCGCACCGTGCCGAGTCGTTCAAGCTGTCCACCGCCCCGTTCTTCGTGGACAAGATCCACGACGTGGTGGGCCTGTATCTCGACCCGCCGGAGCGTCCCGGTGGGCCTGGAGTGCACCTGATCGTGGACAACTACGGCACCACAAGGCCGAGCCGGTCCGCAAGTGGCTGCTGGCCCACCCGCGGTTCCACCCGCATTTCACCCCGACCGGCTCGTCCTGGCTGAACCTGTCGGGCGGTGGTTCGGCGAGCTGACCTGCAAGAAGCTCCAGCGCAGCATCCACCGCTCCGTCCCCGGCCTCGAACGCCGGATCCGCGCTTGGATCAAGGACTGGAACGCGAACTCCCGCCCGTACGTATGGCACAAGACCGCCGAGCAGATCCTCGACAGTCTCGCCGGTTACTGCCGACGCATCAACGTAGGTCACCAGGTCACGCTGGATTCGCCTTCGAGGCCGACCACTACCGCACTATTCCGGGCTGCGCGGCGGTAGCCACTGTGTGATCCGGTTGAACAAGTCCGTCAGCGGCTCGCTGACGTCCTGACCGAACTCGGACAGCCCGTAGGTGACCTGGGGCGGCGTCGTCGGCTCTACCTCCCGCCAGATCAAGCCGTCCTGGACCAGCGCGCGCAGGGTCTGGGCGAGCATCTTCTCGCTGATGCCCTGGATGCTGTCGCGCAGCTCGTGGAACCGAAGGTCGTTGCTCCGCAAGAAGATCAGCACCCAGATACCCCATCTGCTGGTCACGTGGTCGACCACGTTTCGCGCGGGGCAGTCGGTGTGAAACACCTCATACCGATTGCGTGTCTCAGCCTGCGTCAGCTGCGCACCTTCCTTCATGTCGGGAGCTTACCTCTGGGTACGTCCTTACGAAACGTAAGCCCGCCTCCTAGTGTCAATTACCGCAGTGCACAACGGACTAGGAGCTGAACATGATCGTGGTGACCGGGGCTACCGGGAATGTGGGCCGACCTTTGACGCAGGCCCTGGCCGAGGCGGGCGAGCTGGTGACGGCGGTGTCGCGGCACGTGGTGGCGATGCCGGACGGAGTCCGGCATGTGACGGCCGACCTGGCCGAGCTGACAAGCCTCACACCCGCGTTGGACGGGGCGAAGGCCCTGTTCCTCCTGCTGTCCGGAGACCTGCACGCCCCCGAAGCCAGGCCGGCCGACATCATCGGCCTGGCCGCGGCCAGTGGGGTCCGCCGGGTCGTCCTGCTGTCTTCGCAGGGCGTGGCGACCAGGCCGCTCGGCCCGTCGCGGGTCGCGATGCGCGCGGTGGAGGACGCGTTGCGGGAGTCCGGCCTGGACTCGGCCGTCCTGCGACCGGGCGGTTTCGCCTCCAACGCTTTGGCCTGGGCGGAGTCCGTCCGCACGCAAGGGACGGTCGCCGCGCCCTTCGGCGACGTAGGGGTGCCGGTCATCGACCCGGCGGACATCGCCGAGGTCGCGGCGGCCTGCCTGCTGGACGACCGGCACACCGGCGGGGTGTACGAGCTGACCGGGCCGGAGGTCGTCACGCCGCGTCAGCAGGCGGAGGCGATCGCCTCCGCGCTCGGCTCGCCTGTACGGTTCCACGAACTCACCCGCGACGAGGCCAAGGCCACGATGACCCGGTTCGTGCCGGCGGAACTCGCCGACGACACCCTGGACATCATCTCCGCCCCGACCCCCGCCGAACTGCGGATCAGCCCGGTCGTGGAACGAGTCCTCGGCCGCGCCCCGCGCCCCTTCGACGGCTGGGCCGCCCGCAACATCGCCGTTTTCCGCTGAGGCACAACCCAACTGAAGCACCAGGGCAGCCTCGTGCGGCTGCGGCCGCACGAGGCTGCCCACCTCCGTAGTGCCACCCTCGTCGGCGCGCGAGGTACTGGGCCGCGCAGGCGGCCCTCAGGGCAGGCCCTACAGAACAGACCGTCGCAGGGCCGGCCACGCAGTGCCGCACACCGTCGACCGCACAGAGTCACATCTGAAGCTCGCACGGCTGCGCCTGCCAACCACGGCTGCTGTCCGCCAACTTCGGTCCACCGGTATGCGGCATCGCGGCCGAGCCGTTCCTGCTGCGCGCAGTCGTAACGGCCGATCCATCACGGCTGTCCGGTCACCGGCATCTGCTCCGGATCTCCTCCAGGCCCACGAAGGCGGTCTCATCCCGGCCGGATTCGAGGAACGCGTCGACTGCTGGGGGCGGAGGCGACGCGGGCCTGCCACACCTGGACGACCTCGCACAGCCCGGCGAGGGAGAACGTCCGGCGCGACTCCTCCAGCGCCGCCGCCCACTCACGCTCGAAGGCCGGCACCCACCGCAGCACTCAACGGTGGCGCTCCAGCCGGGGGTTCCAAGCTCTGGCACAGCGCAGGCACCTCACTCAGTGGCCGCTGCCCGCGGCGACCGGTCAGCCAAGCGATCTTCCGCCTCGCCGGCCTGCACCCCGAGGACGGTCGTGGGTTGCCTGGACCTGCGCGTGCCGGGCAACCACCCGGCGCACCCGCGCCATCGTTCCGACCGGACTCGGCGGCGTTGGTCTTACGCCCAAGCGATGCCGACGGCCTCCTGCCGACCTGGTCCGACTTCGTCGACTGTGCCGAAGGCGACCACTCCGTCAATGTCCGGCAGGGCAGGCTACGGTGAGTGACGATCTTTGATGGCTGTCGTCGGGCCCGCAGCCAGTCGGATCGGGCATGTGCGCATTGCCCACCCAGCACGAGGTTTTCCGGTGCTGGTTCGGTGCTGACCTCGGCGAGTCAATGGCGGGAAAGCAGCAGGTCGTAGCCCTGACCGAATGAGTTGTCGTGCCACTCGATGGTGGTGCCTATGAGGCTGGCGGCGACGATGCGGGGGAGGTTGGACGGGGCTGGTGGAGCTGTCGCGGGGGAGGACATCGGCACCACTTCCTGGCATTCGACGGGGACGTTTGCGTGTCGCCACACCGTAGGAACGGGCAGGTCACAGGCATGATTTGGAGGCGCCGTGCTGACTCCCGTGCTGGTTTGGTGCTGACTACGCTGCGTAGAACTCTGACATGAGCCGCAGATCGGGCGTCGCAGTGCTGGGGGCCTGCGCGGCGCGCCCAGGGCTCCTAGCAGCCAGGGGACGGCAGCCGCCGTCGCTCGCCAGGTGGATCTTCGTGGTGAGCCCGCAGCATGAGCGGCCAACCGCCTCATCGGGCCGACGCTGCGGAGGACGGCTACGTAGTCCCCGGATCCGCGCCGGCCGGTGACGGGCCCCGGCGGCGTGCTGGTGGGCGCGGCAGACCGTGGAGCGCACGCTCACCACACTCCAGTCGACGCTATAGCGCGCCCCCTTGCATGCCGTCACGGTGATGGACCACCACCCATCGATGCGGACTATGGACGCGGTGGTCGCTGAGGTCTGCCGGGCATGTCAGACGGTCGCTCAGGGCCAGTAATGGTCGAGGCTGGTTGCAGGCGTCAATTGCGGGACAGTCGGCGAGCAGCGCCAAGGTTGAGGCGGGCGCTGAAACGGGCCTGGGCCAACGGAGATCATCCGCAAGCTTCAGGGGCAGTGGAGACTATGAGGCAGTTGTCCCCGAGGTGATGAGGAGCCCAGTGAACATGGAATTCGCCGAAGCTGTGGAGACAGTCCTGCGAGACCTCCGTGGACAGTGCGCGGTGCAGCCAGACATACGCTGGGATGACAGGATCGGGGTCACGCTCTGGGCCCCGGACGGTTCAGGCCAGGGCCTGACTCCACATCCGGATGGCACCGCCGCAGAGTTGCTCGTGCACCTGGCAGATCAGGTCCAGGACTGGGCGGTGGAGGCACTGTGGTCTGAAGGTGTATCGGCGGTCTGGCCACAGTGCCCGACACACCCGGACACACATCCGCTGACGGTGACTGTCCGCACAGATGCGGCGGTGTGGGTATGCCCGAAGAGTGGAACGACGGTCGCGCGGATCGGGGAACTGAAGACTCACTAGAGCGGGTTCGAATTCTGTAGCAGGTCGACGTGTGGTGTGCGGTTCCGCACCTCTGCCAGGCGCTGTGCGATTGTCCTGCTGCGCCTTGTCAGCTGGATGATTCGTTCAGGATGCCCCGCGCCTTGCGTTCGACGAGTACGGTGGAAGTGGGCGATCTCGCCGTGGACTGAGGCAAGTGCCCGGCCAACGCCACGGCTCGGCTCCGCCTCATCCTGCGGCGCGAGGACCTCACCGTCCGCACCACCTGGTCCAGGGCGGCCTGGCCTCCGGAGCGCTCCCAGGAGCCGGGGCGCGGGGGTGCGGTGCCGGGCGAGGGACGCGAGGGCGCCAGCCTCATCCGAGCCACGGGCCGGGTCGCCGTAGTGCTTGAGTGCGCACTGCACGGCCGGTCGATCTGCCAGATGGGGTTGGTTTGCCCGGCCTGATCTTCCGGGCACCTCGCGGACCCTGGTCGTCTATCGCTGTCGCGGGTCTCAAGCCCCGCATCCTGGTCCGTCTGCTCCGGCGCCTGGTGCAGGTTCGATCAGGCAGGCGCGGCGGTGGTGGCCAGGGCATCCGTGAGCCGCTGGAGGTGCGGCGTCTGCGATTCGAGGAGCGGAAGGCGCACTGTCGCGTGCGGGATGATCCCGAGCTCGGCCAGCGCGGCCTTGGCCATGATGGCTCCTTGTGAGGTGCGCATGATGGCGTCCGTCAAGGGGAGCAGCGACGCCTGGACAGCCTTCGCCGAATCGAGGTCGCCCCGGCGGACCGCTCGGATGAGTTCGGCGTTGCGGTCGGCGACGACATTGCCCACGACGCTGACCACGCCGGTGGCACCACACGCGAGGTAGGGCAGGTTGAGCTCATCTATTCCGCAGTAGTAGGCCAGTGACGTGCGATCCATGACGGACATCGCCTCGAACAGGTCGCCCTTGGCGTCCTTGACGGCCCGGATCCGGGGGTGGCCGGAGAGTTCGATCAGTGTGGCGGCTTCCATGGCGATGCCGGTGCGCGCCGGGACGTCGTAGAGCATCACGGGCAGTTCGGTGGCGTCGGCCACCGCCACGCAATGGGCCACCACACCGGCCTGAGTCGGCCTGGAGTAGTAGGGGCAGACCAGCAGCAGGGCGTCTGCCCCGGCTGCCTCGGCTTCGCGGGCCCGCTGCACGGCTTCGGCCGTGTTGTAGGTGCCGACACCGGCGATCACCCGCGCCTGTCTCTGCGACAGGGCCACCACGGTGCGGACGAGCCGGGCCGACTCGGCTTCGGTCAACGTGGGCGACTCGCCGGTGGTACCACCGACGACGATGCCCTCGCACCCTGTGGTCAGCAGGTGACCGACGAGGTTGGCAAGTCCTGGTTCGCTGATCGTGCCGTCGGGCTGCATCGGGGTCGCCATGGCGACGAGGTTCGTGCCGAAGAGACGGTCAGCGGTGTGCTGTTGGTCAATCATGGTCCGATCCTGCCCCGGGCAATACCTCTGGTCTACCGATGCTTTTTTACCTGTACTGCGTAATCTGGCTTCATGATTGATGTCGGAGCCCTGCGGGCGTTGCGGTCGGTGGCCACCCTCGGGACGCTGGCGCGGGCGGCCGAGGACCTCGGGTTCACGGCATCGGCTGTGTCACAGCAGATCAAGAGACTGGAACGACAGGTCGGCGTGCCCCTCCTCGCACCCGCAGGACGCGGGGTCGTGCTCACCCTGGCCGGGCGAGCCATCGTCGACTCGGCACCCGACGTGTTCCAAGCGCTGGAGCGCTGCGCCGAGTCGGCCCGATCCGTGGCGGAGGACACGCCGCGCGGGATACTCCGCGTGGTGTCCTTCTCGACGGGTATCCGCGGGCTGCTCGCGCCCATCATGGAGCGAGTGTCGACGCGCTGCCCGGACCTTCGTGTGCACATCACCGAGCAGGAGCCCGACCAAGCCCTCCACAGCGTCGAGGGCGGCGCAGCCGACCTCGCCCTCCTCCACGACGCCGACGGGCTGCCCGTCCACCTGCCGTCGTCACTGACCCAGCGCCACATCCACACCGACGTCGGCGACATCGTCATGGATCAAACGCATCCACTCGCACAACTCGACCCGCCACTGACAAGTGGTGACCTGGCCGGCCACGCATGGGCGACGAGTCCGCCCCACACCGTGTGCCACCAGTGGTTCCGAAGGCTCGTAGCAGATCTGCCCGAAGCCCCCGACGTGCGCCACCTGATCGACGACTTCTCCACCCAGCTGGCGCTGGTCGCCTCCGGCGAAGTCATCGCCCTGATCCCTCGCCTTGCCCGCCCACCCCTGACAGAAGGACTCGTCATCCGGCCACTGCAGCGGCCACCCAAGCGTGAGGTATACGCGGCATGGCGGAACAGCGCCCATGCCAGCCCAGCGATCCGCGCCGTGCTGGCGGAGCTTCAGAGGTAGGAGAACGTTGTATCTCGCAGGACGTTCTCCGACCCTTCGCCTGATTTCGGCCCAGTCCAATCGCGGGGACTACTACCTTCCGCAGCCGGGGCTAGGGCCGGAGCACGATCTTGCCGTGGGTGTGCTGTTGTTCCAGCTCGCGGAAGGCGTCTCTCACCTGTTCCAGCGGGTAGGTGCGGGCGATCGGCACCTCCAACTGCCCGCGCGCGGCAAGCCGGGCCAGCTCGCCGAGTACGACCGCGCACGCCGCCGCGCCTTCTCCGTAGGTCCGCGCGCCGACCTCGGCCGCGGCCTGCCAGTCGCTGATCGTGTTGATTCGCTCGGGCCGCACACCCAGTTCCACTGCCAGTGCCACGTAGCCGTCGCCGAAGGTGTCGATGAACGCGTCGACCCTGCCGCCGGACGCCTGACGGATCCGCTCGGCCACACCTGGCCCGTACTCGACCGGGAGGACACCGCGGTCCTTCAACCAGGCGTGGTTCCGCTCGCTCGCCAGCCCGATCACCGTGGCGCCGCGCCGCCGCGCGAGCTGCACGACAAGCGACCCGACTCCGCCCGCCGCACCCGAGACGACGACCGTGTCGTCCGGGCCGGGGTCCACCGCGAACACCGTGGCGTAGGCGGTCGTGCCGGCCACGTACAGCGCCCCGGCCACCTCCCAGGCCAACCCCGCCGGACGGGAGACCAGATTCACGTCGTCGACGACGACGAACTGCGCATGGCTGGCCCGCCGGTGAGTGAAGCCCAAAACCTCATCACCCACCGCGAAGCCCCGGACGTGCGGGCCGGCCTGCACTACGACGCCAGCCAGATCGCTGCCCTGCCCGGAGGGAAACGCCGCCGGCCAGCGTTCGTGCAGCGCGCCTGTGCGGATGTGCGCCTCGCCGGGCTGGATCCCGGCCGCGCGGACCTCGACCAGCACCTGCCCAGGGCCGGGCACCGGCCGCTCCACCTCCTCCACCCGCAGCACATCGATCCCGCCGTACTCGTGAAACCGCACCGCCTGCATTGCGTGATCACCGCACTTTCTCGTCCGGACAAGGCTTGGCCGGCCGTGCGTCAGAGGGCCGACGCCAACCGTGCCACCGCGTTCAAAGATCAAACGCGGATCCGTATTCCCAAGCACGGTCTGGCCCGCATATACACGGTCGGTGTCATCATCGTTCCGTCTGCCTCTCATCGGTCACGTGGAGGGCGGTGAAGACCGCGTCAACGCGATCCCCTGGGAACATGAGAAGCGCGGCCTCGACAACTCGGTCGGTGGAGTCGGTCGCGACCCGGTGATCGCAAGGACTGCAATGGCGGAGCCGATCCGGAGGGTCGATGCCTAACGGCGACTCCGGCTCAAGGAAGGGCGGCTGGGCCGCTCTCTGGCCAAGGCCGCCGCCGGCGTCAAGACCGGTGGCGTCGACGAGGAGGGTGTGCTGTTCGGCCCGCTCAACAACGCCAACCAGCTCGCCCAGGTGAGCGGTTTCGTCGACCGGCTCCCCTCGCACGCCACTGTGGAGGCAGGAGGTCACCGCGTCGGTGACCGCGGCTACTTCTACGCTCCCACGGTCGTTGCCGGCCTCGAGCAGGACGACGAGATCATCCAGAACGAGGTCTTCGGCCCGGTCATCACCGTCCAGTCCTTCGCCGACGAGGACCAGGCCGTGGAGTGGGCCAACGGCGTCGACTACGCTCTCGCATCGTCGGTCTGGACAAAGGACCACGCCCGCGCGATGCGCATGTCGAAGCGCCTCGACTTCGGCTGTGTATGGATCAACACGCACATGTTCCTCGTCGCGGAGATGCCCCACGGCGGCTACAAGAAATCCGGCTACGGCAAGGACCTTTCGGCCTACGGTTTCGAGGACTACACCCGGATCAAGCACGTCGTGACATCGCTGTGACCGTGCGGGTCCGCGCCGCGAGGGCGTCTGATGGTGTCCTGATCAGGCGCCCTGCCGGGGGTGACTACATCGGCGAGGTGTGCCCGGTCTTGGTCCGTGCGGCCACCCATAAGGCGATCTGCGTGCGTGACCGCATGCCGAGTTTGTCGCGCACCTTGTCCAGGTGCGTGGCGACCGTATGGGTCGAAAGACCGAGCCGCTCGGCGATCTGCCGGTTGGTCAGCCCGTCGGCGACGAGCTTGGCCACCATGAACTCCCTTCCGGTGAGCCTGCATCGGTCGTCTACGACCTGTACGGCGTCGGACGTCGTCGGGTGGTCCTCGCTCCTGGTCCGCAGCGCGTACGCCACAAGCCGCTCCCCGCGCAGTCGGCGGCCGCCACTCACAGCCGCTTCCCGAGCGGCTGCCGGCAGCCCTGCTCTGGCACGATCCACCGTTAGTTCCACCTGGCGTCGCCACGGAGCCTCGGACACGGTGTCGAGTCGGCGGCGTGCCTGCGCGCTCGCCTCGTACAGCAGGAGGGCCCGCCGCATGTCACCGCTTTCGGCGGCCACGAGAGCCAGGCCCTCCACCGGGTAGAGCGCGTGAAAACTTGCTCCGGGGACGATCCGCAGCACCTCGGCGAACAGCGCCTCGGCACTTTCCAGATGCCCCAGGGCCAGCCGCACGGCGCCTGCTGTGTGCAGAGCGGCTGCGACCCGGCTCCAGGGGGCGTGCTCCCTGAGGACGGGCAGGCAACGGGACATGAGTAGGTCGGCCTCCAGTTCCCCGCCCGCTTGGAGCAGCGCCCACGCCAGGTGATGGGTGCACCATGCGGTGTCCTGGGGTTTGCCCAGCGTGGCGACGACACCCAGGCACTGGCGCAGATCCTCCACGGCCGCGCCGAATTCGCCTCGGCACAGCCGCGCCGCAGCGCGCGCGTCCAGGGCGTTGGCAAGTCCGGCGGGGTGAGTGCGCGTACGCTCCATGGCCACCGCCTGCTCGCCGAGGCGCAGTGCCTGTGCCAGGTCGGCCCGCTGGCAGGCCACGCGCGCGGCGAGCGCCGGTAACGCCCCGCCGAGGGCCCCGCCGTCCACTTCCCGCAGCAATCCCGTCAGCAACGCGTGGGCAGCTGACGGCTGTTCCTGCTCGTAGTGCACGCGCGCCAGTTCCAGCAGCAGCCGTGGGTGCGACGCACCGGCGCGGACGGTGGTGCCGGCCAGCGCCGCGGCGAGGTTGTCCCGTTCCACGGCCAGCGGGCTGCCGGCCTGGTCGGGGAACACCTCGTCGTCGGCCCGGTCGGCGAGTCCGGTCAGCCACTCGAGGACCCGGCGCCTGGTGATGTGCAGCTCGCCGGAGGCGAGCAGGCGCTCCAGGGCGTAGGCGCGGATGGTGCTCAGCTGCCTGAATCGGGTGGTCTCCGCGTCTCCTGAGACACGTGCGATCAGGGACTTGGCCTCGAGGTCGCACAGGATGCCGAGTATTCGTGACGGTGCGACACCGTCACCGGCGCAGACCGCCCGCGCCGCAGTCGTGTCGAACCCGCCGACGAGGACGGCAAGACGCCGGAAGACCGCCTGTTCGGCCGGATCGAGCAGTCGGTGGCTCCAGTCGATCGCGGCGGCCAGCTCGCTGTGGCGCCCGGGTCCCGTCCTGTGTCCGCCTGTCAGGAGCGACAGCTGGGACATCTGGCCGTCCAGTCCTGCCAGGATGTCACTCAGCGGAAGAGTTCCGGCCCGGCGCGCCGCCAGCTCGACGGCGAGCGTCAGGCCGTCCAGTCTGCGGCAGATCTCGGCAACCGTCCGGCCGTTTCCGCGATGGAGCGCGAATCCTGGTGAGCAACTAGAGGCCCGTTCGACGAACAGCCGGACGGCGTCCGCCCGCAGAAGGACCACCGGGTCGTCTCCGGCGTCGTCCGGCGGCAGCGACAGCTCACCGACCCGGAGCACGGTCTCCCCGGGAACCCGCAGGGGCTCGCGACTGGTGGCCAGGATCCGTAGCCGAGGGCAGCCCTTCAGCAAGGTCGCGATCAGCCCGGCGCACGGCTCGGCCAGATGCTCGCAGTTGTCCAGGATCAACAGCCGACGGGCGTCGCCGATCGCGTGGACCAGGACGTCGACACCGGATTGTCCCGCCCGTTCCCCCACGGCCAGCGCGGCGGCGACGGCCTGTGCGAGCGCGGCGCCGTCATGCAGGGCGTCGAGTTCGACCAGGTCGACCCGCCCGTGGTGGCCGGGCAGGCCCATGGCGAACTCCAGCGCCAATCGCGTCTTGCCGACGCCGCCGGCGCCGGTCAGGGTCAGCAGCCGCGACGTCCTCAGCAGGGTACGCAGCCGCGACAGTTCCGCCCCTCGGCCCACGAAGGAGTCGAGGGCCCGTGGCAGGCCGCGGCCCTGAGCGGTCGGGGAGGCAGCGCTCTGTGTGGGCGGTGACGTGCCCGTCGGCGCCCCGCGGGCATCCCGGCGCGCCGCGCGTTGCCTGAACGCCCGTTGTCTGCATGCGCCGGAGCAGTAGCGAGCCGGTCGACCGCTGCGCGGTCGACCGGTCAGAGGCGCGCCGCACGACTCGCATGTCATGCCCCGGTCATTCCCGATCCTGGCGGGCCCATTCCCGGGAGGAGATCCTCGCGTCCGTCACCGTGTTCCTTCGCGCGCGGCGCGTTCGTGGCTGAACTCGGGCGGCGTCAGGGCACGGCGTTGGGATCGATGCCGAGCACAACGGTGCCGGTCACCCCCTTGCCGAGGTCGCTGCCGATCTGCGTGAGGGTCAGCAGGGTGGAGGACCCGCCGTTGCGGTAGATGCCGTCCCTGGCGTTGAGCGTGCGAGTGGCCGTGTTGTTCCGGTAGGGGGCCAACGCGGCGACCCTGCTGTTGTACGTCTCCGGGAAGTAGAGCTGGCCGGTGTGGGAGACGTGGCCGCCCTGGTACCTGCCGCCGGTGACCTTGCCGCCGACATGCGTCTTGACGTGGATGTGAAGGGCACGGCCGACGTACCAGCCGGGGTAGATGGTGGTGAATTCGGCGACGCCGGAGGAGTCGGTCAGTTGTACGCCGCGCAGGAAGGTCGTGTCCGGCGTTGAGCCGCCGGCCACATAGCCGGAATAGACGCCAAGAGCGTCGCAGTGCCATAGGTCGACCGCCGTGCCGGGTAGGGCAGAGCACGTCGCAGTGTCGATCACCTTGACGCGGAGGGTGAGTGGCACGCCGGGCTTTCCCTCGGTGATGTCCTTGCGGACCGTCTCCAGGTCCAGGTAGTAAGGCCCCTCGGTCTGCTCGGGTGTGAGGACGCAGTCGGCGGCCGCCCGGTTCGGGGGCTGGGCGGTGTCGTTCCGGTCTGTGGCCGCGGTCGCCTGCGTGGCTGTGAGCCCCAGAGCGGCCGCTCCGAGGGTCGCGCCGCCCAGAGCGGCTATGACGGTTCTGCGGGTTGCGCCGACCGAGCCGTCGGCCGACTCGGGACCGCGCTCGCGCTCTGCGGAATGGGGGCGGGGGGTGTCAGTCATGATGTGAGAATGGCGCGCGTGGCAGTCCGCGGGATCGATCGGATGACCGGTGAATCGGGCGCGTTACGAAACTCACCGTGCCGCCCTGGAGGTGATGACTCAGGACGCTCTGGCCATCCGCCCGCATGCCGCCTGGGTGCAGTCGGCCACCGCCGGTGTCAGGCGATCGCCGACCTGGCCGCCTTCGCCCGCGAGCACGACCTCGCATTCTTCGACGCCCCGGTGCTGGGCACCCTCCCCGAAGTTCCCGACTGCGCCCGAGCCCAGGGGGGGCACCCCCATCGCCCGCCGAGGCCGGCCAACTGCTCGTCCTCGCAGCCGGTCCGAGCGAGCACCGCCACGCCGTGACCCCTGTCCTCGACGCGGTCGGCGCGCTCACGGTGTGGACCGGCGAGGACGGTGCCGACGGCACCGCGACCCGTCTGAAACCGGTCGCCAACAGCTGGGTCATCGCGACGACCGCGGCGGCCGGCGAGGTGCCGGCCCTGTCGCAGGCGCTCGACGTGGACCTGCAGAGCTGCTTCGACGCCATCGGCGCGGCCCGCTCGACATTCCGTACCTGCTTGCCAAGTCCGGACTGATCCTGAACGACCGGCTGTCGCCTGCCCAGTTCGCGGTGGGTACGGTTGCCAAGGGCGCCCAGCTGATCGTCCGGGCCGACGAGAAGGACGGCGTACGCCTGGACGTGGCCGCCGCGAGCGCGGAGCGCCTGGAGCGCGCCGCCGTCCAGGGCCACGCCGACGAGGACATGGCCGCGGCCTGTTTCGCCGGCTTTGACGAGAAGTCCCCTCCCGCCATCCAGCGGCAGCTGGCCGGGTTGGCCGGTCAGGACGCCGAGAGTGCGCACGTCAGCTCGATGTCCCCGCGACGGTCATCCGCTTCCCGTGGGCGGCGATGCCTGTGGGCTCGACTCAGCTTTGTTCCGCGCCGCTGACCGCGGCTTCGTACGCGAGCAGTGTGTCGACGAACAGCTGCCGCTGATCCGGCGTCAGAGGGGCCAACGCCTTGCGCCACGCAGCCGCACCCGGGGCGAGCCAGGCAGTGATCGCGGCTTGCTGATCGGCCGCAATGCCAATGATTCGACGACGCCGGTCCGCCTCGTCCTCACGCCGTTCCAGGATCCCCTTCCGGCTCAGGTCGCCGACCAGCAGGCTCACCGTCGTCGGCGCGACCTGCAGTCGGGCCGCCAGCTCATTCACGGTCATCGGCCCATCGAAGAGCAGGTAGGAGAGCAGCGAGAGGTGGCGCGGCGCCAGCGCGAAGGACTGCAGCGCTTCGGGCACCGGGATCTTCTTGACTACCGGCGTGAACGGAGTTGCCACCATGCCGCACTTCAGCGTGCACATCCGCGAAGAAACCCTCGACGGGACGGTAGAACCGAAGCTGATCAGTGCCTTAGCCGACGCAGTCGGTGCCGTCTACGGCGAGCAGTTCCGCAGCCTCGTCGGGGTGGACCTGATCGGCATCCCGCAGCACCGCCGGGGCATCGGAGGCAACCCCACCGACAACGATGCACCTCTCGTCACCCTCAGCATGCGCGAGGCCGCGTATCACCTACCCGAGATCCCGGACGCTCCCGGCCGCCTGGTCGCCACCACCACCGACGCACTGACCGACGTGCTCGGCGAGGCCGTCCGCAAGCAGGTCATCGTCACGATCGTCGGCGTCCCCGACGGCCGCACTGGAGTCGCCGGCATGCTGGCCTGACGGGCGTGCGCAGGCCGGGGTCACCCATGCTCCGGCCTGCGCCCACACCAACCTCGAACGCGCCGGTGCTGGAGGCGCCGGCAGGGAGCGGGCCGCGCCGCATGGCTTTCCCGTGGCCGGGCTGCAGGCACGCGCCGCGGCGAAGCTCGCGGAGGTCGACGCGAAGATCGCGGACCTGACCACGATCCGCTCCGCCCTGGCCGAGGCGGTCGAGGCGGGTTGTGACGATCTGACTGTCTGCGGTGAAAGTGCTTGTTGCCCGATCCCGTTCACGGACCTGGCCGAGGAGAACCGTCATATCGGACCGTGTTGCTGGCCGCCGCCCGGCGGGCGCCGCGAAGATACTGGGCGCGCCGGCCGTCCGCGCTGGCCGTGGCCGCGCTCGCCACCGGCGTCCGGTGGGTCGGACAGCGCAGACGCCCCTGTTCCTGCCCCTCCATGCCCGGTCGTGGCGGTGGATGCGGGTGCGGGAAATCCACTGGCCCGCTGAAGATCACTGGCCTGGACGACGCGTCGGCGGGTGCGATGGGCGGTGCCTTCAGCCAGACATCTGACTGAAGGCATCACGCGTTGTGCCTCGCGTCGCCCAGGTTCGCTGAGAGGGATCGCCGCCGCGTTGTTACTGCGAGATCAGTAGTCAGCCGGCCGCAGTGCAGCTGGAGGAACCGGTGTGGCGTTATGGCATCGCTGTCTTCCAGATGCCGCGGCCGTGCGTGGCCACGTACAGTTGGCTGCCGTCCGGGCTCGGCGAGAGGTAGACCGCCGGTGAGGTGGGCAGGTTCGTGCCCAGGCGCGCCCAGTGGCCGGCCGAGGTGCTGGTGAACACGCCCAGGTCGGTGGCGACCACGAGGGTGCCGTTCTTGGTGACCAGCGCCGCGTTGGCCGGGGCGTCCGGGAAGGAGTCCGAGGCCGCGGGGTCACCGCTGATGTCGGTCCAGGTCGTGCCGCCGTCGGTGGTCTTCCAGACGTGGCCGTAGCCGGCGCCGGGGCCCTCGTTCCAGTGCCGGGAGAAGCCGTTGATCACCGCGTAGACCGTCTTGCCGGAGGCGTCGGACGGGTCGATGGTCAGGCCGGAGATGTAACGGTTCGGGAAGGCGGCGGGCAGGGTCAACTGGTGCCAGGTGCCGCCGTAGTTGGTGGCGATGCCCCGACCGAAGGTGCCGTCGACCTTCGAGCAGGGGCCGCACCAGGCCGCCCACGTCACGTGGTCGCGGCTGGCGACCGCCGAGGCGGAGTGGCCGGCGCCCAGGTCGTACAGCTTGGTCCAGTCGGTGCCGGAGGTGCTCTTCCAGGTTGTGGTGTTGCCCCAGACGTACTGGCCGCCCGCGACCCACAGGCCGTTCGGGTCGGTCTCGTCCGCGCTGAACGGGGCGATGAAGCGGGCTCCGGGGTCGCCGGGCGCGATGTCGGTGATCACGTCCTCGGAGCCGTCGTCGCTCGCGGTGTAGCCGCAGTTGTTCGTGATCTGCAGCGCGAGGTCGACGTACTCGCCGACCGTCTGGCAGCCGTCGGCGGGGTTGACCAGCTGGTCGCCGCCGTCACCGCCGAACGGGGAGACCATCTCGCCGGTCGAGTTGAGCTGTTGACCTTGGTACGTGGCGCCCTTGGGTGCGAGCAGCGAGACGCCGTTGTCCTGCAGGCCGCCCCAGACGGCCTCGCCGCTGCCGTCGGTCATCCTGCCCGCGCGTACCGAGTAGTACTGGAGGTTGCGCAGGGTGCCGGACTCGTTGAGGTTGCGCCAGCCGGCGGTGGTCTGCGTGGTGGGGCGGGCGTAGGCGCCGCCGTCGTTGCCGACGAACACCTCCGGCGTGCTGCCCTTCCACTGCGAGAAGGCGAGGGCGTGCTGGTCGGAGTGCATCACGTCGCCGTCGCAGGAGTTCGCGGCCGGGTCGTACGAGAAGCACGGCATGCCGAAGTTCCAGTAGCGGCCGATCGCCTTCCAGGTCACGCCGCCGTCCCGGGACTCGAACATCTCCTCAAGGCCTAGGTAGACGTGGTTGGGATCGCTCGGGTCGACCGCGATGACCTGGTCGTACCAGGACTGGGAGCCGGGCTGGTAGCCGCTGCCGATCTCCTTGATCTTCATCGCGGAGCCGGTGGTCGACAGCGACGAGGAGGTCGCGATCTGCTTGAACGAGCCGTTCGCGTTGCCGCTCTGGCTGACGTACACGCCGGCGAGGACCGAGTACACGCCGGAGCCGGAGGACTTGTTGAGGAGTTTGGGGGACTCCATCGAGACGTACAGCTTGCTGCCGTCGGCCGCGTAGGCGAAGGAGGCGTTGCCGATCTCGGCGGGGTTGATCGCACCGGTCGGGTTGGCGCGCTTCCAGGTGGTGCCCGCGTCGGTGGAATAGTAGAAGCCGTTGTAGTCGGCGCCGCTGCGCCAGGCCACGTTGGCCAGCAGCTTGGTGCCGTCGCTGCCGGGCTGTACGGCGATGTCGTTGGCGATGTCCGAGTAGTGGCTGTCCACCCCGCAGCCCACGCCGCTGATGCCGATGCCCGCGCACGGGGCGAGGACCTTCGTCCAGGCGGTGGACTGCCCGGCAGCCAACGGGCGCCGGAAGACGCCGTGCGAGGAGGCCGCGAAGACGTAACCGGCGGCCTTGTCGAAGGTGACGGTGTGGATGGAGCTGGAATCCAGCTCGGTACCGCCCACCTTGTCGCTCTCGCTGAAAGTGCCGGTGACCGGGGTTGCGAGCCGGTAGACGCCGCTGCCCAGGTAGTTGTCGGAGGCGGTGGTCGCCTCGCCGGTGGCCAGCCACAGCGAGCCGTCGGGCGCGACCGCGAGGGCGCCCACGGACAGGGCGGGCAACCGGTCGGCGATCGGAGTCCAGGTCCTGCCGTCGTCGGAGGAGCGGAACACACCGCCGCCCGCGGCGCCCGCGTAGACCACGCCCTGATGCGTCGGGTCGGTGGCCAGGGCGGCGATACGGCCCGCCGAGTGGCCCGCACCGCCACCGGAGTTGGAGGCCGACCGGTCACGGTAGTGCAGCGCGTCCTCGTTGTACGGCGAGGTGGTGATCTCGGACCAACTGCCGGACTTCACCGGCATGTTCTTGATGTGCGCCCAGGCATCGGCGTACGCGCCCGGCGCGATCAGACCGCTGGGGGAGAGCCTCGGCTCGTTGAACGCGTCGAGGGACTCCATCAGTTCATGGGACTCCTCACCCGCCACATCATGGCGGCTGGAGTCCGTGTCGCTCGTCCCGAACGCGGCGACGGATCCCGTACCCGCTATCAGGAGTACGGCGGCGACGACGGCGAGTGTTCTTCTGCCGCCTCTCTCCGCCCCGGGGCGCGGTCTGCGCCGTGCGGAATACCCACGCATGGACTGTCTCCGGCTTCTTCGGCGTAGGTCGCGGCCGCCCCTACGGCTCCACTTGATCTCCTACTGCCGAGCGCCGGAACCGTACTCCCGTGCCCTCCCTCAGGCACAGGGGTTTACAGCAAATTTATAAGCTGACAAAAGTAACCATTGTCAAAAGCGGAACTGGGCAGGGTGCTCAACGGTGACCTGAGAAGTGGAGAGCCCCAGCGGATGCCGGAGTCGAAGGGGACGACGATTGCGGTGAACCGCCCTTTCGTGACGGCGACGGACACCGGTTGGGATGATGGGCGAATCGGACGCACGCCGACATCGATCGCGGTGGAGAGGTAGCCGTCGGCCATACGGCCCGGCGTGGAATCGGCGGTCTGAGACAGGGACATGGGCCCGGCGATGGTGGCCGGCGCCCTCCAGGCGCTCCGGAGGCTCCAGCGTCCGGCTCGGCCGGTGGGCCGAACAGCGGGGGACATCGATGCGCCGGAAGGCGTGAGGGGGGAGCCGCGAGCGGCGACCGCTGCCTTCCAGTGCACCGGGCCTTCCAGTGCACCGGCATCGTCGACGCGACTGGCCACCACCTGACCGTCACAGCCGTACAGCCGAACCGGCCGGGTCGCTAGTGGCGATCGCGGCACGCGGGGAGCGATCCCGTCTGCGGGCGCTGTGGCAATTTCCCCTGCTCGTCATCTCCAGGCCGCCCTGGAGGCCACGGCGCGCTAGCTGTGAGCCAGTTCACTGGAGCGCCCCCCTCAACCGGATCTGAAAGAGGGACGCATGTCGAGACGCATACCAAGGCGCGGGCTGGTCACGCTCGTTGCCGTCGGCCTTGCCTGCTCCGTGATGTCGACCACCACGGCATCGGCGGCCGGCAGCCCACTGACGCTCGCCGTGTTCGGAGACTCGCCCTACGGCAGGTCTGCGTACGCGCCCGCGGGCCAGAGCGCCGACACGTCGCAGTTCCAGAAGACCCCGGCGTTCATCGGGACCATCAACAGTGATCCGACGATCGGCGATGTCATCCATGTGGGCGACATTCACTCGGGCAAGGAGTTCTGCACCGAGGACTACGACGCCTCGATAGCGTCCATGTGGCAGACCTTCACGAAGCCGCTCGTCTACACGCCGGGCGACAACGAGTGGGCCGACTGCCACAAGGCGTCGAGCCTCACCTCACCCGGTCAAGGCGGAGGCTTCTACGACTCGGCCTCCGGTGGGATCGACTACATCGGCACAAACGGCCTGTCGACCGACCCGGCGGACTGCGCCGGCTACCACTGCGGCAACCCGCTCGACAACCTTGCCGAAGTCCGGCAGGACTTCTTCGCGCAGCCTGGCCACACCCTCGGCAGCGGGACACTGAACGTGGTGTCCCAGGCCACTGCCTACGACCCGAGCCACCCGGCCGACGCGCAGTACGTCGAGAACGTGAAGTGGGAGCAGAACGACATCGTCTTCGTGACCGTCAACGCGCCGGGCGGCTCGAACAACGACGCCGACCCCTGGTACAAGGCGCCGACCGCGACTCAGGCACAGACCGGCGAGCGCACCAACCGTACCGCCGCCGACGTCCGCTGGCTCGATGCCGCCTTCGCCGACGCGCAGGCCGAACACGCCAAGGCCGTGGTGATCTCGGTGCAGGCCGACATGTGGGACCTCGACGGCAAGACCAAGAACCACCTGACGAACTACGAGCCGATCATCAACCAGATCGCAGCGAGGACGACCGAGTTCGGCCGCCCGGTGCTGATGCTCAACGGTGACTCGCATCTGTACCGCTCGGACAACCCCCTGTCGCCGACGGCGACGTGCACCGGCGAGACGGATCCGGCCACCGGCGCCAGCGTGTGCGCCCACGACCCGGACAACAGTGCATGGAACGAGCACCCGTACTACAACGTCCCGAACTTCCACCGGATCGTCGTGCACGGCAGCACCACCCCGCTGGAATGGCTGAAACTGACCGCCGACCCGAACGCCAACCACCCCGTCACCGGCACCACCTACGGCCCCTTCAGCTGGCAGCGGATGCAGCAGCCTCAGCTGTGACCCGCTGACCGCACACGACCGGCCAGTCCACAACGCCCTCTCTGATGCAGGTCAGGCGCACATGTGGGAGCCGGACGCTTCCGGCGAAGCGCCGACGAAGACCCGACCGGCTCCCTCGCTCACACCGGTGCCGACGCCGACCCGTGGCTCATCACAGGCGCCGGACTCCTTGTCGTCGGCGGAGCAGCCGGGGCTCCGTCCCAGCGACCTCACGGTCGGGACGGAGCCCCTGCACACGCCCCGGCAGTGTTACGCCTGCCGAACGACGTTCTCCGCCTGCGGACCCTTCGGCCCCTGCGTCACCTTGTACTCGACCCTGTCGCCCTCGTACAGCTCCTTGAACCCGGTGGACTGGATGGCCGAGAAGTGGACGAACACGTCCGGGCCGCCGTCATCCTGCGTGATGAACCCGAATCCCTTATCGGCGTTGAACCACTTCACTACGCCTGTTGCCATCGGTATGAATCTCTCCTTCAACGCCGCCGCACGAGCGACACCCAAGGCCGAGGCAGCCCGCTGCTGCCTGCCTTCACCCTTGAATACCCCCCATGGAGTGGATCTCCAAGTATCGGCAGACAGCGATTCGCCAACAGCGAATTTCGTGGACCGGGAGCTTTTGGGTATCTGCCGTGCGCAGCCAGATCGGTTGCCGGCTTCACCGAGCCGTACCGAAACTCCCGGTCCCGGCCGCTCCTCTCTCGGGCGCACATGCACGGCGGCGACCGGTCCTGGCCCGAGGCCGACGCGGCCTCTGCGGTCCCGGCGCCACTGCCATGGTCAGGTGGCCCGCGCTCTGGCGTGGTCGAAGCGTGACCGGGCCTTCTACGCGTCTGTCGAGTCGGTGCGCCAGGTAGGGCGCCTACTCCGAGTCCGAGCGGGCGTGGGCTGTCCAGCGCGCCCAGGAGGAGGGGCGCTACGAGAAGCCGGCCTGGATGCGGTTGATCACGAAGGTGACGCGGCGCCGGTCCCGGTCGTGCACTGGGTGGACCGCGACGGGGTGGCAGGCAGGCGAGAGTTGAGCCTGCTGTACTGACGCGAGCGGCAGTGGCTGTTCGTCGAGGGGCCGCAGGGGCCGGAGCCGGCGTGGTTGTGGTTGACCGAGCAGGCATGCCCATGCTGCCGGACCGTTGGAACACGGTGTCCTGGCGGGTCAACCAGCGCTGCGAGCAGGCTGTGCTGACGCCGCAGGAACGGAAGGTTCCGCGGCACCGGCGGTGGGGCGGCTGAGACGCGCTCAGTGCCCCGCCTTCCGGATGAACCCCGGCTGCCCGAAAGGATGTTCCGTGTCCCGATCCAGACGCAGACGTGGCCGGATAGCCGCGCTCACCGGTCGACTCGCGCTGACAGCACGAGTACGAGGCCGAACGCGACGGCCCGCATCAGACCACGGGCAAACCCGGCCCCGGACCAGTGGAAGTCAACTGCCGGCAGCCGCCTGGGCTTGCCAGCAGTGCGCCAGCCCAGGAATCCGGCCGCAGGACCGACTCCTACGCCAACGCCCAGGCCGATGCCCAGGGTGCTGATTCCGGTGGTGAACCCGGTGGTGATTGCGAGCAGGAGCTGGTACGCGCGCCGGTGCACGGCTTGATGCAGTTGCACCCGCGTCCTGCGCGATGGCGGCCCCCGCAGCCTCCCGCGACGGGAAGGCACGGTCTGGCTCTACCTCAACCGAGTCCGCCCGGCCCTGCTGGAATGGTCGAATCCCTATGACCACCTGCGGGAGGTGACCCGCGACGACGTCCTCACCTATATCAAGACACTGCACGGCCACCAGCGCCACGACCAACTCGTCGCCCTGCGCTCGCTGTTCACATGGGCCAAGCGGAACAGGCTGATCTTCCGCAATCCCACCAGTCGGATCAAGGTCGGGCAATACGAGTACGCCGTGCTGCAACCGCTCGTCCCCGAGCAGGTCGACCGCTCCGTTGCGGCGGCCACCACCCCGGCGACGCGGCTCATCCTCGCCCTCGCAGCGGTCCACGCCGCTCGGGTCGCCCAGATCGCCAACCTCATGCTCGACGACCTCGACCTCGGCAACCGGCGGCTGACCATCGCCGGACGTGTCCGTCCGCTCGACGACCTCACCCTGAAGCTGTTGCTGGACTGGCTGGAGCACCGGCGAAACCGGTGGCCGAACACCGCGAACCTCCACCTACTGATCAACAACCAGACCGCCACGAAGACCAGCCGCGCCAGCAACCACTGGATCAGCGCCGCGATGCGCGGGCAGGACGCGACGCTGGAACGGCTCCGCGTCGACCGCCAACTCGAAGAGGCCCTGACCCACGGGCCCGACCCGCTCCATCTCGCCGAGGTGTTCGGGCTCGACGAGAAGACCGCGATGCGCTACGCGGACTCCGCACGCGCCCTGCTGGAAAAGGCCGCTGAACAGCACCTTCGATGAAACCGGCTCGACCGCGACGCACCATGAAGGGAATCATGGACGAGTGATGTCGACCGAAGCAGCAGCACTCGCCCTACAGGACTTTGCCGCCCTCTGGAGCATGGGCGAGATCCGTGCAACCGATGTCGTCACTGGCGCCTGTAATGCGCTCGTCGCTGGCCTCGACAGTCCCGCCCTGCGGATGCTGGCCGCGTGCACACGCGCGGAGGCGGATTACGACGTCCCCGATCTCCTTCCCCCAGCACTAGACGAACTGGGCCTCACCTTCTACCCAGCGGGCAGCATTGCCGGACAGGAAGCCGCCGCACGAGCACTTGCCGCCCGGATGCTGGCCGGCGAGTTGACGCCACGCGAGCTTGCTTTCCGGATCCACCAGCGCTTCGGGCATGAACTGCCCTTGGCCGAACGACTCGCCAACCTGGACGACGAGTACGACATACTCGAGTACGGCGACAGGACACCGGCACAGGTCGACGCGGACGTTCTGGCCGAAGCTCTTCGGCTCACTCAGCATCCTCGTGTTACGCCCGAACCCACGGATCCACTGACCTGAAGCACACCGGTGGACCCTTGGGTTCGCACTGAAGAGACTTCGGTATCCGTGAACCCACGGGGCTCCACGGCCTTGGGGAACATCGGTACAGCCGTTGGCGCTGAGATTGATCATGGGGTCTAGCTGCGGATCTCTGTGTTCGGGTAGGGCTGGGCCTGGAGACGGTCGAGGAGGTCGGTCTCCTCGGGGGTGAGCGGGTCTTCTGACCGGCGGATGCGGACGTGCTTGGGCCGCAGCGGCGGGCCGTCATCCGCCGCAGCCTCGTCGGCTTCGGCCGGTGCCCGGTAGAGCGAGGCGACCGAGGGGTTTTTGCCTGCGTTCTTCCCGGTCTTGATGATCAGCTTCTTCGCGATCTCGGGGACGGGGACGCCCTTGTCCTTGAGTGCGACGGCGAAGGTGAGCATGTCGTCGTCGATGACCTTCGGCCGTCCGCCGTGGTTGCCTTTGGCCGCTGCGGTGACCTGGCCTTCGAGGGTCTTCTCCCGGATGTAGTTGCGCTCGATCTGCCCGGCAACGGCGAGTACGGCGAAGAACATGGCGCCCATGCCGTTGGGGTCGTAGATGCCGGTGAGCGGGCCGGTGAGGAGTTCGAGCTGGATGCCGTCGGCCTGGAGTTCGGCGGACAGTGTCATCAGCTCGGCGGCGTTGCGCGCGAGGCGCTTTAGACGCCATCTCATTTGGTCGACTGGGTAGGCTGTCGGTCGTGGTGGGGATCGTTGAGCGGCTGGTGCCGGACGAGTTGTGGGAGCTGTTCCAGCGAGTGGTGCCGGAGGCGCCGGTGCGGCCTCAGGGTGGTGGCCGGCGTCGGCACGGTGACCGGGAGGTGCTGGCCGCGATCGTGTTCGTTGCCACGTCTGGCTGCACGTGGCAGCAGTTGCCGTCGACGTCGTTCGGGCCGTCGGGTGTGACGGCTCATCGACGCTTCGCCGAGTGGACGAAGGCCAGGGTGTGGGCCAAGCTCCATCGCCTGGTCCTGGACGAACTCGGCTCCCGCGGCGAGCTCGACTGGTCCCGCTGTGCGATCGACTCGGTGAACATGCGGGCCCTGAAAAGGGGGACCTGACAGGCCCGAATCCTGTCGACCGGGGCAAGTACGGCTCGAAGATCCACTTGATCACCGAGCGGACCGGTCTGCCCTTGTCCGTCGGGATCTCGGGGGCAAACCTGCACGACAGCCAGGCCCTGATTCCTCTGGTGAGAGGCATACCGCCGATTCGCTCTCGCCGCGGCCGACGACGGCGCAAGCCGGGCAAGCTCCACGCCGACAAGGGATACGACTACGACCACCTGCGGCGATGGTTACGGCAACGCGGGATCACCCACCGCATCGCCCGCAAGGGAATCGAGTCCTCGCAGCGGCTGGGCCGCCACCGGTGGACCATCGAACGCACCATGTCCTGGCTCGCCGGCTGCCGCCGCCTACACCGCCGCTACGAGCGCGAAGCCGAGCACTTCCTGGCCTTCACCAGCATCGCCTGCACCCTCATCTGCTACCGCAGACTCACCAAATGAGATGACGTCTTAGCTCGTGGACGGTGAGAATGACCTGCGTCTCGGGTGCGGCTTCCTTGAACTGGCGGGCCAGGGCGAGCGCCTTCTCCAGCTCGGGCCGCACCTTGATGCGGGTGCTGATCTGCTCCTGGAAGACCTTGTGGCACTCCGCGCGGTGGAGGGCTTCGAGCTGGCTCGCAAGCTCCTGGCGGGCGGTCGAGGTACGGGCGTACCCGATCCTCACCGGCCGCTCGGTGCGGGGCGCGGGCACGACGGCGAGCGCGGGCCCCTGCTTCCACACGCGGCCAGGGAGTCGGTCAGCGGGCACGGGGATCTCCAGTTCCTCGCGGAGCGCGGGGACGAGGAGCCTCTCAGAAGTGCCTCGCACAACGCGCCGGTTTCGAGAGGACTTTTGCGAACGGCGACCTGCGGAGACGTGATCACTGCCGGGGCTCTCGCAGAACTCTCACAGATGTTCATTTGTGAGAATGCCGAGAAGTCGAACATGCAACCGGGCGGGTGCCCGATCGGAGCGTCCTTGCCGGGCGCCACGTCGGGGCGAGGACCAACCTGTGTGTTCAGGTGGGCTGACGGAGTGCGCTGACCAGTGCGCGCGGGTCATCGGCGTGAAATCGGATGGTGTGGGCCTTTTCCGTTGCGCCGAGCGGGCGGGTGAAGGGGAGTGGCCGGTTCAGCTCCAGGGTCACCGAGGTCTGGCTGCCCACGATCAGGTCGAGGACCCCGTCCTCGGAGAGGGTGATCAGGCGGCCTTCGGGGTAGCGCCGGTCGACGCGGACCGAGGCGACCGCGTCCGGCGGTACGGCGAGATCGAAGAGGGCTCCGTAGCGGATATGCAGAGAGCCGTCGGGGCGCACGACATGCGGCCGGGTGACGCAGGCGGCGTGCAGGGCCAGCACGAGGACGACGCCGTACAGGTCGAGTACCAGGATCGCCCGGTGGACCACCGGCCAAGGGATGAGGAAGGCCAGGCCCACCGTCTCGATCACCATCACGAAGAGCAGCCCGTACATCATCGCGGTCTGGGGACCGGTGTACGCGGCAGCGAGGTCCCCGGGGCGCACCCCGTGCGTGCCGCGCCGGACCCACCGCCCCAGGGAGGCGAGGGCGCGCAGCTCGTGGAGGATCAGGCGGCGGACTGTCACCGGCACCGCCTCCTGTACGGCGGCCCGCCGCGCCGACCGGCGGTCCGCGCCGCGGGCGCGCGCGGCGACGTACAACGAGCGCAGCACCCAGGCCTCCAGCAGCAGCACCGCGAGCACCAGCGCCTCGGCGCCCGCCAGCGCCCACCCGGGCGGCCGGACCCCGGCCATCAGACAGGCCGCCAGGGCCAGTTCCCCCGGCAGCACGGCGGCCACCGCGACCCGCGCCGCCGGTACGCCCCTTGGCTGGCCGCTCATCCCCGGCCCCTTTCCATGAAAGCCTCCATTAGCCGGCCCACGACTTCCGCCTGCGCTGGGGTGTACTCGGCGAGCAGCGCCTCCTTGAACCCGGTCACGACGACCCCGTCCTCGGGGATTGCGGCGAACAGCTCCTCGGGGACAGCTGCCATCAGGTCAGCTGCCAGGGGTGCGATGCGCGGATCGTCGGTGGGGGCTTCGGCGAGCGCGTCGAGGCGCTCATACAGTTCGACAACCGCGGGATCGCCGACCAGCGTCCCGAGCAGCGCGAGCATCTCTTGGTTACCGGTGCTGGTGGCGTCCAGCAGCGTGAGGTACTCGCGGTCCTTGGCCGCGCTCGGCGAGTCTGTTCGGGGGGCCTGTGCCAGCAGTGCGGCGAGGGCGGGTGAGACGGGCCCGGTCGCGCCGGGCGGCTCTGCAAGCAGGGCGCCGAGCCGGCAGCGGCGCTCCCTGATGTCGGCCTCCTGGCGGGCCAGGTCGGCGTCGAGTTCTTCCAATATCGAGGTCAGTTCGCGTCCGGCATCGTCGGCGAGGGCGTCGCGCACTTCATCGAGGCTGAGGCCGAGTTCGGTGAGTCGACGCACCCGGGCGAGCAGGACGGCGTCGCGGACGCTGTAGGCCCGGTAGCCGTTGGGGCGCCGCTCCGGTTCCGGAAGCAGGCCGACATGGTGGTAGTGCCGGATCGCCCGGGTGGTGAGCCCCACGAGCGCGGCGATCTCTCCGATTCGCATGCCGCCAGTAGAAACCCTGCCGTTGCGTCAAGGTCAAGCGGTGGAAGTAGCGTCGGGCCAAACGATTCAAGGGCGTCTACGCGCCGGTGTGGTGCGTCTTCGCCAGCGCACGTATCTGGCCGGAGTCCGCTCCCGCTACCCCTCGTCGTCCTCGTCGAGTTCGACTGTGTCCGGGTCGCGAAGCGGGCGTAGGGCGCCGCCAGTCGGGGTGGAGGCGGTGAAGCTGCAAACGGCCCAGGACATTGAGGTTGCGGTGCTTGAGCGGGGACAGGCGGGCGATGTCCTCGTCCCGCATCTCGTGTCCCTCGGCATGGAGCCGGGCGACGGCGGCGTCGATGTACCGGGTGGTCCAGAGCACCACGGCGTTGAGGACCAGGCCCAGTGAGCCGAGCTGGTCCTCCATCCCGTCCCGGTACGCCTGGTGAATGGTGCCGCGCTTGCCGTGGAACACGTCGCGGGCCAGCTTGTGCCGGGACTCCTGCACGGTGAGCTGGCGGTTCATCTGGCGGCGGTAGGTGTTGTCTACCGGGTCGACGACGCGGAGCAGGTGCTCGGTCTTGGCGATCCGGCCGTATTCGGCGAATGCCTGCCCCAGCGGGGTCGGGTGGCCTTCACGGCCGAACATCCGCAGCAGATCGTAGGCGCGTACCTGGTTGGTGACCAGGGAATCGGCGACCCGAAGCATGTCCGGCCAGTGCGTGATCACCTTGTTCAGGTTGACCCGGTTGCGGGCCAGCGGCTCCAGCGGCCCGTACGTGCCGGTCTCTACGCCGGGAAGGGACGCGCGCCAGAACCGTTGGTCGTCCTGATCCTTGAACCGGGGCTGAAGTTGTAGCCCAGGATGCGGAAGATGCCGAACACGATGTCGCTGTACGAGGCGTTGTCGGTGGCGACCATCTCCGGCTTCACCCCGCCGTCGAGGTTCAGCCGGGCGTCCAGGATGCGCAGGGAGTCGCGAGGGGTGCCCGGCACCACCATCTGCCCGATGCCCGCGACCTGGTCGTTGACGGCGTTGAGCCAGGTGATGCCGCGCTTGAACCCGAAGTACTTCGGCGACGGAGCGGCGTTGATGGTGCGGACGGGGACGACGAACCGCAGTCCGTCGACCGAGGCCAGCAGCCCGTCTCCCCAGTACCGCACGATCGGCACCTGGCCCTGTGCCTCGATCAGAGCGGCGTTCGCCGCGGCGATGGTGTCGGCCCGCAGATAGAACTGGTCGACGTGCACCAGCCGGGAACGGTGCAGCGCCTCATGCGCAGGGTTGATGACCGGGGTCATGCCGATGTTGCACGCCTCCGAGACCAGAAGGGCCACCAGTGAGGTGGTCAAGTCCTTCATACGGGTTGTGCCGTCGCCCAGGTGTACGAAGGCGTCCAGGAACCCGGTCCAGCCGTGCACCTCGAACAACAGCTCCGGCAGGTCGATCTTCGGGAGCATCTTCTCCACCCGCCCCCGCAGCCACGTCAGGGACTTCGGCTCGCCCAGCGCGCCGAGTTTGGACACGTTCAGCTTCGCCCGGCCGCCCGGGGGGACCTCGATGGTGACCTTCGTGTCCTGCCCGGCCGTCTCCAGCCGCTCCGCCATCTGCTTCCACGCCGCATCCAGCGCCGTCACCAGCGCGGCCAGGTGCTCCTCGACCGGCATATCCAGGCTCAGGCCCGCCAGGACGTCCTCCCGCACGGCCTCCCACTCTGTGCCGTCCAGCAGCCGGGCGCGCGGGTCGGACCAGCGGTGCGAGGGAGAGGCGAACACGTCCCGGCGCTGAAGCGCGCGGTGCAGTAGTTCTTCCGGCGACCAGTCCTGACGCACACCCGCCCCTTGCCGTCGGCCCTCCGGGCATTCACTCAGAACAGCCCAACGAGGCGCCCCGGCACCGGGAAACGGCAGAGAAGCGGACCCCGGAACCTACTGACGGGTTACAGCGGAATACCCATACGCGGGCTTTTGAGCCGGTGCCCGGGAATTCATCCGGCACGCAGGTCAGGCCCTGCGGGAGCCGGTGCCGTGGTGCTCGGCGTCGGTTCCCGCAGGGGCGGTCGGTCAATGCCGTGGTGCCGTCAGGTAGGTGAGCGACACCGCTCCGGGACAGTCGGGCATGGTCCGCAGAGCCCACCGGCCCTCCACGGAGGCGGAGGCGAAGTCGGACTCGGCGTCGTCCTGCTCCACCTCTCCGTCCTTCAGGGCGTAGCCCGCCTTGGGCAGCTCCCGTTGGAGGAAGGAAAGGATGCTTCGGAAGCCCTCGTGGACCACTGTGGTGACGATCAGGCGGTGCCCGGCGCGGTGTTCCACCGCGGTGACCGTCGCCGTTCCGGGCACCGGCAGCGACGATGGGAAGTCCCCCGGCCGCGGCCGTGAGGACCCCGAGGGACACCCCGTCACAGTGGGCCGGACCACGGTGTCGTCGTCGGCGCTTCGCCCGGCCGTCGAGTCACCGTCACCTGCCCCACAGCCGGTGACGAGCACCGCAAGGAGCGCGGCACCGGCACCGGCTGCCAACCCGAGCGGGTAGGTCGTCCCCGGGCGGCTCACCTGGCCCTCTTGTGCTTCTTGGCGAACACCGCGTCGAACGTGCCGTACAGCGTCCTGCCGGTGGACTGGCGGGCGATGCCGGCCAGGGCGTCGTAGTTCTGCGCCCCGCCGGTCGCACAGGTCCCGGTGCAGCCGTCGGCGTAGCCGACCAGCACCCGGCCCTGGGCGTCGAGGGTGACGTCCATGAAGTCGAGCAGGTTGCGGTCCTGGCCGCAGGTGGTGCCGCCGGTGCAGATCGAGCCCCTCTGGACGGGGTCGGTGGGGGTGGCATCCACGGTCACCCAGGAGCGCCCGCCGTCGTAGGTGGTGGCCACGTACAGGTGCCATACGCCCGTGAAGCCGCTGCTGTCCTGGTAGTTGCCACCGGTGGAGGTGCCGAGGAAGGCGAAGGCGGCACGGTCGTCGTCGCCCGCGGTCACCGCGGGGAAGACGGTGTTCTTGATGCCGAGGGAGGCGCCGACGTTCTGGTCGTACAGCCACGTCTTGCCCTTGTCGTGGCTGACGGCTATCCGGGGGGTGCCGTCGCTGTTCTGGTAGCCCATGTAGACGGTACCGGCGGAGCCTATGCCGACGCTGGGGTCGGAGTCGCCTGCAGTGCCGGCCGGGTTGGGGCGCACGTGCCAGGTCAGGCCGTTGTCCTCGGACACGGCGACGGCTTGATGGCCGTTGCAGCCCTTGTTGGGGACGTAGACGGTGCCGTCGTGGGCCACCTTGACGTGGCCGTGCAGGCCGCCGCAGTCCAGCAGGGAGTACATGGGAACCGCCGGGCCGTACGTCAGCCCGCCGTCGCGGCTGACCGCGCACGAGGCATCGGCGATGTCCTGGGAGCAGTAGTAGACCGCGTTCGGGTAGCCGGTCAGCGCCCCGAGGTCACCCGCTGCGAACGGGCCGCCGCCCAGGGTCTGGTGGTCGACACCCGAGTTGATGCCGGAGCCCGCGGTCGGCGTCCAGGTCGCGCCGTCGTCGTCGGTGTAGCAGGTCAGCGCGGTCTTCCCGGCGAGCTGTGACTCGAAGGTGCGGTGCGTGGCCGGGTCGGTGAACAGGATCGGGTCGAGGCTGGTGAGGCTGCCCTGCGGGCAGCCGGTGGCGGCGCGGGCGCTGCGGTCCTGCCAGGTCGCCGTGCCGGAGCTGTCGTAGGTGACCTTCAGGGTCGAGGTGTACGCCTGGTACATCACCGCGCCGGTGGCCCGGTCGACGCCTATGGAGGGTTCACCGGCGTTGTGCGCGTCGGGCAGCGCGCCGGGAGCGGAGGACGAGGTGTACGTCGGCGGGGTGGCGGTGCTCGGCGGCGGGTTGACCGGGTCGGTGACCAGGCTCGCGGTGCCGGTGTAGCTCTCGCCCAGCGGGTCGTACGGCACGACGCGGACCGTGTACGACGCCGACACCGCCGGCAGGAGCAGCACTTCCGGGTCGCTCGAGGACGCGGCGGCGGCGATCTGCCGGCCGCCGGCGTCGAGCACGTACAGGTCGAAGTCGGCGACGGGATTGCCCCACTTGATCTCGACGCGCAGACTGTGCCCGGCGTCGTACCCGTTGGGCACCGTGACCCTGAGTGCGTAGTCGTCGCAGACCTGCTGCGCAGCGCAGGAGACAGTTCCCGTGGTGCCGCTGACGTTCGGCACGACGAACGGTCCGCCGTCCCAGGTCACCGTCGACGCGGTGTCGGTGACGGTGCCCGAAGAGGGCGTGGCGGCATCGGCGGGCAGCACGGACAGGCAGCCCAGACTCAGAACGGCCAGGCCGATCAGCACGCGCCGTGGTCGACGGCGGCGATTCGGCCGTGACAGGGCAAAGGGCATCAAGTCACCTCGTGGGTTTGCCGGACGACGGACTGGAACGACACATCTGCCCGGCCCCGGCGGACGCCCCGGCCTCACACACGCCGGCATCCGCACCCCCTTCACCGAGCGGCTGTGTCGTCTGCTCTACGGCGAGGAGTGCCTCGTCCGTCGCACGAAGACGCACTTTTCTTCGGCGTTCGTTCACCGGACGGACTCCTCGGGCCCGTCAGGCCGCAGGAAGTGGCGGGCCGGGCGGGTCCGGGGCGCATCGCGGTTACGTCTGTGCGGCTCGACCAGCTTCGTGGGCGTGCCGGGGTGGCCGGCCGCGGCGTGGCAGCAAAATGCACGGCGGCCGACAGCTAGCTGGCGTCGCGGGCCATTGGTACGGAGGCGCCGGGCTGGCAGATTTCTCCATGTCGCCGTCAGCACCGACCGCCTACGGAGGAAACCATGAACGCCCAGGTCAGCTCCCGCGCCAAGGCCACCGTCACGCTGTTCGCCCTGTGTACGGCGGCCGCCCTCGCGGCGGTAGCCGGGGCCGAGCGGGACGGCGTGCTTGCCGGCAACGGCTGGCAGAACGCGCCGGCCACCGTCGTCCTCGCCGACAACGGCTGGCAGTCCGCCGCGCTGGTCAAGCCCCAGAACGGCTGGCAGTGACCGCCGGCCTGGAGCACCGCGCGTCCGTGGAGTCGCGGCAGATCGAGCTGGTGGCGCGCGCGGGTTCGGCGGAGGTCGCCGAGGGCGCCCTGCTGAGCGCCGTGCGCTGGCTGGCCCTGCTGCCCGGCGAGTGGCGGGCGGAGCTGCACGGGGTCGCGGACGACGGCCTGTCGATCGTCCTGCGCTTCTCGCGGGAGCGGGCCGTGCCGGTGCACGGCGCGTGCGCGGATGCCCGGCGGGCGCTGGACGATCCCGCGCTGGACGGCTGGGAACTCGTGGCATGCCGCGAGGTCGGCGATGACGGCGGTTGAGCACGCCCGCCACGCCGGCGTACGGAACAGGGCCTGACCCACTGGGTGACAGTGGTCAGGTCCTCTTTGTCGTGTTCTTTGTCGTGTTCTTTGCCGTGTTCGCGGGCGGCAGTCGGGTACGGCTACATCCAGCCGCGCTCCTTGGCGAGCATGGCCGCCTGGAAGCGGTTCGACGCCCCGAGGCGGAGCAGCAGTTCGGCGACGTGGCGGCGGAAGGTGCGGATGGAGATGCCCATTTCCCGGGCGGCGATCTCGTCCTTGTCGAAGCGGGACAGCAGGGCCAGGACCTGCCGGTCGGTGTCGGTGATCCCGTCGGCGGAGTCCGCCGCGTCACGGCCGGGGAGCGGTTCTGCCGAGGCCCACACCTTCTCGAACAGGGCGACCATGTTGGAGACGAGTCCGCTCTGGCGGACCAGGAGTGCCCCGCGGGCACTGTCGGAGGGGTCGAGTGGCACCACGGCGGTGGCGCGGTCGTAGATGACCATGCGGTCCATGTCCTTCTCGACCATGCGGAACTCGGCCCCCTGGTCGGCCATTTCGTACAGATAGGCGCGGGTGGTGGGATCCTCCAGGGCTGCGCGCAGGATCACCGTCCGCAAGGTGATCCCGCGCCTGATACATCGGAGGTCGAGGGGGCGGGCCGCCTCGATGAAGGCCGGGGTGAGGGGCCCGTCGGGCTGGAGGGCGTACATCTCCTTGCGGGCGAAGAAGGCCAGGTCGTCCAGGCACGCCCGGATCTCGTCCAGCCCGTCGATCCGCTCGATCCCGCTGGGCGGGGTGTCCGCGCGGAGCTCCCCGGCCCGGGCCTGCTCGACCAGTTCGGGGATCACCGAGCGCACCGAAGCGACCTGCCGGAGCTGCTCGTTGAGTTCCCCAAGTCGCTGCTCGATGAGGCGCTCGATGCCGAGGACGGGGTCGATCGCGACGATCTGGCCCTCCGCCGCCAGCCGCAGCAGCTTGTACCGGTACAGACTGCGCAGCGCCTCGTCCGCCTCGCCCCGGGTGAGGCCAAGGTGCTGGCCGACGGTTTCCGGGCTGACGCGCGGGGTGCGCAGCAAGTGCCGGTAGACGGTTTCCTCGCTCGGGCTCAGGCCCAGACTCATCAAACTCACGGTGTGCTCTCCCCCTGACACGACGCCGTGGATGCGGCGCCATGCTACCCGAGGGAGGTCAATTTCGGATATTAGTTTCCGCATTGCGGAAAACTATGGGAAGCGTCATGCGGTGAGGCGGAGACGGTCCACCGGCGCGAGCACCGCGTCGAGCAGTTCCACCACCCGCTGCCCGATGCGCCGCTGGGCCTCCCGGGTCAGAGCCCCGATGTGGGGCGTGAGCACGACGTTGTCCAGCGCGGCCAGCTCCGTCGGCGCCCCCTCCCGGGCGAGCACATCGGTGGCCGCCCCCGCCAGGTCGCCCCGGCGCAGCGCCGCCAGCAGCGCCTCCTCGTCCACCGTGCCGCCGCGAGAGACGTTCACCAGGTACGACTGCGGCTTCATCAGGGCCAGCTCCCGTGGGCCGATCAGGTTCCGGGTGGCCGGCGTCAGGGGTACGGAGAGGCAGACGACGTCGGCCGTCGGCAGCAGCTCGGCCAGCGGTGCCAGCCGGATGCCCCGCTCTGCCAGCTGCCGGGCCCGGTCCTCACCGGGGCGGCCGACCGCAACGGCCACGTCCATGCCAAAACCCTGGGCGAGGGCGGCGATGCGCGAGCCGATCCCGCCGAAGCCGATCAGCCCCAGGGTCTTCCCGCGCAGCTCGCAGCCCAGCAGGCCTTGCTTGTGCCAGACGGTCGACCGGGTGTGGCGGTCGCCGACGACGATCCGCCGGCACACCGCCAGCATCAGCCCGAGCGCGAGCTCGGCCACGGCGTCGCTCGACCCACCCGGCACGTTGCGGACCTCGACCCCGGCCTGCGCGGCCGCCTCCAGGTCGATGTTGTCCAGCCCCACCCCGGCCCGGATCACCGCCCGCAGCCGCGGCGCGGCCGCGATCACCTCCGCGGTGACCCGGACGCCGGCCCGCAGCACCAGCGCGTCGGCGGTCCGGGCCAGCGCGACCAGCCGCTCCGGCGTCGGCCTGGGATGCAGCGAGACCTGGTAGCGGCGCCGCAGGTCGGCCAGAGCCTCGGGATGGATCGGGTCCACCATCAGAACGCGGGCCATCAGGCGGCCCGTACCCGGACGGGAGCCGAAGCCGCAGCGGTGGCGGAGACCAGCGCGGCGAACTCGGCCAGCGTGTCCGTGCCGAAGATCTGCTCGGCGGTCGGCCGGAAGCCGAGGATCCGCTCCAGTCCTCCGCAGATCCGGACGGCGAGCATCGACGTACCGCCCATCTCGAAGAAGTTGTCGTCCCGGCCGAGCGGACGTACCTGCAGGGATTCCTCCCAGAGCCGGACCACGATGGCCTCGGTCTCGTCGAGGGCGGACACGGCGGGCGCGTCGGTGAACAGCGTGCGGTCGTCCATGAGGTGCTCCAGAGGGTCGAAGGAGAGAAAGGGAGAAAAGGAGAGAAGAAGGGAAGGAGTAGCAGGGGGGAGTCGCGATCAGCAGACGGGAGCGGCGGGCGGCCAGGCCAGCCGCCTGACATCCGGGACCAGCAGGGTGGCCGCGCTGACGAGCAGCGCGAGGACCGCCGCCGTCAGCAGCACCGTCGTGGCCGAGGCGTACGCCAGCAGTTGCGGCACGGCGACCAGCGCGAGCGGCGAGACCCCCAGAGACACCAGCCAGTCGACGCTGGAGACCCGGCCCATCAGCTCGCCCGGCACCCGGCTCTGCAGGGTCGCGGCCCAGGCCACGGTCGCGGCGGACAGCACCGCCCCGACGGCCACGGCCACGGCGACCGAGACGACCACGGCGGAGGACACGGCCAGGACGGCGAAGCCGCCACAGACCAGCGTCATCCCGCCGAAGACCAGCACGCCGGGCGGGATCCGCCGCAGCCGGGCCGCCAGCAGTCCGCCGAGCAGGGCGCCGGCGGCCTGGCTGCCGACGAGCAGGCTGTACGTGCCGGCGCCACCGCCCAGGACGTCGGCCGAGGCCAGCGGCAGCAGGGCCTTGGCCGGCGCCACCACCAGCGCCACGCTGACGCCGAAGCTGGCGATCGACACCCACAGCCAGCGGTTCGCGCACACGTACCGGATGCCGCCGGTCGCCTCCTTGAGCAGGCCGTCGCCGGAGGCGGGCCGCTCGGGGACCGGCCAGCGGCCGGCGATCACGACCAGGCCGAGGGCGAGCGTGAAACCGGCCGTGCCCAGGCCCAAGGACACGCCGGCGCCGACCGCGGCGAGCAGCGTCCCGCCCAGCGCCGCACCGGCGATGCCGGCGGTGCGCAGGGCGATGGACTGAAGGGCATTGGCCGCCAGCAGCTCCGACTTGGGCAGCAGCTCGGTGAAGGCCAGGGTGAAGGCCGGCTCGAAGGCCCCGTCGCCCAGGCCCAGCAGCAGTCCGCAGGCTGCGACCGCCCAGACGCTGCGGCCGCCCGCTGCCACCTGGGCGGCGACCCCGGCCGTGGCCAGCGCCCGGGCCAGATCGGCCCCGAGCATCACCCGGCGGGCGCCGAACCGGTCGGCCAGCGCGCCGCCCACCAGCAGCATGAGCACCGTGCCGGTCGCCTGCCCGAACAGGGTGTAGGCCAGCAGCGCCGGGCTGCCCGCCGCGACCGCGTACCCGGCCAGCGAGACTTGGAAAACGAAGTCCCCGGTGCGGGAGAGGCACTGGCCGGCGTACAGCAGCCGGAACCGGCGCCGGCGCAGCGGAGCGCGCAGTCCGTCCGCGCCGCGCCCCCGCTCGGGGGACACGCCGTCGGGCCCGCCCCTCCCGGAAGTACCGACCGTCCCGGCGCTCCCGGCGGCGCCGGCAGTGGCGGTGGTCTCGGCGGTGTCGGCAGCCTCGGCCGTGCCGACAGTCCCGGTGGCGTCGCCCGCGCCGGCGGTCCGGGTGCTCATCGGCGGGCCTCCAGCTCGGCGTTGACCAGGGCGCACAGGGTCTCCAGGGGGCCGCCGGCGTCCAGCATGGTGAAGTGGGAGCCCGGGGTGTCCCGGATCGTCAGGCCGCCGCAACACTCGCCCCACCCCAGGTCGTAGGGCTGCTCGGTGACGTCCGCGCTGCGGTCCTCGGCCCGGAAGAGCACGGCCTCGCCGTCGAAGCGCGCGATGGTGTGCCCTTCGAGCGCGCTGCCGTTGTGGCGGTAGGCGTGCAGCATCCGGGTCAGCCGGTCCTCGTCGTAGTCCGGCGGCAGCGCGCCCGAGGCGATGCCCTGCTCCAGCAGCAGCCGGATCCGTTCGGGTTCCGGGAAGGCGGCCAGGGCAGCCAGGTCGAGGTCGAGCTTCAGGCCCATGGTGACGAGGATCCGGGTGGCGTAGTCCTCCGCCGGGTCGAGGTCCATGCGCGGGTTGGTGTCCAGCAGGGCCACCAGGCCGACCTCCTCGCCGGCCGCCCTGAGCAGGCGGGCCGCCTCGAAGGCGATCACGCCGCCCATCGAGTAGCCGCCGACGTGCCAGGGGCCGCCCGGGTGCACCTTGCGCATGTGCTCGATGTACACGCGGGCCATGTCGGTGATGGTCTCGCAGGCCTCCTCGCCGGGCTGGAGGCCGGGCGACTGGAGCCCGTACACGGTCCGCTCGGCGCCCAGGGCGCGGGCGAACGGCGCGTAGCGGACGACGGTCCCGGCGAGCGGCGGGAAGAGGTACAGCGGAGCCGTGCCGTCGCCGGCCTGGAGGCGGACCAGCGGGCCGGAGGCGTCGCCGTCCCCGCCGTCGCGGACCCGGCGCGCCAGGGCGGCGACCGTGGGTGCCTGGAAGAGCTCGTTGAGCTGGAGATCGATCGCGAAGTGCGCGCGGACCGAGGCCATCAGGCGGACGGCCGTGAGCGAGTCCCCGCCGAGCTCGAAGAAGTCCTCGTCGATGCCGACCGACGCGCGGCCGAGGGCCTTGGCCCACAGGTCGCACATCTCGAACTCCACACCGTCGCGGGCGGCAGCCGCTCCGGGGGTGCCGCCGGAGCCGGGCAGGGGGCGGGCGGCGAGCGTCTTGCGGTCCACCTTGCCGCTCGGGGTCAGCGGAAAGGCGTCGACCCGTACGTAAGCGGACGGCAGCATGTAGTCGGGCAGGACGGCGCGCAGGGCGCGACGCAGCCGCTGGGGGGCGAAGTCGGCGCCGGCGGCAGGCAGACAGTGGGCGATGAGCCGCTTGCCGCGGGTGGGCGAGTCGTCGACCACGACGACGGCGTCGGCGATCCCGTCCTGCCGGCGGACCTGGGCCTCTATCTCGCCGAGTTCCATACGGTAGCCGCGGACCTTGACCTGGCCGTCGCGGCGGCCCAGGCACTGGATGCGGCCGTCGGGCAGGACCCGGCCGAAGTCGCCCGTACGGTACAGGCGCCGGCCGCCCTGGACCACGAACCGCTCGGCGGTCAGGTCCGCCCGCCCGCGGTATCCGTCGGCCAGGGCCACGCCCGACACGCAGATCTCGCCGGGCACGCCGACGGGCAGCGGGAGCAGGCGGTCGTCGAGGATCTCCACGGTGGTGAGGTCGACCGCACGGCCGATGGGCGGCAGGTCGGGCCAGGTCTCGGGGGCACCGCCGAGCCGCTCCGCGGTCACCACGTGGGTCTCGGAGGGACCGTACTGGTTCTCCAGGAAGGCGGGGACCCGGGTGAAGAAGCTCCGCAGGGCGTCCGTCACCTGCAACTGCTCGCCGGCCGTGACCACTTCGCGCAGCGACTGCGGGTAGCGGCCCGTCTCGGCGGCGGCGTCGGCGAGCTGTTGGAGCGCGACGAAGGGGGCGAACACCCGGTGCACCCGCTGGTCGTCCAGGTAGGCCAGCAGCCGGGCCGGGTCGCGGCGCACGTCCTCGTCGACCAGGACGAGGGTGCCGCCGCCGGCCCAGGTGGAGAAGTGCTCCTGGAAGGCGACGTCGAAGCTGAACGCCGCGAACTGGAGGGTGTTCCAGCCCTCGGCGGAGCCGGAGCGCGCCAGCTGCCAGTCGATGAGGTTGGCGAGCGGGGCGTGCGGCATCTCGACGCCCTTGGGCAGGCCGGTGGAGCCGGACGTGTAGATGACATAGCCGAGGCTCTCGGGGGTGGCGGCGGGCAACGGCTCCTCCTGCCCATGCTCCGCCACCGGCCCGTCGAGGTCCTTCAGGACGTCGTCGAGGGTCAGGACACGCACGCCGTCCGGGACGGTGAGGCCGTCGGCCGCGTCGGAGTGCACCAGCAGCAGTCCGGCCCCGCTGTCGGCGAGCATGTGGTCGAGGCGCTCGCGCGGGTACGCCGGGTCCAGGGGCACGTAGCCGGCGCCGCTCTTGAGCACGGCGAGCAGGGCGACGGCGAGTTCCGGCGAGCGGTGGGCGCACAGGGCCACGGCGTGGTGGCCGGCGATCCGGCGGGCCAGCCGGTCGGCCGCGTGGCGCAGCCGGGCGTAGCTGAGTTCGCCGCCGTTCCAGCGCAGGGCGGGCGTGTCGGGGATCCGGGCCGCGGTCAGGTCGAACAGCTCGTGCGCAAGGGCCTGGCGGACCTCCTCGGGGGCGGTCGCCGCATCCGTGGCGGGATCCGTGGCAGCCGTCAGCGGGATCCGGGCGACCGGGGTCTGCGGGTCGGCGACGGCTCCGCGCAGCAGGGTGACGAGGGAGCGCCCGACCTCCTCGGCGGTCGCGGCGGTGTAGACGTCGGCCGCGTACTCCAGCGTGCCGCGGTAGCCGTCGCCGTGCGGGGCCAGGGTGAGGGTGAGGTCGAACTTGGCCGTACCGGTGTGGAGTTCGACGGGCCGTCCCACGGCAGTGCCCAGCCGCAGCTCCTGCGCCGGCGCGTCCTCCACCACGAGCATCACCTGGAACAGCGGGGAGCGGCCCGGGGCGCGGCCCGGGGCGAGTTCGCTGACGAGGGTGGGGAAGGGCAGGGCGGCCCGGCCGAGGTCGGCGCGCAGTTCACGGCCGGTGCGTCCCACCAGGTCGGCGAAGGACTCCTCGAACGCGATACGGCGGCGCAGTACGACGGTGTTGGCGAGGTAGCCGATGAGCTGCTCGGCGGCGGCGTGCTCGCGCCGCGCCACCGGGGTACCGATGGCCACGTCGACCGTGCCGTCCCCGGTGTCGGTGTCCTGGGCGACCCGGGCAAGGAGCAGCTGCACCGCGGCCGTGAACAGCGCGAAGGGGGTGGTGCGCTGGGTGCGGGCCAGCCTGCGCAGCGCGCCGGCGAGTTCACCGGGGATCTCGAAGCCGGTCACGTCGCCGCGCTGGGTGGGCTGCTCGGGCCGGTTCAGGTCGTGCGGCCAGGTGCTCTCGGCCGGGCTGCCGGCCAGCCGCTCGCGCCAGTACTCCAGCTCCGCTGCGTACCCGTCCGCCGGTCCGGCCGCTACGAGGTCCTGGTGGGCGGCGTAGGCCGGCAGGTCCTCGGCGGACAGCGGGGTGCCGGCGAGGGCGGTCTCGTAACCGGCGGCCAGTTCGCCGCGCAGCACCTCGACGGACCAGCTGTCGAAGCAGCCGTGGTGGACGACCAGGACCAGCAGCGCCTCCTGCTCGCCGGTCCGCAGCAACAGGGCGCGCAGGAGCGGCAGCCGAGACAGGGACAGCGGCTCGGCGGCGAATGCCCGGGCCGCGGCGCGGGCCTCCTCCCGGGCCTGCTCGGCCGGCAGTTCCCGCAGGTCGCGGACCTCCAGCGGCGCCTCGGCCACGGCGGCGGTACGGACGGCCGGGCGGCCCTCGCGCACGCCCACGGTGCCGCGGAGCGACGGGTGGCGTGCGACGAGCGAGGTGAGGGTTCGGGCGAGGGCTCCGGTGTCGAGCGGACCGTGGATCTCGTAGGCGACGGGGACGTTGTAGACGGCGGACTCGCCGCGCAGCGACTCGTCGAGCCACAGGGCCTGCTGGCCGGCGGTCAGGGGGGCGGAGGCGGAGGTCATCGTTGGGTCCTCATACGGGGCGGTGGAAAGGGAAGTGCTGCGGCGGTGCCCGGCGAGGCACGGGCGGCGCGGTACCGGCGGCCATGGGTCGGCCGCAGAGGCGGGCCACGGGCCGGCTGCTACCTCGTCGCGCGGGTGGCCAGCCAGGCGCGGGCGCGGTCCGTCACGCGGCGGGTGAGCAGTGCCGAGTCGCCCAGGTAGCGAGCCGGGTCGAAGAGGCGGTCCAGCTCGGCCGGGCTCAGCACGCCGCCGAGCCGTTCGTCGGCCTCGATCAGCTCGCGCAGCGGCCGCCGCTCGCTGATGCCCTGCTGGATCAGCTGGTAGATCCGCTCGTGGGCGCTCTGCTTGCCCAGGTGGTCGGCGAAGGCCAGCATCAGGCCCTCCGTGGCGACCTGGTCGCGGACTTCCAGTACGTTGGCCAGCGCCCGGTCCGTGCGGACGGTCAGCCCGCCCAGCACTCGCGTCATGATCTCGCAGGCGGTCAGCGTGTAGTGGGAGACGTCGGGCACGCACACCCACTCCATGCGGAGAGTGCGCCCGTCGCGCTCGTGGTCGCCGCCCATCGCGGCGAGTGCTGGGCCCGCCTGCGCGGCGGCCAGCCGGGCCATCACCACGATCTGTTCGCAGCCCTCGGGATTGCGCTTGTGCGGCATGGTCGAGCTGCCCACCTTGCCGAGGTACCAGGCCTCCTGGACCTCGGCGATCTCGGGCCGGCCGAGGGTGCGGATCTCGTCGGCGATCCGGCCGAGGGTGCCCGCAGTCATGGCGAGGGTCGAGACGTACTCGGCCATCCGGTCGCGGGCGGCGTGCCAGCCCGTGTCCGGCACGGCCAGCCCGAGCCGGGCGGCGAGCCGTTCCAGCAGCTCAGGGCCCCGGCCGTCGAAGCCGGCCATGGAGCCGGCCCCGCCGAACAGCTGGAGGACCAGGACGCGCGGCCGCAGGGCCTCGATGCGCTCGTCGTGGCGCAGGAGTTCGTCGATCCAGCCGGCCGCCTTGAGGCCGAAGCCGATCGGCAGGGCGGGCTGGGCGTGCGTACGGCCCAGCACCACGGTCGTCGCGTGCTCGTCGCAGATCTCCGCGAGCCGTCGCACCATGCCGGCGATCAGGGACTGGAGGCTGTCCAGCACCCGCTTCATGGCGAGGACCTGGCCGGTGTCCTGGATGTCCTGGGTGGTGGTGCCGTAGTGGATGTACTCGCCGGCCTCCGGGCCGCAGACGGCCTGGAAGGCGCGCAGCAGTCCCACCAGGGAGTGCGCGGTGCGGCGGATCTCGGCCCGGACGCCGTCCAGGTCGAGCAGGTGTACCTGGGCGCTCTCGGCGATCCGGTCGGCCGCCCACCGCGGGATCATGCCGAGCTCGGCCTGGGCGAGGGCGAGCTGGGCCTCGATGTCGAGCCAGCTCTGAAAGCGGCAGACGTCGCAGAACACGGCTCGGCTGGTCTCGGTGGCGTAAATGTGGCCGTAGAAGCGGGAGTCGGTGATGTGACCGCGCTCGTGGGCGCAGTCGGGCGCGGCCGCGGCGGGGTCGCTCGGGGATGTGTGCGGAGCGCTCGTCGTGTGGGTGGCGTGCATGGGGTCTGTGGGGTCCAGGGTGTGCAGGGGGGCGTCGGGCAGGATCGTGCGGTTGCTCACCGGGCCTCCGCCGAGGGGGCGGCGGAAGCCGAGGCCGCAGAGGCGGCGGCAGTGGCCGGGCCGGCGATGCGGCGGGCGCGGCTCGCGCGGCGCAGGGCGGACTGCGCGTACGGCCCGGTGCCGTAGGGGCGTTGCCCGCGCTTGTCCACGGCGACGGCGGCGAAGTCGAGGGCGGCCTGCCGCGGGGTGGTGCCGAGGTTGCGGGCGCGGCTGAGCAGGTCGTCCAGCAGGTCGTCCATCATCGCGGCGACACCGTCGAGGACCTGCTGCGGGTCGGGCGCGGCGGACGGCCCGAACAGGGCGTCGATCGAGGCCGAACCGCCGATACCGCCGATGAAGTCCGGTACGACCAACACCCCGTGCTCGGCCAGGCTCTGCTCGACCACGGCGCTCAGCCCGTGGTTGGAGCCGACCACGACCACCGGGCAGGGCAGCACCCGGGCCTGCTCCTCGGTGACGGCGTTCTCCCCGGCCGCCAGGATCAGCACGTCAGCGGGGAGGTCGAGCAGCGTCTCGCGGGGCAGCCGCAGGGCCCCGGGGGCGATCGAGTCCACGGCCCGGCTCTGCTCGGTCTGAAGCATGCGGGCGATGTCCAGGCCGCGCGGGTCCACGACGCAGGCGTGGGCGTCGGCCACGGCGGTGATCCGTACGCCGTGCTCCAGCAGGGAGTACGCGGCGGCCCGGCCCATGTTGCCGAAGCCCTGGAGGGAACAGGTGAGCGTGTCCGGGCGACGGCCCTGCTGCCGGGCCGCCGCCAGGGCGGCGTGGGCAAGGGCGTGGCCGGCGCGGCGCTGCCCGAGGGTCAGGGCACCGACGGAGGCGTCCAGGGTGCGCAGCCGGCCGAAGAAGTCCTGGTCGCTGATCCCCTGGGCCTTCTTCACCACGTACTTGATGGAGGGGATGCCCTCCAGCGCGGCGAGTTCCTCCAGTTCGTGCCAGCGGGTTCCCATGTCGCAGCCCATGCTGAACCGGTCGGCGAGCTCCTCGCGCAGGAAGGCCAGGAACCGGCGCACCGCGGCGGCCTTCCCGGGGGCGGCGGGGTCGTAGTCGATACCGGCCTTGGCGCCGTCGACGCCGAGGCCGAGGACACGCTGCTTGAGCGTCATCCGGGCGGCGAGCGAGGCCACCAGTTCCTCGGTGACGCCGGGCTGCACCCGGAAACCGCCGGCCGCGATGTCCGCGGTGCGGCCGTCGTAGACGAGCCAGCCGTTGAATCCCTCGACGGGGTCCTCGTAATGAAGGGTGGTGGTCACGACTTCCTCTTTTCTCCGCACCGGACAGTGGCGGCCGCTGGAGGCGACAGAAGAAATTTCGCACCGGCCGCGAGACGTCACCAGATGCGTCCGGATCAGGAAGCTGCACCCCACCGGCAGTTTCCTGTCAGCTGCGCGCCGGGCCGGGCGGCGACCCGCTGATAGAAAGAAACGCGCCGGTGATCACCGGCCAACTCCAATGGGAAACACGCCTCGTGAGGGGGGAATCGGTCGTGCACACACGTGAGCGGACGACACCGCGGGAGCAGGGCGCGGGGACCGTCGTGAAGCGAACCGTCGTCAGCCGGAGCGTTGCCGGTCGGACCGTCGTCAAGGTGGGCTCGTCCTCGCTGACCACGGCAGCCGGCGGCCTGGACGCCGAGCGGCTGGACGCGCTGGTCGACGCACTGGCCGCGGCCCGTGCCCGGGGCGAGCGCCTGGTGCTGGTGTCCTCGGGCGCCATCGCGGCGGGTCTGGCCCCGCTCGGTCTGACCACCCGCCCGGAGGACCTCGCGCACCAGCAGGCGGCGGCCAGCGTCGGGCAGGGCCTGCTGATCGCCCGGTACACCGCCTCCTTCGCCCGCTACGGGATCCGGGTGGGCCAGGTTCTGCTCACCAATGACGACATGGCCCAGGACGGGCGGTACGGCAACGCCCGCCGCACCCTGGACGCGCTGCTGGCGCTGGGCGTGCTGCCGGTGGTCAACGAGAACGACACCATCGCGACCGACGAGATCCGCTTCGGCGACAACGACCGGCTCGCCGCCCTGGTGGCGGGGCTCGTCCGGGCCGACCGCCTGGTGCTGCTGTCGGACGTCGACGGGGTGTACGACGCCGACCCGCGGCTGCCCGGCAGCCGGCGCATCGCGGAGGTGCGCACCGGACGTGAACTGGACGGCCTGGACCTGTCGTTCCCCGGGTCCGGGCTCGGCTCCGGAGGCATGGCCACCAAGGTCACCGCCGCCCGGACGGCCACGGAGGCCGGGATCACCGTGCGGGTGACCGCGGCGTCCAGGGTCGCCGACGCCCTGGCCGACCGGGCGTGCGGCACCCTCTTCCACGCGAAGCCCGTGGACGCCGTCGTCGCTTCCGTGATTCCCGCGGCGGAATTCCTCGGCATCGTGGAAGAGGTGACGGGTCGGTCCGGAATTACGCTCTCGGACGCATTCCACGACCTCGGCGGAACGTCCCTCCATGCGATGCGCATCTGCGCGCGACTGCGTAAAGGAACAGGAATTCCCGTTCTACCGCAGGGCCTTTTCGAGAGCGCGACGCTCCAGGAATTCCTCGGCCGATCCGCCGAACCGGACTGTACCGGCGGCCGCGGCGGGGGTGTCGGCCGTGCCGCCTGAGACTGTGCCGCCCGAGAACATGGCGGGCGGCGACCGTCTGCTGCACGCCGCGGTCGCCCGGCAGGCGCGGATCCGGCCGCACGCCGTCGCTCTCACCGAGGGCCCGGTGCGCGTCACCTACCGCACCCTGGACCACGCGGCCGACACCTATGCAACAGCCCTGCGGGAGCACGGCGTACGCCCCGGCGACCTGGTCCCCGTCCGCCTGCCGCGCGGGGCCCGGCTGATCGCGGTCCTGCTGGCGATCCTCAAGTGCGGGGCGGGGTACGCGGCGCTCGACCCGGCACAGCCCGGCCACCGCCTCCGGGAGAGCGTCAGCAGGCTCGGCGGGCCGGTCCTCGTCGCATCGGGAGCCCTGGCCGAGACGGCCGGCGTCGGCCGGGCCCGCTGGGCCCCACCCGAGGAGACCCTCGCCGAGGCCGCCCTGCGCCGCACCGGACCGGTCCACACGGTGGTGCCGCCGTCGTCCGTCGCATCGGTGTTCTTCACCTCCGGCACCAGCGGTCGGCCCAAGGGCGTGCTCTCCCCGCACGCCGCCACCCTGCGTCTGTTCTGGGACCGTCCTGTTGCCGGCCTCGGCCCCGGTCGCGTCATGGCCCAGGCCGCGCCCACCCCCTGGGACGCCTTCTCCTTGGAGGTCTGGGGCCCGCTGACCACCGGCGCGACCTGCGCCCTGGCCGGGACCGACCGGTTGCTGCCCGACGACCTGCGCACGCTGCGCGGCGACCACGGCGTGGACACGCTCTGGCTCACCTCCGCCCTGTTCAACCTGTTCGTGGACGAGGACATCGACTCCTTCCGCGGGCTGCGCACCGTGCTCACCGGCGGCGAAGCCCTCTCCACGGCACATGTGCGGTCCTTCCTCGCACGGCACCCGGACACCGTCCTCGTCAACGGCTACGGGCCCGTGGAGAGCTGCGTGTTCGCCACCACGCACACCGTCCGGCCCGAGGACTGCGACCTGCCGCACGGAGTCCCCATCGGCCGGCCCGTGCCCGGGACACGGACGCACCTCGTCGACGGCGAGATCTGGCTGACCGGCGACGGCCTGGCCCAGGGCTACCTCGCGGACCCGCGCGCCACACGGGCCGCATTCACCACCCTGACCGAGGACGGGGTCCGCCGACGCGCCTACCGGACCGGAGACCGCGGCGAGTACGACCGCCACGGAGTGCTGCACTTCCTCGGCCGCTCCGACCGGCAGGTCAAGATAGCCGGGCACCGGCTGGAGCCGGCCGGCATCGAGCGCGTGGCCACCACCGTGCCCGGCATCCGGCACTGCCATGTCCTGCCGGTGCCGGGCCCAGAGGCGTCAGGCACGCCCGACCACCTCGCGCTCTTCTACACCTCGTGGTCCCAGGAGCTGACCGCCGCCGACATCCGCCACGCGCTGGCCGAGCGGCTGCCCCACTACAGCGTGCCCACCGCCGTCTACCGAGTGCCTTACCTGCCGGTCACGGCCAACGGCAAGGTCGATCCCGCCGCCTTGCTCTCCTCCCTCTCCGCCCTGCCCACCGCCGCCCGGAGCACCTCGTGAACCCCTCCGCCGCCACCCCCACCGGCCCCTCGTACGCCGAGGCGGACGCGCATCCCATGACGTACGAGCAGGAGTCGATCTGGCTCAACGACCAGCTCCACGACGGGAAGTCCCGCTACACCGAATCCTGGAACCACCGGCTGCGCGGCCCCGTCGACCACCGGGCCGTCGAGACCGCGCTGACCGGCATCGTGGAGCGGCACGCCACCCTGCGCTCCCGGCTCGCCCTGGTCGACGGGCAGGCCGTGCAATACGTCGGCCCGCCCTGCCCGGTCGCCGTCGAGCAGCGCACCGTCCGGCCCGAGGAACTGGACCGGGTGCTGACCGAGACCGTCTCGCGGCCCCTGGACCTGACCCGCCCGCCGCTCCTGCGGGCCGCCCTGCTGCACCTGGGGCCGGACGACGCCGTGCTGGCCGTCACCCTGCACCACGCCCTCGTCGACGGCTGGTGCTTCCGCCTGCTGGACCTGGAGTTCAGCGCCCGCTACCGGGCCGCACTGCGCGGGGAGGCGCCCGAACTGCCGCCGGTGGAGTTCCCGTTCACCGACTACGCGCGCCGCCAGCGGTCCCGGCCCGCCGCCGAGCACGAGGAACTGCTGGCCCACTGGCGCCCGCTGCTGGCGGACACGCCCGCCGAATCCACGGTCCCCACGCTGCGGCCCCGCCCGGCGGCCCAGGGCCACCGCGGCGTCCAGGTCCGCTTCCGGGTCGGTGCCGGGACCGGCCGCCGCGTCCGGGAACTGGCCCGGCACCACCGCACCAGCACCTTCTGTGTCATCGCGGCCGCGCTGACCGCACTCCTCGCACGGACCGCCGACCAGGACGACCTGGTCATCGGCACCCCCGTCTCCCGGCGCGACGACCCCGCCCTGGAGCCCCTGCTGGCCTGCCTCACCGATCTGCTGCCACTGCGCCAACAGGTGGACCAGGCACGGCCGTTCACCGACCTGCTGCAATCCACCAAGGACACCGTCTGGGACGCGGTCACCCACCGCGACATCCCCTTCGGCCACCTCGTCCGGGCCTGTGACACCGACCGCAGCGCGGCCCGCTTCCCCTTCTTCCAGGTCGTCCTCACCGTCGACGACGCGGCGGCTCCCGGCCTGGACCTGCCGGGCGTGACCGCCGAGCAAGTGCGCGCCGACCACGGCACGGCCAAGTTCGACCTGTTCTTCCACCTGGTGCCGCAGGACGGCGGCTACCTGGGGATGCTGACGTACGCCGACACGCTCTACGACGAGCCGTACGCGCGGCGCATCGCCGCCTGGTTCACCGCGCTGCTCCAGGACGCGGTGGACCGTCCCGGCACCGCGCTGCGCGACCTGCGCATGCTGGCCGAGGACGAACTCGACCAGGTGGGCGGAGGGTTCACGCAGGGCCCGGCCGCCGTGGGCGAACTCCCGTCCGTCCCAGCGGCGTTCGCCCGCCAGGTCGCCCGCACCCCGGACCGGCCGGCCGTGACCGACGGGGCGCGATCCCTGACGTACGCGGAGCTGGACGCGGCGTCCCGGCGGCTCGCCGGCCGGCTGGCCGGGCTCGGCGCGGGGCCCGGCACCCGGGTCGCCGTACGCCTGGACCGGAACGCCGGTGCCGACGTGCCCCTCGCGGTGCTGGCGGTGCTCCGGAGCGGGGCGTGCTGTGTCCCGCTGGACCCGTCCTTGCCGGCCGGCCGGACCGCGCTGGTCCTGGCCGACAGCGGGGCCGAGCTGCTGCTGACCCGGACCGACACCCCGGGACCGGTGCCCTCCGCAGCGGGCGGGCCGCGTGTGCTGTACCTGGACGAACCGACGGTCTGCGCCGAGGCGGCGGACGCGGCGGTGGAGGTGACGGTGGACGCGGCGGAGCCGGACGACCTGGCGTACGTCGTCTACACCTCCGGCTCGACCGGCGTTCCGAAGGGCGTCGCGATGCACCACCGCGGTCTGGCCAACCTGGTGGACTGGCAGCGCGCCCGCTGGGGTGCCGCGGCCCCGGCCCGCACCCTGAGCTGCGCCCCGATCGGCTTCGACGTCTTCTTCCAGGAACTCTTCGCCACCTGGGCCGCCGGCGGCACCCTGGTGCCCGTCCCCGAGGATGCACGGCGGGACCCCGAGCGGCTGCTCGCACTTGCCTCTTCGCAGCGGGCCGACCGGGTCTTCCTGCCGTTCGTGGCGCTCCAGCAGCTCGCCGACTACGCGGCGGCCACCGGGCTGCGGTGCCCCTTCGCCGAGGTGGTCACCTCCGGCGAGCAGCTGCACGTGACCCCGGCCGTGCGGGAGTTCTTCGCCGGTACGGGAGCGGTTCTGGACAACCAGTACGGACCCTCGGAGACCCATGTGGTGACCGCCCACAGGCTGGCCGGCGACCCCGACCGCTGGCCGGCGCGGCCCCCGGTCGGGCGTCCGGTGCAGGGCGCCCGCGTGGAGATCCTCGACCGGGCCGGCCGGCCCGTGCCTCCGGGGGTGCCGGGCGAGATCGTGGTCGGCGGGGTGCCGGTCGCGGCCGGATACCTCGGCCGCTCGGAGGAGACCGCGCACCGGTTCCGGCCCGATCCCCGGACGCCGGGCGGGCGCCTGTACCGGACCGGTGACGTGGGACGGTTCGGCCCGGACGGACTGGTGGAGTTCCTCGGCCGCAACGATGACCAGGTCAAGATCCGCGGCCACCGCGTCGAACCGGGCGAGGTCGAGGCCGCGCTCCGGGCACTGCCGGGCGTCGGCCAGGCGGCCGTCACCGTGGTCCCGGGCCCGACGGGGCCGCGACTGCGCGCCCATGTGGTGCCGGCGCCCGGTGCGGGTGGGACGGGGCCGCTGCCTTCACCGGGGCCGGCCCGGCCGGCCAAGCCGTGCGCACCGGAGGAGATTCGCCGCGCGCTGGCCGCGGTACTGCCGGCGCCCTGTGTGCCGTCCCGGGTGGTGGTGCACGCGGAGTTCCCGCGCACGGCCACCGGGAAGCTGGACCGGCTCGCCCTGGACGGCGGCCTCGACTCGGACGCCGACGCGGGCGGCGACCCCGGCGCCGGCACGGGTGCCGACGACCCTGCGGCCTCCGGCCTCACGCATGATGGTGTCGCTCCGGCGTCCGGGGCCTCGGTGGCCGGGCCGGCGGGGGCCGTCGCCGCCGCATGGGGGGAGGTGCTCGGCCGGCGGCCCGCCCACGCCGGGGTGAACTTCTTCGATGCGGGTGGCGACTCGCTGCTCGCCGTACGCCTGGTCCTCGCGCTCCGCGCGACCACCGGACTGCCGATCCCGGCGCACGCCGTCTTCGGCTCCCCGACGGTCGCGGCGCTCACCGCCGGGCTGGCCGAGCTGGCCCGCGGCACGGCCGACGACGGGGACGACCGGACCGGCGTCTCGGCGGCCACCGTCGTGGACGCCGACACCGTGCCGGATCTGGCCCGGGACGCGGTGCTGCCTGCGGACATCCGGCCCGCGGCGACCACCGAGCCGTGGATCGCCGAGCCGCGCCATCTGCTCCTGACCGGGGCCACCGGCTTCCTCGGCGTGCACCTGCTGTACGAACTCCTCCTGCGTACGGACGCCCGCGTGCACTGCCTCGTCCGTGCCGCCGACGCCGGGACCGCGTACGAGCGGGTGGTTACCGCGATGCGCGCGCACGCGCTGTGGCGGCCCGGCCTGGCCGAGCGGATCGAGGCCGTCCCCGCAGACCTGTCCGCGCCCCGCCTGGGGCTGACCGCGGACCGCTACGACGAACTCGCCCGCCTCGCCGACGCCGTCTACCACTGCGCGGCCGCCGTCAACCTGGCACATCCGTACGCGCGGTTGAAGGCCGTCAACGTCGACGCGACGACCGAGCTGCTGCGCCTGGCTGCCTGGCACCGCAGCGTCGCCCTGCACCACATCTCCACCGTGGGCGTCCTGGCCCCCGAGCCGGGCGGCGACCCGCTGGCCCACCCGGAAGCGGACCTGCCCGGCCCGGAGCGGCTCCGGCACGGCTACGCCCAGAGCAAGTGGGTGGCCGAGGCCCTCGTCGCCCGGGCCGCCGCCCGGGGGCTGCCGGTCACGGTCCACCGGCCCACCCGGATCTCGGCGGACACCACGACCGGCATCTGCCAACGGGCCGACTACTTCTGGCTGTTGCTGGGTGCCTGTGCCGAGGGCGGGCTGGCGCCGACCGTGGACGGACCGGACTTCGACCTCGTACCGGTCGACCACGTCCGCGAGGCGGTCGTCGCCCTCACCCGCCGCCCGGACACCGTGGGGCGCACCTTCCACATCGCGGCCGACGAGCGCCTTCCGCTCGGCACGGCCATCGGGTGGCTGCGCGACCTGGGGTACCGCATCGGCGACGCCACCGCCGCCGATTGGCGGACCCGGGCCGAGGAGCGTCGGCTGCCGGCCGGACTCACCCTCCTGGGCACCCTGCGCGGCGGCAGCGGGGAGGCCGCCCTGCACTACGACACCGCGCCGACCAGGGCCCTGCTCCCCGGTACCCGGCCGGCCCCGCTGGACCGCGAGCTGTTCGCAGCGACCGTGGACCACTTCGTCCGCGCGGGCGTCTTCCCCGCCCCGGCGCCGCGCTCCCGTACGGGCGGCCCCTGTCGCTTCCCGATGTAGTGCGCGGTTGCACACCCGACGGGGTACCTGCCTGGCGCAGGCCCGCCCATGCCCCACTCTTCGGGGCAGGCCGACGAACCAGATGCCGCCGATCACCACCTCCTCATGATCCCGCCCCTGCCGACCACCGGCTTCCGTGCCAACACCCGGCGCGTGAACGTGGTTGATGGCGAACCTCCGGCCCGGGGAGCCCAGGTCGGGGTGCCTGGGCTGCTCCGCCGCGGGGGCTCGGGTCCTGAGTCGGGCGGGACAGTCGGGACACACACCGCTGTCAGGAGCCGGCAGGGGAGACGTGGCGAGCCAACTCGGCGGCCAGCCGTCGCATCACCGTGCGGTTGGCGCGCTGCATCGTGGCCCGGACGACGGGTGCCAGGAGGCGGTCGGTGAGAGGGGCGCGCGCCCAGGTGTACGTGAACGAGACACGGCTCCCACCGGTTCGCAGCGGTTCGACGGTGTAGATGCCCTGCGCACGGCGCCGGCCGGCCGCGCTGACGTTGCGTTCGACGATGCGCCGCGGTGCGTCGGACTCGACGACCTCGATGGTGACGTCGGTCTTCGTGCCGGCCAGCGCGGCGGTGACCGTGGCGCGCGATCCGACGCCGCGGCTGGGGCCGCCGTAGCGCCAGTCCGTCAGGTAGTGGTTGGTGAATCGCTCGTGGTGAGCCATGACATCGAGGAAGTCGTAGACCTGCTCGGGTGTCTGCGGTACGTCGATCGACACGGTGACAGGCTGCATGTACCACACGGTACATGCACCATGTACCGATTGGTACACTCGCGACGTGGCAAACACGGATGACGTGCATCCCGAGGACAAGGCCGCGCACGGCACGGCCGGGGACCGGCGCGCCCAGCTGGTGGCCGCGGCCGTCGACCACGTCGCAGCACACGGCATCGCGGACCTGAGCCTGCGCCGCCTGGGCACAGCGATCGGCGTCAGTCACCGCATGCTGATCCACTACTTCGGCTCCAAGGAGCAGCTGCTCGTCGAGATCGTCAGGACGTCGGAGCGGCGCCAGCGCGAACTGCTGTCCCGGCTCCGACTCGAGCCCGGTCTCTCACCCGCCGATGTCGCGTGGCGACTGTGGCAGCAGCTGACGGACCCCGGGCTGGCCGGTCAGGAGCGGCTCTTCTTCGAGATCTGCGGCCATGCACTGCGGGGTCGCCCCGAGGCCGTCCCGGTTCTCGAAGGGCTCGTGACGGACTGGCTGGAGCCGCTCGTGGCCGCCGAGATGGCCGCGGGGGCAAACCCTGCCACGGCCCGGAACCGCGCCAGGCTGGGACTCGCCACCGTCCGTGGTCTGCTGCTCGACCTGCTCGCCACCGGCGACCGCGCCGGCGTCGACGCGGCGATGGGGGAGTTCCTCCGGCTGTACTACGCCTCGGAGTGACGGTGTCGCCGCCAGGACGATACTCGTCGGCCCGATGACCTGAACGTAGGTTTTACCGTCCTGTGGTTGCCACACCCACGGGTCCGTCGGACTCTTGGTCACCATGCCGTCGGGCAACTGGTTCTGCTGGTCATGGGGGGTGCAGGGGTCCCCCGCGCTGAGCGGGGAGTGTTCATGCACCTCGAGTTCCGGCACCTCCGTGTCCTGCTCACTGTCGCCGAGGCAGGCAGCATCCGCAGGGCCGCCGCACGGCTGCAGCTCTCTCAGCCGGCCACGAGCGCTCAGCTGAAGCGGATCGAACACGAGTTGGGCGGCCCGCTCTTCATCCGCAGTGCCGACGGGGTGAAGCCGAACGAGAACGGTCAGTACGTTCTGCGCTGCGCCCGTGACCTCGTCGTCGGCTTCGACCGGCTGCGCGAGTACGCACGATCGGCGGCCGAGGCAGACAGGCATGCCGCCGCGCCGCTGAGGGCGGGCGGAACCGCCGGCCCCCTGGTCTCCCTGCTGGTCTCCGCCCTCTTCGAACTCGTCCCGGAACGCCGGCTCACCATAGACGCCCGCCGTTCCGTGCACACCCTGGTGAAATCGCTGAGCCAGTCGAAATGCGACATCGCGGTGTTCGGCGAGTTCCCGGGTTTCCCTCTTCCGGTCGGCGAGTCGGTGGCGACGCGGACACTGCTCCGCGAGCCGGTCTTCGTCCTGCTCGCCGAGGACCACCCGCTGGCGCGCCAGGAGAGGGTCGGTCTCCATGAGCTGGCGGGCGAGGAGTGGGTCATGCCGGAGGCCGACGAGAGCGGTGTGCATGCGTACCTTCATCTCACCTGTCGGTCAGCGGGATTCACTCCGCGCATCGCCCATGTGACGCCGGACCTGTCCGTGGCGCAGATCCTGGTCGCCGGCCGGCGTGCCGTCTGCGGTGTGTGGCCGACCGCCGATGTCTCTGCCCCGGGCACCGTGCAGCGGCCGCTCGTGGACGTTCCGTTCCACCGGAGGCTGCTGCTGGCGTGGAACACGGAATCGGTTCTGCCCGAGCTCGCCGACGAGGCATGCGAGCGTGTGCTGGCCGCCTATCTGTCGCTGGTACGGCAGCGGCCGCAGTACCTGGCCTGGTGGCAGGACGGGGGCGAGGAGTTCGCCCTCGGCGAGGGCACGTGACCGGCCGGGCCACAGTTCCCCATGCCCTATAACTCCGCGGTTATATCCCAGATGGAGTCACGTCAGGAACATGTCACCTGGTGAACACTTCGCGTCAACGTCCAAGGACGTCGTCACCCCACGACGAGCCAACGTCCACAGACGTCGTCACCCCACGACGAGCGAAGGAATCACCCCGTCATGCCCCGTCCCCTTCTTGCCCTTTCCGCCATGGTCGCCGCCGGTGTCATCACCACGGGTGCGATGGCGGTACCTGCGCACTCGCAGACACATGCGGTGCAGCGCGGAACGTCCGTCCGCGACTCGGCGATATCCCAGGCCAAGGCGAACGTGGCCCGGCACGCCGACACCTTCGGTTTCGGCCCGGGCCAGAGACTCCACGTCAAGGACGTCGTCATCGACGCCGATGGCACCCAGCACGTCCGCTTCGAACGGACCTACCACGGCCTCCCCGTCGTCGGCGGCGACTTCGTCGTCCACCAGAAGGCCGACGGCTCGCTCAAGGGATCCACCCGCGCCAAGGCCCACAAGGTCACGCTCAAGTCCGTCGCTCCCGCCGTCGACGCCAGGGGCGCCTCGGCCGGCGCCCTGAAGCGCTCGCACGGGTTGGTGCGCAACGCCAAGTCCACCCCCGAGCTGATCGTGTGGGCCGCCGACGGCACCCCCCGCCTGGCCTGGCGCACCACCGTGCAGGGCCTGGGCGACAAGGGTCAGCCGCACGGCGAGGTCTTCGTCACCGACGCCACCACCGGCAAGGCGATCGAGAACTACGACGCCGAGCACGAGGCGACCGGCACCGGCCACTCCGAATACACCGGTGACGTCGGCATCGACACCACCCAGCAGGCCGACGGCACCTTCGCCCTGATCGACCCGGTGCGCGGCCACATCACCAAGGACGCGCACAACATCTCGTCCTCCTCCCTGAAGAGCACGTCCGGCACCCTGTTCACCGACGCCGACAACATCTGGGGCGACGGCAAGAAGTTCTCCACCGACCGCGCCACCGCCGCCGTCGACGCGCACGCCAACACCGCGGAGACGTTCGACTACTACAAGTCGACCTTCGGCCGCAACGGCATCAAGAACGACGGCCGCGGCGCCACGGTCTTCGTCCACGTCGGCACCAACTGGGACAACGCCCAGTGGTCGGACACCTGCTTCTGCATGATGACCGGCGACGGCAACGGCACCACCGACCCCGAGCAGGTCGACCTCGACACCATGGGCCACGAGATGACCCACGGCGTCACCTCGGCCACCGCCAACCTGCGCTACAGCGGCGAGTCCGGCGGCCTGAACGAGGCCACCAGCGACATCCTCGGCACCATGGTCGAGTGGTACGCCAACAACCCGCTCGACACCCCCGACTACCTCTTCAGCGACCAGTCCACCCCGCCGTGGCTGCGCCGCTTCGACAAGCCGTCCCTGGACGGCCGCTCCGCCGACTACTGGTCGAAGTCCGTCGGCCGGCTCGACGTGCACAACTCCTCGGGCGTCGGCAACCACTGGTTCTACCTCGCCAGCGAGGGCAGCGGCACCAAGACGATCAACGGCGTCACCTACAACAGCCCGACGTACAACGGCTCCACCGTCACCGGCATCGGCAACAAGAAGGCCTCCGCCATCTGGTACCGGGCGCTGACCGTCTACATGACCTCCACCACGGACTACAAGGGCGCCCGCACCGCGACTCTGAACGCGGCGAAGGACCTCTACGGCGCCACCAGCCCCGAGTACGCCACCGTGGCCGCGGCCTGGAGCGCGGTCAACGTCTCCTGACGCACCGACACACCGCCTGATCCGCAGGAGCCGGCCCGGACGACGACGAGTACCCCCACAGCCGTCGCCCGGGCCCCGGAGTTTCGGAGATCCTTTTCACTCCAGCTCCCTCGGCTTCCTTTTCCTTAGAACGCGGCCGGTCTGCGGGCATAGATTACGGACAATGTAGCTCATATAGATACGGATTGACTGTACTCGACGGAGCCACCAAGCAAAGGTCACGAAAATGTATCGGGCATATCACCCACCAACCTTCACAGGGGCCACACGCGTTGGCTAGCGTTCCGGTCAGGCCGCCCGACCCCCACCGGCGAACGTCGCCGGGCCGTGCGGCCTCCGTCGAGTCCGGCGCGCCCGTGCGGCAGCCGGAGCCGGGGACCCACCGACCTTGGGGTGAATCGGCCCAACTCCCTTACGGGACAAGGGTCGTAGGGCAACCCTTCCGAACCACCCGCCCGAACCCGACAGCTAACTCGGTAGGCGGAACATGGAAGGAGTCGCCTCCCTTGGCGTCGCACCGCAAGTCGCGCCCCACGGGTACGCGTGTAGCCGGCATACGCACCCCCGTCCTCGCCACGGCCGCTCTCACCTCCGTGGCCCTGCTGTCCCAGACCGCCAATGCCGCCCCCGCCGCCGACGACAAACCGAGCCTCGAAGAGGTCCAGAAGCAGGTCGACGACCTGTACCGCCAGGCCGAGTCGGCGACCGAGAAATACGACGCGGCCAAGGAGAAGACCGCGAAGGAGCGCCGGCGCGTCGACACCCTGCTCGACGACGTGGCCAAGCGCACGGCCAGCCTCAACAAGGCGCGAGAGGAACTGGGCTCGTTCGCTGCGGCCCAGTACCGGACCGGGGCCGCCACCCCCGACACCGCGACCTTTCTGCTCTCGGACACCCCGCAGGACTACTTCGACCAAGCGCAGCTGATGAACCGGCTGACCTCGCGCCAGAAGGGCGCGGTCGACGACTACGTCACCGAGCAGTCCGCGACCCTGAAGGCGCGACAGAAGGCCATCAAGAGCCTCAAAACGCTGACTCAGTCACAGAACGACCTCAAGACGGCCAAGTCCACCGTCCAGAAGAAGCTGTCCACCGCACGGGAGCTGCTGTCCAAGCTGACGGCGGAGGAGAAGGCACGCCTCGCGGCGATCGAGAAGCAGAAGCAGGAGGAGGCGGCGCGGAAGGCGGCGGAGCTCGCCAAGCGGCAGGCCGCGGCCGCGCAGGCGGCGAAGCAGCAGAGCGCGTCTTCGGGCTCGACATCGAGTTCCGGCTCGTCCTCGGGCGCGTCCTCGGGATCCGGCTCGTCCTCGGGTTCGGGCACCTCCACCTCCTCGTCGGGCTCCACGTACGCCGCCAAGGCGGCGAAAGCGCTCGCCTTCGCCCGCGCGCAGATCGGCAAGCCGTATGTCTGGGGTGCGACCGGGCCCGGCTCCTACGACTGCTCCGGCCTCACCGAGGCCGCCTGGAAGGCCGCCGGCGTCTCCCTGCCGCGTACCACCTACGACCAGGTGAACGTTGGTACGACGGTGTCCCTGACCGACGCCCAGCCCGGCGACCTCGTCTTCTTCTACGACGACATCAGCCACGTCGGTATCTACATCGGCAACGGCATGATGATCCACGCCCCGAAGCCCGGAGCCTACGTCCGCGAGGAATCCATCTACTACGGCGGCGACTCGATCATCCACAGCGTGGTCCGCCCGGCCTGACGGCCAGCGGCGGCCAAAGGTCCAGAGCGAGAACCAGGCGCCGCCCCATCCCTGACCCGGGCACGTCCCGTGCTCGAGACCGCGCAGAGAGAGCACCGTCCCGTCGCCAAGGGGAACTGATCGCTGTATTCGGAGTGTTGGCGGTGAGCCAACATCTCCGCCCAGGCTGCCGGTTCACGGCCCTGTGTGCGCGTTTCAAGGCGACTGACCTGCGCACCATCCATGACCAGCGAAATCACCCGCATCGCTCCGCTAACATGATCGAACTCACGACGAGCGCCCTCATCGCCTGTCGTCACCGGAAAACCAATGCTATCCGGCACGAAGAGTGACCTAACTGACCAACATCTAACAAATCGGCCAAACAATTGATACCTATAGCCTCGCGGGTGTTTTCGCGAATAACCTCCAGAATTCCGTTCGCCGCGTGGCGTCGACCACGGGCGATACTGTGGGCCACGCTGGGTGTGGCGGCCCTCGGATTCGTCATCACGCTGGAGGTCGCCGCGCGGCGCTACGGCCTGCCGGGGCCGATCACCAACCAGGTGCAAGAGGTGGTGTTCCCTCCGAAATCGGGTTTCCTGTTGTACGCCAGTCTGGCGTTGACGATGGTGGTGCTCACCTGGCGGCAACGGTTCATCGCGATTGGTGCCGCGATCGGCATCGACGTCGCCTTCCTGCTGGTGCGGTGGGCGGTCGACGCCAAGGTGACCGACGGCCACCCCTTCGGTAACGGCGCGTTGTGGGTGATTTTGGGATATGCGGGCATCGCCATCACACGCCGTACCGGCCAGGAACGTGTCCTGCTGCTGAAGGGCGTCGGGCTGGCCCTGCTGCTGGTGGCCGGCCGCAAGACCGGCGACACCTGGCTCCTCATCACGTCGAAGACCCGCCCGGCGGTGCTCGATCAGTACGTGGCAATCGCCGATCACGCGCTGGGCAACCCGTCGTGGCTGGTGGGCCGGATGGTCAGGGCCACCGGCCCGATCGGCGCCCATGCTCTCGACTTCGTCTACGGTCAGCTCGCGGTGGCCGCGGTCGTCGTCGCGCTGTACCAGCTGCGCAACGTGGCGGTCGAGCGCCGCTTCCCGCGCCATCATCTGGTGCGCACCTTTCTGGCGATCGGCCTTCTCGGGCCGGCCATATACATGGTCTTCCCGGTGGTCGGACCGGTCTTCGCCTACGGCACCGGCGCCTTCGGCACCGGCGGCGGGCACTGGGCGGTGGCCAACCTGTGGCCGGACACGCCACCGCCGGTCAACACCCCGCACTCGATGCCCTTCGACGAGATCACCCCACGCAACTGCATGCCCAGCCTGCACACAGCGTGGGCTACCGCGATCTTCATTCATACCCGCAAGGCCCCACGGATTCTGCGATTCGCAGGCGCGTTCTGGCTGATGGCCACGCTCGCCGCAACGCTGGGATTCGGCTACCACTACGGCGCGGATCTCATTGCCGGCGTGGTGTTTGCGCTCACGATCGAGGCAGCGCTGCGCTCGCTCGAACGTGGCTGGGATCGGTCAGGAGTCCAGCTGGTCACCTACGGCGCAACGGTCTTCGCTGCGCTCCTGGTGTCGTATCGCTATCTGCCGATGGAGATGGCCAGACACCCGTGGGTGTTTGGACCACTTCTCATTCTGGCGATGGCTTCAGTGATTCAGGGCTATGTACAGACCACCAAACTGTGGGAACCGAAGGCTGCGCCAGTGCGGCAACCTGAACCGCAACCCGAACCGGTGTGAGACAGGACCGGCCCAGAAGTCGCACTGGTGGTCGGCCGCGAAGGCGGTCGAGGCGCGGGTGTGTTCGGGGCTGAGAGTCAGGATCGTGTGCCGCCCGACATGGGTGGGCGGCCATCGGGTCTCACCGGAGATGTCGGGATCGCCGGTGCGGGCGAACGCCGCCCAGCGGCGCTTCATGTCGTCGGCGAGGGCGACCTGTTCCGCGGTGAGAGGGCGGTCGGCCATGGTGAAGTCGTGCAGGTAGGCGAGTTCGGCGCTGTGTGCGTTCGCCATGTCCAGGCCTGGGACCTGGGCTCCGTAGAGGGTGGGTGAGCGCGGGTCGTCGAACTCGTAGACATAGGTGGGCACCTGTGAGGCGAACGCGCGCGCGGTGCTGAGTGTGTGGCAGGCGAAGGTGGAGTCGGTCAGGACCGCCGACAGCGCGTCGTACGGACTGGGGTAGGCGTCCACCGGATAGCGGGCCAGGACCTGCTGAGCCGCCTGTCCGTACGTGGCGTCGATCTGGTCGGTGTACTCCTGCGCCGTGAGATGCGGCTGGGTGAGCGCGACGAAGAACCGGCTTTCGGCACGAGTGCTGCCGATGAGGATCGGCACCTTGTTCCATGTGCCGGAGGCGATGGCCTCGGACGGTTGGGTGGGCACCAGGCCGTCACCGAATGCCGGTCCTGAGGTGGGATGCGTGCGAGCGGCGGCGATGAGGTCGGCGACCGGCGCTGTGCGCAGACAGGCGGCGCGTGAGCCGGGGGCGGAGCAGCCCGCCGCGTCCGAGAAGGCCCTCGCCTCATCGGCGGCCTGGACAGAGCTGGGAGCCTGGAGCAGGTCGCAGGGTCCGCTCTGAAGAATGGCGCGGGAGAACAGTCCTGCCGTCCCCGGTGAAGTCAGCATGGCACAGATGGAGCCGCCGCCGGCGGACTGACCCCAGAGGGTGATGTCGGCAGGGTTGCCGCCGAACGCGGCAATGTTGTTGCGCGTCCACTTCAGGGCCGCGATCTGGTCCATCAGCCCGTACGATCCGGAGGTGAGCGCGTTGTCGCGGGTGAGTTCCGGTGCGGCGAGGTAACCGAGCTGCCCGACCCGGTAGTTGATGCTCACGACCACGCTGTCGGTGAGCTCGGCCATGGTACGGCCCCCGAACTGGGTGCCGGTGCCCTGGCTGTAGCCGCCGCCGTGGATCCAGAACAGCACGGGCAGACGGTCTCCGGGGTGGGCGTGGCGCGGTCGGTACACGTCCAGGTAGAGACAGTCCTCACTGACGTTGTCGGGGTCCCGGAGCCCGAAGGGTGAGAACTGCAGGCAGGCGGGGGCCTGTTGGCCGGCCTCCCGGGTCCCGCTCCATGGTGCGGGCTCTCGAGGTGGACGGAACCGGAGGCTGCCCACCGGCGGCGCGGCGTACGGGACACCGAGGAATTCCTCGGCATCGCCGTCGACCTGTCCGGCGAGCCTGCCCTGAGCCGTGCTGACGACCGGGCTTGAGGCGGGGGAGGCCTGGGCCGGGGTGGCGGTGGCAGGCTGCACGATGAGCGCTGCCATCGCGAGTGCCACAACCAGAATCGTTGAGGCGCGGGTCGAGGTGAACCTCTTCACTTCTCCTCCATGACGCGTCGTACGCATGACAGTGGATGGGCTGGTGCGGACGCGCGCCGCCTCCTCCCTGCCGGTCTGAGGTGCTGGGGAGGAGACGACTGTGCCGTACCCGGCTACGGACGCAGGCCGGCGAGGAGCGTGGCGGCCTTGGCGAAGTCGACCGTGCCGGTGTTCCAGTCGGGTGAGATGGGGGTGATGGACACCTTGTCCGCGCTGATCGCTTCCACGTCACCGCCTCTCTGGGCGGGTGCGGAGACCACGTGGACGTTCACCTTCCAGCTGCCGTCACCGGAGTCGGTGTAGTCGGCCTTGAGGACGGGCTGCGGATCCTGGGTCGTGAGGGAGGCCCCCAGGGCGGTCCCCGTGCCGTCGGGACCGACCACCGGGTGGTTGATGTTCAGGCCCACGCCCTCGGGCAGCAGCCGTCCGTTCTTCGCCCGGGACCGAAGGCGTTCGATGAGCTTGACGGTGAAGTCGTCGGTGGGCCGCATGGCGTTGAAGATGGGCTCCGGTGTCGGAGCCGACAGCCCGCCGGTGCTCACCGCGATGGCGGGTACACCCTGTTCCAGGGCGGCCACCGCGCCGCCGACGGTTCCGGAGTGGGTGGCGAGGGCGGCCACGTTGGGCCCGAAGTTGGTGCCGGAGACCACGAGGTCCGGGGCGTGATCCGCGAACACCTCCGACAGACCGAAGGACACCGAGTCACCGGGCGTGCCGTCCACCGCCCAGACGCGGGGCTCGGGATGCTTGACCGTGACGGTGGTACTGCTCATCATCTTCGTCCCGGTGCCGCTCTGGTTCGTGAGCGGGGCGACGATGGTGACGTCGTAACCCGCGGCGGTGAGCCGCTGGTGGAGCATGCGGATCCCGGGGGCGTCGTAGCCGTCGTCATTGGTCAGCAGGATGCGCAGCGGCGGGCTGGCCGGTGCGGTCTTCGGCGCGGCGCTCGCCGACACCGTACCGGCGAGGGCCGGCGTGCACAGCAGTAGAGCGGCCAGGGGTAGAACGCGCGTGCGTCTCACGACGTGCTCCTTCGATGAGGGAGGAGAAGATGCGGGAGGAGATAGGGGAGGAGAAAGGGGGGAGGAACGAGGACCGGCGGGCACGTGCCCCCTGCATGCGCCCGCCGGAGCTCTTGCGGGTGGGCTGGTGGTCAGCGCACTCCGCGGATCGGCAGGATGGCCAGGGCACCCAGCAGGGACAGAGCGCCGCCGACGAGGAACAGCGGGGTGTACCCGCCCAGTTCCGTCACGACGGCGGAGGCGACGAACGGGGCGATGATCTGCGGTCCGGCGTTGGCGATGTTCAGCACGCCCATGTCGCGGGCGGCGTCCTCCGCGCGAGGCAGGACGAGCGTGACCACTGCGGTGTCGACCGCCATGAAGCACCCGAAGGCGAGGCCGTTGAGGGCGCTGAAGCAGAGCATGCCTGCCCAGGTCGGGCTGATGACGGGGACCGTCGTCACGACGCCGGCGAGCGCGGCCGAGAGGCCGACGAAGACCTTGCGTCGGTTCCAGCGGTCGGACAGCAGACCCCCGACCACCGTGGACACGGCCATCGCGCCCATCGACACCGGGGTGAGAATCGCCATCGCCTCGGTCGGGGCCAGGCCCGCAGGCAGCTCGATGTGGTCGTCGAGGATGTACAGCTGGTATCCCACGACGGAGAAGTAACCGAGCACCATCAGCGCCCGGCCGATGAAGGCCCACCGGAAGTCATGGTCGGCCAGGGCGGACAGGAAGGCGGCCAGGCGTTCGCGCCGCGGGACGGGGGCCAGCGGTTCGCGACGCGGTACGTCCCGGCAGAAGCCGGTGAGCAGCAGTGCCGCGGCGGCCACGACCGCTCCGAACACCAGGTATCCGACCTGCAGCCGGCTCGCGGTCTGCGAAGCGATCACCACGCCGACGGTGCCGCCGATCGGCAGGCCCAGTCCGACAAGGGCGGAGGCAGTGCCGCGGCGGGCGGCCGGGATCCGGTCCGGCACCACGGCGGTCACGGCGGCCTGGTAGACGTTCATCGTCGCCTGGACCAGGCACCATCCGATGCCCACCAGCAGCACGGTCCGCACGCTGCCGAGGAACGCCAACCCGGTGAGGGACGCGAGCGCGCCGCCGAGGATCCACGGGTTGCGGCGGCCGGTGCGGTCCGACAGGGCACCGGCGATCGGGTTGAAGGCCGTGGCAAAGACCGAGCTCACGCCGCCCACGACGCCCAGAATGGTGACCTTGTCGGCCGGGTCGAGCTGGGCGATCTGGGTCGGCAGCAGCACCGCGCCGACGCCCATGTACACAGCGAGCATGGAGGAGTTGGCGAGCAGGAGCAGCAGCATGAGGCCGCGCCGGCGGGGCTCATGTGCCTCCTCGGTCACCTTCGGTTGGATGAACTCATCAGTGGTCACGGTGACCACCGCGCAATGCGGGTGCCGCGTGGTCCCCGCGGCAGGGGATGGGGGCAGGACATGTCGACTCCTCGGGCGCGGAGTTGAGAGCTGAACGGGGTGATGAGGTGGCGAACGCTGGATGACGCGTGGATGCGATGACACCCGCAGAGAGCGATCCAGTTACACGTGTTGCTTCAGCCGGTAAGCCTTGTGTAGCAGCTGTGGCGCGTTTTGAGTAGTGCTCGGCGCGATTTGAGGGTGGCCGCGACCGCTTGGCCGAGCTCGATTCATTACACGTGTAGCTACCCGTGAGTCGCCCCTTGTGCGTGCCATGACAGCTGGGCCAGGGTTGGCTCGAAACCGCCCTTCGCGGCGTTCCCTCTCCATGCCTGCGCCGGCCTCGTGCCTCGCGCCCCTCGTGCACCTGCCGGTCCGCCGACCGCTCCCCGTGCTCCCGTAGTCCTGGAAGGTCACTCATGTCCCGTTCGCGAGCCGTCACCTCCCTGCAGCCACCGTCCGACACGACGTGCCGTAGCCCGGTGCCGGCTCCCCCTCCGCGCGGAGCGCGGCTTGCCGGCTCCGTGCTGCTGATGGCGGTGCTGGCGACCGGTCTCGCCCTCCTCGGCGATCGGCGGCCGGTCTTCCAGGGCATCGACGATCACTGGATGAGCTCCCTGCGCGGGTCACCGAGTGACGCGGCGACGCGTCTCGCGCGCGCTCTCGACCTGCTCGGCGGGCCCCTGGGCGTGATCCTGCCCGTCGTGCTGACCGGCTGTCTCAGTATCTACGGGAGGTGGAGATCGGCGTTGTTCGTCTTCACGGCCGGCGTGATCTCCAACATCGTGGTGGTGCTTCCCCTGAAGCAGATCGTCGGCCGTCCGCGCCCACCGAAGCCCTGGGTCCTGGTGAGCGACGGCTCTTTCCCTTCCGGTCAGGTCTTCACGGTCACGACCCTCGTGGTGGCTGCCGGGGTCGTGCTCTTTCCGCCCCTCGCCCGGCGCTGGTGGTGGCTCTTCGGTGCCGCCCTGATCGCCGCGACGATGTGGAGCCGCACGTGGCTGCACGCCCAATGGCTCAGTGACACCGTCGCCGGTGTCGCGGCGGGGGTGGGGGCCGTACTGCTGCTGTGGTCGGCGTTCGAGCGCCTCCTGGAGGAGGAGGCCGTGCGTGTCGTCTCAGGCCGCCTGTGGGAGTAGCTCGGTCGCCGCAGCAGGAGAGCGCGCAATATGTTGATAAATTGACGGGCGTCATAATTACGGAATACGGTCCGTCGACCAAGGAGGACACACATGACTGATACACAAGGTCAGGCTCCCCCCGTCGTGCAGTTGCCTGCGGGCCGACTGCGTGGAGACGTCGAAGGAGGCATCGCGGTGTTCAAAGGCGTGCCGTACGCCGCACCCCCGGTGGGGGACCTGCGATGGCGCGTCGCGCAGCCGCATCCCGGCTGGAGCGGCACACGGGACGCGACGGCATACGGCCCCAGCTCACCGCAGATGTTCATCGAGGGCGGTGACGCCGTCCTGGGTGGTCACGGATTCCCGCCGTTCGACGACGACTGCCTGACGCTGAACGTGTGGACGCCGGCGCCCGATGACGCCCGGCGCCCGGTGCTGGTCTGGATCCACGGCGGCGGATTCGTCTCAGGCTCCGGATCGTTGCCCATCTACTCGGGTGAGACCTTCGCACGCGACGGCGACCTGGTGGTCGTCACCCTCAACTACCGTCTCGGACCGCTCGGTTACCTGTCCTTCGGTGACGAAACCGCCGAGGCGGCGCAGCCCGCCAACCTCTGGCTCACCGACCAGCTGGCCGCGCTGCGCTGGGTGCGCGACAACATCGTCCACTTCGGTGGGGACCCCGACAGCATCACCGTCGCGGGCCAGTCGGGCGGCGCCCTGTCGACGGCCGCCCTGGCCGGGCACCCCGAAGCCCAGCAGCTCTTCCGGCGGGCCATCCTCCAGAGCCCGCCCTTCGGGCTGCACCTCCCCACTCCTGACGAGTACCGGCAACGGGCCGAGGCCTACCTGGAGTTCGCCGGGGTGAAGAACCTCGACGAGCTGCGCCTCCTGCCGTGGTCGCGGCTCATCGAGGCGGCCGGGGGGCTCTTCGGGCACACCATGCGCTGGGGATACTGGCCCACTCCCTTCCTCCCCGTACGGAGCGACGTCACTCTCCTTCGCCACCCCGCGGAGACCCTCCTTCATGGTGCGGCGACCGGCATCGACGTTCTCATCGGCTGGACCCGGGAGGAGGCCAACTTCGGCTTCGCCCTGGACCCGGGCTACGCGAAGTCCACCCGAGACCAGGTGGTCGGCCGCATCGCGGAGGGCTTCGGGGACGGCGTGGCAGCCGACGTGTACGCCGAGTACGCACGCATGCGTCCCGGCGCCGGGCCTGTCGACGTGCTCATGGACCTGATCACGGACGAGCTGTTCCGGGTGCCCTGCCTGGAACTGGCAGAGGCCAGGGCGGCCTTGGGGCGCCCTGTCTGGGCCTACCAGTTCGACCTTCCGACGCCGGCGCACGGTGGCAGGCTCGCCGCCGCGCACTGTCTGGAACTCCCCTTCGTCTTCGACAACTTCGACAGCTGGGCACATGCTCCTCTCGCCGAAGGGATCGATCCGGTCGTGGGGGAGGGGCTGGCGAAGAGCATGCATCGGGCGTGGATCGCCTTCGCCCGGACCGGCGACCCGAACCACGCCGATATGCCGGCGTGGGAGCCGTACCGCGCAGAGACCCGCACCACCATGCGCTTCGACTCCGTCACCCTCCCGGTGAACGACCTCGCCGGGCACGCGCGTCGCCTGCACGGTCGACGGGCGTCGACCTCGCAGTGACCACAGTCGGCGAAATATCCCGCCGGACACTCTTCCTCAGCGCGTTACACGTGTAACCTTCCAGCTGGCCGTGTGGAGGGGAGCAGCGGCCAAGCCGGTCCCGAGCGCCTGACCAGCTCGGGACCGGCCTCTTCTCGGCACTCACCCTCACGAAACGGAAGACAACCCATGTCCCCTGACCTGACGGCCCGGCCGCACACCCTCACCGCTCCCGACGGGACCCGCTTCCGCGATCTGAACGGCAACGGGGTGATGGAGCCCTACGAGAACCCGCGCCTCACGGTGGACGAGCGGGTCGCCGACCTGCTCGGCCGCATGACTCCGGAGGAGAAGGCCGGCCTCCTGTTCCAGACCATGATCGCGATCAATCCGGACGGTTCGCTGGTGGAGCCGGAACCAGGAGCACCCGACGACGACCCGATGCGGGCTTCCACCTCCACCATGGTGACCGGCAAGCTCATGAATCACTTCAACCTCTTCGGCGCCGCCGCCCCGCGCCGGATGGCCGAGTGGAACAACCGTCTCCAGGACCTGGCCGCGACGACCCGTCTGGGTATCCCGGTGACCATCTCCACGGACCCACGCCACGGCTTCGTCGACAACCCGGCGGCCAGTGCGCACACCGAGGGCTTCTCCCTGTGGCCCGAGCCGCCCGGCCTGGCCGCGATCGGGGACGAGGATCTCGTACGCCGGCACGCCGACATCGTCCGCCGCGAGTACCTCGCCGTAGGCATCCGCCTGGCCCTGCATCCCGTGGCCGACCTCGCAACCGAGCCACGGTGGGCCCGCGTTCTGGGGACGTTCGGCTCCGACGCCCACGTGGCGGCCCGCATGGTCGCCGCCTACATCCGCGGTCTCCAGGGCGAGACGCTCGGCGCGAGCAGCGTGGCCGCCATGACCAAGCACTTCCCCGGGGCGGGCCCGCAGAAGAACGGCGAGGACGCCCACTTCTTCTACGGCCGCGAACAGGTCTACCCCGGCGGCAACTTCGACCATCACCTGATCCCCTTCGAGGCCGCTTTCGCCGCGGGGACGTCCCAGATCATGCCCTACTACGGCATGCCGGTCGGAACCCCGTACGAAGAGGTGGGCTTCGGCTTCAACAAGGGCGTCATCACCGGACTGTTGCGCGAGAAGTACGGCTTCGACGGCATCGTCTGCACCGACTGGGGCCTGGTCACCGACAGCCGGATCTTCGGAGCTCCGTTTCCTGCCCGGGCCTGGGGCGTGGAGCATCTGGACCGGCTGACCCGCGTGGAGAGGATCCTCGACGCCGGGGCCGACCAGCTCGGCGGCGAGGCCGCGCCGGAACTCGTCGTGGAGCTGCTCCGCACGGGCAGAGTCGACGTCGAACGCATCGACGTCTCGGTGGCCCGCCTGCTGCGCGAGAAGTTCCTCCTCGGTCTCTTCGACGACCCGTACGTCGACCCGGACGCCGCCGAACGCATCTGCGGCAGCCACGAGTTCACCGCGGCGGGGCTGGCCGCCCAGAGCCGCTCGATCACGGTTCTCAAGGACCGCCCGAGCGAGGCGACCGAGCCGCTGCTGCCCCTGAGGGCCGGCATGCGGATCCATGTCCAGGGCGTCGACCCGGAGGTCGCCGGGCGGTACGCCACCGTGGTGGACGGCCCCGAAGAGGCCGATGTCGCGCTGATCCGCATTGCCGCTCCGTACGACGAGCGGACCGAGGGCTTCGAGAGCTTCTTCCGCGCGGGCCGGCTCGACTTCACCGAGGAGGAACTGCGGCCGCTGCTGGAGACCGCCGCGGCCGTGCCGACCGTCTTCGACGTCTTCCTCGACCGACCCGCGGTCCTCCCGGAGATCGCGCAGCAGGCGGCAGCCCTGGTGGCCGACTACGGCGCCTCGGACACCGCCCTGCTGGACGTCCTCTTCGGCCGTACGAAGGCCGAAGGGCGGCTTCCCTTCGAGCTCGCCCGCACCATGGAGGCCGTCGCCGCCGGACACGAGGACGTACCCGACGATTCCCGTGACCCGCTCTTCCCGTACGGCCACGGGCTGGATGTGGAGCCGCGCATGCAATGAGCCGACCGTGTGGAGGGGGCGTTGCCGGGAGGAAGCCGTGCCGGGCAACGCCCCCTTCGCGCGGACGGCTACCAGCCGCCGAAGGAGTTCCACCAGCCCCAGCGCTGTGGCGCCGCCTGGCCCGTCGCAGGGTCGTCGCGGCGCTCGGCGGGCGTATCCATGACCGTCAGGGGAGGCGCTGCCGAGGTGCGAGGGGTGTCCGCCGGGCCGGACGCGGAGAACACCACCGGCAGTTCGGCCGGGGCCCCGCACCACAGCGAGGGCCGCCGGAGAGCGGCGTCCGGAAGGACGGGGCGCATGTCGGAGAGCCGCTCCAGGAGCACGTCGAGCGCCGCTTCGGTGATCAGGCGAGCCGCGTCTTTGGCGGGGCAGCCGTGGGAACCGGTCCCCCAGGCCAGATGCGCCCGCGTACGGGAGACCGACATGTTCTGGAGTGCCGGGTCGGTGTTGGCGGCCGCCAGACAGGGGACCACCAGGTCACCGGCCTGAATGCGGCACCCTGCCAGGACCACGTCCGCAGTCGCCCAGCGTCCGGTGATGTTCGGCAGCGGTGCGTCTGTGCGCAGTGCGTGCTCGACAAGGCGGGGCACCAGGCCGCCGCCCCGCGTCACCAGGGCCGGCCCGTCGTGGGCCAGGAGCGGGCGCACGGCGTTGCCGATCCAGCTGATGGTGCTCTCGCCACCGATCAGGACAAGAGCCAGCAGGTTGTGCGCGATCTCGTCATCGGTCAGCGGGGCCTCCTGGGCCAGCCACGACGAAAGGTCGGCTCCCGGTGTCGCGGCCCGCTCGGCCACCAGCCGGCGCATGGCGTTCAGCAGCTCCGCCTCCGCGGGGACGGCCGACGGGAACGCGTTCACGACGGTCGCGGTCAGTGCGTCCATCGCGGGGATCGAGTCTTCCGGCACACCCAGCAGATGGGCGAACACCTGCCACACGAGAGGCCGGGCGTACTGGGTCATGAGGTCGGCGGTGCCCGGTGCCGCGAGGGCATCCACCAGGGCATGGGCCCGTTGCCGGACCAGGCGGCTCAGCTGCCGCAGGTCGACGTGGCCGAGGGCTGCGGTCATCGCACGCCGGTGCCGCAGATGGTCTTCCCCGTCGAGCCGGGAGACAGCAGGGCGCGGGCCGAGGAGCGGCAGCACGGACGTGTCCTCGGGCAGCAGTCCGTGGGTGACGGCGTTCCACCGGCGGGGTCGCTCGAGTACTGCTCCGCGTTCCAGATGACCTCCAGCACCTCCCGGTGGCTGAGCACCATCCAGGCGGCGACGCCCGGGGCGATCTCCACCGCAACGACCGGTCCCCTGTGCCGGCGCAGACAGGCGTACACGCCGTCGGGGTCCTGTTCCATCGCCCGGCCGTGCAGCGGGGTGAGTCCCGCGGTGTACGGGCACGCGGGCAGGGAGCCGGCGTGGCTCGTTGGTTCCATCGGACTCCTTCGGTGGTGTCTGCCGGTCGGGAGGCGCCTTGCCGCGCCTCGCGGTAACGCGTGTAACCTGGAGCGAGCCGGTCAGCCGACCGGGAGGGACGGGGTAAGGACGTCATGGGCAAGGAGCCGACCGCACCGGCGGCCGTCACCAGCGCGGATGTGGCGCGCCTGGCGGGCGTGTCGCGGGCGACCGTGTCCTTCGTCCTCAACAACACGCAGGCGCACCGGGTCAGCGCCACCACCCGTGCCAGGGTCCTGGCGGCAGCCCAGCAGCTCGGCTATGTACCGCACGCTGCCGCCCGGTCGCTGCGGGCGGGCCGGAGCAACCTCGTTCTCATGCCGGCGTCCGTCTCCGCGGTCGGCCGTCTGGTCAGCACCTGGATCGACGACCTGCAGAGCGAACTGGAACAGCACGGCTACATCACCGTGCTGCACGCCGGGCGTTTCTCCGACGCCGTGAGCGCTGCCCGGGCCTGGGCCGAACTGCGCCCGGCGGCGGTGCTGGCCCTCGACGGCGACAGCCTGACCGACCAGGCCGCCGAGGTGCTGAGCAGGGCCGGAGTGCGTGGCGTGATGGCGTTCGCCTCCCAGGAGGTGAAGGGCGTCCACACCGTCGACTTCGACCATGCGCGCGTCGGCGCACTCGCTGCCGAGCACCTCGTCTCCCGCGGGCGGCGGAACATCGGCGTGATCATGCCGCAGGAGCGCGGCCTGGCGACCTTCGCCCGACCACGCCTGGCCGGAGCCCAGGGCGTCGCCGCCCGCAGCACCGCGGCCGTCACCGCGGTCGAGATGTCCTACACCCAGGAGTCCGCTGCCGAACTGGCTCAACGTTGGGGTGAGTTGGGCCTGGACGGAGTGTTCGCCTACAACGACGAGTACGCGGCCCTGCTGCTGCACGCGCTGCGCACCATGGGTCTGTCCGTGCCCGACGAGGTTGCGGTGGTCGGAGCCGACGACCTGGTGCTGTCGGCCCTGCAGCAGCCGCCGCTGACGACCGTCCGGCTGGACCTGCCCACGCCGTCCCGGATCGCCGACGCCCTGCACGATCTGGTCGACCGGGGAGTGCCGCCTGCCGTTGCGGGCATGGAGCCGGTCCTGGTCCACCGTCAGTCCTCGTGACCCGTCGGTCCGGCGGCGGTGGCCCGTCGTCGTGACGTGTCTGCTTCCCGGGCGGGCAGGGGCGTGAAGAGCCACCACAGCACCAGGGCGGCTCCCGCGCCTGTCGTGGCGCCGGCGAGGGTGTCGCTGAGCCAGTGCGCATGCAGCCAGGTACGGCTCCACATCATCGCCACCGTGAGGGCCACGCCCGCGGCCCAGCAACGACGCCGCCGGTGTGCCGGAACGAGCAGAGCGCCCACCACGACCACAAGGAGCGCCGTCCCGGCCGAGTGACCGGAGGGGAACGAACCGTGGTCCACCCGGACCAGGGGATGGGCCGGGCGCGGTCGGTCCACCCAGAACGTGAGGGCCTGGACGACCAGCATGTTGCCCACCAGGTACGTGGTGAGGAGAAACAGCGGTGACGGCCAGCGCCTCCGTATCGCGAGGAAGACCGACAGCCCCACCGGGGCCACCACCCCCAGCGGCCCGCCCAGCCAGTTGAGCACGGCGGCCACAGCCGCGTACGGGCCGTCGTGCGGGCCGCCCATCCAGCGCAGCCAGGCATCGTCCACGCCCTGAAAGACCGGCCGCACCGGGCGGTCGACGACCGCGGCGGCGAACGCGGCCGTGACGAGCAGGAGGAACACCCCGAGCGGGAGCGCGCCGGAGGGTGCAGGCGGTGGGGAGGGGCGGCGGTGCCGCGTGGGGGTCGGAGCCGCGGCAAGGAGTTCAGCCGCCGGAGTGCTGGTCATGAGGTACCTCTCGCGGCCGGGGCGCGTTGCCGGCCGACGGGAACGTAAGGGTGGGCGGACTCGCCGGTGATGGGCCCAGGCGGCCCGGCGCGGTGAGCGCAAGCGAGATCGGGACAGTGGCGCCGGACATCGTCCGGCCGGCGCCACGCACGGGTGTCAGCGGCAACGGGTCTGAGACCCGGCTCATGCGTCCAAGTGGCGGGCGAGGAATGCGACGCTTGCCGAGACGATCGGCGTCACGTCCGGCGTGCCGAGGAAGATGTGGTCGGCGCCCTCCACCGGCTGCAGGGTGACCTCGCCGCCGGAGCTCTGGAGCGCCTTGGCCAGGACTTCGCTCTGGCTGTACGGCACGAGGCCGTCGGCCGTTCCGTGGATCAGCAGGAAGGGAGGCGGGGCGGACGGGCCCGCGTAGGTGACCGGGCTGGCCACGCGGGCGAGCTCCGGCAGCTGCCCGGAGGTGCCCCCCAGCAGCGCGGTGAACGGGTTGGGGTATGCGGCGCCCGACGGCAAGGACGGCAGAGCGTGGGAGAGCAGTGCCCCCAGGTCCGACACCCCGTACCAGTCGACGACGGCCCGGACGGAGCTGTCCTCGTCCCGGACGCCCTCTGTCCCCTCCAGCGCCGCCGCGGCAGCGGTGCCGTCGGCGCGGACGAGCCCCGCGAGGGCGGCCAGGTGCCCACCCGCCGATTCCCCCCAGACGCCGATCCTGTCCCGGTCGATGCCGAGGTCGGCGGCGAAGCGGCGCACGTAGCGGATGGCGGCCTTCACGTCGTGCAACTGCGCCGGGAACGGCGCCTCCAGGCTGTGCCGGTAGTCGATGCTCACGACAGCGAGACCGGCTCCCAGGATCATGCCGTACAGCAGCTCGACGGGCACGGTCGGCGGCGGGTAGCGGCGGTCACCCTCCAGCCAGCCGCCCCCGTGGATCCACACGACGGCCGGTACCGGCTTCTCTGACGCCGGTACGTGCGCGTCGAGCAGACGCGGCTGGTAGCCCGGCGTGCGCGCGTACGTCAGTGCGGCGAAGCGGCGCACGCCGTCCTGGCCGACCAGCGGGGGAGCGGGGGTGACGAAGGGCGGCGGCGGCCATTGCATGTCGATACCGACGCTCGGCTCTACGGCCGGATCTGTGGGAGCTGATGGGATCATGTCCGCCCCTTTCTGTGGATGTCTGTCCGAAATGCCTTGCGCTCGCGAAGGTCTCGCCCTAGCGTGTTACACGTGTAACACACGCAGGCGGATGGAGTAAATGGCCGCAGCGATCCCTCTTGTCTGACCGGCCGTCACCAAAATCTATGTAGCGTAATCTTGACGCTCGTCAATTTAGCGAAATACTTGGCGCACTCCCTCCGCTGCCCCCGAAACCGAGGTGTGCGCCCCATGGAGCTCTCCCCGTCCGCCCACGCGGACACGTTCTGCCGTGACCGGCTCCCTCCCTTCCGGCTCTGGCCCCAACTGCACTTCGACCTCCCGGAGTTGCGGTATCCGGACCGACTCAACTGCGCCGTTCGCCTGCTCGACGACGCCGTCGAACGCTGGGGAGCCGACCGACCCTGTCTGCTCACCCCGACCGACCGGTGGACCTACGGCGGCCTGCTGCGCCACGCCAACCGGGTCGCTCAGGTCCTCACCGAGGACCTCGGGCTGCGCCCCGGCAACCGTGTCCTGTTGCGCGGCCCCAACAACCCCTGGCTCGTGGCCTCCTGGTTCGGTGTGCTCAAGGCCGGCGGTGTCGCGGTCACCACGATGCCCCTGCTGCGCGCCGGGGAACTGGCTCAACTGCACGACATCGGCCGCCCCGTCGTCGCCCTGTGCGACCACCGGTACCTCGATGAACTCGAGGCCGCCGACACGCCGGGCCTGACGGTCCTCGCCTACGGTGGCGCGGGCGACGACGATCTGATCGTTCGCTGCTCGACCAAGGACGGTGTGTTCTCCAACGTCGCCACCGCCGCCGACGACGTGGCCCTCATCGCCTTCACCTCAGGGACCACCGGGCGGCCGAAGGCGACGATGCACTTCCACCGGGACGTGCTCGCCAATGCCGACACGTTCTCCCGGCACATCGTCCAACCCCGTCAGGACGACGTCTTCACCGGCACACCGCCCCTGGCCTTCACCTTCGGACTCGGCGGCCTCGTCGTCTTTCCGCTCCACGTCGGGGCGGCGACGCTGCTCATCGAGCAGGCGTCGCCGGAGCAGCTGGCCGATCTCGTCGCCGAGCACGGCGTCACGGTCCTGTTCACCGCCCCCACCGCGTACCGGGCGATCATGGCCGCCGGTGCCGTGGACCGCCTGGCGGGCCTGCGCAGGTGCGTATCCGCCGGGGAAGCGCTGCCGGCCCAGGTGTGGGAGGACTTCCGTGCCGCGACCGGGCTGCGCATCATCGACGGCATCGGCGCCACCGAGATGCTGCACGTGTTCATCTCCGCCGCGGACGACGTCATCCGCCCAGGAGCCACCGGCAAGCCCGTTCCCGGGTACCGCGCGATGGTCGTCGACGACAGCGGTGCGCCCGTTCCCGACGGGGAGCCGGGCCTGCTCGCCGTCACCGGCCCGACGGGGTGCCGCTACCTCGACGATCCACGCCAGACGACGTACGTCAGAAACGGCTGGAACATCACCGGCGACACCTACCTGCGCGATGCGGACGGCTATTTCTGGTACGTCGCCCGCAGCGACGACATGATCGTCTCCTCCGGGTACAACATCGCCGGCCCCGAGGTCGAGAAGGCGCTCCTCGGTCATCCCTCTGTGGCGGACTGCGGAGTCGTCGGTGCGCCGGACGAGCGGCGCGGCATGGTCGTCAAGGCGTACGTGGTGCTGCGCGACGGTGTCGCCGCCGGCACGGTGACCGTCAAGGAACTCCAGAACCACGTCAAGCAGGCCATCGCGCCCTACAAGTACCCGCGCGCCGTCGAGTTCGTCACCGAACTGCCGCGCACCAGCAACGGAAAGCTTCAGCGCAGCGAACTGCGCCGACGTGCCGCGAACGCGGCCGGCTGACGAAAGGTACCCCCATGGAAACGCCCAGCACCACGCGGGCAACCCTGCCCATCGGCGCCTGCGCCGATGGAGCCTCGGCAGCCCGCGAGGCCAACCTGCCCAGCATCGTCATCGAACGCCGCGTCGAGTGGCCCGACACCGATGCCGCCGGTCACTACCACCACTCCACCGTCGTGCGCTGGGTGGAGGCGGCGGAGGCCGCCCTCCTGCGCCGCCTGGGCCTGGCCCACCTCTTCGGCAGCACACCGCGCGTCCACTTCGAGGCCGACTACCGCGCCCGGCTGTGGTTCGGGGACCTCGTGCGCATCGAGCTGCGTGTCACCAAGGTCGGAACCAGCTCGTTGCACTACGCCTTCACCGTGCGCGGCAAGGGCGACGAGGAGGCGGCCACCGGCCGGATGGCGATCGCCCACTCCGCCGCACACGCCTCCGGCTCCACGCCCTGGCCCGACGAGGTGCGCGACCTCCTGGCCGAGGCGGGGGCGCAGGCTCCCGAAACCCTGAGCTGAGCTGGGCAGTTCATGCACCCCAAGCCTCTGTATAGAGTTTTCTTGACGAGCGTAGGAATTACGGCATACGTTGTTCCTCGGACCACAAGGAGGACGCCGTGCGCGTAGCAGTCATCGGCGGAGGGCCCGGTGGGCTGTACTTCGCGGCCCTGGCCAAGCAGCTCTCGCCGCAGTGGGAGATCACCGTCTGGGAGCGCAACGCGGCCGACGACACCTTCGGATTCGGCGTGGTGTTCTCCGACGAGACCCTCGACGGCATCGCGCAGGCCGACCCCGTGGTCCACGAGGCCATGTCGGCCGAGTTCGCCCGCTGGAGCGACATCGACGTGCGCTACAAGGGCCAGATCCTCACCTCGGGCGGCCACGGATTCGCCGCCCTCGGCCGCAAGCGCCTGCTGCAGATCCTCCAGGAGCGGTGCGCGGCCCTGGGGGTGGACGTGCGCTACCGCACGCAGGCCCCGCCCGCGGCTGAACTCGCTGACGGCTACGACCTCGTGGTGGCGAGCGACGGCGTACGGTCCCAGACCAGAAGCGCGTACGCCGGCACGTTCGAACCCGACCTGGACGAACGGCACTGCCGTTACATGTGGCTCGCGACCGACAAGGTCTTCGAGGCCTTCACCTTCATCGTCGCCGAACGGGACTTCGGGACCATGCAGGTCCACGCGTACCCGTTCGACGACACCCGCAGCACCTTCATCGTGGAGATCGACGAGGACTCCTGGCGGCGGGCGGGATTCGACACGTTCGCCGCCCGTGACTTCCCGCCCGGGACCAACGACGAGGACAGCATCCGGCGGTGCGAGGAAATCCTCGCCGACCACTTGGACGGCCATCAGCTGATCCCCAACGGCTCCAAGTGGATCCGCTTCACCACCGTGCGCAACAGGACCTGGCACCACGAGAACGTCGTCCTGCTCGGCGACGCCGCCCACACGGCGCACTTCTCCATCGGCTCGGGCACCAAGCTGGCCATGGAGGACGCCCTCGCCCTGGCGGCCTGTCTCCACGAACATCCGGACGTCCCCAGCGCCCTCACCGCGTACGAGGCCGAACGCAGGCCGGTGGTCGAGTCCACGCAGCGGGCCGCACAGGCGAGTCTCGAATGGTTCGAGAACGTCGGGCGGTACACCGGGCAGGAACCCCTCCAGTTCGCGTTCAACCTGCTCACCCGCAGCCGGCGCGTGACCTACGACAATCTGCGCGTGCGTGACCAGGCGTTCACCGACGCGGTGGACACCTGGCACGCGGACCGTACGGCGATCGGCAGGCAGACCGACTCGCCGCCTCCGATGTTCCGGCCGTTCCAGCTGGGCGGTCTGCGCCTGCGCAACCGAGTCGTCGTCCCGCCGACCGCGCTGTACTCCGGGCAGAACGGTGTGCCCGGAGACTTCGACCTCGTCCACCTGAGCACGCAAGCACTGGGCGGCTCGGGACTCGTCATCGCCGGCATGACGGCCGTCAGCGCCGACGGACGGGTCACACCCGGCTGCCCGGGTCTGTACACCGACGAACAGGAAGCGGCCTGGCGTCGGATCACCGACTTCGTCCGCCGGCAGTCCGACACCTGCCTCGGTGTCCAGCTCACCCACGCCGGACGACGCGCCGCGACCGGCACGCCACGGGCGGACGGCCGCTGCGCCTCCCCCGGCGACAACGGCCGGCCGCTGGTCGCAGCGTCCGCCCTTCCGTGGGATGCGGGGAGCGTGACACCCCGCGAAGCGACGCGCGAGGACATGGACACCATCGCCGAGGACTTCGTCACCGCGGCCCGCCGGGCCGACCGGGCAGGCTTCGACGTGCTGGAACTCCAGTACGGGCACGGGCACTTGATGTCGGGCTTCCTGTCACCGCTGACCAACAGGCGGACCGACTCCTACGGCGGGAGCCTCGCGAACCGGATGCGCTTCCCTCGCGAAGTGCTGCGCGCCGTCCGCGCCGTATGGCCCTGTCGCAAGGCGCTGATCGTCCGGATCTCGGCCACCGACTGGGCCGAAGGCGGCATCAGCGAAGCCGATGTCGTGGACCTCTGCCGGGCTCTGGCGGAGGCCGGGGCGGACGCCATCGACGTGTCCACCGGAGAAGTCGTCGCCGACGAGCGCCCACGCTACGGCCGCAGCTACCAGACGCCCTACGCCGACCTGATCCGCAACACCGTCGGCGTACCGGTCATCGCGGTGGGTGCCATCTCCACGTACGACGACGTCAACTCCCTGATCCTGGCGGGCCGGGCCGATCTGTGCGCCGTCGGCCGCGCCCAGCTCCACGACCCGCTGTGGACGCTGCATGCCGCGGCTGCTCAGGAGTACACCGGGCCGGCCGCGCCCTGGCCCGCGTCCTGGAAGGCGGGCAGCGGCAGGCCGCCGGGAGCCCGTACGGACCGGGTACCGCCCCGCCTCCAGCTGCTCCGGGACGTTCCCGCGCCCGTGCACCAGCGGTGGCTTCCCCAGCCCGCGGCGACAGCCGTCTGACAGGGAGGAACAGATGGAACACATGGAGAAACTGCCCCGCTTCACGGCGGCAGCCGTGCAGTCCTCGCCCGTCTTCCTGGATCCGGCGGCCACGGTCGACAAAGCGGTCTCCCTCCTGGCGGAGGCCGCCACGCACGGCGCCGAACTGGTCGTCTTCCCCGAGGTCTTCGTCCCCGGCTATCCCTACTGGAACTGGACCATGAACCCGGTCCAGGGATCCCCGTGGTTCGAGCGCCTGTGGCAGGCGTCCGTCGACATCCCCGGCCCGCACGTGGACGCGCTGCGCGCGGCAGCCCGTCAGCACGGTGTCGTCCTGGTCATCGGCGTCAACGAACGAAGCCCCCACAGTCTCGGCATCCTTTACAACACGCTCCTGATCGTCGGCCCGGACGGTGAACTCCTCGGTGTGCACCGCAAGTTGGTGCCCACGTGGGCGGAGAAGCTGACCTGGACGGGCGGCGACGGAAGCTCGCTGAGAGTCCATCAGACCCCCGTCGGACCGCTCGGCGCCCTCGCCTGCGGTGAGAACACCAACACCCTGGCCCGGTTCACCCTGCTCGCCCAGGGCGAGCTGGTCCACGCGGCCGGTTACATCGCGCTGCCGGTCGCGCCGGAGGACTACGACATGGCCGACGCCATCGCCGTCCGCACCGCCGCCCACAGCTTCGAGGGCAAGGTCTTCTCCGTCGTCTCCTGCTCCACGATCTCGCCGGAGATCGTGGACACCATCGCCGGCGACGACGAGAACGTGCGCCGCATGCTCGCCCGCCCCCGCAGCGCCCTCTCGGGGATCTTCGGGCCCGACGGCCGCCCCGTCACCGAGCCGCTCGTCGACGACGAGGGCATCGTCTACGGCGAGATCGACCTGACCAAGTGCATCCAGCCCAAGCAGATGCACGACATCGTCGGCCACTACAACCGCTTCGACGTCTTCCGCCTGCACGTCGACAACACCCCACGCACGCCGGTCACCTTCACGACCGACCCCGCCGCGTCGCCTTCGACCGACGCAACCGCCGCCGCCGGCGCCCCGAAGGAGGAGTCATGACCGCCGAGTACGACGACAGCAGGCTGGGCCGGGCCCGCGTGTCCGACACCCCCGAGCTCACCGCCTACTACGGCGAACTCGCCGAACTGGAGGCCGGCGCTCTCTGGACGGTCGCCAACGACATCGAGCCCTGGTACCCGCATCCGAAGTCCGTACCGGTCCTGTGGCGCTACGACGCCCTGCGCCCCCTCGTGCGCAAGGCGCTCGACCTGGTCAAGGCCGACGACGCCGGACGCCGCGTCGTCATGCTCGTCAACCCCGGCCGCAAGGACGTGAGCGCCGCCGTCGGTCTCCTCTACACCGGCCTGCAGATCATGGGGCCGGGGGAGTCCATGACCGCGCACCGCCACCAGGCCGCCGCCCTCCGCTTCGTCCACGAGGGCACCGGCGCCTGGACGATCGTCGACGGCCAGAAGCTGAAGGTCGGTCCCCGCGACTTCGCCATCACCCCCAACGGCACCTGGCACGAGCACGGCAACGACGCCGACGACGGCCCCGTCATCTGGCAGGACGGCCTCGACATCCCCCTCGTCAACGCCATGGACGCCGGCTTCTACGAGGTCCACCCCGAGCTGTACCAGCAGCCCGGAAAGGTGATCAACTCCTCGGTCCTCACCTACGGCGCCAACCTGCTGCCGTACGGCGTGGAGAAGTGGACCCGCCCCTACTCGCCGCTGCTCGCCTACCCGTGGGAGCCCACCCACCAGTCGCTGCGCAACCTCGCCGAGGCCACGGAAGGCTCCCCGTACGACGGTGTCATCGCCGAGTACACCAACCCCGTCACCGGTGGCTCCGTCATGCCCACCATGGGCGCCCACATGCAGCTCCTGCGCCCCGGCCAGGCGACCAAAGCCCACCGTCACACCGGGTCGGTCGTCTACACCGCGGCCAAGGGCCGGGGCTACTCGATCATCGCCGGACAGCGCTACGACTGGCAGCAGGGCGACATCTTCTGCGTCCCGTCCTGGGCCTGGCACGAACACGCGAACCTCGACCAGGGCGAGGACGCCTGCCTCTTCTCGTTCAACGACTTCCCCGTGATGCGCTCCCTCGGCTTCCACCGCGAAGAGGCGTACACCGACAACGGCGGGCACCAGCCCACCGCGTGAACCGCCCGCGCCGGAACCGCCGGCCCTGACACCGGAGCCGGCGCGGTGGTCCCTTCCTTCCTCCCTGTCCCGCTCGCCAAGGAGCCGTCATGCGACTCGTGACCTACACGGTCAGCGATGCCCCCGCCCGCCTCGGTGCCCAGATCGACGACCGTGTGATCGACCTCGCCGTCCTGGCCGCCCACCACGACACCGCACTCCCGCAGGACCTGCTGACGTTCATCCGCGCGGGCGCCGACGTCCACGACACCGCGCGCCGCCTGCTCGCCGCCGACCCGTCCGGCCGGCCGGCCGAAGCCGTCCACGGGATCGAGCAGGTCGTCCTCCACGCCCCGCTGCGCCCCGGCAAGATCATCGGGGTGGGCCTCAACTACGTCGAACACGTCGAGGAATCCAGCCGCAGCCTGGACACCGACAAGGAACTGCCCCCGCGCCCCGTCCTGTTCAGCAAGCCCGCCACCGCGGTCACCGGCCCCGGACAGCCGATCCTGCACAACGGCGACCTCACCCGACAGCTCGACTGGGAGTGCGAACTGGCCGTCGTCATCGGCCGCACCGCCTTCCGCGTCAGCGAGGAAGACGCTTACGACCACATCTTCGGCTACAGCATCGTCAACGACATCAGCGCCCGCGACCAGCGCCGCTCCGGCCAGTGGTTCTTCTCCAAGGGCCAGGACTCCTACGCGCCCTTCGGCCCCGCCGTCGTCACCGCCGACGCCATCGCCGACCCGATGGCCCTGGACCTCGAACTGCGCGTCAACGGCGTCACCAAGCAGAAGTCGAACACCCGCCACATGCTCTTCCCCATCGCGCGCCTCATCGCCGACATCTCCTCCGGCGTGACCCTGGAACCGGGCGACGTCATCGCCACCGGCTCCCCCTCCGGGGTGGGCGCCGGGATGGTGCCCCCCGAGTTCCTCGCCCCGGGCGACACCGTGGAAGCCACCGTCGAGCACATCGGCACCCTCACCAACCCCGTCGTCGACGCCCGCTGACCGTCACCCCTGCCTCAGAGCCTGTGTCATATCCCCGGCCGGGCGCGCGACGCCTGGCACGCACTCCCCCACTGCCTTAAGGGCGTGGGGGGACCCCCAGCCGCATTGCCGAACCACCCACGTGGCTCCTCCCCCACGCTCGGCTTCGCTCGCGCGGGGGCACCCCCATCGAGGGCGCTCCGGCGCCTTGCGATCGCACGCACCAGACGCCGCGCGCTGATCCGACCGGAGATATGACACAGGCTCTCAGAACCACGGAGAAACCATGGCCCACCGCACGTACCGCATCGGCCAGATCGTGCCCAGTTCCAACGTCACGATGGAAACCGAGATCCCCGCCATTCTGCGCGCCCGCGAGAGCGTGGCGCCGGAACGCTTCACCTTCCACTCCAGCCGCATGCGCATGACCCACGTCACGCCCGAGCAGCTGAAGTCCATGGACGCGGACTCCGACCGCTGCGCCGTCGAGCTGTCCGACGCCCGTGTGGACGTCCTCGGCTACGCATGCCTGGTCGCCATCATGAGCATGGGCCTTGGCTACCACCGCACGTCCGAGGACCGGCTGCACGCTCGTACGGCCGAGAACGGCGCCCCCGCCCCGGTCGTCACCAGCGCCGGCGCCCTCGTGCACGGCCTGCACACCCTCGGTGCCAAGAAGATCGCCCTGGTCGCCCCGTACCTGCGGCCGCTGACCCAGACCGTGGTGGGATACCTGACCCACGAGGGCATCGAGGTCCTCGACTACGCAGCGCTCGAGATCCCCGACAACCTGGACGTCGCCGCGCACGACCCCGCCAAGCTGCCAGGCATCGCCCGCGCCCTCCGGTACACCGACGCGGACGCTGTCGTCCTCTCCGCCTGCGTGCAGATGCCCTCGCTCGGGGCCATCGAGGAGGCCGAGCAGCTGCTCGGCAAGCCCGTGGTCTCGGCCGCGGTGTGCACGGCACACCAGATGCTGCGCACCCTCGGCCTGCCGGCCGTCGCGCCCGGAGCAGGCCACCTCCTGTCCGGTGCGTACGCCGGGACACCGCTGCCCCAGCGGGAGGCGACCGCCGGATGACCGGCCACCCCAGCCCCCGTCCACCCACCCGGCCGCACCGAGCGCTCGGTAGGATCGCCACCGCACACCACGGAAGGCGATCATGTCGGACAGTCCCCTCAGGCCCAGCTCGTTGATCAACACGGTCTACGGGGCCTTCCTGCGCCGTCTCGGGGGATGGATCTCCATCGCCGACCTGATCGTGCTGATGGCCGAACTGGACGTGGACGGGCCGGCGGTGCGCTCGGCGATCTCCCGTCTGAAGAAGCGGGGCATCCTGGAACCCGAGCGGCGCAGCGCCAGCGGATACCGCCTGAGCCCGGCCGTCCATCCCGTCTTCGACGAGGGCGACCGTCGCATCTTCGGCAGCCTGGAGCCGGCGGACCTGGCGGACGGCTGGGTCATGGCCGTCTTCTCCGTGCCCGAGTCCGAACGCGCCCATCGCTACCAGCTCCGCACCCGCCTGACCTGGCTCGGTTTCGGCAACATCACCTCCGGGGTGTGGCTCGCACCCGGGCGCCTCCTCGAAGACGCCCGCGCCACCCTCGACCGGCTCGGCCTCAGCGCGTACGTGCACCTCTTCGCGTCGCAGTACGTGGCGTTCAGCGATCTGCGGACCTCGGTCAGTTCCTGGTGGGACTTCCCGGCGATCCAGGCACAGTACGCCGCGTTCACCGAGACCTACGGCCCTGTCGCGGCACGGCTGACGACGCAGTCCGACATCGATGCCACGGAAGCGTTCCGGCACTACGTCCCCATGCTCACGCAATGGCGACGCCTGCCGTACCTCGACCCGGGCCTGCCGAAGGAACTCCTTCCCGACGACTGGAACGCGGTCGCGGCACGTCAGGTCTTCCAGCAGCTGCACGCCGTGCTGGCCGAGCCGAGCCTGCGGCATGTGCAGACGGTGACCGGCCTCCAGGGCTAGCTAACGGGCCGATCCGTTTTGTAAAACGTGTAACTAGCTATGTCTGAGGTCTTTTGGCATCGTTATCGACACGTGTAACTAACTTCCCGCAATACACGTCGAGTTGCACGACCTCTGACGAGGTGAGCATGACTGTCTTCCGACTGGTGGTCAGACGACTGTTGTCGTCGACCCCTGCTCGCCCACGGCGACTCCCACGCACGGGGGACCGGGGAGCGCGTCGAGGCGATGCTTCAGCGAGTCGGTATGCCCGCCGACACCGCGGACCGTTACCCCGGTCAGTTCTCCGGCGGACAGCGCCAGCGCATCGCCATCGCCCGCGCGCTCATGCCCGAACCGCGCCTGGTGATCTGCGACGAGCCGGTCAGCGCACTGGACCTCTCCATCCAGGCGCAGGTGCTGAACCTCCTGGCCGACCTGCAGCGCGACCTCGATCTCAGCTTTCTCTTCATCGCCCACGACCTGCCCGTGGTGCGTCACCTCTCGCACCGCATCGTGGTCCTCTATCACGGCCAGGTGATGGAGACCGGACCCGCCGCCACGCTGTACGCCGATCCGATCCACCCGTACACCCAAGCGCTGCTCGCGGCCGTGCCCCAGCCCGACCCGCACGCCCAGCGGGCCCGCACGGCGAAGCGCGCGGCAACGACGACTGCGGCCGCGCCGTCACCCGCCGGCTGCGTCTTCGCTCACCGCTGCCCCCATGCCGTCGACCTCTGCCGCAGCGAGCGACCTCCTCTGCTGCCGCTCCCGGACGGCCGCGCCGCAGCGTGCCACCGCACCACGGAACTCAACTCCCTCCGCTCCGCGCACACGTAAGGAACGCCCATGAACAGAAGAACCCTGACCAGAGGGCTCGCGACACTGGCGGCGCTCGCCGTCGCGGCCACCGCCTGCGGCGGCTCCGACACAGGCGGAAGCAGCGGCCGGACAGACACCCTGACCGTCGTCGCCGCCGGTGCACCCGCCAGCCTCGACCCGGCGATGGCCAACGTCGGTTCCGACAACTGGTTCGTCAACCTGGCCTACGACACCGTGCTGAGGCAGGGCCGCAGCGGCAAGGTCGCACCGGGTCTGGCCACCAAGTGGGGATACGCCGGCACGGGCAACACCGACTTCACGTTCACGCTGCGCAGTGGTCTGAAGTTCGCCGACGGCACACCGCTGGACGCCACAGCGGTGGCAGCCTCGCTCAACTACGTCCGCAAGAACGGCCTCAACGTGTCCTGGACCTCCGCCATCGACTCGGTCACGGCCGGCGGCCCGCTGACGGTACGGATCCACTGCTCCAGCCCGCACCCCAATCTGCCGCAGCTGATGACCCAGGTCCTGATGATCGGCTCGGTCATCAGCCCCAAGGGCCTGGCGTCCCCGGCCGCCATGGGCACTCACTCCTTCGGTGCCGGACTGTACGTCCTCGACGCGGCGCACACGGCATCCGGCGACCACTACACCTACACTCCCAATCCCCACTACTGGGACAAGAAGAAGATCCACTGGAAGAAGGTGGTCATCAAGGTCGTCGCCAATCCCAACTCCGCACTCCAGGCGGTGAGAACGGGCCAGGCCGACGCCCTGGCCATCACCGCCAACCAGGCCGACACAGCCATGTCCGCCGGGCTGAAGGTCACCGGAGCCCCGAACATCTTCATGGGCGTGAACCTCGCCGACCGACAGGGCACCATCGCGAAGCCGCTCAAGGACATCCGGGTCCGCCAAGCCCTCAATTACGCCGTGGACCGAGCCGCCATCACCAAGGCGATCGTCCAGAGCCACGGCCACCCGACCAGCCAGATATCCCTCCCCGGACTCGACGGCTTCGCGGCCGACTACGACAACCGCTACCCCTACGACCCGGGCAAGGCGAAGAAGCTCCTCGCGGCAGCGGGATACCCCCACGGCTTCAAGCTGACGATGGAGACACAGAGCCTCTTCGGTATCGACCTGGTCACCCAGGCGGTCGTCCAGCAGTGGAAGCAGATCGGTGTCACCGCCGACGTCACCACCGACACGAGTGTCGGTCAGTGGCTGGCCGGCGCCACCTCCAGGAAGTACCCGGCGCTCGGCTTCGGGTACGGCGGCGCGACCAGCTACGCCCTGTCCCTCGACTGGATGCTCCCGCATGCCACCGCCTTCAACCCCTTCGCCACCTCCGACCCCAAGCTCACGCGCATGCTGACCGCAGCCGCGGCGGCACCCGCCGCCAAGCAGCCCGCGCTCTACCAGGACGTCATGCGGTTCGTCGTGGACCGGGCGTGGTTCGTCTCCGTCCTGCGCATGGACGGCCTGTACGCCTACAACGCAAGGAAGTTGACCGGCTTCACGGCCGCGCCGAGCTACCTCCCCGACCTCGCCTGGAGCGTCCCCCGATGAGCGCTCAGGATTCCCGGAGAGCGTGCTCCGCCAGCGCCACCTCCGCCCAGATCGTCTTGCCCGTGCCCGTGTGGCGGGTACCCCAGCGCCCGGCGAGCTGAGCGACGATGAAGAGGCCGCGTCCGCCTTCGTCGAAGACGCGGGCGCGGCGCAGGTGAGGCGCGGTACTGGAGGCGTCGTTCACCTCGCATATGACGCTGTCGGCGTCACGGATCAGCCGCAGGTGCCAAGGGGGTCCGGCGTAGCGGATGGCGTTGGTGACGAGCTCGCTGACGATCAGTTCGATGACGAACGCCAGGTCCTCCAGGCCCCAGGCAGCGAGCGTCTGACAGGCGAAGGCGCGGGCATGGGCGACGGCCGCAGGATCGGAGGACAGTGCCCAGGTGGCGACCTGGTCGCCACCCAGGACGCGGGTGCGCGCCAGCAGCAGGGCTGCGTCGTCCTTTCGGCGGCCGGGAAGCAGGGTTTCGAGTGCTTGGTCGCAGGTTTCCTCCAGGGAGCGGTGCGGATCGGCCAGTGCGGCACGAAGGCCCGCGTACCCGTCGTCCATGTCGCCGTAGGCGTTCTCGATGAGGCCGTCTGTGTAGAGAGCGAGGATGCTGCCTTCCGGCACGTCGAACTCGGCGACCTCGAAGGGCAGCCCGCCCAGCCCCAGGGGCGGTCCAGCCGGTATGTCCAGGAGGTCCACCGAGCCGTCCGGGGTGACCATCGCCGGTAGGGGATGACCGGCGCGGGCCACGGAGCAACTGCGGGAGATGGGGTCGTACACGGCGTACAGGCACGTGGCTCCCACCTCGCCCACACCGGAGTCCAGTGCCTGGACCGTGGCGTCCGCCGTTTCCGCGCGATCCAGGCGAAGGACGAGGTCGTCGAGCTGGGTCAGGAGTTCGTCGGGGGCCAGGTCGACGTCGGCCAGGGTGCGGACCGCCGTACACAGCCGCCCCATCGTGGCGGATGCGTGAATGCCCCGGCCGGCCACGTCGCCGACCACGAGGGCGACTCTCGCCCCCGACAGCGGGATGACGTCGAACCAGTCTCCGCCGATGCCCGCACTCGGGTCGGCCGGCACGTAGCGGGAGGCGACCTCCACGGCGGGTTGGCGCAGTGCGCGGTCCGGCATCAGGCTGCTCTGCAGAGCGAGCGCGATCTCTCGTTCACGGGTGTAGCGGCGCGCGTTGTCGATGTGTACCGCGGCCCTGGCGGCAAGGTCTTCGGCCAGCCAGAGATCCTGATCGTCGAACGGATCGGGGGTGCGATGACGGCAGAAGACGGCGATCCCGAGACGCGTGCCCCGGGCTTGCAGCGGTACCGACAACAGGGAGTGAATCCTGTGTGTCCGGATGCGCTCGGCCCGTCCGGGGCAACCGGCAGCCCATGAGGCGAGGGTGGATTCATCGACGGGATGCCGCGAGGCGCGACCGCAGGCGAGCGCGCGGCCCGGTGGCGACTCCTCGTGGTAGGTGTGGGTCCCGCCGAGCGGGATCACCGCCTCCGGGCATCCCGGCAGTACGGAGCGCTGGGCGGTGCGGCGAAGGACCGGGAGGTCGCCGGAGCTGCTCGGCCCTGCGCCACCGATGACGCTGTCCAGCAGATCGACGACGACGAAGTCGGCGAAGTGCTCCGAGGCGACTGCCGCCAGTTCATCCGCGGTGCGGGTGAGATCGAGCGCGGTGCCGATCCGCAGCCCCGCTTCGTTGAGAACACCCAGCCGCTGACGGGCCCGGAACTGTTCAGTGGTGTCGGCCGCCGTCTGTGACACGGCGCAGACTCTCCCGTCCGGGTCCTTGACCGGGTAGAGCGTAAGGAGCCACGCATGGGGGCGGGACTCACCGGGTGTCCGGAGGTGCGCTTCCAACCGCACGGCCTCCCCACTGCGCCACACGCGCTCTGCGGCCTGGGCGATGCCTTCCAGCCCGGCCATCGGCTGCCCGGGACCGGAGTGGCCGATGCGCACGCCGAGGAGCTCCTCCTGCGACTTTCCCATGGCAACGGTCGCCGCGGCGTTCACCGCGAAGCACACCCCCTGTCGGTCGAAGAGCGCCATCGTCAGGGGAAGCTGCTCCAGAGCCCACTGCTTGATGACCGACGCGTCCGGCTCACTGCCTGCGCTCGCGCCCGCCGCTCGCGATGACAGCGGTGAGGTCACCGTGAGGAACCACTGCGTCTGACCCGCTGCGTCCAGCAGTGGATGCGCCTGCAGCCGGACCTGGAGGCTGCGGCCGTCGCGGTGACGCACGGTGATGGGTCCATTCCATCCCCTGTGCTCGGCGCAGCACCGCCGGGCAGCCTCCGGAAAGGGCTCTGCCAGGAGAATCCTGGCTTCTCGACCGATCACCTCGGCCCGCCCGTGGCCCAGCAGCTCACGGGCACCGGCGCTCCACGCGGTGATGAGGCCGTTGGCATCCACCGTGGCCGACGCAGGTTGTCCCGTGGCCGGCCGTATGTCGTCGGAAGCAGCCGACACGTCGACCTCCTGCGCATCGAATGACCGCCTGCAGCGACAGGCACGCGGCCGTCGTCATCCAGCCTGCTCCTCGCCTCAGACCTTCTCAACCGCCGCACGGCTGCTCGCTACCAGCTGCGGTAGTAGTCACCGCCGCCACTGGACCGCGCACGCCGCACCGGATGCCACGACCGGACACCGGACGACGGTCCTGACCACCGCCGACGTCCGGGCCACCCGGCACCGACCAGGAGGGCCGGCTGTTCTCGGCCGTCCGTCCGGACGGCTCCGAACCGCGCGTCGTGCGCGGCCGGGTCGGGCTGCCGGCGGAGGCCGTGGCGCCGCCGAGGTCTCGGCCCGCGTCTCCGACGCTGCAGCGGTGCGCCCGGGCGGGCTCCGCGCGGACGAGGCTCTGAACTTGGAGCCTCACGGACCGCGCGCGCTACCTGACCACGGCGTTCACCGCGCCCGACGCCGCGCCTCCGTCCGACGCCCCCGTAGGCTGCCCACCGAGTGCCTGGACCTGATCACGCAGCCGGTGATCTACGACGTGGAGGACCGACCGTGAACCGGCCGGGCCGCCATGTCCGGCAGGCGGACCGACTGCTCGTGCCGGAAGACGTTCCGCGGGTCCCAGTACGCCTTGGCCCGCTGGAGCCGCTCGTAGTTGGCCCCGTAGTACAGGAGGTACCAGGGCTGGCCTTCGGCCGGGTCATTGAATTCCGGGTCGTTGAGGTCGACGTCGGGATAGTTGACGTAGCAGCCGTCGGTGTTGGGGATCTCGGGCACGCCACCGGTCTCCGCGTACATCTCCTGGTAGAAGTCGCGGATCCACTTCAGGTGCGGTGCGGCGATGGCGGGGTCGGCCAGAGCGTCCTGGTAGTCGAAGACCCCGTCGCTGTTGGCGTCCTTTCCCCAGGTCCAGTAGGTCTGGTACTGGAGCTTCAGCACGGACGAGCGCTGGGGCACGGCGGTGGCGAACGGGTCGACGTCGTTGATCCGCCCGCCGTAGGAGTCCACCTGGAGCAAGGCGTCCTCGTTGTCGTACGGCGTGGTGAGGTGGTCGAAGAGCACGTCGAGCTGGCGCTCGGTGAAATTTCCCGTGTGGTAGGCGGACTTGTACTTCCCGCACCGGCTCGGGCCGGAGTCGTTGAAGTTCTGGGTCGCCGTGAGCCACGGCAGCCGGGTGGGGATGTACTGGTCGTTGAGCGGCGGGTGTTCGCCCATCTGCAGGTCGAAGAGGGTCTGCGGGTAGACATCCTCGGGTGCGATCCAGTTCAGGAAGCGGTTGAGCCGCTCGATCGAGTCGTCGCGGGTGCCGTCGAGCTGGATGATCAGGCCGATCTTGCCCTTCGCGAGGTTGTTGAGCTTGAGCAGCGTGAAGAGATCGCGGTAGTCGAGGTCGCGAAGGAAGTCCGGGCCGCCCTCGCCCGTGTGCTCGGCCAGGAAGAACTCGCCGTAACGGCGCACCAGGGACTTGAACTTGTCGGGGTCCTCCGTGAAGAGGTCCCAGTCCCAGGCGATCGCCCTGGTCAGCACCTGGGCCGGCGGCTCGGGCAGGCCACGGAACCAGTAGCGGGTGACCACGCCGAAGTTGCCGCCTCCGCCGCCGGTGTGTGCCCACCACAGGTCCTGGAGTGCGCGTTCCGGGGAATCCTTCCGCGCCACGGTGACCTCGGCGTGCGTCCGGTCGCGTACCGTGACCACCTCCACGGCGTACAGGTAGTCGACCGTGAGGCCGTGCCACCGGGAGAGCAGACCGAAGCCGCCTCCCGAAATATGGCCGCCCGCTCCGACGGAGTAGCACGAGCCGCCGGGCACGGTGAGACCGTAGCGGCGGTACAGCTGGGTGACGGTGTGCCAGTTGGTCGCGCCCGCCTCGACGCAGTACGCCTCCATCTCGGGGTCGTAGTAGACACCGTCCATGGTGCTGACGTCGATGATGACGGCGACGTCGTCGCCGCAGACGAAATTCTCGTAGCAGTGCCCGCCGGAACGGACCGTGATCCGGCCTGGCGGCGAGGCGAGGACCGCCGTGCCGGCGAGGTAGGTGTTGAGAGCGGCGACCACGTCGGCGGTGCCGGCGGCCACCACCACGTAGTCGGGGCTGGCGACCCACCGCTGGTTGAATCCCCGGCGGAGCGCCTCGTAGCGCGGGTCGCCCGGTCCGACCTCGGTCGGGCCGGCGGGCCGGGGGCGAAGGGTCTCGGCGGGCATGGCAATACCTCCACGGCAGGCACCAACGATCGGTCACTGGAGGTTAGATCGCCGTCACTCTTGGTGACTCCGCCGTTCGGGTGAGGGCCATGGAGGTATGGGGGCAGAACACCATTCGCCCTGTGCGCTCTCTCACGCCGGGCGCGCCTGCTGCCCGCAGGCTGGACAGCCGCAGTCGAGTGGGCAGGGCCAGCCGACCCCGCCCACCCGCATGGTGGTCCTGGTCGGCTGCTGCTAGGAGGTCTGGGCCTTGTCGTACAGGGCCTTGACGTCGTTGCCGAAGTACGGGCCGAACATCCGGTTCGGCAGGAACGTGTAACCGAAGCTGTTCACGGAGACCTGCAGACCGGTGCCGGTCGCCTCGCTGAAGCCGGTGAACCAGGGGCCGCCGCTGGAGCCGCCCGTCATGTTGCAGCCGAGGCTGTGGTCCTGCGAGAAGAGGAAGTCCTTCGAGCTGTTGCCGCTGCAGTAGATGAGCTTCGTACCGTCGTACGGCGAGGCGGCCGGGAAGCCGAAGGAGTACATCTGCTTGTTGTAGCCGCCGTTGAACTGGATGCCCTGCGCACCGACGACCGAGGTGAGCTTCTTGCCGTTGAGCGGGGCGACCACCGCCGCGCCGACGTCGTAGTTGATGTCCTCACTCGCCTCCCACTGCGGGGTGGTGAGCGTCTTGGCCGCGGTCCACTGGCCGTACGGCGCGTTGCCGTTGTTGTACGCGGGCACGAAGACCCAGTTGGTGTGCCAGCTGCCCTGATACTTCACGCAGTGTCCGGCCGTGATGACGGTGCTGGCGTTCTGGCTCGTCACGGCGTCGCCGGTGCAGGACGCGGTACGCCCCTGGAACGTGAAGAACACCCGGCCCGACGTCGTGATGACGGCCCCGCCGCCGGTCCACGGGCCACCTGCCTGCGGGAAGGAGGCCGGGGCGGCGGTGGGTTCGACCGTCGTCGCCTGCCTCTCGGTCCGGGAAGCCTTCAGGCTCCTGGCGGCCTTGGAGGTCAGCAGCAGATCGAGCGGGGTGGCGCTGCGCATCCGCTCGGGCGTCCAGAAGGTGCGGGACTTGTGCTGTTCGGCTGCAGAGGCGGTACGGGCTGCCACCGAGTGCCCAGAAGTGGCTTCAGGGGTGGCCGCGTTGGCGGCACCGGCGTCGACGAGGCCGCCTGTGAACAGGGCACCAACGGCCAGCAGAATTCCCGTTGTTGTGCGATGGCGTCTCACGCATGTCTCCTTCTGCCGTGCCCGGACTGATCGGGTCCGGGCAGGGTGGGGGAACGAAGAGCGGTGCGGATAGACGTGCGTGGGGCAGAGTGCCATGGAATCAGTGCGTTGTCAGGAGCGCGTCAACGACGGGGTGAGTGGGGCGCAGATGTACCGGTCGGATGACGGGCTTTGGGGGGAGCAGACGTGCGAGGCGTCACCAGGGGACGACCGGCGCGTTGACATGGCGGGCGCGCAATGCCCGTCTGTTGGGTCGAGACGCGTCGTGCCATGGTAAAAGCGCTTCGAAGGATCTATATGATCAAGTCTTCCCGGATTGCGGCCATCACGCTTCTCGCTGTTGGCGGCCTCGGCCTATCCGCGTCCAACGTTTCGGCAGCCGCCCCTCGCTTCGACGCTCTTCCGGTGGGTGGCCTGGTTCCTGGCCCTACGCAGTTCCTGCCGCCGCCCACGGGTGACAACCCTGATGAGTCGCTCACCGGTGGAGTCCTGTACAACCCTGCGGATCCCATCAGCTTGGGGCCGCTCAACGTCGCCGTCCCTGCAGTGGGCCTGCTGTAGGTTCGGCCCGGGCGCGCCGCCGTTCCAAAGGTGGAAGACGACCATCGGCTGCTTCAGATCTTCGCTGAGGTAGCCGAGAGTCTTTCCGGACAGAGGGTTGCTTCCTCCGAAGAGCACAGAAGGAGCACCGAACTCCGCAGTCGCGTCCGCCCATGTCCGCGTATAGCGAGGCCATGCCGTACTCGTAGTTGCGCCCAGGGACGTGCAGGCGTTTGTGGCCTGTCCTCGGGAGTCGTCACCCTTTAGGGTGGCTGAGGGCCGTGACTGGCGCTGAGGGTGGAGTACCACCGGGGAGCGGCTCGGCCGTCATGGTCTGTGCCGCGCGTCTGGGCGATTCACTGTGACGCTCAGGAGTGCGCGTGGCCGGTCCCGTTGCGATGAGTACGGCCGACATCGATGGCCTGATCGATGACGTCGTCCGGTCCAGTGGCCGGATTACCAGGGCCGTCGTCGGCCGGACCGATGCTGAACTGCGAGCCCCCTCGCGGCTCGAGGGCCGGACGCGTGGCCATGTGCTCGCCCATGTGGCCCACTCCGCCGACGCTTACGTGTGGCTGCTGCGCCTGGCCCGTACGGGCGCCGAACCGGGGCCGCGCAGGGGTGTGGCCGCCCTGGTGCAGGCGATGGAGGAGACCGCCGCGCTGCCCGCCGCCGAACTCGTCGCCGAGGTACATGACCGCCTGGCGCAGCTCGTGGCGGAGTCGAAGGACATGCCTGCGGCGGCGTGGGACAGCATGGTCACGGCCCTGGCAGGCTGGCGGCACCCGGCCCGGTACACCCTCCAGCGGTGTCGGCGGGAACTTGAAACCCACCACCTGGACCTGGACTTCGGCTACCGCACGACGGACTGGCCGGACGCGTACGTCTCCTGGGCACTCGATGACACGCTCGCCGCACTCAAGGCTCAAGGCTTCGCCGTTTCCTCGGTCGAAGCGGTCGATCTCGGCCGGTCCTGGGAGCTCTGCACGGATGGCCCCGCGATCGCCGGCCCCGGACACGCACTGCTCGGCTGGCTCAGCGGCCGGACTTCCGCCGCCGGGCTCGTATCCGACCATCCGCCGACAGTTCTGCCGCGTTTGCCGGCCTGGCCGCAGCCGCCGTCCCCGGGTTGGGGGCGCGCCGACGAAGGCGGCAGTGCATGAAGCACGTCGCACGACGCACAGCCGCGCGCTGCACCCGCCTCGGCAGTCATGGTGGTTCTAGCGGCAGGAGCCGGGGCAGAGCTGTTTTCGCGGAGCCCCCGCACGGGCGGGCAGTGCGTCGCCGTTGTGGTGACGATCCGTCGCGTCCCCACCGGCGCCCGGCGCGCCCGCCGGCCCACCCGATCTTCCGCAAGGACCTGAGCCTCCGGGCGCCCGGACACCGAGGCCTTCACCCTGCACGGCCAGGACCAGCGGGCGGCTGCCCTCTTCGCCGTACGGCTCGTCCGGCTCGGGCACGACGGCCTGGCGAGCAGCCGATGTCCACGAAGCCTTCGCCAGGGCTCCGCTCTGTGATAGTCACTGCTCCCCGGTACAGCAGCCGCGCCCAGGCGCAGAGCCCGTGACCGCGTCCAGGCGGCAGAAGCAGGACGCCTCGATCGGTACGTCCGCCATCGCTGCGGCGATCTTCAGCTGCTGGGCCACGATCTGTGCCTCTCCCTCCTTGCCGAGCCGCACGAGGCACTCGTGGAGGCCGTGCAGGGCCCAGACGTTGCCCGGGTGCTGCAATGCGCGCGGCAGCGTGTCGTCGAGTCCGAGGTCGGCGCGATAGACGGCTTCGGCCTCCGCGACCAGGCCCTGTTCGAGGAGCAACGCGCCGTATGCGTGCCGGGTGGGCTGCATCCACCCCCACGGCTCGTCGTAGGGAAGGCCGTCGTCCAGCTCGATCGACCGACGCAGTGCCGCGAACGCCGATTCGTACTTCCCCTTGCGGTAGTCCAGCTCTCCGTCCAGCATGTGCGCGGCGATCGCCAGGATGTCCGAGCAGGTGTTGTTGAACAGCATCCGTGTCTCCGGGACCCGGGCGACCGCGTTGCGGAAGAGCTCACGTTCCGCCTCGGCCTCGTCGATCCGGCCCGTGGCCGAGAGAGCGACCCCGCGCGCGTACCGCAGCATTGCCGTGGTCACGCAGTACAGCTGCGCGTCGGCAGGTGTCGGAAGGATGAGGATGTCGTCCCAGCGGCCGAAGCGGATGAGCACGTGCACCCGCATCGCCAGGAAGCCCTCGAGCCAGTCGGCCATGGGCGGGCTGTCCATGCGCAACAGTTCCTCGGGCACGGCCGCTTCGAGCCGGTCCGCCGTTTCGATCGCGTCCTGGAAGCGTCCGAGGAACATCGCGCCGTAGATCTTGAAGTGGTAGTTGTGACACCGGTACAGGGTGTAGAAGTTCATCGCCCCGGCCCTGGCGTGGAACTTCTCGTCGGCCGCGATCGCCTCGGCGTTGTCGGAGATCACCCGGCGGTAGTCACCGCAGAGCACTTCCAGGTGCGACGGCATGTGCTGGAGGTGGCCCGCGTCCGGCACCAGACCGCGCAGCCGGTCACCCACCGGCAGGGCGACCTCGGGCGTCGGGGACATCTCCATCAGGTGGATGTACAGGTGGAGCAGGCCCGGGTGGCGCGCGCCCGCCTCCGTGGCCATCGCCCGTTCGAGCACCGCCTTGGCCTCGGTGGTGCGCGAACCCGGGGCCGGCCTGCCCGTGCGGATGTCCCAGAGCTTCCAGGGCGTGAGATTCATCAGGGCGTCGGCGTACAGGGTGGCCACGTCGAGGTCGTCGGCCGCCAGTCGGTGGACGTCCCGCATGCTGTCGGCGTAGGCGACGTTCCACACGGAACAGTCCTCGGCGGCCGGGGCCTGGACCCGCGGATAGCGGGCGTGCAAGGCACCGATGAGGGCCTGTTCGACCGGGGCGGCGCCGGCAGCCTTCGCGTGTGCGCGCTGCACGGCGGCATGCGCACGCTCCACCGTCCGCCCCAGGTCCTGCTCGTCGAAGGACTCCCAGGGCTTGTTGTAGTTGGGGCCGAGCGCGTAGGCCAGGCCCCAGTCGGCCATGGCACAGTGGGGATCCGCCGCTGCGGCGGCCTCGAAACAGCGGACGGCCTCCTCGTGGTTGAAGGCGTACGTCCAGTTCAGCCCGCGGTCGAACCACGTCTGCGCCTCGGAGGACGACGTCGTCACGCGCCGGCCGTGGCTGCCGAGGTCGTAGTAGGGCATACGAGCTCCTCAAGGCTGAGGCCAGCCGTTCCCGTTATGGGGATGACAAGACGGTGGCCGGTGCAACGACCCTAGCGAAGCCCGGCGGAGATTCCGCCCATTCATGCAGGGTTGTCGAAGCCGTCAGGGGGATGGTGTGGACAGCCCGCGCAGCACAGGGTCGTGTGTGAGGTGAGATGCCCGTCGAGGACGGCGACTTGCAGTGCGGCAAGAACTCCCCTTCGTTTACTGCCGTATACGTCTCCCGCAGCAAGGCGGCGACGGGTATGTCGGCTGCGGCGAACGACGGGCGGACAAGGCTCCCGGGTCCTGGCTCAGGGGTAGAGGTGCGCGGACCCGCAGGCCCGCCGTCTCACCGGTCAGATCCGTCAACGGCAGCCGCATTCCGCGGACTTCTGCATGCCGAGAGCTACCCGTGCCGTGCCCCCCATCCCCGCGGCGCAGGGGGCACGGTGCCGGCCGCCCGCCGGGGGTCAGCGGTTGTCGTGGAGTTCCTGGTGCATCTGAGGCTGGTCGTCCTGGTCGTGCTTGAGGGCGTACTCCTCGACCTTGTTGAACGCCTTCGACGCCTGGCCCAGGATCGCATCGTAGGGATTGGTCCCGACGGCCTTCTGGGCGGTGCCGCCGAGGGTGCCGCCGAAGGTGTTGCTGACGAGGCTGTGGCCGGCCGACGCGATCTTGGCGCCCGTGTCGAGGGCGGCGTTGCGCGGGATGCCGGCCATGTCGGCGTACTTGTCCCCGAAGGCCTTGCGGACCATCGCGACGAACGGATCGTAGGCCGGCGGGGGCACCATCTCCCGCTTGTAGAACTTCAGGGCCTGCTCGGTCATGAACTTGCCGTCGTCGCTCTCCTTCCACTCCTTCTCCCGCTCGATCCTCCACATCCGGTCGACCAGGTCGACGTCCTTGGGCATCAGCCACTTCTCCGGTGTGCCGAGGTAGTGGTTGACGTAGTGCCAGGCGCACATGAAGCCCTTGCGGTCCTCGTCGGAGACGTGCACACCGAGGTTTCTCAGCGCCTCGAGGATCTGGACGCTGAAGACACAGATGGCGCCGGCGGTGTACTTCTGCGAGACCGGCTCGCCCCACTTGGCGTAGTCCCACTCGCCGCTCTTCTTGTGCAGCTGCCGGACCGAGGCGTGAACCAGGCGCACCTTGGTCACGGTCGCCGCAAGGGTGCCGTTGCGCAGGGCGCCCCTGTCGCCCATGCCGATGAACAGGCGAGAGGACTGCGCCAGGCGCCGTCCCGGACCGTCCACCCCGCCCAGACGCCCGGTGGAGCGCAGGGTGAAGGCGCCGGTGGGGGACAGATACGTACCGATCAGGCCGACCGTGCCCTGCAGCATGGACGCGTCCCCGTGATGGTGGTCGAAGAAGCCCTCCGCGGCCTTGACGTCCGCCTCGCTCCAGCCGGGCGGCTCGGCGGTCGCCTCCTTGAGGAACTCCGCCAACTTCGGGGGCAGGCCCGACAGGTCCTGACCCGGTTTCAGGGTTCCGATCGTGCGGAACAGGCCGTTGACCCCGTCGACCTCCTTTTTGTCGATCAGATCGGACACCAGCGTGTCGGCGGGCGGATCGCCGGCCTGGTTCGCGGCCTCCATCTCGGCTTCGACGCTTTCGACCGTCATCGCCATGAGTGTGTCTCCGTTCTTCGAGGATGGGAGGGCGGGGAGGCACACCCGGTGCCGCCCCGCGACATGGCTGTGGGGCAGGCGGGTCTGCAGGTGAACGGGGTGCACCAAGATCCCCAACCGCGATCCTTCCCCCGCGGTGACCGGCTTGGCGCGCATGCACGGGCGGGGTTCGGAAGCATTCGGTATGCGTCACCGTGCTCCAAGATCACCTGTTTGGTCCGGGGTGCGAAGACGTCGACGGGGTAGCGTCAGTCCGCCCGCGGGACGGAGGGAGACTCCGTGCCGCGGCGCCGAGGAGGGGCGGGATGGGGAGACGCCTCGTTCAGGCCGGCAGAACAGCGCGGGCGATGCCGGTGTGGTTGCCCTGTGCGACGAGGATCTCCCGCCAGTTCGATCCGTCGACCGAGTCGGACGGGGTAGGGGATCAGTTCGATGAAATGTCAACCATGTCTACACTGCGCTCATGGACGAGACGGTGCAGTGGCTGACACCGGAAGAGCAGCGGGCCTGGCGGGGCTTCGTCCGCTTGCATGAGCGGCTCGTGGGCCGGCTCGCGCGTCTGTTGCAGGCGGAGTCGAACCTGTCGGCCGCGGACTTCGCGGTCCTGGTCAATCTGACGGACGTACCGGAAGGGCGGCAGCGGTTCCTGGATCTGGCCCGCGCGGTGGAGTGGGAGAAGAGCCGGATGTCCCATCACATCGGTCGCATGGAGAAGCGCGGGCTGGTGGCTCGGGAAGAGTGTCCCGATGACGGACGCGGCGCGTTCGTGGTGATCACCGAGGCCGGGCGCGCGGCGATCGAGGCCGCCGCCCCGCGGCACGTCGAGGCCGTACGCGCCCTGTTCCTCGACCATGTCACGCCCGCGGAACTGCGGACCCTGGCCCGGATCTCCGAGCGTGTGGTGGAGAAGCTGGACGAGGAACCGTGACCCGTCCTGAGCTGGGGGAGACGGGTCCCGGGCGCCACCAGTGATGGTTGATTCTTCAACCTAATCTCTGTCATCATGGTTGATGTAACAACCACACCTTCTGGGAGATGGTTCCGGTGAGCAACCTGGAAGTCGAACCCGCGGCACCGGAGTGTGGAGTGCGGGCGGACGGTCGGCAGCCGGTCGAGGCGCCCCGCGTCGAGGTGCTCTCCGCGCGGGACGTGCCCCTGGGCGGCCCGCGCGCGATGCTCGTACGGCGGACGCTGCCGCAGCGGGCACGGACGCTGATCGGAGCCTGGTGCTTCGCCGACCACTACGGCCCTGTCGACGTGGCCGCGACCCGCGGCATGGACGTGGCTCCCCATCCGCACACCGGCCTGCAGACCGTGAGCTGGTTGTTCAGCGGAGAAGTGGAGCATCGCGACAGCCTCGGCACGCACGCTCTCATCCGGCCCGGCGAGATGAACCTCATGACAGGCGGGTACGGCATCAGCCACTCGGAGGTCTCCACGCCGCGCACCCGGATTCTGCACGGGGTCCAGCTGTGGGTGGCGCTGCCCGATCGGCACCGGGACGCCGCACGCGACTTCCAGCATCACGTGCCCGAACCCGTGCGCGTCGACGGGGCGGAGATCAGGGTCTTCCTGGGCTCCGTCGCCGGAAGCACCTCGCCGGTGCGGACCTTCACCCCGCTGCTCGGCGCCGAGATCCTGATCGAACCGGGTGCGACGATCTCGCTCGCCGTGGGCACCGACTTCGAGCACGGCGTTCTCGTGGACAGTGGGGACGTCCGCCTGGTCGACACCCTGCTGCGCCCTGCCGAACTCGGCTACGCGCCCACCGGTCTCGACACCCTGACGCTGACGAACGAGTCGCACGGCCCGGCGCGGGCGATTCTGCTCGGCGGCCCGCCGTTCGGGGAGGAGATCGTCATGTGGTGGAACTTCGTCGGGCGCAGCCATGAGGACATCGTCCGGGCCCGCGAGGACTGGGAGAGCGAGTCCGACCGGTTCGGTGCCGTCGACGGGTACCCCGGGGGTCGCCTGCCCGCTCCCGCCCTGCCGAACGCCGTCCTCACGCCGCGCAGGAATCCGCCGCGGCGCTGAGCCTCCTTCTTCGGGCCGGAGTGCCGGAATAGAAGCGCTCCGTGATCCGTTGACCCGCTGCGGTTGACATATCAACCACCTGGAGGGTGAGCGACCATGCAGTTCGGGATCTTCACGGTCGGCGACGTCACGCCGGATCCCACGACGGGGCGTACGCCGACCGAGCGCGAGCGGATCAAGGC